>NZ_JADNAX010000001.1:0-966587 GCF_015550495.1 Romboutsia sp. 1001713B170207_170306_H8
CAAGAATTAGGATGGAAACCAAAGTATAACTTTGATACTGGTATAGCTATGACTATTCAATGGTATTTAGATAATAAAGCTTGGTGGGAAAATATACTATCAGGTGAATATGCTGATTATTACGAAAAAATGTATTCAAATAAATAATGAGCCTATTAAAGATGATAAGTATTTTATCATCTTTAATATTTTAAGCGTAAAATTCTAAAATTAAAATTGGAGGGGGTATAGAATGAATTTTAGCGTATCATTAAACCCGTATTATTTATACTCGATAAGTTTATCGTTGATTTTAGTATTGTATAACTTAGGATGGTCTAATTTATATCCAAAGCTTTCAACAGTATCAATGATATTCTTTATAAGTACAATTATTATATCTATAGTATTAGGGTATTTTTATGATAAAAAATTTGTACAAAAAAAGGTTGATAAAAGAAATCCTTTAAATATAGGGATTTTAAGTATTTTAATATTATTAGGTAATGTACTAGAATTTATATATGAAGGAGCAATTCCATTTGTAGAAATTGCTATATTAAAAAATGACTATGTATATATACATTATGCTGGAATTCCAACATTCCATGTTATTTTATTTACATTTAATGCATTTTTAGCAGTATATACATTCCATAGATTACTTGTAGAAAAGAAAAAAATATATATAGTATATTTCTTAATTAACTTACTTCCAAGTTTACTTACATACAACAGAGGTATGTTAATGATGATTGTAATAAGTTGTGTAAGTGTATTTGTATTAGAAATGTGGAAGGGGCTTTTAAGCTTAAAGAATATAGCATTTTTATCTATATTTGCAATAGTATTTTTATATATATTTGGAATAATGGGTAATGTAAGGTCTAACTATAATCATGATACTAAAGGAAATGTAAATGATAGTACTTATATAATGGCAGTAGGAGAAGCAAGTGATAGCTTTAGAAACTCAATAGTTCCTAAGCCTATGTTCTGGGGATATATATATATGACATCTCCATTAGCTAACTTTGAAGAAAATGTAAGATACTATAATAATGTGCCATTAAATTTAGAAAATACATCAAAGTTTTTAAAGACATCTATATTACCTGATTTTATAGGAAAAAGAATTGAGAGTATATCACCACAAGAATATGATGAAGTGAAACAAGTGAGTCCTCATCTTACTGTCTCTTCAATGTTCTCAAGTGCATTTGTAAACTCGGGCTGGGGTGGAGTTATACTTATATATGTATATTTTGCATTACTTGTTTTAGTATATAGATATTTATTAGGTAATGATAGTCAGTTCCTTATAACAGGAATGGCAATTATGAATACTATTACTATGCTAAACTTCTTCTCAAATATGTTCACATTCTCAGGATTAAGTTTCCAATTAGTATATCCTTTATTATTTAGCTTACTATTTAGTAAAAGATGCTTTGATAAAGTAGTAGTATTATTAAGAAAAATTAAAATAGTAAATTAGGAGTGTTAATGATGATAGATATTTTGATGGCAACTTACAATGGAGAAAAGTATGTCTCAGAACAAATCGAATCAATTATAAATCAAACATATTCTGATTGGAAGTTATTTATAAGAGATGATGGTTCTAAAGATAATACGCTAAGCGTAATAAAGGAATACGCAAATAAGTATCCAGAAAAAATAGTTGTAATAGAAGACGGAAAAAGAGGATTAGGAGCAAAGCTTAACTTTGCAGAGTTAATGAAATATTCGAAAAATGATTATTGTATGTTTGCAGACCAAGATGATTTTTGGATTAATGAAAAAATACAATTAACTTTTGATGAGATGAAAAGACTAGAAGAAAAGTATTCTAAAAATACTCCAATATTAGTGCATACAGATTTAAAAGTTGTTGATTCTAACTTAAATATTTTAAATGAATCTTTCTGGGAGTACCAAAAACTTGATGCAAATAAAAGAGCATTAAATAATTTATTAGTACAAAACAACATTACTGGATGTACTATGATGATGAACAGGAAATTAATGGAAATGAGTATTAATATACCACAAGGATGTATAATGCACGATTGGTGGATAGGATTAGTAGCAAGTTGTTTTGGGCAAATAGGTATTGTAAATAAGCAGACTATGTTATATAGACAACATGGTGGAAATGAAGTTGGAGCACATAATTATAAGAGTTTAAAATATTATACAAGTAAGTTAAGTAATGTAAATAAGATAACGAAGAGTATAAATGACACTCTTGTTCAAGCTAAAAGCTTCTATGATGTATATAAAAATGATTTAACTAAAGAGCAAAAAAATACACTAATTGAATTTTATAGCTTAAAAGATAAAGGTTTAATTGGTAGAAAAGCATCTGTAGTTAAAAATAAGTTTTATAAAAATGGATTAGCAAGAAATATAGGATATTTTATATTTATTTAATTTTAATTTGTTTGTAGAATAAAGCCATTATTGTCTTTAGAAAAAGACTCTGATGGCTTTATTTATTGTCTAAATTATATGAATATTTGATAGGTGACTTCTTTTTTCGATATTTTATTATAATATAAGTGCAATTATGATAATATTATATAGAGGTAATATTTACATAAGGAGGAGAAATATTGAATATAAAAGTGACGTCAAAAATTATTACAGCTATATATGTAGCAAACTTAATAGCAACTGATTATTCATTTGCACTTGAAAATAATGCAGATATGACTACAGATGAAACTTCAATTGTGAATCAAAGTGTAGTTAAGTCAAGTAATATAATGTGTATCGACACACAATCAAGTGTAGTAAACAATGAAGACGTAGAAGTAAAGGGATGGTCATTGAATACAAGTGGGGTATTACAAGTAAAAGTATACGTAGATGGAAGGTATCATGGGAATGCAAATATAGGTGGGAGTAGAGCAGACGTAAATGCAGTATATCCAGGATATCCAGGAGGAGAAAATAGTGGATACTCATATACAATAGACAAGAACACTATTAGTAAAGGGGAACATATAATAAAAGTGGAGTCTATTGGTGTGGATGGAAGTGTCGACTATAGAGAAATCTCTATATACATGGAAAAGCCAGAAAATTTAATGTGCATAGATACTCAGTCTAGTGTAGTAAATAATGAGAACATAGAAGTAAGAGGATGGTCATTAAATATAAGTGGAGTATCACAAGTAAAGATATATGTAGATGGAAAATACTACGCAGATGCGAATACAGGTATAAGTCGATTAGATGTGAATGAAGTATATCCAGGATACCCAGGAGGAGAAAACAGTGGATACTCATATATCTTAGATAAAGATAGACTAACTAAAGGTGAGCATATTATAAAAGTAGAATCTATAGGAAATGATGGAAGCATAGATTATAGAGAGATATCTATATACATGGAAAAACCAGAAAATAGAATGTGCATAGATACTCAATCAAGTGTAATAAATAATGAGAATATAGAAGTAAGAGGATGGTCACTAAATACAAGTGGAGTATCACAAGTAAAGATATATGTAGATGGAAACTATTATGCTAATGCAAATATAGGTGGAAGTAGACCAGATGTAGATGCTGCATACCCAGGATATCCTGGAGGGAAAAATAGCGGATACTCATATATTATAGATAAAAATACACTAACTAAAGGTAATCATATAATAAAAGTTGAGTCTATAGGAACAGATGGGAGCGTAGATTCTAGAGAGATATCTATTAACCTGGAAAAGCCAGACCCAATAACGTGTATAGATAGTCCAAATGGAAATTATATTGTAAATAATAATGACTTAACTCTTAGAGGTTGGGCAGTTAATGCAAGTGGTGTAAACCATATAAAGGTATATGTAGATGGAGAATACTGTGGAAATGCAAATATAGGTGGAAGTAGATTAGATGTAAATTCAATTTATCCTCAGTATCCAAATTCAGCAAATAGTGGATTTAGTTATTCGATTGATTATAAAAAGCTTTCGTCAGGAAGCCATACTATAAAAGTTGAAGTTTACGGAAATGATGGAAGTGTAAGTGTAGCAACTACACAGTTAAATGAACTAAAAGTTATTGAAAGCAATATTTTAGATTTTACTTTTGATAAACATGTACAAAAGCAGATTGAAAAGGGAAGTAATAAAATATGGTCAACCAATTCATCAGGAAATTCAGTTTATGTAAATGCAACTGATGAAGAAGTAAGATGGTATATGGATTATAACAGTTTTAAAGATAGTAATAAAGATATGTTCCAATTTTTAAAAATAAATACATTTAGAAATCTTAAGTCGGCAAAAGAGCTTAATGACTTTTTAGATACTGTATTAAAAAATCCTAATACAAATAGCTTATCTGGACAGGGAGAAGCTTTTATAAATGCTGCCCAAAAATATAATATAGACCCATTATATTTAGTAGCACATGCGTTATGGGAAACAGGTTATGGATCTTCAACTTTATCTAAAGGAGTAACTTTAACGACAGACCATAAAGGAAATGTATTAGAAACACCTGTGACTGTATATAATTTCTTTGGAATAGCAGCAGTAGATAATAACGTAATATCAGGTGGAGCATCAAAGGCATACCAAGAAGGTTGGACAACACCACAAAAGGCAATAGAAGGTGGAGCTAAGTGGATATCTGAAAATTATATACATAGAGCTAAGTTTAATCAAAATACATTGTATAAAATGAGATGGTATTATGATACAACAAATGGAAACTGGCATCAGTATGCGACGGATATTAACTGGTCAAGAGGAATTGCAGGGTTAATGTATAGAATGTCAAGTATATATGATATAAATAGCGTACAAATGACTTATGAAGTTCCCAATTATAGTCAAAATTATTTTGTAAAAACAATAAATAAAATATTACAAATCATAGGGGGAGAATAATGCAATTAGTAGCAAAATTATTATCTAGCATTATTATTATAAACACATTATTCGTTAACTATTCATTTGGGGAAGAAAATATTACTACTAATAGTAATGATATAACTCCACCTATAGCTTATGAAGAGCAAATAGGAGAAGATGTTTTAGAAGAAAATATACATATAATAGAAGAAAGTGATACTAGTAATTTAAAGTCTAGCTCTATAATGTGCATAGATAGTCCATCAGGCATAATAAATGATGAGAATATAGAAGTAAGAGGATGGTCATTAAACTCAAGTGGAGTATCTCAAGTTAAAATATATGTAGATGGAGTATACTTTGGAAATGCTAACATAGGTGGATTTAGACCAGATGTAAATGATGCGCATCCAGGATACTTAGGTGGAGAAAATAGTGGATACTCATATACTATAGATAAAAATAAAATATCACCAGGTAATCATAAAATAAGAGTAGAATCTATAGGTACAGATGGAAGTATAGATACTAGAGAAACTATAATTGAAATGAAAAAAGGTACTGGATTAGTCTGTATAGATAGTCCATCAGGAACAATAAATAATGAAGATATAGAAGTAATAGGTTGGTCATTAAATCCAAGTGGAGTATCACAAGTAAAAGTATATGTAGATGGAATATACTATGGAGATGCAGCAATTGGTGGATCGAGACCAGATGTAAATGCGGCATATCCTGGATATCCAGGAGGAGTAAACAGTGGATACTCATATGCTATAGATAAAAGTAAAGTATCACCAGGAACTCATACAATAAAAGTAGAATCTATTGGTGTAGATAAAAGTAAATATTCAAGTGAAGTATCAATTGAAATGAAAAAAGGTACTGGATTAGTCTGTGTAGATAGTCCATCAGGAACAATAAATAATGAAGATATAGAAGTAAGAGGATGGTCACTAAATCCGAGTGGAGTATCACAAGTAAAAGTATATGTAGATGGAGCATACCATGGAAATGCAGCAACTGGTGGATCTAGACCAGACGTAAATGCTGCATATCCAGGATACCCAGGAGGAGCTAACAGTGGATATTCATATATAATAGATAAAAATACAATATCACCAGGAACTCATATTATAAAAGTAGAGTCAATTGGAGTAGATGGAAGTAAATATTTAATTGAAACATCAATTTTAATAAAAAAGCCAAATGCTAAAATACATATAGATACACCAAGCAATAGCTTTAATAAAAAAGAAAGCTCATATATGGAAATAAGAGGATGGGCATTAAATGCAAGTGGTGTTAAAAGTGTAAATATATATATGAATAATAAGTTTATGGGAAGTGCAACAACTGGAGGGAGTAGACCAGATGTAAATGCAGCGTATCCAGGATATACCAATGGAGAAAATAGTGGCTATCAACTAATAGTACCGACTGTAAATTTAATAACTGGGGTATATAACATAAAAGTTGTTGTAACAGGTAATGATGGAAGTGTTAGTTCCATAGAGCAAGTGTGTAGAGTTAATAATGGCGTTATAGTAATTGATCCAGGCCATGGAGGAAAAGACTCTGGAGCAGTTGGTTCAGGATTTAAAGAAAAGGATTTAAATATAGAAATATCACTTGCAACAGCAAATTATTTAGTTGTAAATGGATATGATGTAGTTATGACAAGAACATCAGAAATACCTTCAAATACAAAATTAGAATTAGCTGAGAGATCATCATTATCAAATACTTTAGATGCAAGTCTATTTGTAAGCATACATAATGATACATCTGAAGGAAATGGAAATGGTGCTCATGCAATTTATTCTATAAAAGATAAAAATGGAGGGCCAAGTAAGACCTTAGCTCAAAATATATTAAATAGTATAGCAAGTAATACAGTACAAAATATAGCTACTAGAGGAGCTTGGACAAGAACACTAGATGATGGAAGAGATTACTATCATGTAATTAGAGAAGTAAAAGCAACATCTGTTATAATAGAGTGTTCATATATGAATTTAACAGACATACAAGCAGTAAATACTCCTGCTAAAAGAATTAAAATGGGAGAAGCAATAGCAAAAGGGATAATAAAAACTATAGGATAAAAAAACACCTCTAAATGAGGTGTTTTTTATTTGAAAATTATCCATTATACTCTATATTGTTAAATATAAAATCATGTAATATATCTAATGAATCTTTTTCATATTGAAGAACCCAACCTTTACCATCAACTATACCACCAGTTGAGTTGACATTATCATCAATTGGGAATTCCATTTGTGTTATTCCATTACCTATTAACCCTAAAATATTAGTACCAAGTGATAATATTTTTCCCGCTTTCATATTTGTTTTAATATATGGAAGTATTGTATCTAGTAAAGCAGGATATTTAGATACAGGTAGTTCTTTTAGACTTGTAGCAAGACCTTCTATAAGTTGTCTTTGTCTTTTATCTCTTTCAAATGCAGTATCGTTATATCTTATACGAGCATAAGCAAGAGCTTGATAACCATTTAATTTATGTACTCCAGCAGATTTTATATACTCTATACTTCCTTTATTGCTATTAGTGTTTAAATTATAACAATCACCGATATACCTATTGAACTCTTTGATTACAGAACTATCTACATCAACAGATACTCCACCAACAGTATCAACTATATCCATAAATGAAAAGAAATCAACAACAGCATAATTTTGTATATCTAATTCAAAGTTTTTTTCGATAGTTTCAACTAATAAGTTAATACCACCATAAGCGTAAGCATGAGTTAGCTTCTCTTTACTATGACCTGGAATATCAACATAACTATCACGAGCTAATGATGTAAGCTTTAAGCTTTTATTTTTGTTATCAACTGTAAGTATCATCATAGAATCAGATCTAGTACCATTATCATTAGTACTTCTACCATCTGTACCTACTAATAAAATATTAGTAATTGATTTATCTGATTTATAATCTTCACTATTAAGTATAGATTCATCAGCTGTACTATCGTGCATACTATTAAGTTTATAATATACATATCCAAAAGCTGTAGCCGGTATAGCTATAATTAAAATAACTAATCCAATTACAATTTTCTTTAATTTTGACAAAATAATCCCTTCTTTCGCATATTTTTTAAGTATAACTAATTATATTCCATTGAGGAAATATA
Organism: Romboutsia sp. 1001713B170207_170306_H8; assembly: GCF_015550495.1. Classification (NCBI taxonomy): domain Bacteria; kingdom Bacillati; phylum Bacillota; class Clostridia; order Peptostreptococcales; family Peptostreptococcaceae; genus Romboutsia; species Romboutsia sp. 1001713B170207_170306_H8. Next base: position 8,018 of record NZ_JADNAX010000001.1, read on the forward strand.
TTCAATAGTATAAAAATTCAAAAACGAATATAAAGTATATTTTTTCCAAAATATATTTTTGTTCTTTTGTATATTACTTATAATTAGCAGTTATAGCACATTAAATTCAAGTTATAAGAGTTATTAAATTTGAAAAAAATTACAATATAAAATATAATAGCTTTATATATATGAATAAATATAATATATACAAGGAGATTGGATTATGAAAAAGGCTATATGCATTGTATTACTAATATTAGCTATGGGAAGTATGTATTATTTCTCAAGCCAAGAAGGGTATACATCATTTCAACAATCACATAAAGCAGTAGAATTAATAGATAAGGTTAGGGATAAAGTAACCTTAACAGATGAAAGGTTAATAAGTATAAAAGATAAAATATATAATGAGTTAAGAGGTTATGACAAAGAATATATAGTAAGAAAAGCAGCACACTTTTCAATTTATGCATGTATAGGAGCATTTATGTTATTAGTATTATACCTATTTACTAAGAAGGTAATGTTCTCATCTGTATTTAGTTTTATACTAACAGCCATGTATGCAATATACGATGAAAAAAGACAATTACAAGTAAGTGGAAGAGTAAGCAGTATAACTGACGTGTTTATAGACTCTAGTGGAGCGCTTTTAGCAATAATATTTTTATCAATATTACTTGCAACTGGAAAAGGAATAGGATTTATATTAAATTGGAAACGAAAATAATAAAATTAAAAGTTGTATAAAGATGAGTAGTATAATTCATTTTTATACAACTTTTTTATTTTATAAAAGTAGTACCGGTTTGAGTACTATATTATTAATACAAAAGTAGTAGTTTGTTATAAAAAAGTGGAACTATAGTGTAATTTACTCAATATACTACCAATTGATAAAATTATTATAAATAATATATGAAAGAATATAATCTTTAAGGGGGAGAGAGTAATTATATTTGATATACTTTAGCAAGTATAAGTAAAAATAATTGGGTAAAAGTAGGTAATTGGAGAATGAGTAGTTTTTATAAAAAGATAAAGCGTATTATAGATATTACGCTATCCTTAGTAGGACTTATAGTTTTATTTCCGATATTTTTAGTTTTAATAATAGCAATAAAAGTAGACTCCAAAGGACCTATTTTATTTAAGCAGAAAAGAATTGGAATAAATAAATCTGAATTCTATATTTTAAAATTTAGAACTATGAGAATTGATACTCCTAAAGATATGCCAACACACTTATTAGAAAATCCAGATGTGTATATAACAAAAGTAGGTAGATTTTTAAGAATGACGAGTCTAGATGAACTACCCCAAATTATAAATATTTTAAAAGGTGATATGAGTATAGTAGGTCCTAGACCAGCTCTTTGGAATCAATATGATCTTATACAAGAGCGAGATAAATATGGAGCTAATAATGTAACTCCAGGACTAACAGGATGGGCTCAAATAAATGGAAGAGACGAGTTACTTATATCTGTAAAGGCGAAATATGATGGAGAATATGTGCAAAACATGTCTTTATATTTTGATATGAAATGTTTTTTTATGACTTTTATAAAAGTTTTAAAAAGGGATGGAGTAGTAGAAGGAAAGAAAGATAAAGCTATTAATTAGTTATTGGGGTAGGTAAGTACTATGAATAAAAAAGTTTTAATTTTATCAAATCACTTTGTAACAATACATAAGTTTAGGCAAGAATTAGTCATGAATCTGGTTGAAAGAGGTCATGATGTAGTAGTATCTCTGCCTTACTCTAATGAAACCGAGAGAATAGAAGATTTAGGCGTAAGAACTATAAATACTTATGTAGATAGAAAAAGTATAAATCCAATAAAAGATATAAAGTTATTTATAGAATATATAAATCTTATAAGACTAGAAAAACCAGATATAGTTGTTTCTTATACTATAAAGCCAAACGCTTATGGAGGGATAGCATCTAAGCTTTGTAAGTGTGAGTTTATAGCTAATGTTACAGGGTTAGGAAGTGCATATTATAAAGGTGGATTTGTAAAAAAAATAGTAAGTGCATTGTATAAAATGGGATTTAAATCGGCAAAATCGGTGATATTTGAGAATGAAGGAAACGCGCAAGTTTTAATTGATGATAAAACTATAAAACAAGATCAAGCTGTAGTAATGAATGGTGCAGGTGTAAATCTTGATAAATTTAGTTTCTGTCCAATGCCTTCTGGAAATGTTATAAGGTTTTTATTCGTTGGAAGAATTATGGCTGAAAAGGGTATAGAGGAGTTATTTGAAGTAATAAAAAGAATAAGATCAGAGTATAACAATGTAGAGTTTAGCTTTATAGGTTGGTTTGAAGATGATTATAGTGAGATAATTAAGGAGTTTGAGGAGAAAAACTTTATTAAATATTATGGTTATCAAGATGATGTAATTCCTTTTATAAGGAATTCTCACTGTATAGTTCTTCCTTCATATCATGAGGGGATGGCTAATGTTTTACTTGAAGGAGCGGCTATGGGACGAGCTCTTATAGCTAGTGATATTCCTGGGTGTAGAGAAGCAATTGTCGAAGGTAAAAATGGATGGACTTGTAAGGTTAAAGATGTAGATGACCTTTATGGTAAGATTAAGAGGTTTATTGACCTTTCTTATAATGAGAAAGTTAAAATGGGTAAGTTTGGAAGGTGTCATATGGAAGAAATTTTTGATAAGAAAAAGGTTGTTAAGTTGACTGTTGAGGAGATAGAGAGATGATAGAACCTATAAGAATACTTCATATTGTTACATATATGGGGCGTGGTGGTCTTGAAACTATGATAATGAATTATTATAGAAATATTGATAGATCTAAGGTTCAATTTGACTTTCTTGTGCATAGAGAAGATAAAGCTGATTATGATGATGAGATAGAGTCTTTAGGGGGGAGAATATACAGGATTCCAAAATTAAATCCTTTCAGTATTTCATATTTAAAGTCTTTAGATAGTTTTTTTAGAGAACATAATGAGTATAGGATTGTTCATTGTCATCAGGATTGTCTTAGTTCTATACCTCTTAAGTATGCAAAAAAACATGGTGTGACTTTTACTATAGCCCATTCACATAATGTAAATCAAGATAGAAATTTTAAATATTTAATAAAAATGATAGCTAAGAAAAGTATTACAAAATATGCAGATTATTTATTTGCATGCGGAAATGATGCAGGAAAGTGGATGTTTAATACTGAAGATTTTAAGATTTTAAATAATGCGATAGATACAAATTTATATACTTATAATGAAGAAATAGCTAAACAGATAAGAGAAGAGTTAGGAATAAGAGATAAGTTTGTTGTGGGTCATGTTGGAAGATTTAATCCTCAAAAAAATCATAAATTCATAATTGATGTATTTAAGGAAATAAAGAGAATAGAAAATGATAGTGTATTACTTTTAGTCGGTGATGGAGAGCTTAGGCAAGATATAGAATTAATGGTGTCAAATATGAATTTGAGAGATGATATTAAATTTCTTGGTATTAGAGAGGATGTAAATGATTTAATGCAGGCTATGGATGTATTTTTATTTCCATCATTATATGAGGGTTTAGGTATTGCTTTAATAGAGGCTCAATCATCTGGCTTAAAGTGTATAATATCGGATACTATACCTAAAGATGGTATTCTTACCGATAATGTAGAATATTTAAACTTAAATGATGATCCGAAATATTGGGCAAAAAAAGTTTTAGATTTTTCAATTGGATATGAAAGATTTGAATTAAAAGATGAGATAGAGAAAGCTGGATTTGATATAAAATCTAATACAAAATGGTTAGAAGAATTTTATATGAAAAGGTGGAGTGTATAGATGGTAACATTAACAGTTTTTACACCAACTTATAATAGGGGGTATATTCTTCATAGGTGCTATGAGAGTTTAAAAAAACAAACGTGTAAAGATTTTAAGTGGTTGATAGTAGATGATGGATCTATTGATAATACTAAAGAATTAGTTGATAGTTGGATAAAAAATGATAATGGATTCGAGATAAATTATGTATATAAAGAAAATGGTGGCATGCACACGGCACATAACAAGGCATATGAGTTAATTGATACAGAATTAAACGTATGTATAGACTCAGATGATTTTATGCCAGATGATTCGGTAGAAATTATCACTAGTTTTTGGAAGAGGAATGGAAGTAATAAGTACTCTGGAATAGCATCTCTAGATAATTATAAAAATGGTGATATTGTAGGAGATAAATTTCCAAATAAAAAATCGATGAGATTGTGTGATTTTTATATTAATGGTGGGACAGGAGATAAAAATCTTATTTATAGAACAGATATAATGAAAAAGTATCCTCCATATCCGGAGTTTGAAGGTGAAAAATTTGTGCCTTTAGATTATAAATATTTATTAGCTGACCAGGAATATGAGTTGCTTATATTAAATAAGCCAACTTGTACTGTTGAGTATTTAGAAGATGGATCTAGCAGGAATATCTTTAAACAATATTATAAAAATCCTAAAGGGTTTGCATTTATGAGGAAGGTGCATATGAAATATGATAAAAAAATAAAGCATAGGTTCAAGTCATCTATACATTATGTATCTTCAAGTATAATTATGAAAAACAAGGATGCTTTAAATGAATCACCACAAAAAATACTGACAATATTAGCATACCCTTTTGGGGTGTTACTGTATTGGTTAATAAGAATAAAAAATAGAGAGGTAGCTAAATAAATGGAAGTGTATATATTCATGCTGTGCTGGGTTATTGTTTTTGGAATAATGTCACAGATGACTTCTAAATATATTGCTGTTGGAAATGAAGTATATGAAAGTAGAGTAAATATATTTATGGCGTTTGTAACATTTTCAGTAATAATATTCTTTTCAGGACTTAGAAGTGGTATAGCAGATACTTGGACATATATAGATATGTTTAAAGAGTATCCACTACTTTCAAGTGCTAAAGATGTTATTTTTGATAGTGAAGCTAGAGAACCTGGATTTAGATTGTTTTCTATTTTAATAAAAACGTATATATCTGATGATTTTCATATATGGTTGTTTATCATAGCATCAATAACAGGTATATGTATAGTTTATACGTTATATAAATATTCTAGTAATTATGGACTAAGTGTCCTTCTATTTATGTTATCTTGTCAGTTTACATGGATGTTAAATGGAATGAGACAATTCTTAGTAGCAGCTATTATGTTTGCGTGTACAGGTCTCATATTAAATAGGAAATTTTTACTTTATGTAATTATAGTATTATTACTTTCTACATTTCATTTATCTGTACTTATTATGATACCAGCATATTTTATAATTGTTGATGAACCTTGGAGTAAAAGATCAATGATATTCATAGCAGTGATAGTTTTTGCATTAATATTTACTGATAAATTTACAAGTTTACTTGAAGTTGTAATAGAAAATTCTGATTATGCATCTTCAATGAATGAGTTTAAAGATACTGATGATGGAACTAATGTAATAAGAATTTTAGTTGAGTCAGTACCAGTAATATTAGCATTTATATATAGAGATATATTAAAAGATAAGTTAACACCTATAATAAAGATTAGTATAAATATGTCATTGATATCTAGTGGGGTTTATATAATATCTAAGATCGCAAGAAGTGGTATTATGTTAGGCCGATTACCTATTTACTTTTCTTTATACAACTTAATACTACTACCATGGTTAATAAAAAATATATTTGCAAGAGAAGAAAAACGGTTAGTAAACTACTCTATGATTGTGCTATATGGAATATTTTTTTATTACCAAATGGTAGTCGCATGGAACGGTGTAGGTTATTACAGTGATATATTAAATATATTTTTAAGTAGTTAGATAATTAAAAAGTGAGGGATTATGAGAAAAATATTGATATTACCTTATTTTGGAGAGTTTAATGATTATTTTAATCTTTGGATAGAGTCGTGTAAATATAATAGTGATATTGATTGGCTTATTATTACAGATAATAATATAAAATTTGATTTACCAAAGAATATAAAGGTGGTTAATCAGACGTTTGACCAATTAAAGCTATTTTTTCAATCTAAATTTGATTTTAAAATAAATCTTAAAAATCCATATAAACTTTGTGATTATAAATCATATTATGGATATATTTTTGAAGATTATATAAAAGATTATGATTTTTGGGGATATTGTGATTGTGATTTAATATTTGGAGAGATAAATAAGTTTTTGGATGATAGTTTATTTGAGAAATATGATAAATTGCTTAGAACGGGGCATTTATCATTTATACGAAATACTAAGGAAATTAATACAAACTTTATGAAATATGATACATATAAAATGGTGTTAAAGTCTTCAGCAATATATGGATATGATGAATCTATTGATGGATATCATAAAGGATTTGCAGGAGAGTTAATAGATTCTGGGTATAATTTTTTTGATAATAGTGAGTATATAGCTGATATAGATTTTAGGCATCATCCATTTAGGATTATAAATAATAGTCAATATACTAATATATTCACTTTTGAAGAAGGAAAAACATATAGAATTTATAGTGAAAATAATAAGATAAAAAAAGAAGAAGTGATGTATATACATTTTCAAAAGAGAAATATGATAAATAATGTAAGTGAGATATATAATAAGTATCTAGTATATCCAAATAAATTTGATAAGTATGATGATATATTAGTCAATGACTTGTACTTTCATCAAAGTCATGGAATTGAAATAGAAAATTATTTTAATCATAAAAAAGAAAAAATTCAATCATTAAAACGTGACTTTATAAGATTTATATATGAACCTAAGAAAGTAGATTCTATAAAGTATAGATTGAAATTAAATGTGTAACAGTGTTAATTAAATGGGAGATAAAAATGAAAGATATATTGATAGTAGCAAATAATTTAGAAATAGGTGGGGCTGAAAGAGCACTTATAAGCTTATTAAATACTATGGATACGAATAAATTTAATGTAGATTTATTTTTATTAAGACATGATGGTGAGTTTATGAATATGATACCTAAGAACGTAAATGTTCTTCCAGAAAAAAAAGAGTTTACGGCTTTAGGGATACCTATAATTGAAGCTTTGAAAAAGGGATTATTTGTTCAAGTATTTGGGCGTTTAATAGGAAAAACAAAGTCAGCAATATATAAACGAAAAAATAATATAAGTGGACCTACGTCAATAGATATAGAATATAGCTATAAGTACACTAAATCATATATGCCTATGATATCTGATAAAAAATATGACTTAGCAATAGGTTTTTCTACTCCATATTATTTTGTAGATGAAAAAACAATCGCAACTAAAAAATTAGGATGGTTGCACACTGACTATTCTCATTTATTAGGGGATACAGAGTCAGAATTAAAGTTATGGTCTATTTATGATAATATAATTTCTATTTCTGATAAAGTTACTGAATCTTTTATCAAAAAATACCCATCATTAGAATCAAAAATTCTTTTAATTGAAAATATAATATCACCAGATATTGTAAAGATGGAATCAGAAAAAGAAAATGTTTCAAAAGAGATGATAAGTGAGGGCGATGAAATAAAAATACTTTCTATAGGACGATTTGCAGAAGCTAAAAATTTCAAATCAGTTCCTAAAATATGTAAATATATGTGTGATATGGGAGTTAAAGTAAGGTGGTATTTAATAGGGTATGGTAAAGAAGAAAGCGCCATTAGAGAAGAGATTCAAAGATATAATATGCAGAATAACGTAATTATACTAGGTAAAAAACAGAACCCATATCCATATATTAAAGCTTGTGATATTTATGTACAACCTTCTTTATTCGAAGGCAAGTCTGTTGCAGTAATTGAAGCACAGATATTAAATAAACCAGTAGTTATAACTAATTTTACAACAGCTAAAAGTCAACTAAAAGATGGTATTGATGGAGTTATAGTTCCAATGGATAGCTATGGATGTGCAAATGGTATTGCTACATTGATTAAAGATAAGGAATTACAACAAAGATTAATAGACAATACTAAGAAGTCAATTTACAGTAATGAAAGTGAAGTAGAGAAAATATATGCACTTATGGGGGTGTAATATGAAGGATAAATCTATACCGAAGATAATACACTATTGCTGGTTTGGGGGTAATGAGAAACCAAAAAAAATGCAAGAATGTATAAAGAGCTGGCATAAATATTTAGATGATTATGAATTTATTGAATGGAACGAAAATAATTTCAATATAAATTGTAATGATTATGTAAGGCAAGCTTATGAAGAAAAGAAATTTGCATATGTTAGTGACTATGCTAGAATAACTGCATTATATAGATATGGTGGTATATATATGGATACTGATGTAGAGGTATTTAAATCTTTTAATGATTTACTTGGTAATAAATGTATATTAGGATTTGAGCAAGAAGAGTATATTGCTACAAGTTTTATGGCTTCAATTTCTGGACATGAGCTCATAAAAGAATTTATCAATGGGTATGAAAATATAAGTTTCTATAATAAAGATAAGAGTATAGATCTGACAACTAATGTTCAAAAATTGACAGAAATATTGGTAAGTAGAGGCCTAAAAAGAGATGGTAAGTATCAAGAAATAGGAGATATAAGTATTTATCCTAAGGAATACTTTTCACCATATGATTATGGAAATTGTATAAGAGGAAATACCGAAAATACTTATTGCGAGCATCATTTCTTAGTTACTTGGTTACCATGGTCTGTAAAAGTAAAAAAGATAATAAAAAGAATAGCGGTAGTATTATTTGGTAAATCATTTTTGTGTAGGATGAGAGGTATTATTAATGGCAAAAGTTAGTGTTATAATTCCTATATATAATGTTGAAAAATATTTAAATAGATGTATAGATAGTGTGATAAATCAATCATTAAAAGATATCGAGATAATACTAGTAAATGATGGTTCTCCTGATAATTGTCCAAAGATATGTGATGAATATGCTAATAAAGATAGTAGGATAAAAGTAATACATAAGAGTAATGGTGGATTAAGTTCGGCAAGAAATGCAGGCATGAAAATAGCTACAGGCGACTATATAGGATTTGTTGATTCTGATGATTATATTGAAATCAATATGTATGAACAAATGTATAAAGTGGCTTATGAAAACAATGTTGATTTTGTAATGTCTGATTATTATAAGGTTTATAATGATAGTAAAAAGGAAGTTACATTAGATATTGATAGCAGTTTATATTTAAAAGAAGATATTTATAATAAAATATATCCAAGTCTTATTATGAAAGAGAATATAGATTATGGACCATTATTAGCTGTTTGGCATTGTTTATATAAAACAAGTTTTATAAAAGAAAATGATTTATATTTTGATGAACAAGTAAAGTACTCAGAAGATAATCTATTTAGTTCGTTAGTTGGATATAAGTCAAATAGTTTTTATTATATGAAAGGATATTACTTATATAACTATAGATATAATCCGAATTCTATATCTACTACATATAAGTCTGATTCATGGGATGTATATGTAGATATGAATAATAGACTTTATGAATATTTTCATAAAAATAGAGACTTTAATTTCAAAAGACAAATAGATTTACATATGATTTATTATATATTTAATTATACTAACCAACTTGGAAGCTCTAATAAATCTTTTTATCACAAATATAAAGAGATAAAAAAGGTACTAACTTATAAAGAATCAAGAAGAGCTTTAGATAAATTAAAGCTACCAAATGTAAATATTAAATTAAAAATATGCACTTTAATGCTGAAGTACAAGTTAATAATTCCATATATGTTAGTAAGAAAAATAGCTTAAATACCTTTATATATAAGGAGGATAAAATGATAAAAATTAGTGTTATAATGCCTGTATATAATAAAGAAAGGTATTTACATAAAACAATAGAATCAATATTATCTCAAACATATAAGAATTTTGAACTTATAATAATTAATGATGGATCTAATGATAAAAGTGAAGAAATATGTAGAGAATATGAAATAAAAGATAATCGTGTAAAGTTATATACAATAAAGAATAGTGGTGTGTCTAACGCGAGAAATATTGGTATTAGCTATGCTAGTGGAGAATATATTCAATTTATAGATGGTGATGATGTTATAAACACTGGAACTTTTAGTGAATATATATCTATACTTAATATAAAAAAATACGATGTATTATTTTCTAGTTACAATAAAGTGAATCATGATGATGAGATATTAAATTTGGTTGATTTAGGATATAGAAATGATGTAGTTAAGCAAGATATAGTTGATAATTTTGCAAAAGATCAATTTGGAACAGGATACTATGGATGGATTTCAAATAAGTTAATAAAAAGAAGTATTATAGCTGATAATAGAATTAAATTTAATACTAATATAGTACTTGCTGAAGATTTAGACTTTTTTATAGATATATATAAATATTCAAATGATTTTTACTTTACAAACTATATATCATTTAATTATTTACAAGAAGCTGATAATTGTTCTTTATCAAAGAAGGATGAAGATATAGACTACTATGTTCAGCTTAATATAATATTAAAAATAAAGAGATTTATAGCAGAAAATAAAGGATATCATGGGAAAAATAAAGAAATAATAGATGATAGAATTTTTAATTATGTATTTTTTGTAGTATTTTATAGTAAATTAGAAAAAAGTAATATTAAGAACTTAGTAAAAAAAATTATTGATGATGAACATATAATAAATAATTTACATATAAATTTAAAACCAACATTTAGAAATATAATTGTTACTTGTACAATATATGGAAAATTTTATTATGTATATTTACTTTTAAAGATAAGAAGTTCAATGAAAAATATAGCAAAAAGATTAATTAGGGGATAAGAGTATTATGAAAAAGATAGTTTTATATTCGCATAGTGGCAGTAAAAATCATGGATGTGAAGCAATTGTTAGAGGGACCTCAAAGATATTAGATGGAATATGTGAAATGAAATTACTTTCACATGCAGAAGATGAAGATATTAAATATAAAGTTAATGAAATCATAGATGTAAAAGCGGGTAAAAATCCAATTAATAAAAAATCTATGAGCTTTTTTAATGCATATTTATCATTAAAAATAAAAAATGATACTGCTAAAATGGATGTACTTCAATTTACAGATGGAAAAAAATATATAGATGAAAATACAATAGCATTTGCTATAGGTGGGGATACGTATTGTTATTCCGACGTGCAAAATCATGTAGAGCTACATAAGATGTATGGAGAAAAAGCATATAAAACAGTTTTGTGGGGCTGTTCGGTTGAGCCAAAGTTAATGGAAGAACCTAAAATAGCAAAAGATATAGAATCATATTCACTAATAGTTACTAGAGAAAGTATATCTTACGGAGCTTTAAATAAGGTTAATAAAAATACTAAGTTGTATCCAGATCCCGCATTTAATTTAGATAAGTTAGAGTTAGACCTACCATGTGGGTTCAAGGAAAATGATACAATTGGAATTAATTTAAGTCCTTTAATTATAAGAAAAGAAACATACGAAGGTATAACAATGAAAAACTATGAAAATCTAATAAGTTATATTTTAAAAAATACGACTTCAAATATCGCATTAATACCACATGTTATATGGGAGTCGAATGATGATAGAGAACCACTTAGAGCATTATATGATAAATTCAAAAAAACTGATAGAGTTATTATGATAGATGATTGTAATTGTATGGAGTTAAAGGGCTATATAAGTCGCTGTAAATTATTTATTGGAGCGAGAACTCATGCTACAATAGCAGCTTACTCTACATGTGTACCTACATTGGTGATAGGATATTCAGTTAAAGCAAGAGGAATAGCAAAAGATATATTTGGGACATATGAAAACTATGTACTTCCAGTACAAAGTTTAAAAAAAGATAATGATTTAGTAGAGTCATTTAAATGGATTTATGATAGAAAAGATAATATAAGAGATCACTTAAATAAGTTCATGCCAGATTACAAAAAAAGAGGACTTTTAGCAAGAAATGAAATTGAGCAAATAATGAGATAGCTTAGGGGTGATAAAGTTTGAGTAATAAATTAGTTAGTATTATAACTCCATGTTATAACGGAGAAAAAGTAGTATCTCGTTATTTAGATTCGGTATTAAATCAAACTTATAAAAATATAGAGTTGATATTTGTAAATGATGGATCAATAGATAATACAGAAGGTATAGTACTTTCATATGAATATAAGTTTAAAAATGAAGGTATGAAATTAATATATATATATCAAGAAAATAAAGGATTAGGTGGAGCTATAGATACAGGTCTTAAGCATTTTAAAGGTGACTTTCTATGTTGGGCTGATGCAGATGATTTCTTTCATCCTCAATCAGTCGAAAAAAAAGTTGAATTTCTTGAAAAATATAAAGAATATGGATGCGTTACAACTAATGCTAATGTATATAATGAAGATGATTTAAGCACAGTTATATACAAGATAACAGATAAATTTAAACACCATGAAGATGAATATCAGTTTGAGCATCACCTTAAGTCAGAATCTATATTTTGCTGCGGATGCCATATGGTAAGATCAGAAGTTTTTTTAGATGTAAATCCAAAACGAGAGATATATCCAGCAAGACGAGGTCAAAATTGGCAGATGTTACTACCAGTTTACTATAAGTATAAAAGAGGTTTTTTAGATGAACCTTTATATAATTATATTATTTATAAAAATAGTATGTCTACAGGAGATGACAGTAAAGAGAAGAAAATAAAAAGATGTAATGAACATTTAGACATAGTAAAAAATACTTTAGATAGTATTTCTATGACTGATAAAGATAGAAAAATGTACTTTAATATGTTTTATAAAAAATATATAGTTGATAGGTTTGATATATCCATGCAGTATAAAGATATAAAATCAGGTATAAGGCAATATATGCTAATGAGAAAATATAATGTTTTGAGAAAGTATGATACAAAATCCTTGATTAAAGTAGCTATTAATAGAGTTATAAAAATATAAGAAATTGTATAGATGGGAGAAGTTATGAGTAAGACAAAAGTAAGCATTATAGTTCCTATATACAATGCTGAAAGGGATTTGAAGTGCTGTATAGATTCTATATTATCTCAAACCTTTGAAGATATAGAGGTGATACTAGTAAATGATGGCTCAACCGATAAAAGTAGAGAAATATGTGATGAATATGCAATTAAAGATAAAAGGATAATACTTATACATAAGAAAAATCAAGGAGTATCTTCTGCTAGAAATTTAGGAATTAAAGAATCTACAGGAGATTATATAATGTTTTGTGACAGCGACGATTGGATTGAAAGTGATTGTATTGAAAAATTATATAGTAAGATAAAAGATAGTAATGCTGATATTATTTACTCTGGAGTATACAGAGAGGAATATACTAATGGGAAAAAGATACAAGATAAAGTAAGTGGAGTATCTGAAGAGATTTTTATTAAAAAAGAAGATTTTGATAAGTATCTAGATTATATTATAGAGTCTATAAAAAGTCCATTTTTATCTCCTTGCGCAAAGCTATATAACGCTTCAATAATTAGAAATAATAATTTGAAATTCGATATAGATATGGTATGCTTTGAAGATTTTTGCTTTAATTTGAAATTCTTACAGAATACTAAATCTATGTATTTATCTAAAGATATAAAGTATCACTATAGAGGAGAAAGAGGTAAGGGTGGAATACAAAAAAGAAATAAAAATGACTTAGTATATGAGGTATCATCTTCTCATTATGAGATGAACAAGTTACTTCGACTAATAAAATATAATGAAGAACTTAAAGATTATATAGAAATATGGTTTTTAGAACATTATAAAATAGTTTTTGAAAAAATTATATTTGAAGAAAATAATATGAGTAAAATTGAGAGAAATAATATATTAAAGCATCTATGTAGTGACAAAGAATTTTGTGATTTTATTGAATATAATAAAGATAAAATTAGACTTTATAAATATATAAAAATATTGGTTGATAGAAGGTTATACTCATTGGCTTATTTGCTTATAAAAAATCGTATTAAATAAAATTCTAAATATTAAGACAGAGGGTATGGGGATATGAGGATACAAAATTCTATAAAAAATATGTATGTAAGTATAATTACACAAATAGTGATTATTATACTAGGTTTCTTATCTAGGATGGTATTTATTAATAGTTTAGGTACCGAATATTTAGGAGTTAATGGATTACTAACTAGTATATTATCTATGCTAAGTTTAGTAGAGGGAGGAATTGGAACAAGTATAGTATACAATTTATATAAACCGTTAGCTGAAAATGATACCAATAAAGTAATTGCTCTAGTTCAATTATATAAAAAACTATATGGCATTTTAGCAATAGTTATATTTATATTAAGTACTGTAATGTACGTAGCATTGGGTAGATTTATAAAAGGTGGAACTACAGTTCCATTTATAGGAGTTGTATATTTTATATTTGTTGTTAAAAATGTTATTTCATATTTAAATGCACATAAATGGTCATTGATAAATGCAGATCAAAAAGGATATATAATAGCGAAATATAATCTTATATTTAATATAATTACAACACTTACGAAGATAGTAATATTAAAATTAACTAAAAATTATATCTTATACTTACTAATAGATTTAGGCATATTTATGCTTCAAAATATATATAATGGAAAAATTGTAAGTGATAGATATGAATATATTAATACAAAAGATAATTATCATGTAGATGAAGATACTAAGAAAAACTTAGTAACGAATGTAAAGGCTATATTTTTACATAATATAGGAGGATACTGTGTATTTGGAACAGATAATCTATTGATATCTACATTTATTAATATAAACACAGTAGGATTATATTCAAATTATACAATGGTTATATCTCAATTAGCATCGCTATTAACACCATTATTAAATGGTATGGGAAATAGTATAGGTAATTTAATAGCTACTGAATGTAAAGAAAAAATTTATGAAATTTTTAATGTAATGTATTTAATAAATTTTTGGATATATTCATTTTGTGCAATATCTCTATATAATTTATTAGAGCCATTTATAGATTGGTGTTTTGGAAGAGGATTGCTTCTTGATAAATTAACATTAATAGTAATATTGATTAACTTTTATATATCAGGTCTTAGAAATTCTATAGGAACATTTAAACAGAAAGCAGGTATTTATGATAAAGATAAGTATCAACCTCTTATAGAATCAGCAATAAATCTAGTAGCGTCTATAATACTTGTTAAATATTGGGGACTTTCAGGAATATTTATGGGAACTACTATTAGTAGTATACTAATACCTTTAAGAATTCAACCTAAAATAGTTTTTAAAGATGTTTTTAACAAGCCAGTTAAAGCATATTTTAAAAAGTATGTTTATTATATATTTTTGACTATAATTGCGGGGATAGTCACAACTAATATTTGTAACTTAATAGATATAGCTAATGATTTTATGTCTTTAGTTGTAAAGGGAATAGTATGTGTTAGCATTCCTAATATAATATATTTAATTATATTTTATAGATCAAGTGAATTTAAATATATACTTAGTATAATACTAAAAATAGCAAAAGTTACTAAGCCAAAGAGTGTAACATTATAAGTTATTTATATTGATTAAGATATATTATGGAGGAGATGAATGAATCCAATAGTAAGTATTATAATCCCAATGTATAATGTTGAATTATATATTAAAGAATGTTTAGAATCATGTATAAAACAAACCTATAAAAATTTTGAAATTATTATAATTGATGATAACAGTGAAGATAATAGTTTAAGTATTGCTAAAGATATATTAAAAAAATCAAAATGTAATTATAAAATAATTACTAAAAATAAGAGAAAAGGTGTATCAAATAGTAGAAATTTAGGTATTGAATTATCAAAAGGAAAGTACATATATTTCTTAGATTCTGATGATATGATAAAGTCAAATTCTCTTGAAATACTAGTAGATATTGCAGAGCGTAATAATTACAAAATAGTATATGGAGGATATGAAAGAAAAAAGAACTAGTTTTATCAGGAGATAAAGCATGTGATTATACAGTTTATGATATATCATATGATAGCTTGAATAGTTTATTATACTCAGGAACAATATGGGGTGGAATTATAGATTCTGAGATAATTAAAAAAAATAATATCAAGTTCGATGAATCTTTGCAATATGGAGAAGATACCATATTTAAGTTTAATATACTAAGATATATAGGTAAGTTAGTGGTTACATATGAAAAATTATACTACTGGAGAATTGTAAGTGGCTCATTATCATATAAAGCGAGTGATTATGATTTATTACAAAAAGAACTTAAGATGGTAAAATCAATGTATTCAAATATTGATAAATATAAGAATAAAAATTATATCTCTATAGTAATTAAATTTATAAGGGTGAAAAAAATAGCATGTATAGAATTATATTTGATAGTGAGAAAGATATCCAAAATTATAAAATATTAGATAGTATTAGAATACCTTTTAAATATATCTTAAAATCTAATATGAAATACAAAGATAAATTAATAGAAAGTTTATACTCTTTACTTTACTTCATGGATAGATATTATATATGGAAAGTATTGTTTAGAGTTAAAATTTTTATAAATAATGCAATTTAGTTATGATTAACCGATTCGTAGTAATATCCAACTATTATGAATCGGTTTTTTATTATCTTTTATTTTTAAATATAATACTAAAGTAGTATATTTAAAAATAAAAAAGTACAACCTTAGCATAATTTACTTTGGATACATTAGACTGATAAAATTAATCATAGAATTATATAATAAAGGGAAAAAATATAGGGGGATAAAATGCAAGAAAGTATAAATATTAGAGAATATTTGGAAATATTTAAAAGAAGAAAAATAGCAGTAATAATAATCTTACTACTTTGTATAGGAAGAGGAGCATATTTAACATACCAAAGAGATAAATCTTACGTACCAGTATTTAAGTCAACAGTATCAGTAAGAATAAACAACATGAAAGCGTATAAAGAAACTGAAGGCGAAGAATCAAATAATCAGTCAATATTTATGAATTCAATATCAAATTCAAACTTAAATCAAAATATAGCGACATCATATTCTAGCTTAGCAACATCAAAAAGAGCATTGCTTGAAATTATACAAAATCTTGACTTAAACATGACACCTGAATCATTATCAAGAAATATAAGTGTGGTACCACAAGAAAAAATACCTGAATTTATAGACATAACGGTAACTAACACAGATTTTCAAATAGCTCAAAAAGTAGCAAATGCAATACCAGAAGCTTTTAATAATGAATTACAAAGAGTAATAGGCTTAGACTGTGTAGAATTATTATTTGAAGCAACAGAGCCAACTTTAGTAAGTAAAGGACTTGATACAACTTTACCTAAATATACATTAGCAGGTCTTGTAATTGCAATATTTGTAGCTTTACTTATGGAAGTATTAGATAATAAAGTCGTAACTCCTGATGATGTAGAAAAATATTGGGGAGTGCCTATGATAGGAATGATACCTTATGATAGCGGAAAATCAAAAGGTAAAGTAAAATCATCATCTTCGAAAATAAGAACGGCTGAAGAAGTATAAATAAAGAGGGGATTATTATGTTTAATAAAAAGAAAAATGATGTATCTAGATACGATAACGTAGCAAAATATAATGACGGAAACTATGAAATAAATGAAGCTTATAGGGGAATAAGAACATTTTTAACAGTAGATGAAAATATAAAGACAATCTTAATTACAAGTTCAGAGATGAATGAAGGAAAAACTACAACAGTAGCAAATATAGCTAGGTGTTTCTCTGAATTAGACAATAAAAAAACTATAGTAATAGATTGTGACTTTAGAAAACAAAGTATAAACAAGTATTTTAGATTAAGTAAAAATACTAAAGGTCTATCAGATATAATCTATGAGAATAAAGAACTTGAAATATGTGTACAAAAAGATGGTGATTTAGATATATTATGTAGCGGAACTTTTAAAGCCAATCCAGCAGTATTATTACAGTCATCAAAAATGAAAAAATTAATAGAGTACTTAAAAGAAAAATATGACTATATATTAATAGATTCTCCACCTGTAGGTAGAGTAAATGATGCATGTATAATAGCGCAATACGTAGATGGAACTGTTGTTGTTGCAGCATCTAAAGAAACTGAAAAATCACAAGTAAAAGTTACTAAGGATAGGCTTGAAAAAGTTAATGCAAATATAATTGGTGTGGTATTAAATAAATTTAAAACAAATGAGTATAAGAGTTATAGTTATTATGGATATTACGACTATGAAGATGATAGAAAATTTAGGTTATTTAAAAATAAAAGAAGAGCTTAAATAAAGTTGGAATAGTTTGGAGTTGATTAATTTGGAGTTTAAGTTAAAAAATGAAGAGACACATATCCATAATCGTTTAGATATATATAAGGCTAGACAAGTATTATTAGTTATTGTAGATATAATAATTACAATAATTGTATTTTTTTTATCTCAAAGAATAACTAAATCATATGATTATGGGAATTCAATAGTTCCTGTAGTTGTATATATAGTTGCGAATATTTTATCTCTTTTTCAAAGGGGTTGTTATAGCAGCCTTTGGAACTGTGGAGGAGAAAAAGAAATATCTAATATACTAATATCAGGTTTACTTTGCGTGGTATATGTTTCAATAGGAAATATAATATTAGGTTACAACTTTAATTCACTATTTTATACAGTAAATAGCTTAATGTTAGTTGTTATGACAGTGAGCTCAAGAGTTAGCTATAGAGGAATCAGGAGAATGTCTTCTTATATGAGTATGAATAAGTCTCATACGTATACGAGAGTTTTAATTGTCGGAGCTGGAAGCGCAGGAAGATTAATTATTCAAGAACTTTATGAGAATCTAAATTTAAAAAAGTTACCTGTATGCATAGTTGATGATGATGTAAAAAAGATAGGTAAAAATATTTACAATGTTCCTATATTAGGGACATGCCATCAAATAAAAGAGATTGTAGAGAAACATAATATAGAAGAAATAATATTTAGTATAGCGAATATACCAAAACAAGAAAAAGTAAGAATAATCGAATACTGTAAAGATACTAAGTGTAAGATAAAAACAATACCAGGTATTTATGAGATTATAGATGGAAAAGTAGATATAAAGAAAATAAGAGATGTAGATATAGAGGATTTACTTGGTAGAGATCCTGTAAAAATTAATTTAGAAGAAATAAGTGGATATTTAGAGGGAAATACAGTTATGGTGACTGGTGGAGGTGGATCTATAGGATCAGAACTATGTAGGCAAATTTCTAAATTTTCACCTAAAAAGTTAGTAATATTAGATATATATGAAAATAATGCATATGAAATTCAGCAAGAACTTATAACAAAGTATGGTAATAGTTTAAGCTTAGATGTAATTATAGCATCTGTAAGAGATGAGAATAGAATCGATGGAATAATGAGGAATTATAATCCTCAAGTTGTATTTCACGCAGCTGCTCATAAGCATGTTCCTTTAATGGAAAATAGTCCTTGTGAAGCTGTAAAAAATAATATATTTGGAACACTTAATGTTGCGTTAAAATCAAGTAAGTATAATGTAGAAAAATTTGTACTTATATCAACTGATAAGGCTGTTAATCCAACTAACATAATGGGTGCAACTAAAAGATGTTGTGAGATGATAATT
Source organism: Romboutsia sp. 1001713B170207_170306_H8 (assembly GCF_015550495.1). Lineage (NCBI taxonomy): Bacteria > Bacillati > Bacillota > Clostridia > Peptostreptococcales > Peptostreptococcaceae > Romboutsia > Romboutsia sp. 1001713B170207_170306_H8. The sequence goes on from NZ_JADNAX010000001.1 coordinate 27,725, forward strand.
CAAAGTTTGAATAAAATAAGTAGTACTGACTTTGTTGCAGTTAGGTTTGGAAATGTACTCGGTAGTAATGGGAGCGTAATACCATTATTTAAAAAGCAAATAGAAGAAGGTGGTCCAGTTAAGGTAACTCATCCAGATATAACGAGATTTTTTATGACAATACCAGAAGCAGTTTCACTAGTTATGCAAGCAGGTGCAATGGCTAAAGGTGGAGAGATTTTTGTACTTGATATGGGTGAACCTGTAAAGATTTTAGATTTAGCTAAGAATCTTATTACTTTAAGTGGGTTTGAACCAGGAATTGATATAAATATTGAATTTACAGGCCTTAGACCGGGCGAAAAACTTTATGAAGAGTTATTAATGGAAGAGGAAGGGCTTAGGAGTACAGATAATAAAAAAATTTATATAGGAAATCCAATTGATATAAATTATAGCATACTAAGTAAAGAATTAAAAAAACTTAAAGTATGTACAGATATTGGAAATGATAAAGAAATATACACAATAATGAGTAAATTAGTAGATACATATAAAATAAGTGAAAATTTAGCAAAGATAATATGAAATAAAAATATATGATAACTAAAATTATGAAAATTTATAATTTAAATAATACTTTGATGTTACTTAAAAGTAGTATATATTACACTCATTATGTATTGAGAAGGGATTATTAAGTTAATATAATAAAAAAATAAATAATTATAAAATATGAGTAAAAGTGGTGGTATAAATTTTATCAAATTTAAACTCGAAGCATATATTTAAAGGAAAAGATATTGTACCAATTATAGAAGCGATTATAGATAATGGAGGAGAATGTATTCTTAGAGTGAGCGGATATAGCATGAATCCATTTTTAAAAAATAATCGTGACTCTGTTATTTTAGAATCTCCCAGAGGATACAAATTAAGAAGAGGGGATATAGTCTTTATTAAGAGAAAATCGGATGAATATGTATTGCATAGAATTTTTAAGATAATAAATGATAAGGCATTTATTATGAATGGTGATGCGCAGGTAAGCCTAGAGCTTGTAGAGTTTACACAGGTTATAGCTGTAGTAAAGAAGTCAATTATAAAAGGAAAAGAAGTTGATAGAAATAATTTAATAAATAGATGTTTAGTATACATATGGACATTATTAAGGCCATTTAGATTTTATATATTTAAATTATATACATCTATAAAGAGATTAAGTGGGAAATTTAGAGTGAGATAATTTAATTTCAAAATACGGAAATTAAATATCTATAAAGAAAAACAAAAGAAGGGGGATTTTATGAGTAAGTACAAAAAAATATTTAGTTTAATGACATCGTTATGCTTGATAAGTACATTTATATTTATTAATCCGGTACAAGCAGATGCATTAAGTCTTGGGGGAGCAATTTCAAAACTAACTAATAAGTTAACATCAAGTAAAAAAAACACATCAAGTAAAAGTAACTCAACTAACGAAACTCAAGTGTTAGAAACAGATTCTAAAGCAAGTGAGTTATCTTATTTCCCAGTAACTATGTATAGGTATGGGACTTCTAATTCTAATGGAACTAGCTATGATAGTAGTGCATTTAATCAGGCTACTAAAAATTTGGAAACTAATAATTTACAAGGTATTTATTTTAATACTGGAAGTAGCACGACATGGATATCAGGTACTAGCATAACGAATAAGTATTGGAATCGTTGGAGTGCGAATGCTAATTCAAACAGTAGTAATCTAAGAGTAAGTGCCATTACAGGTTTAGTTAAAAATGAATTAGATTCATCAACAGGAAAAATACAATTTAATTATCCAGAAGCAGGTATATTTGATCCAGATAATAACACTGCTAAGAGTACATATACAAACGTAAAAATGCCATTTAGATATGATTCCTCAACAGGATATTATGAATTTGATAGCTCAAAAGAGAATGTTTATTTTGCGAATGGAAAAGGAGCTAGCAATACAACTCTAAATTATAATGGAAATGGATTTTCAGTTAGTGGATTTGGAAAAGGATTCTATCCATTTAACACAGGAAATTCAGGCACTGGAAACTATCACTTTGGTATGAATATGTCAGTAAACTTTTTTATGACAGAAGATGGAAAAATAAATGGAACAGATGATATTAAATTTGAATTCTCTGGTGATGATGATGTATGGGTGTTTATAGATGGTAAATTAGTTCTTGATATAGGTGGTATACATGATGCAACATCTGGTTCAATAAACTTTGCAACTGGTGAAGTAATAAATCCAAGAACATTATCAGGAATCAATAGTGATAAAACACAAGGAACACAATCTAGTGCATCAACTAAGACAAATCTATATGAAATATTAGGTGTAGGTTCTTTAGATAAATTTGATAAAACTAAAGCTCATACATTACAAGTATTTTATTTAGAGCGTGGAAGAGCCGCTTCAAATTGTAAGATTAAGTTTAATTTACCACAACAAAATACATTAGAAGTAAGCAAGAAATTTGATGATACAATAAGTGATTTAACTCAAGAGGAAATTGCAGCTGTTAAATCTGAAGTATTTGATTTTACAATAACAAAAGACGGAAGTGCTTTAGCAAATGCAACTTACCAATTATATGAAGGTAATACAGAAATAGATGCAGATAAACAATTAGCTACTGATGCAAATGGTAAATTTACATTAAAAGCTGGACAAACAGTCAGATTCTATAATCCAAGTCAAGGTAAATATGTTGTAACAGAGAATAATGATGACTATGAAAAGAACTGGACGGTAGGGCAAGTAGGTGGAAATACTACAACTGGTAGCAATAATTCAAGTCCAGAATTAAATATAAATACATCAAATCAAGGATATACATATACATTTACTTGTGAAAATGTATTACAACCAGTATTAAATGATGATGCAGTAGTTCTTGATTTTGGTAAGCCAATAGACATAAATGTAACAAACAATGATTTCTTAAGAGGTGGAACATTAGATAGTGTATCAATGTTAGATGATATAACTAACTATGGAACTATTTCTAAAAAAGATAATAACAATGTAACATATACACTTAATAAATTTATGAATGGAATAGATAGAGCTACATATTCTGTAAAATACAATGATGATAAGAATTCAAAAACAGGTAATATTACTATGATACCTGCAACTAGTGTTTATTATGAAGATGATTTTACTAACTCTAATGGAATAGATGGAATTCAATATTCATCAAATTGGAAAGTAACCGGTACAAGTAGTAATGGTAGCCAAGACGATGGAACTATAGGCAAGGATTATCCATATGGATATGATAGCTCATATAGTGAAAATACTACAGATAGTAACGGGTCATCACATTATATTGAGGCTACAACAAATTCTGAAACTGCAACATTTACATTTAAAGGAACTGGGTGTGAAATATACAGTAGAACTTCAAATAAAACAGGAAGAGTTAGAGCTCAAGTATATAAAGGTACAGAATTAATTTCAGCTAATAGGCTGACAAATTCAGTAATTGATACTTTATATAAGGAAGAAGGAAAAGAACTTTACAATATACCTATATTTAATATAACCGATTTAGAATACGGAGAATATACAGTAGTTTTAACTGCCGTTAAGGGCACAAATGCTATACCAAGAAATATTTTCTATTTAGATGGAGTAAGAATATATAATCCATTAGATGAAACACAAAGTGAAGAAGCTAACAATGCTTATCAAACAGATAATGAAGCTAATGCAAAGGTAGTGGAATTAAGAGACAAGTTAATAGTAGATGGAGTAGGATCATCAGATGAAAGTATAAATGGTGTTGTATTTATAGATACAAATGGAGGAGAAACAACATCAGATACTACTAAGTATACAAATGAAGGTCCTAAAAATGAAATATATTTAAAACAAGGTCAAAAAATAACATTTAAACTAAATGAATTACCAGAGGGAGCTAAAGTTCAAATTGGAGCTAAGTCTACAGAAGGTAAAGAATTAAATTTAGATATTAATAGTAGTAAATTATCACTTAAATCAACAGTTGATATGTATTACGATATAACAAGCTCAATTAATTCTGATGGAAGTATAACTATTACTAACAATAGTGAAGGAATGTTGTCACTTACGAAATTAAAGGTAACTAGTATATCAAATGAATATGAAATATTTAATAGTTTTAAATTAGAGGATTATTCTACAATAGTGTCGAATTAATGTCTATTGAGAAGGATTATGAACTGCATGTAGTATAACAAAGGGTGGTGACGATTATGAAAGAAAAATATGAAAAACCAGTTGTAGAGATTGAAGAATTTAGTATGGCAGAGCATATAGCAAAGTGTGAACAGTCTACAAATTTATTTTACTTAGGTTCTTGTCAATCAGATAAACCTATATATGATGAAAATTTAGGGTATGAAATTTTCACATCAAATAATGATGATTGCTTTGCTACACCAGAAGATGAATACTGCTATAACTCAACAGATAGTTCTTTAGCTGCATTTGGATCATAAAATAAAAAGGTTGGCTATTATTTTAGTCAGCCTTTTAGATTACATTAAAATAAAAGGACATTAGATATGATAAAGAAAATATTTAGTATATGTGGTGTAAATTTTAGAGTAGAAACACCGTTTGAATATAACTTAGGAGATAATTTTATAGATTTTGTTATTGATAATAATGAAAATTATGATGTTGTATATAAATTTGAAAAAAAAGATGAATTCTTAAAATATCACACAAATAAAGTATTTACTGAAGAGCAAAATTCTGTGTTTATTGAAAATAATAAAATTTATAAAGAATTTAGAGAATTTAGAAGAGAAAAGCCTCATGGACTAATAGTGCAAGATACAGATAAATTAAATGAGAGCACTTGTTATTATTATATTAATGAAGATAATTATTTTACTAAAGCCATACATGTATTTAAATTTATTCAATTAGAGCAATCACTAAGTTTATTTAATACATTTATATTGCACTCTTCACAGATAAAATACAAAGACAAATGTATTATATTTACTGCACCATCAGGTACTGGAAAATCAACTCAAGCAAGATTATGGGAGAAGTATGAAGATGCTGAAATAATCAATGGAGATCGCTCGGGAATTAGAAATATTGAAAATAAGTGGTTTTCATATGGATTGCCATTTTCGGGGGAAGATAATATATTTAAAAATAATTCTACGGAAATAGGTGCTATTGTAGTTATAAGACAAGGAAATGAAAATAAGGTTAAAAAGTTAAGTTCAAGAGATGCATTTAAATACATTTATAGTGAAACTACTTTAAGTTTTTGGTATGAAAAATTTACTACTCCAGTGGTAGATACTATTTTAAAATTAGTGCAAGAAATACCTGTATATATGCTTGAATGTACACCAGATGAGAATGCAGTTTATACGCTTAAGAATATGTTAGAATGGGGGATGTTAAATGCTAGCGAATAGGAAAGAGATAAATATTAATAATAGATTATTTTATAAGGCATCGAGAGAAAGAACTCCGCTTAATGGTACATTTGAATTAACTCCGTTATGTAATTTAGATTGTAAGATGTGTTATATAAAGATGACTAAGTCAGAGATGGATAATGTAGGTAATCTTAGAAGTAATAATGAATGGCTAGAAATAGCTAAACAAGCAAAAGAAGAAGGTTTACTATATTTATTATTAACTGGTGGAGAAGTATTTTCTATACCTAATTTTAAGGACTTATATTTAGAACTTAAAAATATAGGATTCATTATATCTATAAATTCTAATGGGACACTAATTAATGATTCTACTATAGAATGGCTTTCAAAAAGTCCTCCAAGTAGAATAAATATAACATTATATGGTGCTTCAAATGAGACTTATGAGAAATTATGTGGTGATTCAAGGGGATTTGATAAAGTATCTAAAGCAATAGATATGTTATTAGAAATAGGTGTAGAGATTAAATTAAACTGCAGTTTAACACCGTTTAATATACATGATTTAGAAGAAATACATAAGTTTGCAAATGAAAAAAAATTAGTTTTACAAGTAAGTTCGTATATGTATCCACCTGTAAGACGAGACAATGATTCTATAGGTAGCAATTTAGGTAGATTCACAGCAAAAGAAGCTGGTATAAATTTTGTGAAAAATGACATACTTAGCCTTGGAGTAGACGATTTTAAAGCAAAAGCTAATAGATGTAAAAATGGAGTAGAGTTTTTTGAAAGTAGACATGGATGTACAAATATAAATGGGAATACTATGGCATGTAGGGCTGGAAAAAGTTCATTTTGGATTTCTTGGGATGGGAAGATGCAGTGTTGTGGAATGATGAATTATCCAGCATCATATCCATTTAAAAATATGAATTTTAAAGATGCATGGAAGCAAATTGTAAAAGAAGTAGATTCAATTAGAACATCAATTAAATGCTTAAATTGTTCTAAGAAATTTATGTGTATATCTTGTCCAGCTATGGCTGTAACAGAAACTGGAAAATTAGATGGAACGCCGAATTATGTATGTGAAATGATGAATGAAGTTCTAAAAGAAATGGAAAGAAAAGTTGAAGTAATATAAATTATTTAGGGAGAAGGAGTTTGACATGATAAATAAAAATGAATTTATTACTAGGGATATTTTAGGGGAAACTATATTAGTTCCAGTAGGGAATACTGTAAACAATTTTAATGGATTAATAACTATTAATAAAGTAGGTAGATTTATATGGGATCATGCTGATAAAGTAAAGGATGAAGATGAACTTATAAATTTAATTACAGAAAAATATGATATAGACTATGAAACTGCAAGTAAGGATTGTAGTGAGTTTTTAGATAAACTGAGAAGTTCTAATATAATTAAATAATTTAAGGGGTTATAGAATGAGTAAAAAATACTTTGTGTGTGTTATTTCAGCTATATGTGTTTTATCAGTAGTAATTATAGGCGGAAAGGTATATACCAGTACAAGTAAAAATAAGAACAATCAATTAAACATAAGTAGTTCAAAGTCTAATGAAATAAATATAAATAGTTCTAAATCAAGTAATGAAGAATTAAGTGACACAGAGGAGATTGTAAGTAATATAGATAATATTAGCAATAACGAAGTTGAAATAAAAAGTATGGAATTAGATACAAGTGAAGGTAATAAAATCAAAAGTGATAGTGTAAGTAGTTTCCCATATAAAGTACCTAATGCTAATTTAAGTATAGAAAAGATTATAAAATATGATGGAGACTTTTTAGAGGATGGAAGTGAAAATACATCTAAAAATGTTATAGGTATTATAGTTAAAAATACATCTGATGGATTTATACAATATGGAAATTTAAAGCTTAAGGATAGTAACAATGAAGAATTAGAATTTGAATTTTCATCAGTTCCTTCAAATAGTTCAATTATTGTATTAGAAAAAAGTAATAAGTTATTTAATGAAAATAACTCATATACTTATAGTGATAATATAGTTGCTGAAAGAGAAAGTATATCTTTAATGGAAGATCAAGTAAAGATAGATTCTACAGATGGAATAATAGAATTACAAAACATATCTGGTAAAAATATATCTGTAGCATATGTATACTATAAGCAAAGGATATTTACACAAGATTTACCAGGAGGCATAACTTATAGGATAAGACTAGAAAATATAAAATCAGGTGAATCAGCAGGAGGTATTGCGAATCATTACTCTATTGATGATAGCGACATTATAATGGTTGATTTACAATATTAGTAAAAATGTCAGGATTAATTATTCTGACTTTTTTTGGTAAAAATAATATATATCCTATAGTTTTTTTATAATTTAAGGAGAAAAAGAAGGAAAATAGAGGATAAATGATAAATTATTATAAATAATATAGAAAATTATAGAGATTAAGGGCGAAATAATGTTTAAAAAGTTTAGATATAAAGATAGTAATCATATAATAAATGAAATTCAATTGGAATTAAAATGGATGTATGTATACATTAAAAAGTATAAATTAGATATAGGTATATATATAATACTAGGGATAGTAGCAACGCTAATGAGTTTATCATCAAACGTAGGATCAAAATATCTAATAGATGCGGTAACAGAACAAGATTCTAGTAAAATAGGCATAATAATATTGATAATAATATTAATGGCAATAGGAAATATAATAATAACGGCAATATCAAATAGGATATCAGCAAAAATAAATATAAAGGTAGGAAATGAAATAAAGCAGGATATTTACGATAAGATAATAAACATAGATTGGGAAAGTATGAACACATACCATAGCGGAGACTTATTAAATAGGTTAACAAATGATACAAATACAGTAGCAACAAGTGTACTAGGATGGATACCAAACCTAATAACAAAATCGATTCAATTTATATCAACATTATGTGTAATACTATACTATGACACAACTATGGCAGTAATAGCAATGCTAAGTGCACCAGTATCAATAATAATATCTAAAATATTAATGAAAAAAATGAGAAAATTTAATCAAGAAATTAGACAAGCAAGCAGTGAAGTTATGTCATTTAATGAAGAAACTTTTCAAAATTTACAATCAATAAAAGCATTTAATTTAATAGATATATTCTCGGATAAATTAAGATGTGTTCAAAAGAATTATGCTGATGTAAGTTTGGGATACAATAAATTTTCAATATATACATCATCATTTATGTCATTTATAGGAACATTTGTATCATATGCATGCTTTGGATGGGGTGTATATAGGTTATGGAGTGGTCATATAACATACGGTACAATGACTTTATTTTTACAGCTATCTGGAAAACTTTCTAGTTCATTCTCATCATTAATAAACTTAGTACCATCAGCAATAGGGGCAACAACATCAGCTGGTAGAATAATGGAAGTATCTGAACTACCAAGAGAAATTATAAAAGATGAAAAATTAGTAGACGAATTATATAAAACAATTAATGAAAGTGGATTAGACATAGAAATTAAAAATGTAAACTTTAGTTACTCCAATAAAAACGTATTAGTACTAGAAAATGCAAATATAAGTGCAAATTCAGGTGAAATAGTAGCTTTAGTAGGACCATCAGGTGAAGGAAAAACCACTATGATGAGAATATTATTAGGTCTATTAAATATAAATGATGGAGAAGCAATTATAAAAGATAAAAGTAATAGAAGTTGTAATATATCAGCAAGTACAAGAAAGCTTATGGCATATGTACCACAAGAAAAAACAATGTTTAGTGGAACTATAGCAGAAAATATGAGAATGGTAAAACCAGAAGCTACAGATTTAGAAATAATAGAAGCTCTGAAAATATCATGTGCATACGATTTTATAAAAAAACTTCCAAATGGAATAAATAGTAGAATTGGAGAACGTGGTAATGGTTTTTCAGAAGGTCAAAATCAAAGACTATCTATAGCAAGAGCGTTACTTAGAAATTCTCCTATATTGTTGTTAGATGAGGCAACATCAGCATTAGATGTAGCAACTGAAAGAAAAGTATTAAAAAATATTATGGAAATGAATAATAACAGAACATGTATAGTAACAACACATAGGCCAAGTGTACTTACAATGTGTGATAAAGTATATAAAATATCTCAATGTAAAGTAACTGAAGTAACTTCAAAAGAAGTAGAGAAAATGGTGGTGGATTTTTAATGATTAATAATGATTATAAATACTTATTAGAAGTTTTAAATATAGCAATACATAATGAAAAATATGGTTTGAATAAGTATGATATAAAAGAATTAAGTATAGAGAAAATATATAAATTATCAAAAACTCATAATATACTACCACTAATTTATGAAGGTATAAATTTAATTGATAGTATAGATAAGTCTATTAATGAAATTCAACTATGGAAAAGACAAGCCATGGCTCAAGAAATAAATCAAATACAAAGAAGTGAAAGGTTTTTAGATATATACAAAACTTTTTTAGATAATAATATAAAACCTATAGTAGTAAAAGGTATAACTTGTAGAAATATATACCCTTTTCCAGATAGTAGAATCTCTTCTGATGAAGATATTTTAGTAAAGAAAGAAGATTTTGAACTATGCCATAAAATATTAACTGAAAATAATATGAAGATTATAGATGGTGTTGATATTGAAAATAAAGATGTAGTTGCATATATTTGTACAAGCTCAAGACTTATGATAGAAGTTCATAAAACACTATTTAATGAAAATGAAGAAGAACATGTTAATATATTTAATGCTTTTTATAAAGATTGCTTTAATAAGAGCATACATGTTAATGTACAAGGTAGAGTAGTATATACATTTCCAGAAACAATGAATTTAATGTATTTAATAAATCATACTACCAAACATTTTTTACATGGAGGAGTAGGTATAAGGCAAGTTTGTGACATTGTAAAGTTTATAGAGTGCAATAGCAAAGAAATTGACTGGGATTATCTATGGAAAAACCTAAAAAAGATTAAGTATGATTACTTTGTTTTTAATTTACTTAATATAGGAGAATTATATTTGGGATTAGATAAAATGTTAATACAATATCCAGATTGGTATGATTATAATAATGTTGATTCAAGAGCACTTCTTGAAGACATATTAGATGCTGGGATATTTGGATCTAGTTCTATGGAGAGAAAACAAAGTAGTTTAATAACCTTAGATGCAGTTAATAACAGAGAAATTAAAACTCATAAATCTACATTTAAAGCAGCCTTATTTCCAAGTGTATTGAATTTGAAAGGAAGGTATACATACCTAAATAAGAAACCGTACTTACTTCCAATAGCATGGACACAAAGGGTAATATCTTATATTAATGAAAAAGGGATAGCTCAAAATATAGGTAAATCTGCATATGGTAGTATAAGCATAGGAAGGCAAAGAGTAGAACTATTAAAACAATATAAAATAATATAAATACAATGTATAAATTTAAAGTTAAGAGGATATAATTATAAATGCTGAGAGGTACTTAATACTTAGTCGTTACTTTTGTATAGCCTAGCTAATTCGGAAATCGCTAGGCTTTTTTTATGATTAAGGAAATTATATTGTATAAAATTCTGTGGATAAACTCTATGATGCAGGTGTATCAACATAACTGGTATTGAGCATAAAAAACATTTTGAGCAACGGACAAAGTCGTTGGCGATATGAACGAAGCGAATTTTTTATGCAAATTTTTAACATAAACTAGGAAACTTTGTCAGTAAATCCTTCTATAATATATGTAGGAGGTGAAAAAATGGATAAATTAATAATTATAGATAGTGGTCATAATGAATATGTATCAGGAAAACAATCACCAGATGGTACATTCAAAGAGTGGGGCTTTAATAATCAAATGCAATATAAACTTAAAAAAAGATGCGAAGATCATAATATAAGCGTATACCTAACAAATCCATCACCACAAGGTAAAGATGAAATAGGACTTACAAAAAGAGCAACTCTAGCAAACACATACTGGGCAAATCAAAACAAACCAAAAGCTTTATTCTTATCAATACATGCAAATGCATATCTATCATACTTTAACAGCGCAAGAGGAACAGAAACCTACACAGCAAGTAATGCAAGTACAAATTCAAAGAATGCAGCAAAATACGTTCAAGAAAACTTAGTAGATGCAATAAAGGCAATTGATAGTACTGCGAAAGATAGAGGTTTAAAAACTGCAGATTTTACAGTAATATATAAAGCCAATATGCCATCTATACTAGTAGAATATGCTTTTTATACAAATAAAGAAGATTTAGCAATATTGAATAATAATAAAGATGAAATGATAGAAGGAACTATGAAAGGTTTATGTAAATATTTTGGTATAACCTATAAAGCACCATCTGACTCAAATATAAATGATAACACAGATGATAATAATACTGATAATGGTACAATTTACTATAGGGTAGTTGTAGGAAGTTATACTAATAAAGAAAACGCAGAAGCTATGGTAGCAGAATTGAAGTCAAAAGGATACGATCCGTTTATAGTAGCTTATAAAAAAGAATAGTAAATTGAAAGTAGTCTATGAATTTAGGCTACTTTTAATTTACTTATGATATAATAAAAGTAGATAAATAGTAATTTATGGGAGTGTTACAAGAAAATAGGGGGGTATAATATGAGACATTTTAAGAAAATTGTCATTGGCTTATTAATATTACTATTAGCCATACCAACAATAGGATTTGGAACATTATATTTTAAGTTAAATTCTATATATGACAAAGAAGAAGCTGGTAAAATAGAAGTTGCAGAAGTTAAAGAAGGAATAACAAATATACTTTTAGTAGGAGTAGATGGAGACAATATAGATAGAGGGAATAGATCAGATGCTATGATAATACTTACTATAGATAGTAATAATAATGATATAAGACTTACATCACTAGCAAGAGATACATATGTAAATATTCCAGGGCATAGTACAGAGAAATTAACTCATGCATATGCATATGATGGTCCTAGTTTATTAATTCAAACTATTAAGGAAAATTTTGGTATAAGTATAGATAAATACGCTGCTGTTAATTTTAATTCATTTATAAATATAATTAATGAGTTAGGTGGAGTACAAATAGATATAAGTGAAGCTGAAGTAAGTCAAATAGATGGCATAAATGAAGCTGGAACACAAGCACTTACAGGAGAACAAGCATTAGCTTATAGTAGAATAAGATATATAGATAGTGCTTATCAAAGAGATAATAGACAAAGAACAGTATTACAAGCACTTTATAATAAGTTAACGAATGTAAGTAACGATGAGCTATTAGATATAGCGAATACTTTATTTAGATATACTAAAACAAATATGACTCCAATGGAAATTATAAGTGTTGGTACTCAGGCTATTAAAATTAAAGATACTGATTTTGATCAGTTGGAGTTTCCGCTTGAAGGTCATAGAAATGATACTATGATTAATAATGAAAAAGGATGGGTAATTGAATGGGAAGAAGAGTACAATAAAAAAGCTCTAAATGACTTTATATTTAATTACATTACATATATAAAAGAATACTAAAAATTATGCAGGCTTATTTGAATAGGTCTGCTTTTTAATTGTCGAATTAAACTTGTAATAAAATGGAATTAGATATAGAATAATTATTTATTTTGTAGAAAAAATAAGAATTTTTTATAAAAAAGTATTTTTTTGAAAAACGAAAGTAAGATATTATACCAATTATTTATTGAAAATTATACTAAATATGTATAACATAAACATATAAGTAGTAAAAACTTTAATATTTGAAATGGTGATATATATCCTGTAATTTGGGCATCTCGGATATATGGAGTTAGTGATGCAACCGGCTATATTTGACAAAAACTAGTTTTTGTTAGTATAGCTTTTTTTATTATAAAAAATAATACTAAAGTATAACGGATATATAGTAACAAGTATATGAATTATAAAAAAGTGTAATCAATAACTAAACAAAAGATTTATAGTATATGGTAAATTTGAGTGATTTAATATGTAAAAAATAAGACATATAATTAATACATAGTGAATAAAAGGGACTTTACGGAGGGTGTAATATATGAAGGGGATAATAATTTCAGAATCGTTAGTTATAAGAAAAGGAGTAGCAGAGATACTATCAAGTGAAAGTTGTATAGATATATTAGATGAAGGATATATGTGTACTGATATAAATAAAGATGCATACGATTTAGTTATATTTGACTTAAATAGAAATACTAAACAGTATATAGATTGTATAAAAGATATAAAAGAAAATGGAAATTCAAAAATAATGGTATTAGATTTTTATGAAGATACAAGATTATTCGCAAAGTGTATGAAAATTGGTGTAGATAGCTACATATTAGCAAATATAGAAGGTGAAGGAATAAAATATGCAGTAAGATTATTATCAAAAGGAAAAAAATACTTTGATTCAGACCTCGTAGAAAATTATATGAGAAAAGATAACTTAGAAGAAATAAAAGAGCTTACAAAAAGAGAAAAAGAAATTTTAATATGTATATCAAAAGGTAAAACTAATCATGAGATTGCTAATGAGCTATGTATAACAGAACATACAGTTAAAAAGCATACAAGCAATATTTTTGAAAAATTAAACTTAAGAGATAGAACTCATGCAGCGCTTTATGTGCATGAAAAAGGAATAATATAAAAAATTTAACTTTTGACACGATAAAAAAAATATGATAATATAGTGAAAGTCAATTAAATTAAGTAAGCCAGATGATCGCGGGTAGCATTAGCTACGTGAGGAAAGTCGGAGCTCCATAGAGCAAGGGTGCTAGATAACGTCTAGTGGGAGTGATCCTAAGGAAAGTGCAACAGAAAATAACCGCCAACTAGTTTGGTAAGGATGAAAAGGTGAGGTAAGAGCTCACCGTTGGCTAGGTGACTAGCCAAGCCGTGTAAACCCCACCCGGAGCAAGTCCAAGTTAGGGTAAATAGGGTGCTGCTCGTACCCTCCGGTAGGTAGGACGCTTGAGCCTATTGGTGACAATAGGCCTAGAAAGATGATCATCAAATACAGAACTCCGCTTATAGACTTGCTCAATTTAATGACATACACTAGCATAAGCTGGTGTTTTTTTTTACATAAATTTAAGTAATTAAATTAAAAGGGGAATTGGGGAAAATGAATATATTAGTAACAGGTGGGGCTGGATACATAGGTAGTCATACTGTAGTAGAGCTATTAAACTATAATTATGATGTAGTAGTTGTAGATAATTTTAGTAATAGTAGTCCAATTGTATTAGATAGAATTAGGGAAATATCTAAAAAGGATTTTAAATTTTATGAGGTGGATTTAACTAATAAAGAAGATTTAGAAATTGTATTTAAAGAAAATGAAATAGATGCTATAATACATTTTGCAGCATTAAAAGCTGTTGGAGAATCTGTAAAAAAACCATTAGATTATTACTATAACAATATTTTAAGTACTCTGTATTTATTCGATTTAATGAGAAAATATAGTGTATGTAAATTTGTGTTTAGTTCATCAGCAACTGTATATGGCCAACCTAAAAAGTGTCCTATAGTAGAAGATTTTCCGTTATCAGTAACAAACCCATATGGAAGAAGTAAGCTAATTATAGAAGATATACTTAGAGATATGTGTTTTGCATATTCCTCATTAGATGTAGCTATTCTAAGATATTTTAACCCTATTGGAGCTCATAAAAGTGGTCTAATTGGAGAAGAACCAGATGGAATACCAAATAATATAATGCCATATATAACTAAGGTTGCTGTTGGTAAGCTACCTGTATTAAATATATTTGGAGATGATTATGATACTTTAGATGGAACAGGTATAAGAGATTATATACATGTACTAGACTTAGCAAGAGGACATGTTAAAGCATTAAAAAAACTCGAAGAAAACCCAGGTCTTGTAACTTATAATTTAGGAACGGGTCATGGATATAGTGTACTTCAACTTGTAAATGCATTTTCAAGAGCTAGTGGTAAAAAAATACCTTATACGATTACTGATAGAAGAGCTGGAGATGTAGCAGTATGCTATGCAGATCCAAGTAAAGCAGAAAAAGAACTTGGATGGAAAGCTAATTATGGTATAGATGAAATGTGCCAAGATTCATGGAGATGGCAAAGTAAAAATCCAGATGGATACAGAGAAACTGCAAAAGGTTAATAATGAATATACAAAGATATAACAATTATGATAAAATGTTATATCTTTATTTTTTGAAGGAGGACTAACTTGGGATACTTACATATAATGATTTTATCAATGATACCAGTAACTGAATTAAGAGGAGCAATACCACTTGGTATAGCAATGGATTTAAATCCTATAGGTGTATATTTAGCTAGTGTAGCTGGATCTACTATAGTATCAATACCACTGGTTTTATGTTTTAGAAATATAATGCACTACTTAAGAACAAAGAAAATATTTTTAGGACTAATAAAAAAAGTAGATAATAAAATAGAATCTGGTATGAAAAAGATGAAAAAAGCTTCAATATTAGGAATAATCCTATTTGTAGGTGTGCCTCTTCCGACAACTGGGACATGGACAGCATCAGCAATAGCATCAATATTAAAAATGAGAATGAAAGAAGCTTTAGCTGGAGTATTAATAGGAAATATGATGGCAGGAGTAATAGTTACAATGCTATCACTTCATATAATATAGCAATTTATGACAATAAAACCTTAATATTAAAAGTAAAATATGGAAAATATGGTATAAATATGATACTATATATACTGAATACTTTTAATAAGGGAGATATTTCAAATGAGTTTAAATAACCATACTTTATGTAAAGTAGTAGCTGGAAGTGCTGTTTTAGCAGCGGCTACTTTAGTAGGAGACATAACTATAGCAAATGCAGGCAACAATAGTGGTGTTGTTAATGTTTCTGTATTAAACGTAAGAAGTGGAGCAGGAACAAATAACAGCATAATAGCAAAAATATATAAAAACAATACAGTATCAATACTTGAAAGTAGCAATGGATGGTATAAGATAAAGCTATCAAATGGAACTGTAGGATGGTCAGCATCTGAATATATTACTATTTCAGGGGGAACATCAAGTTCAAGTAAATTAGGAACTGTAACTACATCAGTACTAAATGTAAGAAGTGGAATTGGAACACATTATTCAAAGATAGGTAAATTATCTAAAGGAACACAAGTTAACATTCATGATACTCAAGATGGATGGCATAAGGTTAACTTAGCTAACGGTAGTACAGGTTGGGTTCATGGAGACTATGTATCAGTTTCTGGAGAATCATCAACTCCATCTACAGGTGGAACACAAGAATCTATAAGTAATAAATATGGAACTGTAAATACTTCATCATTAAATGTAAGAAGTGGAGCAGGAACTAATTATTCAAGAATAGGTAGTGTAAAACTTGGACAACAATACAACATTGTAGGAAGTTTAAATGGATGGTATCAAATTGATTTAAAAAATGGTAGTACTGGATGGGTATCAGGCCAATACTTAAATGTAAGTGATGGAACTGTTAGCAATGAAAGTAATTCTAATAATTCAAGTACAACTATAAGCAGTGCAGCAGAAAGAGCTGTTGCTTTAGCAAGACAACAATTAGGTAAGCCATATGGATGGGGAGCAGAAGGTCCTAATTCATTTGACTGTTCAGGACTTACTTACTATGTGTATAAGCAACAAGGTATAACTTTACCAAGATCTTCAAAGTCTCAAGCTACATATGGTACAACTGTAAGCAAGAGTGAGCTTATGCCAGGAGACTTAGTATTCTTTAACACTAATGGAAGTGGAATAAGTCACGTTGGAATATACATAGGTGATGGAAATATGATAAATGCAACAAAACCAGGTGATGTTGTTAAAATATCTAATATAAATTCTAGTTATCATGCAAGTAGATTTGTAACTGCAAAGAGAGTTTATTAATTTGTAGAAAAAGACAATTTCTTAATTTAAAGAAATTGTCTTTTTTTTATATTTTACTTAACAAAAATTTTTTATAGACATATTAATTATTATATAAATAAAAAGAGGAGAATGCATATGTTTATAATTGAAGATAGGTTGTTAGATAAAAGTGAAGACCAAGTAAAATGCCTATTAAACTATCCAGTAATTAAATTAATAAATAATGAAAACGGTTTCGTAGAATATATAAACCGAAAAATTTATGAAGATGTGCTATGTTTTAAAGATGTAGTAGAGCAAATTCTAAAAGAAGAAGATATAAACAGTGTAGTAAACCTAATGACAGAATACACAATATCATTTAACAAAAATAATATAATAAGTATACCAATAGAATTTAGTCAATTTATAGAACTATACAACATAAATTATATAAACTCTTACAACTATGATTTTAATGAAGAAAAAGAAATTAAACTAAGGGACATCTTTGATGAATTAATAGATTATAAAACATTTATAGGAAACATGGTAAAAATTCAATTAGCTATGATGCTAGATAACAATGAAGAAATAGGCATAAATAATTATGACTTAATAAACATGATTTACAACATAGAAATATACGAAGATCAAGCATTTTATCTAGAAGAAGATGGATTAGTAATTTGCTTATCATCATATGAAATGGGAAGCAACATAAGAAAAATTTTAGAATTTAAAATAATGTATGAAGATGCAAAGTATTATTTTAGTGATTATTTTTTAAGGGGGGTTATTAGTGAAAGTACTACAACCTTATAATCGAGAGGCAGCAGCAGCTTATGCTAAAAAATGGGCTTTAGGAAGAAATAAAGAATATAAAGATTATGAAGATTGGGGAGGCGATTGCACTAATTTTATTTCTCAGTGTTTAAAAGCTGGAGATATTCCTTTTGATAATTCTGGAAATAGTGTTCTTAAACAATGGTATTGGTATAGTGATAGTAGTAGAACTCCTACTTGGACTGCGGCAGAACCATTTTATAAGTATATTACTGGAAATAATAATGAAAGCAGTAGTAACTTTGGTATATATGCTAGGGAAGCTGAGTATAATGAGTTGGAACTTGGTGATATTGTTCAATTAGTTTATGAGGGTAGAGCCTATCATAATATGATTGTTACTGAGGTTATTCTTGAAGGTGACTTTTTAATTGATTATTTGATTTGTCAGCATACCTATGATTTGTTGAATTATCCACTAAGTCTAAAAGAAGGAGAGAGAAGATATTTGAAGATATTGGGGTATTATGAGTGGTAGTTTTATAATGTTCGTGAAAGGCCTTGGGTGGGGTGGTGATGTGTAATTTGACACACATGCATCTGGAAAATGATGACAATGGATGTCAAATTACACCTTCACCTTCTACAAAAGGCTGCGAACTTAAAACTTCCACTTATGCCCCAATATTTTATTTTGTTGGGGTAGTTTTGGGGAAGAATTTGTCTTGATTTAGGGTTTGGATGTTACATATTGTTAGTACTTCTTTTATGTTTGGGTTATTTTTTATATAGTCTTCTAAGTTTGATGTGTAATAGCGTGGGTCTATTACGTGTATTTTTTTGTATTCATTTGCTAGTAGTGGTATAAAGTTGTGGGCGAAGGAGTCTTTTAGAATTAGTATTTCTTCTTCTTTGTTTTTGTTTCCTTCTATTAGTGCATGTGCTGGATCTCCGTGAAGGAAGTATTGGTATTTGTTTTTTCCTTCTAATTTTTCGTTATCATATAATGTGTTGTAATTTTTATCAAAGTCTATTTCTATTTTGTGATTGTTGTAGTTTTTATAGGAGTATATGCTGTCTCCTTTTATTGTTGGGAGTATTGCTTTTGAGTAGTAACTCCCTAAAAAGTTGTTTGTTACTTTTTTGTAGTTTGAGTAAAGCTCATCTTCTGTACTTAAGTCTTTGTTGTATAGTTCACTATATGCTAGCATTGCTCCTAATTGAGTCCAGTGATGGTCTGTGTTGAAGTATATATATTTATCTTTATTTTCCTTTAGTATGTTGTATGGTGTATAAAAGTTTTCTGTGGTTTCCTTTATATAGTTTAGTACATCTTGTTGATTATCTGTTATTGCATATGAAGGTAGTTCTTCTTCATAAAATGCTATTGATGTAGGGATAACTATCAGTTTTGATTTTATTTTGTATTCTTTATATAGTTTTTCTGTTAAATTGTTTGCCTGGGAAATATTTTGATACATAATTTCCTTATTAAAAATAAATTTCTCTAGAAGTCTGTTGTTTTTTGTTATATATATATTTCTAAATTCTCTATTTCCTAACATGTAACTTATACTATTTTTAAAAGATATAAATTCTTCTCTATATGGAAATTGGTCTTCTGTGTATTTATCAAAGTTCTCCATAAAATAACCATTTTTAATTTTATCTATTGATAGCTTAGGCAATTGTGTTAGTATTTTATTTTCTAATGTACTTACTGTTTTATCTGGAGTAAGTATATTTATAATTGGAAATATAAATATAAAAATTAAAAATATAGATACTGTTAAAAATTTTAGTATATTATTTTTGCTCATATAATCACCTACTTTTAGAATCTAAAATATAAAAATGGATTGAATGTTGAGTCTACTAAAAATGCAGTAGATATTATTAATCCTAAGATTAAAGCTATAAATTTTATTATAGTATATTTTGAAAGTATGTTTTTAAATATTGGTGTTGATGCTAGTATTCCTATAATTAAAATTGATATGTTAGGTACTAAGTAATATAAAAATGTTTTATCAATTAATACATTATTAAAGTTAAACATTGCTTTATAATATTTAAATACATCGTTAAAGCTTGTTATATCAAATAATACGAAACTAATTAAAATTAAAATTATTACATATAGATGACTAACTATATTAGGTAAGGATTTTAGTTTTTCTAGTAAAAATAGTTTTTCTAAAATTAAAATAAATCCAAAGTAAAGTCCCCATAATATAAAGTTAAAACTAGCTCCATGCCAAAGTCCTGTTAAAAACCATACGACCATAATATTAAATAGCCATCTTGATTTAGCGCATCTATTTCCTCCTAGAGGGATATAAACATAATCTCTAAACCATATTCCTAGTGACATATGCCATCTTCTCCAAAATTCAGTTATAGATTTAGATATATAAGGATAGTTAAAGTTTTCTAAAAAGCTAAATCCAAACATCTTACCTAGTCCAATTGCCATATCAGAGTATCCTGAAAAGTCGAAGTATATTTGTAGTGTAAAGCAGATTATACCAAGCCATGCAGTTGATATAGATAAGTTATTATAATTAGAACTTTTTATATTAAACCAGATTATCCCTAGGTTATTAGCAAGTATTACTTTTTTAGAAAGTCCTATTATAAACCTACAAACACCATCGTAAAGTTTATCAAAATTATGTGTACGATTGTTTAAGTCATTTGCAATGTCAGAGTATCTAACTATAGGTCCAGCAACTAATTGTGGAAATAAAGTTATGTAAGATGCAAGAGAAATTATATTTTTTTGAACTGGGGCTTCATTTCTATAAACATCTATTGAATAAGACATTGTTTGAAAAGTATAAAAGCTAATTCCTATAGGTAAGACAATATTTAATAAAGGAATATTATTATTAGAAATATTGTTATATATTGATATTAAAAAATCACTATATTTAAAAAATGCTAATAGTGACAAGTTTATAATTATGGATGATATTAAAGCTATTTTAGATTTTATATTTCCTCTATTTTTATCTATAATTATTGCATGTATATAATCCGAAAATATAGAGAATATCATTATAAATATATATAAAGGCTCTCCCCAGGCGTAAAAGAATAAGCTGAAGATAAATAAAACTAGATTCCTAAGCCTATAGGGAGATAAGTAATAACAGATTAATACTAAAGGTAAAAAATAAAAAATAAATGCTATGCTACTGAAAACATTCATTTTATATCATCTCCTTATTTTGTGATTGTATCTATTATAAGTTGGTTTATCTTTTCTACATTGTCAGCAGATATAAGATATACATAATTTCCTTTTTTCTCG
This sequence comes from Romboutsia sp. 1001713B170207_170306_H8, assembly GCF_015550495.1. Lineage (NCBI taxonomy): Bacteria > Bacillati > Bacillota > Clostridia > Peptostreptococcales > Peptostreptococcaceae > Romboutsia > Romboutsia sp. 1001713B170207_170306_H8. The sequence continues at coordinate 49,181 of NZ_JADNAX010000001.1, forward strand.
ATTACTGTGTTTGCAGCTCTTGTTGCATTTTCTTCTTTTCCGTATCCATCACCAAAAGGTCTCATGATCATGCCTTCTTTGTAACTTTCTAATGCTTCAAAAGCTTTATTAGCATCATCTTCACTTGAAGTTTTTATAAATAAAATATCTTCAAGTGCAATATTAATAGCAGCTCTTATCATAAATCCTTCTTCAATAGAATCTTTTATATCATTGAAATAGTCAAAATCAGTTATGTTGTAATTCATAGACTGCTCAACTAGTAAACCAGATGATGTAATTGCTTTTTCAACTGTAGATGCAGAAACGTTTTTATATTCGCTACCTTTTGAGCATCCAACTAATCCTAGTGTTAAAACTAGAGATAATATTAAAATTAGTTTTTTCATGTAGTACCTCCAAAATTTGTATTTTTTTGTCGTTATATTTTATAGTTTACTATACTTTTTAACAAAAAAGGTAATAAAATTATTACAGTTTGATTACATTTTAATTACATTTTGAAAACATTTTTAATATTATTATTTACAAAAATATTGAAGGTTATATATTGGAATGATAAAATAAAATTTAAGTAGTATGGTATTTATATACTAAGAAGTAAAAGGATGGGAAACTATGTCATATAAACGTGGTAGAAGTAAAAATAATGTTACGTATTTACATAAAAAAAACAAGAAAAGTGTAAAAAATGTAAAAAGAAAAAAGAATGTAAAAAAAAGAAAAGTTAACTTAAAGAATTTATCTATATTAGTTGTAGGGATTTTAATTTTAAGCTTTGGATTATTTAAAGCTGGACAAGGTGTAACAACTTTAGTAAAAAATATAGCTAGTAAAACTACACAAACTAGTGAAGCTGAAACTATTGAACTTGAAAAGCAATTTGACATGAGCGAAGAGCAAGGTTTATCTACAAAAAAATATACTATCTTTATAGATCCAGGTCATGGTGGTGAGGATAATGGTATGCAAAACAAGGAAACTGAAGTATATGAAAAGGATATAACTTTAGCTATAGGAAAGAAACTTGCTTCAAAGTTATCTAAACATACTGATGTTGATGTAGTAATGTCTAGGAGTGATAGTAGTAAAAATTTAACTACAACTGAGAGAATTGAAGAAGCTAGCAAAGCTAAAGCCGATGTTATGATTTCATTACATATGAATGCTGAATATGGTGGAAATACTGCAAGTGGTGTAGAAGTATATTATAAAAAAGATGATATAAATAAGACTAATGAATTAGCTAGCTTAATACAAGATTCTATAAAGTCTTATGTTGAGATAAGAGACAGAGGTGTTGGAGTAGGTAGATTTGATATATTAGATGAATCTACTGTTTCAGCTATTATGATAAAATGTGGATTTATTACTAACACAGAGGACGTTAAGAACTTAACTGATGATAAATATTTAGATGAGTTTACTGAAGGTATAGCACAAGGAATACTTTCATATATAGATGCTAATAAGTAATTAATGGTCGAAAACGGGCAAAAGTTAATATAAAATCCAAGTCATGCAGCTTAAGGGATGCTGCTAATGGCTTGGATTTTATATTTAACTTCTGCCTTTTTGTTTTGCTACGTTATTAATTATTTTGGGGGTGGGGGAACAATTGGTGTTAAAAAAGATATATTAGAGTAGTAGCATATATTTTTTAGGAGTGAGATGTATGGGTGATTCTACTTTTAATATTGTTAATTTTGATGGTGGTGGTCTTAGAGGGCTTTTGAGTATTAGTTTGTTTGAGAGAATTCAAAGGGAGTTTCCTGATACTTTAAAGAGGACGGATATGATTGGTGGTACATCTACAGGAAGTTTGATTGCTTTAGGGTTGGCTTATGGATTAAGCCCTAGAGAAGTTAGAAATATGTATTCTGATGAGAATGTTAAGTATATATTTGATAAGTCTTATTCTGAAATGTTAAGACCTAAGTATGATAATAAACATCTTAGAGATGTTTTACGTAAAGTTTTTCCTGAAAAGTTAAAGTTGAAAGATCTTAAGAAGTTAGTTGTTATACCTTCTTTATATATTGGGAATGAGACTAGTGAGTGGAAGCCTATATTTTATAATAATTTACCAGATTCTCCAACTGAGAATGCTAGGGTTATAGATGTCGCTATGTGTAGTAGTGCTGCACCTGTATTTTTTCCTACTTATGATTGTCATATAGATGGAGGTATTGTTGCAAGTGATCCTAGTTTAGCGACTATAGTTTATGCCCTAGACCAAAAGTTAGGGAAAAAACCTGAGAATATTAGACTTTTATCTATAGGAACGGGATATCTTTATAATAGTATAAAACATGATACTACAGGTTGGGGTGCTATTGATTGGGTTATAAGTAAAGAGCCTTATTTTCCTATTATATCTGTTACCTTAGAAGGTAATAGTCAAACTAGTCAATTATTTTCAAGTATGCTTTTAGATGAAAATTATCATAGATTAAATCCTAGAATGAATAAAGATATTGGTATGGATGATGTAGAGTCCTTGGATTATTTGAAAAATTTAGGTAAAGACTATAATATAGATGAAACAATTAAGTGGATGAGTACTAAGTGGAATAGACTAGGTTAATATTGTGCTATAATAAATAAAGGAGAAGTTAATATCATATTTTGGAGGAAAATATGAAGCACAATTTAGGGGAAATGGAAATAGAGATAGATAATTTTTATAGTTCAAAAAATTATGAACAAAGCTTGGAAATAGAGTTTAGAAAATCTAAGGGGATTTACTATACTCCAAAAGTTATAGTAAATTATATTATGGAAAAAACACTAAAAAATCATGATATAGTTAATAACCCATGTCCGAGAGTGTTAGATATGTCTTGCGGATGTGGGAATTTTTTATTACAAGCATATGATATTTTATATGATTTACTTGAAGAAAATATTTTTGACTTAAAAGAAAAGTATAAAAGTGATTATTGGTGTTTAGAGAATATCCATAAACATATAGTAGAAAATTGTATTTTTGGAATTGATATAGATAGTAATGCTATAAAAATTTTAAAACAAAGTTTATGGGACAAAGATACAAATATTAATAATATAGTTAATGAAGATTATAATTACAATATTTATAATGATGATGGGTTAAAAAAAGAATGGGAATTTAAGTTTGACTATATAGTTGGCAATCCACCATATGTAGGTCATAAGTCATTAGATAAAGAATATAAAAAATACCTTATAAAAGAATTTAATCAAGTTTATAAAGATAAGTCTGATTTATATTTTTGCTTTTATAAAAGAGCTATAGATTTACTTAATGATAATGGTGTTATGTCTATGATTACACCAAGATATTTTTTAGAAAGTCCATCAGGTAATTCTTTAAGACTTTTTATCAAAGACAATGCCTCTATTAAAGAGATAGTGGACTTTTTAGGAGCTAAAGTTTTTAAAAATGTAGGCATTGCAAGTTGTATAATTACAATGAGTAAAATTTTAAACTCAAATAATTACATAGATGTTTATAAGGCAAAAAATGAAGATATAAAAATTAATGAATTAGAAGATTTAAATAGTTTATTAAATAGTTTTGAATTTGATAAATTTAGCTTAAATCAAAAATTACTAGATAAAAATTGGATTATAACGAATAGTAAAGACAGAGAGTTTTACAATAATATAGAATCAATATGTGAATATTCTTTAGGAGATATTGTAAATAGTTTTCAAGGTGTTATTACAGGTTGTGATAAAGCATTTATTATAGATGGTAACAATAAAAAAGATGTTCCAGATAATATTTTAAAAGTATGGGTAAAAAATAAAAATATTAAAAAATATGTAATAGAAAAAAGTAATTATAATTTAATATACTCTAATGATATAGATAATCAGGATAATTATAAAGAAGTAATAGATAAATTTATAATGCCATATAAGTCAAAATTAGAAAATAGACGTGAATGTAAAAGGAATGTAAGAAAGTGGTATGAGTTACAATGGGGAAGGGAAAAATCATTATTTGAAAGAATAAAAATAATGTATCCATATAAATCTAAATGCAATAGATTTGCTATAGATTATAGTAATTTATATTGTAGTGCAGATGTATATTCTTTTTATATAAAAGATGAGTATATAAATGAATTTTCTAATGAGTATTTAGTTGCTATACTAAATTCTAATATATATGATAGATATTTTAAAATAAATGCTAAAAATATGGGAAAAGAAATTTACGATTATTATCCTAATAAAGTTATGGAAATTAAAATATTTAAGGATGATAATTATGAAGAAATAGAAAGTAAATGCAAACAAATATTGAAAATTTTGTATAATAAAAATTTATATGAAGAATATGAATTTTATCATGAAGAAGTTTGTAAACTAGAATATGAAATAAATGATTTAATAAAAAGTTCTTTGAAATTATAGAGTATATTCACTAATACATAGCTCGTTTCATATAATCTAAAGAATATCTTAATTTAAGGGGGCAAAGAAATGATTATATCTAGGGTGTCAGAAGGCGAAAAAAGAGTATATGTGGATGTTAGTGGGTATATAACAAAGAAAGATGCTAGAGAATTTTTAAATAAATATAAAAGTATGAGTAGAGGAATGAATTTTTCACAATATAACTTGGTAGTTAAACCAGGTGTATTTAAATGTGAAGATAATAGCGATATAAGAACTACTTGTATGACATTTTTAAAGTCAGGATATAGAAAAATTTATATAATTGATGAAGATAATCAGTTTACAAGAACTTTAAACCTTAAACCTATGGAGAAAAAATTGTTTTTTAAGTCCGTAAAGGTTATTCCTGATGAAAGTTTGATTAAATAAATTTATTATGTAAAATTTTCAAATAATATATAAAAATTATGAAAGATATATACTTTTGAATAAAGTTTATGGTAAAATATAATTAAATTTTTAGAAAAGTATATATCTTTCTAAGAATAGATACAGGTGGTAATATGAAGGGTTTAGTTTTAGAAGGTGGAGGCACTAAAGGTGCATACCAAATAGGCGCTTATAAAGCCCTAAAAGAGCTTGGAGTTGAATTTCAAGGCGTATCAGGTACATCTATAGGAGCTTTAAATGGTGCTTTTATAATTCAAAATGATATTGAAATAATGGAAGATATCTGGAGAAATTATGATTATACTAGTTTTATGAATATAGATGAAGAAACATATGAAAAATATAAAGACTTGGATTTTACTGCAAAAAACTTTAATGTTGTAATAGAATTAATAAATAAAGCAAGAAAAAATCAAGGTATAGACATAACACCTTTAAGAGAAATGCTTGAAAAGAATATTAATGAGGAAGCTATTAGAAATTCTAATAAAGATCTTGGTATCGTTACCGTACATTGGGATAAAAAGTTTAAACCTCATCAGCTTTTTCTTGAAGATATACCAGAAGGTAGACTGGTAGACTACTTAATTGCAAGTTCAAGTCTTCCAATATTTAATTTGGAAAAGATGGATGACAAGCTTTATTTAGATGGGATGTTCTCAGATAATATACCAGTAAAGCTTTTAGTTGATCGAGGCTATGATGATATAGTTGTTATTAGATTAGTGGATGATTTTCTTGGCAAAATGAACTTAAATAAGTTTAATGATAAAGATATAAACATAAAAATAATAGTTCCATCAGAACCTTTAGGCGGATCTTTAAATAAAGATAAAGAAATAGTTGAAAAAAATATACTTTTAGGTTATCTTGATACTATGAAGGCTTATGATAGATATGAAGGAGTTAAATATTACTTCAATCTAGATTATAGATATGATGAAGACTATTGTTTCGAAAAATTTAAAAACTTAAAAAAAGAAACTATAGAAGATTTGTGTAAAACACTTGGAATAAAAAGAGAAGCATCTCGTAGAACATTATTTGAAAATGTTATACCAAAAATAGGTGAAGTATTAAATCTTCCCAAAGAATTTTCATATAAGCAATTATTTTATTCAGTGTATGAGCAAAAGCTTCAAGAAAACGGTATTAATCGTGTAAACCTGTATGATTTTTCCAAATTATTAGGTACAGTTCATAAAAACTATAAATCTAATAGTAATAGTGAAGAAATTAACGAAAATAAAGCGATTATACCTGTATCAAAAAGTAAATTACCTAAGGTTGTAACCTATCAAATTATAGGTGACTTTAAAAGCCAAGGATAATTATATAAAGCTAATAAAGTAAATAAATACTTTAATTATAAATATTTTGGAGGTTCAAAAGATGGAAAAGATAGTAAGTATAAAAAATGCAAGTGGGTTACATGCTAGACCAGCAGGAATGTTTGTTAAGAAAGCTGCTGAATTCAAAGCTACAGTAGAAGTTATAGCTAAAGGAAAAACTGTAAATGCTAAATCTATAATGGGAATAATGAGCTTAGGATTAGGTAAAGGTGATGAATTAACAATATCTGCTAAAGGTGAAGATGAAGAAGCTGCTGTTAATACTTTAGTTGAATTAATAGAAGGTGGATTTGGAGAGTAATAATTAGTCTCTTAAAATTAGAGAGTTATATGCTTATTGACAAGTGGGTGACATATAAAATATCGCACATGCAGCTGAAAAGATGCTGCGAATGTACGATATTTTATATGTTCACCCTTTGCTAGTAAATTTATAGCTCTGATAATTTTAATAGATTAAGTTATTACTTTTGTATTTATAGTGAGGAATAACGAAAAGGAATTTATATATAACAACAGGTTATTTTTTAGGAGGAATATTACTATGTTTAGAGGAACAGGGGCGTCTCCAGGGATTGCTATAGGAAAAGTATTAGTTGTAGAACACAGTGAGTTAGAAATAGAAAAAAAGTCTATTACTAATGTTGATGAAGAAGTTGCTAAGCTTGATAAAGCTGTTGAAATATCAAAAGAAGAGTTAACTAAGGTTAAGGAAAAGGCTTTAGTTGAACTTGGAGAACATGAAGCTCAAATATTCGAATCTCATTTATTAGTTTTAGAAGATCCAGAATTAATAGATACTGCTAAAGCTAAGATACAAGATGAGTTAGTTAATGCTGATTTTGCATTAAAAGAAATAAGAGATATGTTCGTAGGTATGTTCGAATCTATGGATAATGAATATATGAGAGAAAGAGCAGCAGATATAAAAGACGTTACTAATAGAATAATAAGACATTTAGTAGGGGCTAAAATAGTTGATTTAGCAGCTTTAGAAGAAGAAGTTATTTTAGTTGCTCATGACTTAACACCATCAGATACAGCTACTATGAATAAATCTAAGGTGTTAGGATTCTTAACTGATATAGGTGGAAGAACTTCTCATACTGCAATAATGGCAAGAACTTTAGAAATAGCTGCAGTAGTAGGTCTTACAGATATGACTACTAAAGCTAAAGATGGAGACTTTATAGTATTTAATGGAGATACAGGGGAAGTAATATTAAATCCTGACGAAGAAACTATAGCTAAATATACTCAATTAAAAAATGAGTTTGAAGAATATAGAAAATCATTAGAATTATTAAAAGGGAAATCTTCAGTAACTTTAGATGGTAGACATGTAGAGTTAGCTGGAAATATAGGAAGTCCAAAGGATGTTGAAGGTCTTATAAAGAATGATGCTGAAGGTGTTGGTCTTTATAGAACAGAGTTCTTATATATGGATAAAGAAGATGCATTCCCAACTGAAGAAGAGCAATACGAAGCTTATAAAGCAGTTTTAGATGGAATGAATAATAAGCCTATAGTAATAAGAACATTAGATATAGGTGGGGATAAAGAATTACCATACTTTGAAATGGAAGAAGAAATGAATCCATTCTTAGGATACAGAGCTATAAGAATATGTTTAGATAGAAAAGATATATTCAAAACTCAATTAAGAGCTTTATATAGAGCTAGTGTACATGGTACTTTAAGAATAATGTTCCCAATGATATCATCTTTAGAAGAACTTTTAGCTGCTAAAGAAGTAGTTGAAGAAGTTAAAGGTGAATTAAAAGCTGAAGGAATAGCTTTTGCTGATAATGTAGAAGTAGGTATGATGATAGAAATACCATCTGCTGCTGTTATATCTGATATATTAGCAAAACACGTTGATTTCTTCTCAATAGGAACTAACGATTTAATACAATACACTTGTGCAGTTGATAGAATGAACCAAAAGATAAGTTATCTTTACAACCAATTCAACCCAGCTGTACTTAGACTTATAAAAACAGTTATAGATAATGCTCATAAAGAAGGTAAATGGGTAGGAATGTGTGGAGAATCTGCAGGAGATCAAAGAATGATACCAATACTTCTTGGATTTGGTCTTGATGAGTTTTCTATGTCACCAATATCTATACTTCCAGCTAGAAAGTTCATAACTTCTGTAAATTATGAAGATATGAAGAAGTTTGCTGATGAAGTATTATCTATGGGGAAAGCTGAAGAAATAAAAGCTCACGTAGAGAAAACTTTTAATATGTAATAGATTCCCTCAACGGCCGGGGGCAAAATCAAAAAATCCTAGACTAGCAGCTGGAAAAATGCTGCGAAAGTCTAGGATTTTTTTGATTTTGCTCCCTTTGCCTAATGTTTGCGAATATATTACTGATATAAATCTCCTGCTAGTTTTTCTAGTTTTTTTATGTTTAGGATTGTTATGTCTTTTCCGTCTTTTTTTATTATTTTTTCACTGCAGAATTTATCTAGTACTCTCAGTAGGTGTCTGTAGCTTGTGCCTAGTTGTTCTGATATTTGGGTTAGGGTATCAGAACTGTTGTCATATCCTTCTTCTGTTGAGTATGTTGCTAGGATGTAACTTGCTAGTCTGTTTTCTAGTGGATATAGCATGTTTATTGAACTTGATAGTGACGCACTTGATAGTTTGAACGCTAGCTGTCTACATGTATATGATAAAAATTTTGCATCGTTTAAAGCTACTTTTTCTATTATTTCCCTTGGTATCGCTAAGCATAGGCAGTCTTTTATTGCTTGTATGTTGCAGTCTATTGTTGTGTTGTTTAGTATTTCTGTATCACCTATTATTTGTATTGGTGAGTAGAATCTAATTAGTAAGGATTTTCCGTTTGGTGCGCTTATATAAACTTTTGCTCTTCCTTTTAAAAAGAAATATAGGTGATTTAACTCTTCACCTGACGAACAAATATGTTCTCCTTTTTTAAAGTGATATAATTCCATGTACTTAGTCATATCTGTATTGAACATTTCATTTATATTGCATTTATTTATATAGTAATTTAATTTAGATTCATTATCTATTTTAAACATTTTTTAATTCTCCTAAAAAAATATTCGATAATATGACAAATGTCATATTATGTCGCTGTCACTATCTGATATTATAACAAAGCGGGATAAATGTAAATAGTATTTACTAGGAGGAATAGTACGTGAAGAAAATATTATGCTTATGTACAACTTTAATGCTAGCTATGTTAGCTTTAGTAGGTTGCTCAAGCTCAAATGAAAGTAATGATGATAAAATAAAAGTAATCATGGTAACAAGTGTTGGTGGAGTAAATGACCAAAGTTTTAACCAATCATCTTGGGAAGGTTTACAACAAATAAAAAAAGATTTCGATAATATAGAAGTAAGTTATATAGAATCAAAGCAAGAAGCTGAATATGCAGCTAATTTAGAAACAGCTGTTGATGATGGTGCTGATTTAATATTAGCAACAGGTTTCCCATTACAAGATGCAGTATTAAAAGCAGCTAAAGATTATCCAGAGCAAAAGTTTGCTATAGTTGATGTTGATTATGGTGATGAGACTCCTGATAATGTTGCTTGTATATCATTTGCAGAAGAACAAGCAGGATATGTTGTTGGTTTAGTAGCAGGTAAGGAAACTAAAACTAATAAAGTTGGATTTATTGGTGGAATGGATAATGTAGTTATAGAGAGGTTTGAAGCTGGATACAAGGCTGGAGTAGCTGAAGCTAACCCAGATTGTGAAGTTAAAGTTCAATATGCAAATACTTATTCAGATCAAGCTAAAGGAAAATCAATAGCTCAACAAATGTATTCTAATGGAATAGATATAATATTCTCTGCAGCAGGTGATACTGGTGTTGGTGCAATAGAAGCAGCTAAAGAGCAAAATTTATTTGCAATAGGTGTTGATAGAGACCAAAGTAGTTTAGCTCCAGAAAACATACTAACTTCAGCAATGAAGAAAGTTAATGAAGGTGTTTACAATGCAGTTAAATTATTAGCTGAAGATAAATTTACAGGTGGAACAACTTTAAGATATGGATTAGAAGATAACAGTATAGGATTAGCTCCAACTACTGATAACTTATCTGAAGAAACATTAAACTATGTAAATGGAAAAATAGAAGAAATAGTAAATGGAAAAATAATAGTTCCAAATAAATAGGAAATTATTTTATATATGTAATAATAATTAAAAAAAGTATATCTGCAAATGCAGGTATACTTTTTTATTTTAATATGGACAATCTGGACATCCGTGCCCACAACACATGCTAAGTTCCATATTTTTAGGTGTAATATGAATGTTATTATTTTCATCTAAGTCTATTTTAATATCACCATATTGCATATATTCATATTGACTTAATAAAAATGTAAGATCATCTATTTTATAAACTAAATCATCATCTTTTGGAGAATCTAAAGTCATATTAAAATTAGGACCTTCAAATCCAACGCCAGAAAAATAAATTCTTATGTTATTTCCAACGCCATTAAGTTCTTTTATCTTATTTTTTATATTAAAAAGAGATTTATCATCTATTGCAATCATTAAATAATCCTTTCTTAATGTCCGCAGCCAGAGCAACCTCCACCGCAACCATCATCGTTAGAATTTTCAGGAGATACTTTAAATCCATAACCAGTGTCTTTTATCATCATATCTCCATATTGCATATAATCAGATTTACTCATTATAAAATGAATATTATCTACAGTATATGTTTCATCATCACTTCTTTGCTCATCCAGAGCAAGGCCAAAAGATGGCCCACCTCAACCAATGCCTGCAAAATAAACTCTTATTTTTGCATCAGGATTTTTATCTTTTAAAACATCTTTTAAAGCTAGAGTAGCTTTTTCATCTAAAGTTACCTTCATTTATTTCATTCCTTTCTAAAAATATATTTATAAGTATTATTCCTAAATCTGCTTATAGATATTTAATAATTTTTGTTTATTTTTATATCCCCACATCCACATTTTACTTTTAATATATTTTTAGGATTTTTACCAATACTATTAGACTTGAAGTCTGTATCAACTTCACCTATATCACAAGAAGTATCTAGTAAAAGTTTATTTTCCTTTTGTATATTAACAGTAATATCACCTATACTTGATGATAATTCTGTATTTCCAGTTAAATTAGAGATACCACATTTTATATCACCAGTAGTAATATTTATATACCCTTGACCTAGTAAAGTTGAAACATCTACAGAACCAGTATTTAATCCTATACCATAACTATTTGCAGATAAGTAGTTTATATTCATATCTCCTGTACTACTTTCAGCTATAAATGATTTACAATTTACATTTTTATCTATATTAACATCTCCAGTAGATAAATAAATTTCAAGATTTTCTAAGTTTAAATCAGATGTAAAATTAATATCACCAATAGAAAGAGTAACATTTAAGTTTTTATTATAAGAAGAAGGTAAGTAAATTAAAAGTTCTCTTTTAAATGACTTAGCAACTGAATTTATATCTAGTTTTGAATTTCTGTAAATATTTATTGAATTATCGCCTTCTTCTATTTTTAATTGCTCCTTTTCAGATAACTCTCTATTGCATTTTTCAACTATTTTAATTTTATCTTCTGTATTTTCAAGGAATGTAACATCATCAACATCTAGGTCTAAATTTATGTCATTTATATTTTTTAAGCTTAATTTACTTTCAGATACAACGTTTAAATCTTTACTATAATTAATATAATTAGATTTTATAGCACTAAAAACTTCTTGCTGGGAATCTTTTGAATTTGTGAAAACACAAACTAAACCAAGTGTTATTGCAGAACAAAAAATCATTTTAAAAATATTAAATCTTCTTCTCATATTCTTTCTCCTCTTTAGTAATAAAAGTAAGCCTTCATAACTTATCCTATTAAGGCTTCTATTAAAAAAATAATCTATGAGTATGACTATATAATTTATAAACAAGTAAAGCACAACAATAGAAATATATATAAATTAAGATATACATTTTCTTATTTTGTATTATTTACTATATTCATATTTATAGTCATATAAATTGTGATGAAAATATTTATTTTTATTGTCTGAAATATAAAGCATAACTGAAATGATGTATTTATTTTTAAGATTTATTTTAGATAAGATTAGAATTTATTAGGTCATTAAAAATTTTTTGAGATTTAAGCTTGTCTATAATAGAATAGTATTTTAATATTAGCTAAATGTCAATTTATTACAGAAACAAATGTAATAAATTTTACTATTTCTTTTATTTATAATAGGAAGTATAACTATATTATATATATTAGGTAAAATATACATGTTGAATAAAACATAATAATAGAAATGATAATTATTTACAATACAATTTTATTATGATATTATATTAAACGTTAGAGTGCTAATGATTAGCCATCTAATTAATTTTAGAAATGGAGTAAAACAAATGAAAAAAAATCATATAAGACCAAATACATTACATTCTACTTTAATGAAATTACATAGAGCTCATAAAAAAAGAGCTAGTCACATGTTTAAAGAAGTAAACTTAACAGAAGGTAAACCAAGGCTTTTAGATTTCTTAGTTAATAATTCAGGTTGTAGTCAAAGAGAATTAGCAAAGTATTGCAAGATAGAACCAGCTACAGCTACAAGTATATTAGCAGGAATGGAAAAAGAAGGACTTATATATAGAGAGAGAAATGCTAATGACAAGCGCATCTTAAATGTATTTCTAACAGAAAAGGGTATAGATGCACAAAAAAAAGTTGAAAAAGTATTTTTAGAGTTAGATGATATTTGCTTTGAAGGTTTTAGTGAAGAAGAAAAGTTAGAAACTATAAAAATATTAAATAAATTACATGACAATTTAATTAAGCACAAAGAGTAAATTTTAATAAGTAAGGAGAGATTGAATTGATAAAATTACTGAAATATCTAAAAGGTTCAGCAGTAGTATGTGCAATTTTAGCACCTTTAGCAATGTGCTTAGAAGTTGCAATGGACTTACTACAACCAACGCTTTTGTCAAATATAATAGATATTGGTGTTGCTAATGGTGATTTAAATTACGTATTAGTAGTAGGTATAAAGATGGTAATTGTTGCAGTAATAGGATTATTTGCAGGAGCAGCATGTTCTTATTTAGCAGCAGTAGCATCGATGAAATTAGGAGAAGGTGTAAGAGAAGGTCTATTTAATAAGATACAAACTTTATCATTCTTAGAATTAGATAAATTAAAAACATCCTCATTAATAACAAGACTTACAAATGATGTAACTCAGCTTCAAATGATGATGAATATGTCACTTAGAATGATGGTAAGAGCGCCACTTACAGCAATAGGTGGTTTAGTTATGGCTATAATTTTAAGTAAACAATTAGCAAGTATTTTCATAGTAGCATTACCAATAATACTTGTTTCAATTTTATTTATAATAAAAAAATCATTGCCACTATTTACATCAGTACAGCAAAGAATAGATAACATAAACACAGTAATGCGTGAGAGTATACTTGGTGTTAAGGTTATAAAAGCATTTGCTATAGAAAAAACACAAGGTGAAAGATTTAATGAAGCTAATGACAACTTAACTAATGAAAGTATAGCTTCACAAAATATGAACTTAATACTTTGGCCAATCGCTACATTAATAATGAACTTAACAGTAGTAGCAGTACTTTGGTTTGGTGGAAATATGGTTAATAATGGAGACCTTGAAATTGGTAAGATAATGGCATTTATAAATTACTTACTTCAAATAATGGGTTCTGTAGTTATGGTAATAAATATAATGCTTACATTTTCAAGAGCAAGTGCATCAGCTACTAGAATAAATGAAGTTTTTGAAACTGAAAGTAGTATAAAAGATAAAGAAGATAATGTTGATGTAGAAAACTTTGATATAGAGTTTAAAAATGTTTACTTTAGATACAATGAGCACAGTGAAAATGTATTAGAAGATATATCATTTAAAGCTAAACAAGGAGAAACTATAGGAATTATAGGTTCAACTGGTTGTGGAAAGAGTTCATTTGTAAACTTAATTCCAAGACTTTATGATGCAACAGAAGGTGAAATCTTAATAGGTGGAACTAATATTAAAAATATAAAATTAAATCATCTTAGAGATAACATAGGTATAGTTCTTCAAGAAAGTATATTATTTGGAGGAACTATAGAAAGTAACTTAAGATTTGGAAAAAATGATGCAAACAACTTAGACATGGAAAGTAGCGCCAAAGATGCTCAAGCTTATGAGTTTATAATGAACAAAGAAAATACTTATAAAAGTGAAGTAGAACAAAGGGGGAAAAACTTATCTGGAGGACAAAAGCAACGTTTATCAATTGCTAGAACTTTAATAAGAGACCCTAAAATATTTATAATGGATGATTCATCAAGTGCATTAGATATGGCAACAGAAGCTAAACTTCAAAATTCTATAAAAAATAGAATGAAAGACTCTACAGTACTTGTAATAGCTCAAAGAATATCTGGAGTTATGGATGCAGATAAGATTATAGTTATGGATGATGGAAGAATTTCAGATATAGGAACACATGATGAATTACTAAGAAGAAATGACATATACAGAAGTATAGCTGTTTCACAATTAGGTGAGGAGGTGCTAAAAGTTGTCTAGTAAAGGAATTTCTTTAGATAGACCTGGAAGAGGTCCAGGAATGCACATGGTAAAAAGTAATGAAAAATTAAATAACCCAAAAGAAGCAATAAACAGGTTATTAAAGTATATAGGAGGTAAAAAAGGTTCTTTAGTATTAATATTTGTATTCTGTGTAATAACAACAATCGTTAGTATATTAGGAACTAAATTAAATGGAGATATAGTAGATAAGTATATAGCAGTAGGAGATATAAGTGGTTTATATAGAATTTGTATTGTGCTTATAGGAATGTATGTTGTAGCAACCGTATCTACATTTATTCAAAATAGATTAATGGTTAGTATAGCTCAAAAAACCTCTGCAGATATAAGAAAAGATTTATATTCAAAAATGCAACACTTACCATTAAGCTACTATGATACTCACTCAAGTGGAGATTTAATGAGTAGACTTACAAATGATATAGACAATATAAATATGACTTTATCTCAAAGTATAACTCAGTTAATATCAGGAGTTATAAATATAGTTGGTATGCTTATAGCAATGCTTATGTTAAGTCCCAGTTTAACAATAATAGGACTACTAACTGTTCCTATAACAATATTTGGAACAAGAAGCATAATGAAATATACTCAACCTTTATTTATAAAAAAGCAAAGAGACTTAGGTAAACTAAATGGATATATAGAAGAAATGGTATCTGGTCAAAAAGCAGTACTTTTATTTGGTCAAGAAGAAAATGTTAAAGAAGAATTTAATAACATAAATCAAAGTATAACTAAAAGTGCAATACTTGCAGATGCACTTTCAGGTTGTATGGGACCATTAAATAACTTTATAAACAACTTAACATACTTAGTACTTGCAGTATGTGGTGGTGTATTTATATTAAAAGGAATGAATATAACAGTTGGTGTAGTATTTTCAATAATACTTTATATGAGAAACTTCAATCAACCAATAAATCAAATTCTTAATATATCAAACTCACTTCAAGGAGCTTTAGCTGGTGCTGAAAGAGTATTTGAAGTTATGGATGAAAATCCAGAAAAAGATAAAGAAGATGCAATACATGTAAATGACTTACAAGGTGAAGTCAAATTAAAAGATGTAGAGTTCTCTTATAATAAAGATAAAAAGATATTAAATAAAATTAGTTTAGATGCTAATAAAGGTCAAACTATAGCAATAGTAGGTCCAACTGGTTCTGGTAAAACTACTGTTATAAACTTATTAAATAAATTCTATAACATTGATAGTGGTACTATAACTATAGATGGAAAAAACATAGATGATTTTAGCATGGAAAGTTTAAGAAAATCAGTAGCAGTTGTATTACAAGATACTTATCTTTTCTCTGTTAGTGTTCGTGAAAACTTAAGATATGGAAACTTAAATGCAAGTGATGAAGAAATAATTAAGGCTGCTAAACTTGCCAATGCACATCATTTTATAATGCAACTTGAAGATGGATATGATACAGTACTTTCTGATAATGGAAGTAACTTATCTCAAGGTCAAAGACAGTTACTTGCAATAGCAAGAGCGATACTTTCAAAATCATCAATACTTATACTTGATGAAGCAACTTCGTCAATAGATACAAGAACTGAAGTTGAAATACAAGAAGCTATGGTTAACTTAATGAAAGGAAAAACTACTTTCATAATTGCTCATAGATTAAGTACTATAAGAAATGCAGATAAGATTCTTGCTCTAAAAGATGGAGAGATAATAGAAGAAGGAAATCATGATAAGTTACTTGAGTCTAATGGATTCTATGCTAACTTATATAATAGTCAATTTAGAAGTGGATTAAGTATATAATTTTATAAAAATAGGTGTAATTAATATTACGCCTATTTTTATTTTTAAAATATTATTTTTTATAATTTAGGAAACTCAAACTTTTTTGAATTTTTATAATTTTGATTAACCATAAATTTCTTTTTTTGATATAATAGAAAATAGTCGTTAAATGTATAATAAAGGGATAAATAAAAATGGAAAAGATAAAAGGTGAAATAATAAAGGTATTATTAGTGTATTTATTTGTATTTCTAAGCAGCACAGATGCTAGTGCAGAAAATAGGCAAAAAGTTTTATATATAAGTTCAGGATCTCCTACATATACAGGTACTCAAAGTCAAATGCATGGGTTTGATGATTTTTTAAGAGATGATTATGAAATATACTATGAGTATATGAATACATTTAAATATCCAAAATTAGAGCGAGAAGAATCATTTTACTCCTTATTAAAATATAAACTTGAGGTGTATCCGGATTTTGATGCAGTTGTATTTGTTGATGATATTGCTAGTTCATTTGGGTTAAAACATAAAGAATTATTTGGGGAAAGTAAGTTATTTTTATCCAGTGTATTAGATGAAAGAATAGTTGAATATTCAAAGAATAATGGGATTGAATGTGTAATTAAAGAGTTTAAGCCTATTGTAGATAATGTAAATCTTATAGGTCAAATATATAGAAATACTAGAAGTATGAAAACTTTGACCTTAATTACAGGACCTGAAGATATATATAAAGAAGAAATTGATGAATTTTATTCATTAAAGGAAAAATTTCCAAGGTTGAAGTTTGAAAATAAAACGCTAGGATTTAAGAGTGAAGAAGAACTACAGGATGCTTTATCAGAATACTCAAAAGGAAAAGACATTATATTATTTTATATGCCAAATAGTTCAGCTTCATCACAGGATGTAAAAAATACAGAAACAAAACTATGGTCAGCTAATCAAATTTTGAATTGTATAAAAAATGTAACCAATGCACCAATATTTACAACTATTCGTGAAGGTATAGAATATGGAATGTTAGGTGGATATACTACAGACTTTTACAAGATGGGTAAGGTTACAGGAGAGGTAGTAAAGGATTCTCTAGAATCTACTGGTAAATATAACAGTTTAGTAGAAGGTAAGGAAACTAGTACTTTAATATTTAATCAAAAACAAATGACTAAAAACTTTATAAGTAAGTTACAATTACCTGACGATGCTGAATATATATATGAAGCAGAAGAATTTATAGACGCTTATACAGAAGAGCTTATTACAGCTATTATTACATTTCTTATACTTTGTTTAATAATAGCATTTTTAATTAATCAACAAAAAATAAATAAAGATATAAATAAAAAGTTACAGGAATCTAAAGAAATAGCTGAAAAGGCCAATGAAGCTAAAAGTAATTTTATAACTAATATAAGTCATGAATTAAGAACACCCGTTAATGTAATATCATCATCATCACAACTTATAAAGAGAAATCTTGAAATTAAAGGAGAAATAAACAAAGAAAGTTTAATTTCTAATATTAATATGATACAACAAAACTCTTCAAGATTAATAAGACTTATAAATAATATTATAGATGTTACAAAATCAGATAAGGGTTCTAGCTGTATAAACCTTCAAAATACAGAAATCATAAGTCTTATAGAAGATACTGTTCTTTCAGTAGTTCCATTTGCTGAAAATAAAAACTTAAACTTAATTTTAGATACTGATGTAGAAGAGCTTATTATGGCAGTAGATATAGATAAGATAGAAAGAATTATACTTAACTTACTTTCAAATGCAATAAAATTTTCTTATGATAAAGGAACAATCTTAACTCATATAGGAATAGAAGAAGATAATTTAATTTTTAGCGTAGAAGACGAAGGTATAGGAATAAAAGAAGAAAGTTTATCGAAAATATTTGAAAAATTTGTACAAATAGATGATAGCCTTACAAGACTAAATGAAGGTAGTGGTATAGGATTAGCTATAGTAAAATCATTTGTAGATTTACATAATGGATCTATAGATGTAAAATCAGAATATCAAAAAGGAAGCAAATTTACTATTAAGTTACCTATAAAGAAAATTGAATCATCAAAAATAATATATAGTTCAAATATAGAAACTAAAAATACAATAGCTGAACTTTCAGATATATATTTTTAATTAGTTAAATTTAATAAGAATGGCATACATAAAATTTATGTATGCCATTCTTATTAGTTTTTTATTTAGCAATTCTTTTGTTGATATAGGCAATTAAATTTGTAATAGTAAAACCTATAAATAGTAAAAATAAAATTAATAAACAAGATATACTTAAAAATAAATTCATTGTCCCAAATACAATATACCATTCAGTGCAGGACAGTTTAAATGTAAAAAACTCTATAAGTGTAGATATAATACTAGAGATAATTATGACTAAGCTTATAATCATAATATATTTACTATAACTTAATCTTATATTTTTAAATTTACCCGTATCTCTACTTGTGTTTAATTTAGATAACACTCTACTAAATAAAAAACCAAGCACTCCAAATAAAAATATTAGAAAATAAATTTCATACATAAATATCCCCCTAAAGTACTGTAGATATACAGTATACAATAGATTGGGGAAATATAGAATATATAATTTAAAATGATAAGTAAAATCTATTGAAAATAAATATCAAAAAATACTTGACGTAGAGAAGATAAATAGCTATTATAAAATTAAGATGATAATGATTATCATTAATAAAAAGGAGGGCAAGATATGAGTAATAGAGTAAATATAATATACTGGAGTGGAACAGGTAATACAGAATTAATGGCTAAGTCAATTTACGATGGAAGTAAGGGTAGCGAAAATGTTAAGCTACTTTCAGTTGAAAATGCTAGTTTAGATGATGTAAAGGAAGCAGATATATTATTTTTAGGATGCCCATCTATGGGAAATGAAGAGTTAGAAGAAACAGAAATGGAACCATTTATGGAAAGTATATCAAATGATATAAGCGGTAAAAAGATTATATTATTTGGTTCATACGGATGGGGCGATGGTGAATGGATGCAAGATTGGGAAGAAAGAGTTAAAAAGTGTGGAGGAATCTTAGTTGAGCAAAGCATAATCTGTAATGAAGGTCCATCAAGTGAAGATATAGAAAACTTTACCAGCTTAGGTAAAAAATATACTTTATCAGTAGAAGCAAAGCAAGTTAATTAAATATAGAGTAGACATATAAATATCCATACTTATAAAATTAATTAATTTTATAAGTATGGATATTTCATTTACACAATAATTAAACTAAGTACTCATTAGAAAGTTATAAAAATTAGTATAATCATTAGTAAATATAGACTCTTTTAAAAAGATAAAATTAAATTCATGAGATAAAGACATATTATTTATATCTAATATTATTAATTCATTTCTTTCAATTTCTTTTTTTGCGGCTTTTTCATACATTATGGAAATGCCTAGGTTGTCTTTAACTAATTCTTTAATTACACTTATATTTCCAATTTCAATAACATGATTAAAGTTTCTATAAGAATAGTTGTTTTCATAAAGATACATTGTAAAAATTTCTCTACTTCCAGAACCTTTTTCTCTTAAAATTAATGTCTCGTTACATAAGTCTTCAAATGTAATTGATTTTTTATAAGATAATTTATTTAAAGGAGAAGCAACTACAACTAAATTCTCCTTACTAATAGGGTAAGTATTATAATCAGATTTATTAAAATGACCTTCAATTATTGCAAAATCTATACTACCTTTATTCAAGCTGTGAAGTAAATACTTTGTATTGTTTACAATCATAGAAATATTATTATTTGGATATAACTTAAGATATTTCTTTAAATAGGGAGTTAAATAAAACTCTCCAATAGTTCGAGTTGCACCAAAAACTAAGGACTTGCTTTTACTTTGATAATCTTTCAAATGGTGTTCTATATTAGTAGACATTGTTTGGAGTTTTTGAATAGAGCATAAAAAATCATATCCTTCTTCTGTTAAACTAAGTTTCTTACTAATATAGTTAAAAAGTTTTAAATTATATTTTTCCTCTAAATACTTTATATGTTGACTAACTGCTGGTTGAGTTATAGACAAGTTTTTAGCTGTTTTTGTATAGCTTTTAGTATCACATAAATCTATAAATGTTTTTAATCTAAAATCAATCATACCACTTCCCCCTATAAGAAAATTGTATATAAGAAGAATTTATAAATCAATAAATATTTATAATTTTACATTATATAAAAACCTAACTACAATTAAAGTAAATAATGATTAAAAAAATCTAAAAGGGTGATAAAAATGGATATTTTAGTTATAGGTGGTGTTGCAGCTGGTACTAAAACTGCTGCAAAATTAAAAAGAGAAAATAGAGATTTTAATGTAACTATTATTACAAACGGAAAAGATATATCATATGCAGGATGTGGCCTTCCATATTATGTAGGTGGAGTAATAGAAAATAAAGAAAGTCTTATAGTTAATACTCCGCAAACTTTCGAAAAACTTACCCAAGTAAAGGTTATTACAAATACACAAGCTCTAAAAATAAATAGAGATAAAAAAACTGTTAATACAAAAAATATTATAACAAATGAAGAAAAGGAATTTTCATATGACAAATTAGTTATAGCAACTGGAGCAAGTCCAATAAAGCCTAATTTGGAGGGGATAGATTTAGAAGGAATTTATTATGTAAGAACTCCAGAAGATGCAATTAACTTAAGAAGTATTATAGAAAAAGAAGATATAAAAAGAGCAGTAGTCGTTGGTGGTGGATTTATAGGTCTTGAAATAGCAGAAAACCTTTTTGAAAATAATATTAAAACTACTATAATAGATGCCAATGAAAACATACCTCCAGGTTTTGATAAAGAGGTATCATCATACATACAAGAAAGATTAATAGATGAAGGAATTATGGTACTTACAGATGAAAAAGTAACTTCTATAATAGGAGAAAAAAGAGTAAGTAAAATTAAAACAGATAAAAGAGTTATGAAAGCTGATTTAGTAGTAATGAGTGTAGGGATAAGACCTAATTCAAAAATAGCTAAAGATTGTGGATTAAGCTTAGAAAAAAATAAAACTATAAGTGTAAACTATAACATGCAAACAGATGATGAGGATATATTTGCAGTAGGTGATTGTGCATGTGTAAAAAATATAATAACTAATGAAAGTACTTGGTCACCAATGGGATCATCAGCTAATAAAGAAGGTAGATGCGTAGCAAGGACTATAGCAGGAAAAGAAAGTAGATTTAAAGGAGTACTTGGAACTTCAATTGTTAAAATATTAGATATAAGTGCAGCAAGAACTGGCCTTACTGAAAAAGATGCAATAGCTTTAGGTCATAATGTTGAAAGTGTAATAGTTCCACTAGATGATAAAGCTCACTATTATCCAGGTGCAGGATTATTATTTATAAAATTAATAGCTGATAAAAATACTGAACAGGTACTTGGAGCTCAAGTATTTGGAAAAGGTAGTGTAGATAAGCAAATAGATACAATTGCAACAGCTATTCACTTTAAAGCTAAGGTAAGTGATTTACAAGATTTAGACTTAGCATACGCACCACCATTCTCAACAGCAATATCTCCAGTAGGTCATGTTGCTAATGTTTTATTAAACAAGATTTATGAAAGTGTAAATATAATAAAATTTGAAGATTTTATAGAAAATCAAGATAGTTATAAAGTTGTTGATGTAAACAAAGCTCCAAGTATAGAAGATGCTATGTATGTAAATTTAACTGATATAGATGGTAAGGTAGATGGACTTGAATATGATGACAAAATATTATTAGTATGCCAAAGAGGGAAAAGAGCATATTTAACTTACAACAGAATGGAATATTACGGATATAAAAACTTAAGTATATTAGAAGGTGGATTATCACTAAACAAAGAAATGGGGGATTTATAAAATGGCAATTAAACCAAAAATAAGTGCAGAACAAAGAAAAGCAGTAAAGAGCCAGGGATTTTTATCAAACAATGATGGAGTACATTTTTCTTGTAGAGTAGTAACTGAAAATGGAGCTTTAAATGTAGACCAATTACAAAATGTATGTGATGTAGCAAGAAAATATGGAAATGGAAATGTATCACTTACGACTAGATTAACATTAGAAGTACCTGGCATAGAATTTGAAAATATAGAAAATGTAAAAGAGCATTTGGCAAAAGATGGTCTTAAATCAGGGGGAACAGGATCAAGAGTAAGACCAGTAGTACCATGCAAAGGTACTGTCTGTACATTTGGACTTTATGATACACAAAAGTTAGGAACAGAATTACATGAACAATTTTATAATAGGTATTATGATGTAAAACTACCACATAAATTTAAAATAGGAATAGGTGGATGTCCAAATAACTGTATAAAACCAAGTTTAAATGATTTTGGACTGATAGGTCAACATGTACCTAAGTACGATGAAGACATGTGCTCAGGATGCAAAAAATGTGCAGTAGAAGCTTCTTGTAAAATAGGAGCTGCGAAAGTAGTCGATGGAAAACTAATTATAGACAAAGATAAATGTAACAACTGCGGTTTATGCATAGATAAATGTCATTTTGATGCAATAGAAGGTGGAAAAGAAGGTTTAAAAGTAATACTGGGAGGAAAATGGGGGAAACTTTCAAGACCAGGAACTCCAATAAAAGGAATATATTCAATAGAAGAAGTAAAAGAAATCCTAGAAAAAACCATATTACTATACAGAGAACAAGGTAAAACAGGTGAAAGATTTGGAGATATGATAGACAGAATAGGATTTGAAAAAATAGAAGATGAAATACTAAACGGAAACATACTAGAAAGAAAAGAAGAAATATTAAACGCAGACCTTCATTTAGTAGGAGGAGCAACATGCTAATAATATTCGGATAGACGGATGAATTAGCTTGGAGGTATATGATTTTAAGTCATGCAGTTGAAAAGATACTGCAAATGACTTAAAATTCATATATCCTCCTGCACTAATTCATCCTGAACAATCCGAATATTAATTAACCTTTTTATATATGATAGGATCTTCGAAGCCGAAGGTCTTTTTGTTGTTTTTATAGAAAATCTCGCTTACGTATAAAGTGTTGTTTTCTATTTTTTCTTTTAATATAAATTTTGTTACTGGTGAAAACATACTAGTACTTTCTCCAGTAAATACTCCATTATCTTCGTTATATATCATTGGATTAAACTTTTCTGATTTTACAAGCTCATTATAGTCCATTATTAGATTTTCATTGTCATTTCTAAAATCTTCTTTTGATACATTGTTAGGCAATTCATAGGATTCTAGTACAACTTTATTATCTTCATTTAATGTGAATAAGAATAAATGAGGAAGTATGTTTTGTCTACCACCTTGATCATAATAACTTTCTTCTATTACGAAGTAGCCATTAAAATCTTTTGGTAAGTTTTTTATTTTGCTATTACAAACCCCATTGATATGTTTTGCTTTTGGATGTGTTATATTTCCGTTTTCTTCTTGATTTCTTATTTGTTCATCATTATTAAAGTTACCACATAAATTTTCTACAAAAACTTCTAATACGTTCATAGTTATATATCCTCCGATAATCTTTAAAACTTATTATATTTATAAATAATTTAAACAAAATAAGTATCCAATATACTGATAGCTAAATTATTTATTAAATAATGTACTCCTAATTATTGATATTGTCAACTTTATTTTTATCTAATACTTTTTTCATTAAAATAGGATAATTTGTAAATATACCATCTACATTGAGTTTAATCATTTTCTTCATTAAACAAGGAAAATTTATTGTATACACAAAGACTTTTAAATTATTTTTATGTGCTAATTCAACTATTTCTTTTGAAGCTAGTTTTCTACTTATGTGAATGCTATAAACATTTAACTTTTTTGCATGATCAGCTACGTTATTTTCTGGATAATAGTCTTTCTTGTTTAAATAAAGAGCTCCATATTTTATTTTAGAGTTAAGATTTTGAAAATCTTTTATACATTTATGATTAAAACTTGAGATTAAAACTCTATTTTCTAGATTATATTCTTGAATTAATTTAAGTACATCTTCTTCTAAATGATAGTTAAACACATTAGTTTTTGCTTCTATATTTAAAATACAATTAGTGTTTTTTATAAGTTCGAAAACTTCTTCTAAGGTAGGGACTTTGCAAAGTTCATTATTTCTATATTTAAGCTGTTTACATTTGAAGCTTTTTAAATCTTCTAAATTATAATCTTTAATTAAGCCTTTACCTTTAAAAGTACGCTTAACGTCTTCATCGTGAATAACTACTAATTTACCATCTTTAGATTTATGAACATCTAATTCAATTCCATAAATAGATAGTTTTAAAGCTTCTTGAAAGGATAAAATTGTATTTTCAGGATAGCGACCTCTATAACCTCGATGAGCAAAGATTATCATAAAACCTCCTACAATAAAAATATTATAAATTTTATTTCTATTATATAAATTATATACTAATAAATTAAAAAATTACAATTTAATATATATATAAATGGGTATGTAATATTATCACAAGAAAAAAATGATTTCTATAATTTGTAAAAAGTTGACTTAAATTACTTATGAATGTATAATTATATATACTTTAAATTTATTAAATATTTTGAAAATTAAAAAGGGGAGGTTAAGTATATGAAAAAAAGCGTAGACACGCTAGTAGTAGGATTTGCCCTATTCTCTATGTTTTTCGGAGCAGGAAATTTATTATTCCCTCCATATTTAGGGCTTGTATCAGGTGAAAGTTGGCTAACTTCACTTGGTGGATTTGTGCTAGCTGATGTAGGATTAGCTTTACTAGTATTGCTAGCTGTAGTAAAAGGAACTGGAAAATTAGAAAGTGTATTAAACAGAGGTGGCAAGGGACTAGCTGCTATAATAGGTGCATCAGCAGTTTTATGTATAGGTCCACTTTTAGCTATACCAAGAACAGCAGCAACTACATATGAAATGGGTATACAACCAATGTTAAATTCATCAGGAAATATAGCACCAATAATAGCTTCTATAGCATTCTTTGGTTTAACATTATTACTTACAATAAGACCATCTAAGGTTGTTGATATAGTAGGAAAAGTTTTAACGCCATTATTAATATTATCTCTTATAACTTTAATAGTACTTGGAATAATAAATCCTATTGGAGAAATAAGCCCAGATGTTATGATAAGTAATAACTTATTTGCAGAGGGAGTTTCTCAAGGTTATTTAACAATGGATGCATTAGCAGCAGGAGTTTTTGCAGGAGTAATAATAAATGCAATAACAAGCAAAGGATATAATAGAGCAGATGAAAAAGTAAAATTAACTATAAAGTCAGGATTAGTTGCGGCAGTAGCACTAGCAGTTATATATGGTGGACTTACTTATTTAGGTGCAACACTATCGACTAAGCTTGATGTAGAAACACCACAAGCACTATTAATGGTTGAAATAACTTCAGCTTTACTTGGTAACCCAGGAAAAATATTATTATGTGTAATAGTATCTTTAGCTTGTTTAACAACATCTATAGGTTTAACTTCAGCTACTGGAGAGTATTTCTCAAATGTTACAAAAGGAAAATTAAAATATGAAACTATAGTTATTGCAGTCTGTGTATTTAGTGCAATTGTATCAAACTTTGGAGTTGGAACAATAATAAAATTCTCAGCACCAATACTTGAAATAGTTTATCCAGTGCTTATGGCATTAGTATTATTATCATTATCATTTTCAAGAGTTAGAAATGATAATATATTTAAATTTGCAGCGTATACTACATTAGTAGTTAGTTTATTAAGTGTAGCAAATGGATTATGGGGCATAGCTCCATTTATGACAAAACTACCACTAGCTTCACTAGGATTTAACTGGATACTTCCAGCAATAGGAGGAGCAATAGTTGGCTCTTTAGTAAAAGATAAGAAATCATCAAGTTTATTAAATGATATTGGATAGTATTTATATAAGATACTTTATAATGTATAATAAAAGTTAAATTATATATTATAGGAGTAGAAAATGGAAAAATTAGCATATATATTAAATTTATTGCTAGATAAATTAAAAAAGATTTTAGTAAGATTTAAAAATTCTAAATTTGGATTACTTTTTATAGTTAATATTTTTAAAATACCAGATTTTATGACTGATAATAGAGTTAGTATAATTAGCAAACTTAAGGTTGTTTTTTCTATTGCTGTGACGGTTTTATACTTTGTATCAGCGATTGACTTTATTCCAGAGGTATTTTTAGGGGCATTTGGACTTGCTGATGACGCACTTGTTTTACTTTGGAGTCTTGGAATTATTAGTGAAGAAATAGAAAAATATAAATCTATGATAAAAGGAACTAAAGATCCAAATATAATAGAAAATGTTGATTTTGAAATAAAAGATGATGAGTAAAAGATAAATTAAGATAAAATTAAAAAATGTATCAACTACTTTTATAGTTGATACATTTTTATTATGCATTAAAAACTTCTTTAATAGATTTAAGTAAAAGTTTATTTTCATCAGGTTTTAAAATACACACCCTAAAGAAATACTCATCTAACCCATCAAAAGAAGCACAATCTCTAATTATAATTTTCTTAGAGATAAGTTTTTCTCTTAAAATTTTAGCAGTAATAGATTTTGATTTTATTTTACATAAAATAAAGTTACCATTACTTTCATATACATGCAAATCAATTATCTTACTTAATTCATTAATTAAAAAATCTCTTTCTCTAAGAATAATATCACTACAATGGTCTATAAAGTTTTTATCTTTAAACATAATTTCACCCATAGAAGAAGCCACTATATTTACATTCCATAAATCTAAGTGTGAATTTATACTGTTTTTAACATCTTCATTACCAATAAGTCCATAACCAAGTCTTAAACCTGGAGTAGAAAAGAATTTAGATGTACCTCTTATTACAAATAAGTTTTTATATGTATCTACTAACTTAGTACAAGAAAATACACTAGTATCTGTAAACTCTACATAAGTTTCATCAATCATTACAAAAGATGATGTAGAACTTAAAATTTGCTTAATCTCATCACAAGAGAAAGTAAATCCAGTAGGATTGTTAGGATTACATACTATCACTAAATCGTAGTTATTTTCTTTTATATTATCAATTAACTCAAAAACATTTATTTTAAAGTCTTTTTCATATCTAGCAAAGTACTTCGTAATATCACAGTTTATTTTAGATAGTTCATTTTCATATTCTGAATAAGCTGGTGATAATAATAATGCACTTTTAGGATTTATAGTTTTTATAAATGAAGATATAAGCTCTGTAGCACCACTTCCTAAAACTATATTGTTTTGTAGACAATTACAATAACTAGAAATAGATTTTTTTAAATTTTTATAATTTGGATCTGGGTACATTGATATTATATCAATATTATTTATAATAAATTCTTTAGCAAGAGTTGATGTACCAAAAGGATTTATATTAGAGCTAAAGTCCATAAATTCTTCTTTTGAAAAACCGTATTTGCTAGATAAATCATATAAGTTTGCTCCATGATTTACACTCATTAAATTTCCTCCTAAATAGTCATAAGTGGACATAATATATATAATTATTATGTGTATACATAGAGTATAATACAAATAAAAAATTTAAGCCAAGATTTTAAGGCAATCTTTAATAAATAAAATAAAAATACGAATTATAAAATAAAAATGAATAAAAATATTCAAAAAAATACAGTTTTATGATATACTGATAAAGTAAAACATACGGAAATAATCAGGAGGGCAATATGTTCAAAGTTACTGGAGTAATGTTATCTGAAGAAGAAATAAAAGCGAAAGTATATGAAATAGCAAAGAAAATAGAAAAAGATTTTCAAGGTGAAGATCTATTAGTAGTAGGAATACTTAAGGGTGCTAGCGTTTTTGTAGCGGACCTAATTAGAAATATAGATTTAGATGTAAATATGGATTTTATGAGTGTATCAAGTTATGGTAACTCAACTGAATCTTCTGGAACAGTTAAGATATTAAAAGACTTAGATGTTGATATAGAAGGAAGAAATGTACTAATTGTTGAAGATATAATAGATTCAGGATTAACTTTAAGCAACTTAGTTGCAGCTTTAAAAACAAGAAATCCAAAATCTTTAAAGTTATGTACTTTATTAGATAAACCACAAAGAAGAAAAGCTAATATACATGTTGACTATGTTGGATTTGTTATAGAAGATAAATTCATAGTTGGATATGGTATAGATTATGCTGAAAAATATAGAAACTTACCATATATAGGTATAGTAGAAGATGTTGAAGAATAAGGTTATTATATAAATTTTATCTAGGAAAAGTCATTTAAGATATTTATCTTAAGTGGCTTTTTTTATTATAATAAGTTTATATTAAGTTAAAACCGAGAAAATAAATTTGAATATAAAAAGCTGATATAGTCAGATGTCAGTTAAAGTGATCTATTTATAGATCATTTTTTTATGTAATTAAAACTTTTAGTACTTTATTTACGAATATATAACTAGAAGAAAATAGATGAGGGTGGAAAATGGATAAGGATTTAAGACTTATTAAGAAGATAAGAAAACGAAATAGCAGGAAGGCTGCAGATGAACTAATTTCTAATTATTATAAAGAAATTTATATTTATGTCTACAAACAGACAAGTGATAAAGAATTATCTATGGATTTAACACAAGAAATTTTTATAAGTATGCTTAAGAGTTTGCATAGTTTTGATGAAAATAAAGCATCTTTTAGGACATGGATTTATAGGATTGCTACTAATAAGGTAGTTGATTATTTTAGGTCAAAAAATTATAAGTATTCAACTATGTTGGACGATATAGATGAAAAAGAAGTAGAAGATAAGAGTAATTTTACAATTAATTTAGAGCATAAAGAAGATTTAAAAAAGATACAAAATATAGTAAATAAGTTAAGTGGTGAGCATCAAGAAATTTTTAGATTGAAGATTTTTATGGAATTTACTTTTTTAGAAATATCAAAAATATTAGATGTGAGTGAATCAACTGTTAAGACTAAATACTATTCAATTATAAAAAAGATTAAGAACGAATTTAATGAAGTTTAGGAGGTTAGTATGGATAAGTTTGATATAGATATGCCAAATAACTTAGAAATAAGAAAAGAAATTAGCTTTATTTTAGATGAGGGATTAGAGAAAAAAGAATCTTTTTATTCATATGTAAAAAATATGTATCAAAAAATAGGATTTAAAAATTTATTTCATGATTTTACAGAGTTAACTTTTATAGGAATATTATTAGTTTCAATTTTAGCTTATGGAGTAGTGTCTATTAGACACAATTACTTTATATCACAAGAGCGTATTTATACTTTTATATTTATAATTTCGCCACTTTATTATTTATTAACAAATATATTTTCATTTGTTAATGTAATAGAAAATAACACTTTTGATATTGAGATGATTTGTAAATATAATATACACCAAGTATCAGCACTTAGAATGATAGTTTTTAGTGTAATATCAATGCTTTTAAGTAGTGTATTTATTTTAGGTTTGTATAATCAAATAAATTTATTAAAAGGAATGATGATTGGTATAACATCAATATTTTTATTCTCAGCTATTCTTTTATATTCAATAGTGAAAGTGAAAAATGTACTAGTTAAATATATAGTTGTAATAAGCTGGATAATATCTAATGCTACTTTACTTATATTAAGTGAAGATATATATTTTGTGTTTTTAGAAACTATACCAAGTGTAGTTTATTTACTGGTAACTATAGTATCAATGTGGGTTTATATAAAAAATATAAAAATTTTATCAAGATACAACAAGACATATGACAGTAATACGATATAGAAAAATAAAAATAAATTTATAAAAATAAAACTATTTTAAAACTTAATACGAATAAATATATGATACAAATTTAATTGCAATTAAATATATACTTAATAAACTATGGAGGAAACTCATGTTAACAATAAAAAATGTAACGAAGAGATATAAAGATTTTACAGCTCTAGATAATATAAATATGGAATTTGAAAATGGAGTATATGGACTTCTTGCACCAAATGGAGCAGGAAAGACTACTTTAATAAAAATGATAGCAACTTTAATTTTCCCAAGTGAAGGTGAAATTCTTTATAAAGGAGAGAATATAGTAGCTATGGATGAAAGATATAGAGATATATTAGGATATTTACCTCAAGATTTTGGTTATTACAAAAATTACTCACCAAATAAATTCTTGATGTATTTAGCAGCATTAAAAGGAATAGAAAAATCAGTTGCTAAGGAAAAAATAAAACAATTATTAAAGTTAGTAGCTCTTGAAGATGTGGCAGATAAAAAAATGAAGAAATTTTCAGGTGGTATGATACAAAGAGTAGGTATAGCTCAAGCTCTTTTAAATGATCCTAAAATATTAATTTTAGATGAACCAACAGCAGGACTAGACCCAAAAGAACGAGCAAGATTTAGAAATTTACTTAGTGAATTATCAAGAAATAGAATAATAATAGTATCTACTCATATAGTTTCAGATATTGAATTTATATCAAATGAAATAGTAATGATTAAAGATAAAGAATTACTTTATAAAGATACTATAGATAATATTTGTGAAAAACTAAATGGAAAAGTATTTGAAACAGAAATAGAAAATAAAGATATAAATGATTTTAGAAGAAAATATTTATTACTATCAGAAAAACAAGAACATAAAAAAGTTAAAGTAAGATTTATATGTGAAGAGTCTTGTAATAAAAATTGGGATTTAGTTTATCCAAATTTAGAAGATGTATTTTTATATGAATATAAAGATGATGTTGTGGGAGTATAGCTTATGGATATAAAGATACATGAATTTAAAAAGATAATATCCTCACCCGTGATTATTGGTTTAACTATAGTTTTTCTTTTGTTTAATATAGTTAATATATTGAGTTCATCATATTTCAAAGAAGATATAAAAATAATTAATAAAATTATTTTAGAACTTGGACCTGAGATAAATGATGAAATGATAAGTAATATGAAAAATAAATATAAAGAGAGCTTAAAAGAAGTTAACAAAATAACAAAAGAAAAAGTAAATAAGAATTATAACAGCATAAGCGAATTTATTATAAGTGAAGAATACTATACAAATAATTATGATGGTGGAGTATTTACTAGTGAAGAGTTGGAATTTTTTAATGAAGTTAGCTTATTAGAAATATACTCAAATGCTAGTATTGATTTAATTAAGTCTTATGAAGAGTTAAATATAAAAGAAATAGGTGAATCAGAAATACAAGGGTATGGACTTAGTGGACAAGCAGCTACTATGGCAAGAAAAAACTATCAGAATCTATCAGATAGATTTGAAGAAATAAAGTCAACTAATGAACATAAACATCTATTTTTCTTAGGAAGTACATATAAAATGCATAGTTTATTATTTAGAGAAACTTTATCGAAATGTATATATGAAATAATGATTTTGGTAGTACTTATAACAGCTTATTTAGTAAATTTTGAATTTGATAGTAAAACCAATTTATTAGCTTATTCAACCAAAAGAGGTAGAAAAAATATTAAAGACAAGTTAGTTGTTTGTATGATTTTCTCATTATTAGTAAGTTGCATTATCTTAGGAGGAACTTTACTATCTTATTTTACTACATTTGATTATAGTCAAATTTGGAATATACCTATAAGTACAGCATTTAATTGGGAATATAAACTACCATATATAAGTTTATTAAATCATACTTTCATAGAACGATTAGTTTTAAGTTGTTTAATAATACTTATTTGTGCACTTATATTCTGTACAATTGCTTTTATAATTTGTACCCTAATAAAAAATAGTTATTTAGTGATTTTTATATTTTTTATATTATTTGGAATAAGCTTAATAATACCTCAAATATTAAGCAAGAGTTCTATAATTTTTATATATTCTCAATATAATATATTTCAATTAATATTAAATCCTCATATGTGGTTTATGTATATGGGACCACTTACAATGAAAAATTATGAAGTGATTACATTAATAACTAATATTTTATTAATAGTTATAGGGTCAATATTTACTATTAAAAGATTTAAAAAAGAAGACATAAGCTAAAGGGAGAGATTATGAATTTAATTAACAATGAAATAAAAAAAATTTTTAGACCTATAAATATAGTTATTATATCCTTAATCACAGCTATAATATGGATATTATTTATAAGTTTTAATATAGAGTATTTTCCAAATGGATCAGATAAATATATTTATGATATTAGTGTATATATGTTAAATAAATATGGAATATCAATGGATGAAGAAGAATTTAAAGATTTAAAAAATTATAGAGAAAAAAGAGTAGAGAAAGCAACACAATACTTATTAACTAAAGATGAATTTATAAATTCAGGACTTTCTACTTATGATGAATATTTAAATAGAGAAGAAAATAAGACTCTTGATTCTAATGCTAGAAAAAATTTGGATAAATTACAAGAAGATTTATTTTTTGAAGAAAATAATTATTTATTTTGGGAGTTACAAGAATTAGATTATGTAATTGAAAGATATGATGATAAAGATTTTTGGGTAGGTCTAGGAGGTATGGATGAAAGTTCATCACAAAAACAAAGACATGAAGAGCTTATTAATAGTGATACATCTTATTCTCCTTTAAACTTTAGAATACTTGGTAATTATCATAGTTTAATATTTGGTATAACATTACTTATATTAATTTGTGTGCCTATTATGATAATTTCAATTTTCATAAATGATAATAAAAATAAAGTTAATTATCTTCAATATAGTTCAAATATAGGACGAAAACTTTTTAAAAAGAAAATAATAGCAAGTATAATATCATCATTTATAATAGCAACAGTACAGCTAGGTATATTATTTATAGTTTATAAATCAAATAATACATATATGTTCTGGGATTGTAGTATAAACTCAGCTATAAGTGATATGGCATCTTGGTATGATATGACTTTTGGACAATATATAATTTTATCAGTAATTTTAAATTATATTATTGCATTTATAACATGTATGATAGCTATTTTGGTATCATCGAAAGTAAATACATATATAAGTGCCATAGGTATTCAAATACCACTTTTATTTGTACTTGGAACATGGTTAAATAATATGGGGATGAAATATTTAACTTCTACTTATTATTACAAGTATAGTTTACATCTAATATACGTTATATTAGTTGGAATATTAGGACTTATGATTGTAAAAAGAATTAAAAAAGAGAAAATTTTAGAGATATAAATTAAAAGCTATATAGTTGATATGAGTATATCAATATATATAGCTTTTTTTATTATAAGGAATTATATTTTTATCTTTTTTATATAATTTAATAATAAAAGCTTAAAATAAGATTATGCAATTAAATAAAGATGTATTTATTTGATGAAATTATGTATAATTGCAATAAGTAGAAATTATTAGGAGGAAAGCAAATATGGGCATTCAGTTAGAAATATTAATGTACTTACAAAGTATAAGGTCACCACTTTTAAATGCTTTATTTTTAATTCTTACAATTAGTACAGAGGTACCTATTATAGTATTATTTTCGGCACTAATGTATTGGTGTATAAATAAGAAGTTTGGACAAAGGATATTATTTTCTTTAATTGGAAACTTTGTTGTAAATACTGGAATAAAAGAATATGTAAGAGCTCCTAGACCAATAGGGACAGACGGACTAGAATCTTTGAGAGTATCAACTGCTACAGGATATTCTTTCCCAAGTGGTCATACACAAACAGCTACTAGTTTTTGGACTAGTTTTATGATTTTGGCAAAAAATAATTGGATGTATATACTTGGAATCATTATGATTTTAGCTGTAGGGATATCTAGATTGTATTTAGCTGTTCATTGGCCTATAGATGTAGCTTTTGGATGGATATTTGGAATATTTTTTAGTATAGTTTTAATAAAGATATTTGATTACGTAGATGAAAATAAAAAATACTGGATACTACTATTACTTTTAGTTATGCTTTCAGTAGTAGGATATTTTTTAAACAGTGAGTCGTACATAGAGTATTTTGGAATTTTAACAGGCTTTGTACTTGGTTACATAGTAGAAGATATATTTATAAACTTTAGTACAGACAGAAAAAGTAAAGGATATATAAACTTTAGTAAAAATAGAAAAAATGAAAGTTCATTAATTATAAATATAAAGAAATTTTTAGTTGGTATAATTTCTTTAGGTATAGTTTATATAATATTAAAGTATACAGTAGGTATTATACCTAATTATTTTGATGTTTCAAATATAGATAGTTTTGATATGGTAACAAATTATATTAGATACTCAATAGTTGTATTTTATGCAGTAGCAGGAGTTCCTGCTTTGTTTAAGGTTTTAAATTTAGATAACTAAAAGAAAATTAAGACAGAAAGATATAGAAGGTGATTTTTTGAAAAAAGTAGTAGTTATAGGAGCAGGAGCAGCTGGTATGATGGCAGCTGCTACAGCAGCGGATAGAGGAATGGATGTTATTTTGCTTGAAAAGCAACATAGAGTTGGAAGAAAATTATTAATAACAGGAAAAGGAAGATGTAATATAACAAATGCAGCTGATATTGAAGAGTTAATAGAAAATGTGCCTACAAATGGTAAGTTTTTATATAGTGCGTTTTATACATATACTAATGATGATGTAATAGATATGTTTAATAGGCTAGGTGTTAGTACTAGAGTAGAAAGAGGAAAAAGGGTTTTTCCAGAAAGTGATAAAGCTCGAGATGTTGTAGATGCTTTAGAAAAGCAATTAAATAATAAAAAAGTAAAATTAGAGCTAAATGCTCAGGTTAGTAAGATTTTAGTTAAAGATAATAAAGTAGAAGGTGTTGTTTTAAGCAATAAAAAAGAAATAAAGTGTGATTCTATAATAATAGCAACTGGTGGACTTAGTTATCCATTAACAGGATCTACGGGAGATGGATATAAATTTGCAAAATCTGTAGGTCATACAATAATAGATACAAAACCATCCCTAATAGGTATGGAGGTTCAAGAAAAGTTCGTTCAAGATTTAGATAAACTATCACTTAGAAATGTTTCTATAACTGTTTTAAATAGCAAGAATAAGAAGATATATGATGATTTTGGAGAAATGGAATTCACTAAATATGGAATAGATGGACCTATAATAAAATCTGCAAGTTGTAGGATGAAAGATACAACAAAGGATAACTATAAGATTGTAGTTGATTTAAAACCTGCATTAGATGAAGATAAACTTGATAAAAGAGTTCAAAAGGATTTTCAAAAGTACACAAATAAAAGATTTGAAAATTCTTTAAATGATTTACTTCCAAAGAAGTTAATACCAATAATAATTGAACAAAGTGGAATACCAAAAGATACAATAGTACATCAAGTTTCAAGAGAACAAAGAAAAAAATTAGTTAATTTATTGAAGAATTTTACATTAACAGTAAAAAGATATAGACCTATTGAAGAAGCTATTGTTACTTCTGGAGGAATAAAGGTAAGCGAAATAAATTCAAGCACAATGGAATCTAAATTAGTTCAAGGTTTATTCTTTGCTGGAGAAGTTATAGATGTAGATGCTTATACAGGTGGATTTAATCTTCAAATAGCTTTCTCGACAGGATATTTAGCTGGTATTAATTGTTAGAATATGTCATAATTTACCTGCATTAAAAAATGTAAGCTCCATATAATACTACCAAGCAACAAAATTATTAAGGAAAGAGGTAATCAACAATGGCAAGCAACAATAATAATAACAAAACAGTAGTACCAGGAGCTAAAGCAGCTTTAAATCAAATGAAATTAGAAATAGCTAACGAACTTGGAATGGCTAACTACCAACAAGTTGACAAAGGAAACCTTACAGCTAGAGAAAATGGTTATGTAGGTGGATACATGACTAAAAAATTAGTTGAAATGGCAGAAAAACAAATGTCAGGACAACAACAATAATAAAATAAAAAATAAATATAATAGAAGCCCTATAATTTCATAGGGCTTATTTTATTTATTAATAAAGGTATGTAATAAAAATAATATCAATGGACAAAATAAAAAAAGATATAAATTTACATAAGGAGTAGTGTTATTATGAGTACAGTAAACTTTGAAGAAATAAAAACTAATTTTATTAATGCTGATGTAGATGGGAAAATAAAAATCTATACTACAACAGAAGGGTTATCAGTAGAACAATTTAGAGAGTTATTAAAGTACTACCCAATACAACATCTTTCAAAATTAGAAAAAGCTTTAGGATAAGAAATACAATTTATAAACATAAAAAAAGAATTGTGTAAATTAATTTTTATAATTTATACAATTCTTTTTTATGTTAATGAGTATTACTTGTATTAACATAGTTATAAATTTTTTCGTTACCTAAGTCAATAGAACCAGTTTGTATGTATTTTATTATATTGTCTAAGTCATTAGAATTTAAATATTCCATTGGTATGGTTAAAGTAAATCCAGTAGATTCTAATAAATTTTTAAGTTTTATCTTTTGTGGTATATTAGGTTTTGTCTTAGGTTCATTTTTATATTTTTTCTTCTTACCTTTAGAGATGTTATCATTTTGTATTGTTATAAGTGTATTTATATAGTCTATGTATGAGTCCTTAAATTCTGGCTCGTGAGTATACTTCTCATCTAATATGTCATTTATTGATCCATCTGATAAAATATTTTCTGCAAATTTATCTGCAGTTAACTTACCTGTTATAATACCTTTTTGATATTTTCTTAATACTTTTTTAGTATAGCTATAAATTTTGCTTCTAGTTTCTAGGTCTAAGTTTACAATTTCCATGATGGAAACACTCCTTTTTTAGAAATATAAATAAAATCCTTCTTTTTTATTATTGACAAGTATAAAAAATATTATAATTGTAAAAATATATAGGTAATAGTAGAGAAAGAAGGTAAAATTTATGATAAATGGAATTATAAAGTTATTTTATTCAGAAGTCGTAAAAACAAAGATAAAAAATCTACCATCATCAGAGTATCAATTAAGAGATGAATGTAAGGATATTCAAAATATAACATTAAAAATAGATAGCATATTTTTTAAAGGATTAAAATTTATATTTGGATTATTTATTTTAATATTTGCTTTTAATATAAAAATTATTTTAGGAATAGAAGTTTTATTATTAGAACTTGCTTATATAGTTTATAAGAGAAACTTAGAAATACAAGTGAAAGAACAAATTGAAAATATAAAAAATAGTATAGAAGTAACATCTGTAAATTTACTTGATGAGAGAGGAAAATCAGGTATAAATGTGCTTATAAGTTTACTAATAGTGGGAGTTTTAAGTGGTTTTAACTATATACTTGTCCTTAGCTTTTTGGCGGTTTTTCTATTTACTATAAAACACATATGTAGTAATATTAAATAGAATAAATACTTGTATGGGGAGGACGAGGATGAGTAAAGACATCAATAAAATGAGAAACTTGGTTCAGATTTCATCTATGGTAGCTGAATCATCAGATTTCTTTAGTATAAAAGATAAAATAATAGAAAAAATGTTAGAAGTAGTTCATCCAGCTAAAGCATGTGTTAATTTATTTTATAAAAATAATTATAAGCATGCTTATTTAGTATGTTCACAAACCTTAGAAAAGATACCGGGGTTCTTTCCTATTGGTGAACCTATAGGAGTTAAGATTGAATTCTCAACATATCCTAAGTATATACATGAATCGGTAAAAGAGAAAAAAGTAATATATATAGAAAATGTATTTGAAGATGAAAGAGCTGAAGATGAAAGAGAGATGGCAAGGGTTGAAGGATATGTTGGTAGAATCATATTTCCACTTATAGTAAATGATATAGTAGTAGGATTCATGACATGTTTCTTAAATGAAGAAGACACTATATCTGACTATGATATAGATTTTATATCTTCTGTAGCATCTCTTATGGCTTTATCTATTGAAATAACAACTAAGAATAACAATATTCAAAGATTGGTTAATAAGTTAAGAAGTGCAATAAGTTCTATAAATGAAGCAACTAAAAATTTTTATCATAACAAAGATATAAATAAGTTCTTAGATCACTTAAGCGAGCAAGCTTGTGATATTACTAATAGTAAGGAAGCGCTAATTATTATAGATGAAGATAGTTATAATAATAAGATTTTTAGTTCATATAATATGGAAAAAAGAAGAAAGACTACAATAGAGGTGTATTCTTCTATAGGAGAAATTCTAGCTAAGGAAAATCGTGGAGGATACTGCAATAATGCAAGTTGTTGTATTGTAAATAATGTAAATATAGATAATTATATTTACTATAAATTATTTGATAAGAATAAGCAAATAGGTTGTATAGTTTGTGCAAATGGAGATGGATATACGGATGATGATTTAAATATACTTAGTATATTAGCAAATCAAGTGGCGGTTGGAATGAAACTATATGAGTACAACCTTGTTGATGTTAAGCATAAATTATTAGCTAACGAGCTTAATATTTTAAATAAACAGCAAAAACTTATAATGGATAAAAGTATGATGGAGTGTAATGATGAAAAAGAATTATATTACTATCATAGACCAGCAAGAGTTGTAGGAGGAGACTTTTACTACGCAACTAAGGTTGATGATGAGAATATAGTTTATATAGTAGCAGATGTTATGGGTCATGGTATAGTATCTAACTATGTAGTTGCTATGATAAAAGGTGCATTTAAAGTCCTTTGTAATCAGTATAAAACACCTGGAGAAATAATGACTAATTTAAATAAAATGTTATATGATGAGTTTGACAAAATGGGTGTATTTACAACTTGCTTAATAAGTGTATTTAATACTAAAAATAATAAAATAGCTATATCAAATGCAGGTCATTATAGTCCTATAATGGTAAATAATGATGGAAGTATTAAAAGCAACTTAAATTGCATAAAAGGGATACCGCTTGGAATACTAGAAGATTCAGAATATGAAACTAATATTTTTGATGCAAATAATTCTCCGATGATTTGCATGTATACTGATGGTGTTTTAGAAATAAAAAATAAAGAAAAAGAAGAGTACGGGATAGGAAGATTAGAAAAGTTTTTACAAGAAAATTATAATCTAGATCAGCAAAAGATGATTGAAAACCTTAAACATGATCTAAGAGAATTTGCATCTACAGATAGCTTTGACGATGATATAATGATTGTAATGCTTAAAAATAGATAGGGGATAGGATATTGGAGAATGTAGAGATTTTAATAATA
Organism: Romboutsia sp. 1001713B170207_170306_H8; assembly: GCF_015550495.1. Taxonomy (NCBI): domain Bacteria; kingdom Bacillati; phylum Bacillota; class Clostridia; order Peptostreptococcales; family Peptostreptococcaceae; genus Romboutsia; species Romboutsia sp. 1001713B170207_170306_H8. Next base: position 89,133 of record NZ_JADNAX010000001.1, read on the forward strand.
AATGCAAGTCCAAGAAAAAATAAGAATTGTTATTTTATTTCAAAAAAAATAGAAAGTAAATTAATAGAAAACAATATAAGTTATAAAACATTTAACATATACGATATGGAAATAGAATATTGTAATGCATGTGGGTTCTGTGAAAAAACAGGTTATTGCAGAATAAAAGATGAAATGACTCCGATGTATGAAATGTTTAATAAAAGTAAAGGAACTATTGTTATAAGCCCAGTTTACTTTGATAGTGTAAGTGCTAAATTAAAAACATTAGTAGATAGAACACAAGCGCTTTATGCAAGTAAATACATACTAAAAAAGCCATCTATAGATAGATATAAAAAACGTGTGGGTATGTATATTGCAGTAGGAGGAGCCTCTGGGTATGATACACAGTTTAAGGGTGGACAGATAATTATGGACTTTTTCTTTAAATGTATAAACACAAAACTTACTCAAAATATATATGTAAATGAAACTGATGAATGTAAAATTGAAGAAAATTTAGAATTTACAAAAAACTTAGATATAAATTTAGAAAAATACGTGAAAGAAATAAGATAAAGGACTATAATTTATAGTATTAAAATAAAATGATAGAAGGGGTTATCCCAAAATAAATATTTATTTTGAGATAAGCCCTTTTGCTACATATATAGAAAGGAATGATATTATGTTAAGATACCTAACTAGTGGAGAGTCACATGGTCAAAGTTTAATATCTATACTAGATGGAGTTCCATCAAATATAGAATTAAATATAGATGAAATTAATAAGGAATTAAAGAAGCGACAATCAGGATATGGTCGTGGTGGTAGAATGTTAATTGAACAAGATAAAATAAATATATTGGGGGGAGTAAGAGGTAAAAAAACTCTTGGAGGTCCTATATCTATTGAAGTTAAAAATAAGGATTATGAAAACTGGGTTAAGTATATGAATCCTATGGATGATGTAGATTTAGAAAGTAAAAAGGTTAATAACGTAAGACCTGGACATGCTGATTTAGCTGGAGCATTAAAGTATGACTTTGATGATGCTAGGAACGTACTTGAAAGATCTAGTGCTAGAGAAACGGCAAGTAGAGTTGCAGTAGGAGCAATATGTAAGCAAATACTAAAAAACTTTGATATAGATTTTATATCTCATGTAGTTCAAATAGGAAGCGTAAGAGATAACAATATATATGAGTTTGATTATATAAAAGAAAATGTAGATAAAAGCCAAGTTAGATGTGTAAATAGTGAAATTGAAAAGAAGATGATAGATGAAATAGAAAAAGTAAAGTTAAATGGTGACACTATTGGTGGTGTAGTAGAAGTAAGAGTTAAAAACTTAATACCAGGTCTTGGTTCTTATACTCATTTTGATAAAAAAATAGATGGTGAATTAGCTATGCACCTAATGGGAACACAGGCAATTAAGGGTGTCGAAATTGGTATTGGATTTGACGTGGCAAATAGCTATGGATCACAAGTTATGGATGAAATAAAATACAATAAAGAAGATGGTATAAAGAGAAGTACTAATAGATTAGGTGGAATAGAAGGTGGAATGACAACAGGAGAAGAGGTCGTTATAAGATGTGCAATGAAGCCCATACCAACTTTATATAAACCACTTAACTCTATAAATATGAATACACTAGAAAGTTATAAAGCTAGTATAGAAAGATCTGATAATTGTGCAGTTCCAGCATGTAGTGTTGTTTGTGAAAATGTAGTAGCTTTTGTAATTTGTAAATACTTCTTAGATAAAATTGGAGGAGACAACTTACAAGATTTAAGAGCAAATTATGATTCATATATAAAAAGGTTAGGTGATAGAGGATGGAAAAGATAGATAATAAAGTTTGTAATATAATAATCGATAACAGTTATAAAAATTTTGAAGAAAATTTAAAAAAACAAGGTAATTATGACTTAGTTTTAATAATAAGTGATAGTAATGTATATAATTCTCAAGGCCATGAATTTATAAAACATATTAATGCAAGAATTGTATATGAATATATAGTATCACCAGGAGAAGATTCTAAATCTCTTGATACATATGAAAAAATAATAGAGTATTGTGTAAGAATAAATTTATCTAGAAAGTCAGTAATTATTGCTTTAGGTGGAGGTGTTGTAGGCGATTTAGCAGGTTATGTAGCATCAACTTATATGAGGGGTATTGATGTTATCCAAGTACCAACAAGCTTACTAGCTCAAGTAGATTCATCTATAGGTGGAAAAACTGGGATAAATATAGGGAATTTTAAAAATATAGTTGGTACTTTTTATCAACCCAAATTTACATATATAAATGTTGATTCATTAAAAACCTTATCTGAAGATGAGTTCTTAAGTGGAATGAGCGAAGTTATAAAATATAGCATTATATATGACTATGAATTTATAGATTATTTAATAGAAAATAGTGAATCTATAATAAATAGAGAAAGTGATAAATTATATTACATAGTAAAAAAATGTGCTTCTATAAAAGCAAAGGTTGTTGAGGCAGATGAAAAAGAAGGCGGATTTAGAAAAATATTAAACTTTGGTCATACCTTTGGTCATGGAGTTGAAAAGTTATGTCATATAAGTCATGGAGAAGCTGTAAGTATAGGTATGAATATGGCATTTAAAATGGCTTTAAGAGAAGGTTTCATAAAAGAAGAATACTGTAATAAATTCTTAGAAGTATGCGAAAAATACTCTTTACCAATGAATTTTGAAAACGCAGATGAAGAAGAAGTACTTAATATAATGAAGAGTGATAAGAAAAATAGTTTTTCAAAAATAAATTTAGTTTTACCAGTAGGTTTAGGTGAGGTAGAAGTAATAAACACTATATCAGAAGAAAAAATACTAGATATAATAAAGGAGTCAAAGAATGCTTAGAGGAAGTTTTGAACTTATAGGGGATAAGTCAATATCACATAGAGCAATAATGTTTTCATCTATATCAAAAGGGAATAATAAAATTAGTAACTTCTTAATGGGGCAAGATTGTTTAAGTACCATTTCATGTTTTAGAAAAATGGGTGTAGATATTGATATACAAGGAAAAGACGTTTTTGTAAAAGGTAATGGTTTAAAAGATTTAAAAAAGCCTAATGATATTTTAGATGTTGGAAACTCTGGAACAACTATAAGGCTTATGATGGGAATTTTAGCAGGAAATAATTTTGAATCAACTTTAATTGGTGATGAATCAATAGGCAAAAGACCTATGAAAAGAGTTACAGACCCTCTTAAACAGATGGGATGTACAATTCAAGGAAAAGATGATGCAAATTATACTCCAATAACTATACATGGAGGAAATTTAAAAGCAATAGATTATCATATGCCAGTAGCATCAGCTCAAGTAAAATCTGCTTTAATACTTGCTAGTCTTTATGCTGATGGAGAGAGTATAATACATGAAAAAGTGAAATCTAGAAACCACACAGAAATAATGCTTAAATCTTTTGGAGCAAATATAAGTGTTGATGATTTGAAAATAAAAATAAATCCAGTAGATGAATTATTTAACCAAGATATATATGTTCCTGGAGATATTTCTTCAGCGGCATTTATAATAGTTGGAGCTTTAATTAGTGAAGGTTCAGAAGTTCTTATAAAAAATGTTGGATTAAATGAGACTAGAACTGGAATACTAGATGTAGTAAAAAAAATGAATGGTAATATAGAAATTCTAAATAAAAGATTTGTTGGTGGAGAAGTTGTTGGAGATTTACTTGTAAAATACACTAAAGAACTTCAAGCAACAACTATTGATAGAGAAATTATACCAAGGCTTATAGATGAGATACCAGTAATTGCAGTTCTTGCAACTCAATGTGAAGGAACAACAATAATAAAAGATGCTCATGAATTAAAAGTAAAAGAAAGTAACAGAATAAAAGCAATGGTAGATAATTTAAAAAATATGGGTGCAGATATAGAAGAATTAGAAGATGGAATGATAATCAAGGGAAAATCAAAGTTAAAAGGCGCTCATATTGAAACATTTAAAGATCATAGAATAGCTATGGCTTTCTCTATAGCAAACTTAATAAGTGATGGAAATGTTAAATTAGATAACGAATTATGCATAAATATATCTTTCCCTGGTTATTTTGATTTACTTAAAGAGTTGTCAAAATAATTTATATACTGTTTGATTTTAGGATTATTTTTATGTATAATTAGAGTGAATATTTTATAAAATTTGTAGGAGGATACAAAATGAAATTACCAATAGCTTTATCAAACAGACATATACATTTAAGTCAAGCAGACATAGATGCTTTATTCGGAGAAGGACATCAATTAACTGAATTAAAGCCATTATCTCAACCAGGACAATTTGCCTGTGAAGAAAAAGTTGACTTAGTAGGACCAAAAGGAACTATAAAAGGAGTTAGAGTTTTAGGACCAGCTAGACCAGCTACTCAAGTTGAAATATCTTTAACTGATGGATTTGCTTTAGGAGTAAAAGCTCCAATAAAAGAATCAGGAGATATAGCAGGAACTCCAGGATTAAAATTAGTAGGACCTAAAGGTGAAGTTGAAATGCCAGAAGGAACTATAGTTGCAGCTAGACACATACATATGAGCTTAGAAGATGCTGAAAAATTCGGTGTTAAAGATAAGGATATAGTAAGTGTTAGAACTTTTGGACCAAGAGCTGTAGTGTTCGAAAATGTATTAGTTAGAGCTAGTGAAAAATTCGCTTTAGAAATGCACGTTGACATGGAAGAAGGAAACGCTGCTGGTGTAAGAAATGGAGACTTAGTAGAGTTAGTAAAATAATCTACTTTAAATAACTTTATAAAAAATCCTAGTCATGCAACTAAAATATGTTGTAAATGACTAGGATTTTTGTTTATACACTTTATAGTTAGGATTAAAAATTTTATAGATTAAGCTATAAATGAAATTATTTTAACTAGATTGATTTTGATATAGAGAAGTGCTTATTCGTTAGTAGAATCATTAACATTAGAAGATTTTAAGTAGTCAATTCCGTATGCATACATGTTTTCTAATAAGGGAATCATTTTTTCACCCATTTCGCTTAAGCTGTACTCTACTTTTGGTGGTATTACAGCATAAACTTTTCTAGTTATAAGTTTATCATTTTCTAAACTTCTTAATTGATTTGTTAACATTTTCTGTGTAACTTCTGGCAATTTTTTCTTTAATTCGCTAAATCTTAAACAACCGTCACTTAAATACCAAAGTATTAGAAGTTTCCATTTCCCTGAAACTAATTTATGAAATAAAAACATTGGACAAGTATTATATTTAGCACAGCTATTATTTTTGTGACATTTGCTGTGAAATGAAACTTCTGAACTCATTATATAACACCTCTTAAATTAATAGTTATTTTGTAAAGTTGATATTTTATATTATACCATAAAAGGTGATATCTAAAAATATAGGAGGTATACTTTTGTATACTATATACAAAAAAAGTGCCTACTTTAAAAAAAGTACTCAAAGGTATATTATTAATTCAGGTAAAATTTATATTACTAAATTTTATAATAATTAATTCTATTATGGAAAATATATTTTATATAAATTATTAATAAACTTAATACAATTTATTAATAAACATAATTTTAAAAGGTATCCAAAATGTGGTAATATATAGTATGTACTAAATTACTGATTAAAGAAGGAGACTTAATATGACTAATAAAATAGAAAACATGATAGATCATACAGTTTTAAAAGCTACGACTACAAAAGAAGATGTTATAAAAGTTTGTAACGAAGCAAAAGAACATAATTTCTTTTCTGTATGTATAAATCCTACTCACGTAGAGTTAGCAAAAAAAGAGTTAGAAGGATCTAATGTTAAAGTATGTACAGTAATAGGCTTCCCTTTAGGTGCTAACACACCAGAAGTTAAAGCATTTGAAACAAAGGATGCAATAGCTAAAGGTGCAGATGAAGTAGATATGGTTATAAACATAGGTGCTTTAAAAGATAAAAATTATGACTTAGTTGAAAAAGATATAAAAGCAGTTGTAGATGCTGCAAATAAAAATGCTTTAGTAAAAGTAATAATAGAAACTTGCTACTTAACTGATGAAGAAAAGAAGATAGCTTGTGAACTAGCTGTAAAAGCTGGAACTGACTATGTAAAAACTTCTACAGGATTTGGAACAGGTGGTTCAACTCCAGAGGACATCAAGTTAATGAGAGATACAGTAGGTCCACACATTGGAGTAAAAGCATCAGGTGGAGTTAGATGTAAAAAAGACGCAGATGCTGTTATAAATGCTGGAGCTAGTAGAATAGGTGCAAGTGCATCTATAGCTATAGTAAGTGGAGATGAAGTATCTGACGGTGGATATTAAAAATATTTTTTATTAATTAAGAATACAAATAAATTTTTGAAAAAGGTTTAAAATAAAACATATATGGGTATATGATATTATGATTATTTGATTAATAGAAGAAGATATCTTAAATTTCTTAATAACTGAGAAGTTTAAAAAGAATAGAAGGATTTTATCCCATTATGTAGAATTGGTTTAATCAGTGAGATAATTGTGTGCAAAATACATAGAACAAATATTTACCTCACAAAGATTACATTTGTAGTAATATATTAAGGAGGATTACGTAGTATGGCAAAATTCATGAAAACAGTTGATGGTAATACAGCTGCTGCTCACGTTGCATATGCATTTACAGAAGTAGCTGCTATATTCCCAATCACTCCATCTTCAACAATGGCAGAAGTTGTAGATGAATGGTCAGCTCAAGGTAGAAAAAATATCTTCGGGCAAAAAGTAAGTGTTGTAGAGATGCAATCTGAAGCAGGTGCTGCTGGAACATTCCATGGTTCATTACAAGCAGGTGCTTTAACAACTACATTCACAGCTTCACAAGGTTTATTATTAATGATACCAAATATGTATAAAACAGCTGGAGAGCTTTTACCGGGGGTATTCCATGTTAGTGCTCGTGCATTAGCTGCTCAAGCTTTATCTATATTCGGTGATCACCAAGACGTTATGGCTGCAAGACAAACTGGATGTGTTATGTTAGCATCAGGTTCTGTTCAAGAGGTAGCTGATATATCTCCAGTTGCTCACTTAGCAGCAATCGAAGGTAGATTACCATTTATAAACTTCTTTGATGGATTCAGAACTTCTCACGAAATCCAAAAAGTTGAATTATTAGAAAATGAAGATTACGCAAGTTTATTAAATAGAGAAGCTTTACAAGCTTTCAGAGATAGAGCTTTATCTCCAAATCATCCTGTAACTCGTGGTACAGCTCAAAACCCAGATGTATACTTCCAAACTAGAGAAAGTTCAAATAGATACTATGAAGATATAGTTGGAATAGTTGAAAAATACATGAACAAAATGAGCGACTTAACAGGAAGAAAATACGGATTATTCAATTATTATGGAGCAGAAGATGCTACTAACATAATAATAGCTATGGGTTCTGTAACAGAAACTATAGAAGAAACTGTTGATGCATTAAATGCACAAGGTCAAAAAGTAGGTTTAGTAAAAGTTCACTTATACAGACCATTCTCAATAGAACATTTAATGGATGCTATACCAAGCACAGTTGAAAGAATATGTGTATTAGACAGAACTAAGGAACCAGGTGCTCCAGGAGAACCATTATACTTAGACGTACGTTCTGCATACTACAATAAAGAAAATGCTCCTATGATAATAGGTGGAATATATGGATTAGGATCAAAAGATACTACTCCAACAGAAATAAAAACTGTATTTGATAACTTAGCTTCAGAAAATCCAAAAAATAACTTCACAGTAGGTATAGACGATGACGTTACTTTCAGATCATTAGAATTATCAGAACCATTAAAAGTTGCGGTTCCAGGAACTGTAAGATGTAAGTTCTGGGGATTAGGATCTGACGGTACAGTTGGAGCTAATAAACAAGCTATAAAAATAATAGGTGATAATACTAAGAAATATGTACAAGCATACTTCGATTATGACTCTAAAAAATCTGGTGGGGTAACAATGTCTCACTTAAGATTCGGTGATGAGCCAATAAGATCAACTTACCTAATAGACGAAGCTGATTACATAGCATGTCATACTCAAGCTTATGTATATCAATATGATGGATTATTAGAAGGTCTTAAAAAAGGTGGAACATTTGTATTAAATACAATATGGGATCAAGCTGGTCTTGAAGAACATTTACCAGCTCACTTAAAGCAATTTATAGCTCAAAATAACATAGAGTTCTACACTGTAAATGCTACTAAGATAGCTCAAGAAATAGGGCTTGGAAATAGAATAAACATGATAATGCAATCTGCATTCTTCAAGTTAGCAAACATAATACCAGTAGAACAAGCAGTAGAATACTTAAAAGATTCTATAGCTAAAGCTTACGGTAAAAAAGGTGAAAAAGTTGTTAACATGAACTACGAAGCTGTTGAAAGAGGTATAAACTCTTTAGTTAAAGTTGAAGTTCCAGCTGAGTGGGCTAATGCAAATGATGAAAAGGTTGAAAAAGTTGAAGAACCATACTTCATCAAAAATATATTAAGACCTATAACTGCACAACAAGGTAACAAATTACCTGTATCTGCATTTAATGAAGGTTTAGAAGATGGTACTATGCCACATGGTACAGCTGCTTACGAAAAACGTGGTATAGCTGTTAATGTTCCTGAATGGATATTAGAAAACTGTATCCAATGTAACCAATGTTCATTCATATGTCCTCATTCATGTATAAGACCAGTTCTTGTAAATGAAGAAGAATTACAAAATGCTCCAGAATCATTTAATGCTAAAAAAGCTATAGGTAAAGGATTCGAAGGATTACAATATAGAATACAATTAAGTCCAATGGACTGTACAGGATGTGGAAACTGTGCTGACATATGTCCAGCTAAAGATAAAGCTTTAGTTATGAAGCCTCTTGAAAGTCAATTACAAGAAGTTGATAACTGGGCATTCGCAGCTGATCATAAAAAAGTTGCTCCAAAAGGTGACATAATGGCACCAACAACTGTAAAAGGAAGTCAGTTCAGACAACCATTACATGAGTTCTCAGGAGCTTGTGCTGGATGTGGTGAAACTGCATACATCAAAAACGTAACTCAATTATTTGGAGATAGAATGATGATAGCTAATGCTACTGGATGTTCTTCAATTTGGGGTGGTTCATACCCATCATCTCCATATACAATTAACCATGAAGGTAAAGGTCCTGCTTGGGCAAACTCATTATTCGAAGACAATGCTGAATTCGGATATGGTATGTATTTAGCAGTTAAACATATAAGAGCTAAAATAGCTGAAAATATGGAAAGCTTATTAGCTATGGATATATGTGATGAAGCAAGAGAAGCATTTACTGCTTGGTTAGATGCTAAAGAAGATGGAGAAGCTTCTAAGGCTGCAAGTGCTAAAGTAAGTGCAGTATTAGCAAACTCTCACAATATAGAAAATGCTGAAGTTAAAGCTTTAGTTGAAGAAATAAAAGAAAGAGAAGATTACTTAATTAAGAGATCTCAATGGATCCTTGGTGGAGACGGTTGGGCATATGATATCGGTTACGGTGGTGTAGACCATGTTCTTGCATCAGGTGAAAATGTAAATGTTCTTGTATTCGATACAGAAATTTACTCAAATACAGGAGGACAATCTTCTAAGTCAACTCCAGTTGCTGCAATGGCTAAGTTCGCTGCTGCTGGAAAGAGAACTAGAAAGAAAGACCTTGGTATGATGGCAATGTCTTATGGAAATGTATACGTAGCACAAGTAGCTATGGGTGCAGATAAGAACCAATTCATGAAAGCTATAGTAGAAGCTGAAAAATATGATGGACCATCATTAATAATCTGCTACGCTCCATGTATATCTCACGGATTAAAAGAAGGTATGGGACGTAGTGTAGAAAACGAAAATAAAGCTGTTAAAGCTGGATACTGGCATTTATACAGATTCAACCCAGAATTACAAGCATCTGGTAAGAATCCATTCAGCTTAGACTCTAAAGAGCCAACTGAAAGCTTCAGAGAATTCTTATTAAATCAAGTAAGATACTCTGCTGTTGCAAAACAATTCCCAGATGTAGCTGAAGAATTATTTGCTCAAGCTGAACAAAGTGCTAAAGAAAGATTAGAAAGTTATAAGAGATTAGCTAGCTACGAGTTAGTTCACTAAAATCTTAATATATAAAAAAGAGTTATCTCATTAAGAGATAGCTCTTTTTTTGCTTTTATGTAAAATAAGTAACAAATCTGCAACAATTTGTATATTATATAGGGGATAATTATATCTAAATTAATCCAAATTAAAGTAATTATACTTAAAGGAGAATAATTATGGTTGAAAAATCCGATGACTGTGTATTAAAAAATAAAGCACAAGTTGTTTATTCATATAATAATTCAGACCAGATAATTACTAAGATCACAGAAAGCAATACAGAATCAATTCAAATTCATAGATGTAATTATTATCAAATTGAATGTATTAAAGGTTGTGTAGATCTTAGTGAACTTTGCTTAAATAAACAACAAATATATAATCTTTCTATAAAAGGTAATGCAGAATTACATGATTATTATATAGAACACAATAATAAATGCTTGATTATAAGATTTAGATTAAAATTACGTATCTATTATAATAAACAAGGTCATAGTCACTATTATGATTATTATAAAAACTATGAATATAGTGTACCATTTGATAAAAATAGAGTAAGTGAAATAAATATCACTGTATTAAGTACAAACTATAAAATATTAAATAATAACTTGATTGAAGTAAGTTCAGTTACAAAATTTGAATATTAAAATCATAAAAACATAAATTATGACATGAATTTTAAAAATAGTAACGTTTATCGACATAATTTTATATATTATATTAAGTAGTAATTACTACTAATACAATATTAAGAGGTGAAAGTACTGTGGAAGATAGTACTATGAAAAAATTACAAACATCATGTCCAGAAACTTGTGATGATGGATGTGAAATAAGAAATGTAGCATTTGTAAATTATCAATATAGACCAGTTGAAGATGGAATTGAAGCGGAGGCAGAAGAAGCTTCTGTTATTAGTAATCCAGTTAGAACATGTATAGTAAATGGAATAAATCCTGACTTTAGAATTATTAAATCAGCTTCTAAAGAAGCTACAGAACCTGAAGATATAATTCTTTATACAGTTACAGTAATTAATACAGGAGATACAGTATTAACTGGAGTACAAATCTCAGATGACTTAGATAACATATCAACATATGTACCTAACAGTGCAAAAGTAGTTCTTCATGTTCCAAATGGTACTGATCAAGATGTTGATTTTACTGTTGGAACTACAGATCCATTAATAATAACTGCAAATGAAGGATTAGATCCAAATGACATGTTTATATTCTCTTATAAAGTTCAAGTTAACTCTGATGTAGGTGCATCTCAATCTGTTGATAATACAGTTACAGTTACAGTTAATGAAGTTGAAGATCCTCAATTAGATAGTCAAAATATTCCTATTAGATATGCTAGAGTAGAAGTACTTAAGGCAATTAGAGGAAATGTTAGATGTGTTGAATGTGGTGATGATTTAACTTATACAATAAGACTTATAAATACAGGAACTATAGATGCTACAAATGTAGTAGTTACAGACTTATTTGATTCAAGATTCTGCTTTGATGAAGGTGATGTAGTAGTTAGAGATGCAAATGGTGATGATTTAGATCCACAACCAAATATTAGTGTTGTTAATGGATTGCTTACTGTTACAATTGCTACTTTACAACCAGGTGAAGTTAATCAAAGAAGAATAATTATATCTGGACAAATATGTTGCTGTGACGAATAAAGTAATAAAAATTCAACTAATTAAATCAGCTAAATAATAAGTTATAAAGTGAAACGAGTTATCTCAAAGGAGATAACTCATTTTTTATATATCAAAAATAAATATTAATTGACAATGATTACCAATAGGACTACAATTGAATTGATGATAATGATTTTCAAAATTATTTACAAGAGGGAGATGTTAAAATGGCATTAAGTATGATAGGCATTGGAGAACAGAGAAAAATAGTAGAAGTAAGGGCTAAAGATTCTGTAAAAAGGCATTTACAAAGCTTAGGATTTATAGTTGGCGAAAAAGTAGAAATAGTAGCTGAAAATCCAAGTGGGCTTATTTTATTAGTAAAAGGATCTAAAGTAGCTTTAAATAAAGGAATTGCAAATAAAATAATAGTTTCTTAAGGAGGGATAAAGATGACATTAAAGGATTTAAATCCTGGTCAGTCAGGAATAGTAAAAAGTATAGGTGAAAAAGGGCCTATAAGAAGGCGATTAATGGATATGGGAGTAACACCAGGTGTAAAAGTTGAAGTTATTAAGGTAGCACCATTAGGTGATCCAATAGAAATAAATATAAGAGGATATGAATTAAGCCTTAGAAAAGATGAGGCACAAAATATAGTATTAAAGTAATCGAGGGGAAATGTTATGGGATATACAATAGCGTTAGCAGGAAATCCAAACTGTGGTAAAACTACAGTATTTAATGAAATAACAGGCTCAAAACAACATGTTGGTAACTGGCCAGGTGTAACTGTAGAGAAAAAAGAAGGTAAGTATAAGAAAAATAAAGATATAAATATAGTAGATTTGCCAGGAATTTATTCTTTATCTCCATATTCTCAAGAGGAGATAGTAGCTAGGAATTATATTATTGATGAAAAACCAGATGTACTTATAAATATAATAGATGCAACAAACATAGAAAGAAATATGTATCTTACATTACAAATTTTTGAAACGAAGATTCCTACAGTTATAGCTCTTAATATGATGGATGAGGTTGAAGCTAGAGGAACTAAAATAAATATAGAAAAACTTCAAAAATACTTAGGTGTAAAAGTTGTTCCAGTCATAGCTAGAAGTGGAAAAGGTATGAAAGAACTAATGGATACAGCTATAGAAGTTGCTAAGATGTATAACCATGATTCTATAAAAGACATAGAAGATGTACATATATCTGTAGATGGAACTGAAGCGCTTAGTTTAGATTTAGGTATTGATGTATTTTCTGAGAAAATAGAAGAGTATGTTCAAAAAATACATTCAAAATTAAGTGATAAAAGTGATATAAATACATGGAAAGCATTAAAAATCTTAGAGGAAGATGCTATAGTAAATGAATCATTAAGTGTATCAGAAAAAATTGATATCCAAGATATTTTATCAAAAGCAAATGAAGAATTTGATGGTGATATTGAGTCAGAGATAGCAGATCAAAGATATAAATTTATTTCAAAGATAGTAAATAAGACGGTTTCTAAATCAAAACCTAAGAATGGAAAAAGAGAAGAAACAACTTCAGATAAAATAGATAAAATTTTAACTAATAGAATTTTAGCTATACCTATATTTTTAGCTGTAATGTATTTACTTTTCTCTATTACTTTTGGAGAAAGTATAATAGGAATTGGTGTTTATTTACAGACTATAGTTTGTGATTTTTGGGATGGACCATTAACTGAAACTATACTAAGTTCGTTAGAATATTTAGGAGCTGCTGAGTGGGCAATATCTCTTGTAGGAGATGGAATACTTGCTGGTGTAGGTGGAGTTGTATCATTTTTACCACAAATACTAGTTTTATTCTTACTTATGTCAGTACTTGAAGATAGTGGATATATGGCTAGAGTTGCTTTTGTTATGGATAAGATTTTTAGAAAATTTGGTTTATCAGGAAAATCATTTATTCCATTATTAATGGGATTTGGTTGTTCTGTTCCAGCGCTTATGGCATCTAGAACTTTAGAAAATGAAAAAGATCGTAAGATAACTATGATGATAACTCCGTTTATGTCTTGTGGAGCAAAGCTTCCAATATATTTAATGTTTGCAGCAACTTTATTTGCAACTAGTAATCAAACTAACATAGTGTATACAATATATATGTTAGGTCTAGTTGTTGCAGTAGTATCTGCACTAATATTAAGTAAGTTTGTATTAAAAGGAGAAGCATCAAACTTTATAATGGAGCTTCCTCAATATAGAATACCTACATTAAAAAGTGTTTTAATACATGCATGGGAAAAAGTAAAAGGTTTTGCAATAAAAGCAGGAACGATAATTTTAGCATCAACAATATTGATATGGGTTTTATCAAGCTTTAATTTATCTGGAATGTGTGAAATGGAAGATAGTATATTAGCTTCTATTGGTAGAAGTATTCAATGGATATTTGCTCCTTTAGGATTTGGTGACTGGAGAGCTTCAGTTGGTGTAGTTACAGGATGGATTGCAAAAGAAAATATAGTATCCACTTTCGGAGTTTTATTTGGAGCATCTGATGCTATAACTGAAGCTGCAATGGAAGGTAGTGCGGCAATACCACAAGTAGCAGCAGTATTTACTCAAGCATCAGCATTTTCATATATGATATTTAATTTATTATGTATGCCATGCTTTGCAGCTGTAGGAGCTATAAAAAGAGAAATGGGTTCTTGGAAATGGACTGGTATTACAGTTGGTTTCCAAATGATAGTTGCATGGATAGTTGCATTCTTAACTTATATAATATGCCAGATGATATTTTAAATAATAAGGAAGTGAATTAAATTAATGATTAATTATATTATTGGAATAGGCGCTTTCTTAATAGTATTTTATGTTATAAAAAATGGAATTAAATCTTACAAAAGTGGAAAAAGTACCTGTGGATGTAGTTGTAAAAACTGTCCATCAGATAGTGCTTGCAAAACAAATAAAAAATAAATAAAATAAAATCTTGGTATATATAAATATGTATTTATATTACCAAGATTTTTTTTGAAATAAATAGTATAGCATATAAAAAAAGATATACATAAATATGTTATAATAATTAAGTAGAAAAAGATAAGTTGGAGGAAAAATAATGAGAGAATTATCAACTGTGTCAGATGATTATTTAAATAATAATATTAAATATTTAAGATTACTATCGAAACAGTACCCTAGCATATCTAAGGCTAGTGAAGAAATTATAAATTTAGAAGCAATACTTAATCTTCCTAAGGGAACAGAACATTTTTTAACTGATATACATGGTGAGTATGAACCATTTGTACATGTATTAAAAAATGGATCAGGAGTTATAAAAAGAAAGATAGAAGAGCTTTTTTCTAATAGCATAAGAGAATCGGAAAAGAAGATGTTAGCGACTCTTGTTTATTATCCAGAACAAAAATTAGATTTAATATCTAAGGAAGAAACTGACATAGAAGATTTTTATAGAATAAACATGTATAGACTTATAGAACTTTGTAGGTATACATCAAGCAAATACACAAGATCTAAGGTTAGAAAATTCTTACCAGAAGAATTTAGATATATAATGGAGGAATTATTACATCCAGATAATAGTAGCGACCATAAGCATGAATACTACCATAGTATAGTTGAGACTATTATTGAAATAGACAGAGCTAAAGAGTTTATAATAGCAATATCTAAAGTAATACAAAAATTAGTAGTTGATAGGTTACATATAATAGGAGATATATATGATAGAGGTCCAAGACCTGATATTATTATGGATATGCTAATGCAGCATCATAGTGTAGATATACAGTGGGGGAACCATGATATATTATGGATGGGCGCAGCTGCTGGACAACCTGTTAATATAGCTAATGCACTTAGAATTTGTGCAAGATATGCAAATTTAGATATAGCGGAAGATTTTTATGGAATTAACTTATTGCCACTTGCTACCTTTGCAATGGATGCTTACAAAGATGACCCTTGTAAGGAGTTTTTACCTAAAGTAGGAGAACAAAACGTATCAAATAGTGAAAAAGGTCTTATTGCAAAAATGCATAAAGCTATAAGTATAATACAATTCAAACTAGAGGGAGAAGTAATAAATAGAAGACCTGAATTTGATATGAATCATAGATTATTACTAGATAAGATAAACTATGAAGAAGGAACGATTAATTTAAAAGGAAAAGTATATAAATTAAAAGATAATTACTTCCCAACAATAGACCCTAAAAATCCATATAAGCTAACTAAAGCAGAAGAAATCTTAGTAGAAAAATTAATATCTTCTTTTAAAGGAAGTGAAAAACTTCAAAAACATGTTTCATTCTTATTTTCAAAGGGTAGCATTTATTTAAAAGCAAATTCAAATTTATTATTCCATGGATGTATACCATTAAATGAAGACGGAAGCTTTATGCCTATGAATATAAAAAATAAAGAATATAAAGGTAGAGCCTTAATGGACAAAATGGAAGCTTTAGCTAGAGAAGGTTATTTCTTTGCTGAAAATACATTACAAAAACAATATGGAATGGATATTATGTGGTATTTATGGACTGGAAAATGCTCATCTTTATTTGGAAAAGATGATATGACAACTTTTGAAAGATACTTTATATCAGAAAAAGAAGCTCATAAAGAAAATAAAAATCCATATTATTTCTTAAGAGAAGATGAGACAATATGTAAAAGAATTTTCGATGAATTTGAGTTGGATTTTGAAGAATCTCATATAATAAATGGACATGTTCCTGTAGAAAGTAAAAATGGAGAAAGCCCAATAAAAGCTAATGGAAGAATTTTAGTTATAGACGGAGGATTCTCAAAAGCATATCAAAAGAAAACTGGTATTGCTGGGTATACTTTAATATACAATTCTTATAGCTTACAGTTAGTATCTCACGAACCTTTTAGCTCAGCAGAAGAAGCTATAGCGAATGAAAGTGATATATTATCAACTACTGTTGTTGTAGAACATAAGGTAAAAAGAAGAAGAGTTAAAGATACTGAAGCTGGAGAAAAAATACAAGATGAAATAAAGGATTTAAAATTACTTTTATTAGCGTATAGAAAAGGTTTAATAAAGGAAATGTAATATAAAAATATTATATATTTTAAATAGAAAAAACTTGACACTAAATATGTATTATACTAGAATTAAATTATAATAAATATAAAACTAATTCAATTAACTATTATTGGATTGTTACTGATAATGCAGGCAATACCTAGGTTAAGTTTTACAGCATTGCTGTATCTTAATTTAGGTATTTTTAATTTTATACATATTTATAGTCAGTTAGAGGGGGTACAAGTAAGGATGATTATTGAAAGAGTTTATAACAACAATGTGGTATTGGTAAAAGATGAAAACAATAAACAGCTAATACTTACAGGTTGTGGTATAGGATTTCAAAAAAAATTAGGCCAATTAGCTGACGAGAGTAAAATAGAAAAAAAGTTTGTAGCTGAAGATGAAGGTTTCAAAAATAAGATAAGCAAACTAGCCCTTGAGGTTGATGAAGATGTATTTAAAGCTAGTTCGGCTATAGTTGAATATGCTGAAACAAAGCTAAAAGCTGAATTATATGACTATATATATGTGGCACTTACAGATCATATAGCATTTGCACTTAAAAGACATAAAGAAAATATAGAAATAAAAAATGAATTACTTTATGAAATAAGAAGAATTCATAAAAGAGAATTTGAAATTGGTATTTGGGCAATCGGTTACTTAAATAAAGAATTTGATGTTAACCTACCAGAAGATGAAGCAGCTTTTATAGCCATGCATATAGTAAATGCCAATTATAATGAAAATACATCTGAATCATTTTTAATGACAAAGATAGTTAAAGAAATACTTAATATTATAAGGTATTATTACTCCGTTGAGTTTAATCAAAATGAAATGAACTATGAAAGATTATTAACTCATTTAAAGTTTTTTGCAAAAAGATTAATAAAAAATGAAAGCAAAGAAAATAAACAAAATGAACTTTTAGGAATTATAAAAGAAAAATATGAAGATTCATATAAATGTGCAAGTAAAATAAAAACATTTATAGAAGAACACTATGAATATGTTGTCAGTGAAGATGAGCTTTTATACTTAATACTTCATATTAATAGGGTAATAGAAGTTATAAAAATAGAAGAAAAATCAATCATAAATTAAACCGTATTAAGGTTGTTACTGTTTGGCAGGCAAGACTTAGGTTTATAAGAATATATGATTATTGTTTTAGTAGGTTTAGGTTATACGCATACTTTTAGGGTAGGCTTAGATACTTATATCTATTAAAGATAATTGTATATTTCTATAAGCTTAAGTCTTTTTTTATAGCAATAATCAAATAAATTTTAACAATTATAAAATAAGAAAGGGAGATTAAAAGCAATGTTTAAGAAATTATTCGGTGTTTTACAAAAAGTTGGTAAGTCGCTAATGCTACCAGTTGCTATACTTCCAGCAGCAGGTATACTTTTAGGATTAGGTAATGCATTAGTAAATGAAAATGTTATATCATATATGCCATTCTTAGCAAATGGTACAGTTGCTTTAATAGCAAGTATGATGGAAGGTTGTGGTCAAATAATATTTGATAACTTACCTTTAATATTTGCAGTAGGTGTTGCAGTTGGTTTAACTGATGGTGAGGGTGTTGCAGCTCTTGCAGCAATCGTTGGTATGTTAGTAATGAATAAGGCTATGAGTGTTACAGCTGGAATAACAGCTGATATGACTGGCCCTATGTATGCTAATGTTTTAGGTATACCTACAATACAAACAGGTGTATTTGGTGGTATCATCATAGGTATTCTTGCATCAAGTATGTATAAGAAATTCTATAAAATTGAATTACCTCAATATTTAGGTTTCTTTGCAGGGAAAAGATTCGTTCCTATTATAACATCAGTATTAGCATTATTAATAGGTGTAGCATTAACATTCGTATGGCCTCCAATACAAATGGGGTTAATGTCATTCTCTCAAACAGTTATAGATGCTAACAGAACTTTAGCAGCATTCTTATTTGGAGTTATAGAAAGAGCGTTAATACCATTTGGATTACATCATGCATTTTATAATCCATTCTGGTATCAATTTGGTGAGTATGTAAACAGTGCAGGAGATCTTGTAATGGGAGATCAAAGTATATGGTTTGCACAACTTAAAGATGGTGTAGAATTTACAGCTGGTACATTCATGACTGGTAAATTCCCATTCATGATGTTTGGACTTCCAGCAGCAGCTTTAGCTATGGTACATGAAGCAAAACCTGAAAAGAAAAAATACGTTGCTGGTATAATGGCATCAGCAGCATTAACTTCATTCTTAACTGGTATAACTGAGCCAATAGAATTTGCATTCTTATTCGTAGCTCCAGTATTATTTGCAGTACACTGTGTATTTGCAGGTTTATCATTTATGTTAATGCAAATATTAAATGTTAAAATAGGTATGACATTCTCAGGTGGTCTTATAGACTTTACTTTATTTGGTATAATACCAAATAGAACACCTTGGTATTTTGTTTTAGTAGTAGGTGCAGGACTTGCAGTAATATACTACTTCGGATTTAGATTTATGATAAGAAAGTTTGACTTAAAGACTCCAGGTAGAGAAGATGAAACAGAAGAAGTAAGTTCTTCATCTAGCTTAGGAAAAGGTGAATTAGCAAACGAAATATTAATAGCTTTAGGAAATAAAGAAAACTTAAAGAGTTTAGATGCTTGTATAACTAGACTTAGAGTACAAGTTGAAGATATAGAAAAAGTAGATAAAGATAAATTAAAAGAGCTTGGTGCAGCTGGTGTTATGGTTGTAGGAAACAATGTACAAGCTATATTCGGTACAAAATCAGATACTTTAAAATCAGAAATAAACGAAATAATATCAGGTAAATTAATTGTTAATAAATCTGAAAATAAAGAAGTTAAAAAAGAAGTTACTAAAATTGAAGAAAATTCAAGTACAGAGTTAGCAATATCTTGTTCTGAAGAGGTAATGTCTTTAACTAATGGACAAATTTTAGAATTATCAGATGTTCCAGATGAAGTTTTCTCAAGTAAGTTAATGGGAGATGGATTTGCAATAAAATCAAGTGATGGAGTAATATGTTCTCCAGTTGATGGTAGTGTGGAAGTTATATTCCCAACTAAGCATGCAGTAATAATAAAATCTGATGCAGGAAGAGAAATACTTATACACATGGGAATAGAAACAGTTAAACTAGAAGGTAAAGGATTTGATTTAGCTGTAAATGTAGGAGATAAAGTTAAAGCTGGTGATAAACTTGCTAAAATGGATTTAAAATATATAGAAGAAAATGCAACTTCTAGTATAACTCCAGTTATATTTACGAACTTAGAATCAAATGAAAAAATCACAGTAAAAACTGGTAAATGTAATTTAAAAGAAAGTAATAGAGTTACTATAACAAAATAAATAATATAAAAAAAGGTTGAACATTATTATGTTCAACCTTTTTGTTTAGATAGTTAACTAGTTTATAGATAATGAATCTATTAAAGTTTTGAATAGATTCATAGTAGATTCATTTAGTTCTGGGAAGAATTCTTGTATAGAGTCAATTAACTTATTGTAATTAGGAAGCGATTGTGTATTAAACATATCATTACTAGGGTATTTAAGGTTATATTTCCAAACTTCTAAGCCTTGGAATGGATTAGCAGTTCCTAGATATAAGTCATTTAAAGAATCTACATATAAAATTCTACCTCCATAATTATATCTATTACCTAAACCATTTAAAAATACTGGTAAGAAGTGTACACCATCTAAGGATTTATATAAATTAAATCCAAAAGGATAGTTAAATTCATTTAAAAGTCTTACTATAATTCTATACATTTTAATTAAGGTATCAACTAACTCTGAAGATAAAGCATCATCAGATCTATAAGAAGATAATATTTCTAATATAAGTTGCATAAATAAAGCACTATCAAAAGTACTTATATATAAAGCACCATTATATTCTTGTATTTGCCATCCATAAACATTAAATGGATTGTTAAAACCAGAATTAATACCAGATATACTATTAGGACCTACAATCATTTCAACCTTATCATCTTTATCTAATCTTATTAGATCAAATCCTTGAGGTATTATCCAAGACAATGGCAACTCTTTTGTTCCACTTAAATAAAGATGATTTTTAAATACACCCATAGCTAAAGTTACAGTATTAGATGGATTACCAAAACCATCAACTACAAGTGTCCATTTATTAAGTTCAGTTTTATTAGTATCTGTTCTCCAAACTCTTATCTTATTATTTATAGATGTTGCTAAATATAAACGATTATTAAAAACAGCCATATTTACTATTGCACCGGAAGGATTTTTATTTGGATCAAAATTTGGAGTTGAGCTAGGATAAGTTTCTAGTTCCCAAGAGAAAAATTCTGGGTCTATATTACTATATAATAGAGGATAAGTTACTTGACCACCCTCATCAATATTAGCTACATATAGTTTATTATCAAATATAACCATAGCTCTTGAAGAGTTTCCTTCTAGTGTTCCTCGATTATAAACCGTAGATTTTGTTTCCATCCAGTCTATACCATTTACTGATTTGTATATTTTTAGTTTGTTAGGTGGCAAACATGTGCCAGCTGCATATAGAGCTGGATTACCATTATAAGCTCTATAGTTAACCATATATCTAAATCCATAGATATTACTATTATAAGGAGCTTTAAGCACCTTCTCCCAAGTAGAATTACCATCTTTTCTTAGTCTCCAAATCTCAGCTCTATCATCCTGTACTGTTGGAGTTAAAGATAGTGGGAATCTTAAGTTTTGTATATATAAGCTAGAGTATAGAGGTATTATATTTCTACCAGTACCAACATATATATAATCGCCTAAATCACTAATTGACCAGGCATAGTTATTTTGTCTTGCATTTATTAAATTGTTAAAATCTAAACCATTAAGTGGTGTTAGACTTTCAAAACTTGACATATAATCAACACCTTTATTATATATATACAGGCATTAAAATTTACCTGTCTGTATATAATATGAGTTTGTAAAAAAATGGTGAAAGACCAAGGATATTGTATTTATATATATTTTTTCTAGTTTAATACATTAAATATAGATTAAAACAGTAGTATTTTGACATAAGTATTAAAATACAGTATACTTATTTAGTACGTTGAATTTAAAATGTAAGAGGTGGAAAAACGTGGAAAATATAACAATTCAACCAGTCTTAGTTGGAGGAGATATAAACTGCTATAGTGTAGCAAGAGCATATCATGAAGCTTATGGAGTTAAGTCAATAGCATTTGGAAGATATGCATTAGGTGCAACTAAGGATAGTAAAATAATAGATTTTAGAATAGACCCAAGAATAACTGAAGAAGAAGAATTTATAAAAGTATTATTAGACACTGCAGATGAACTTGCAGCACCTAATAAAAAATTAATTATACATGGATGTACTGATGAATATGCAGAGTTAATAATAGATCATAGAGATATATTATCAGAAAAATATATAGTTCCTTATATAGGGAAAGAGTTAAAAGAAAAGCTTATAGAAAAAGAATTATTCTATCAAATGTGTGAAGAAAAGGGATTAGATTACCCTAAAACATTCATATACTCAAAAGGTGATGAAATAACAGACTTTGGATTTAAGTATCCAGTTATAATAAAGCCTTCAGATAGTGTATTATTCTGGCAACATCCATTTGAAGGAATGAAAAAAGCTTATCTTGCTAACAACGAAGAAGAGTTTAAAGAAATAACGACTTCAATATATAATGGAAAATATGATAAGAGCTTAATAATACAAGACTTTATACCAGGTGATGACTCACATATGAGAGTTTTAACTTGTTATTCAGACCAAAATGGTAAAGTTAAGATGATGTGTTTAGGACATGTATTATTAGAAGAGCATACACCAAAAGGAATAGGAAATCATGCTGCTATAATAACAGAGTATGATGGTCCTTTAATGGAGAAATTTAAGAACTTCTTAGAAAGTATAAACTACACAGGTTTTTCTAACTTTGATATAAAATATGATAGTAGAGATAACACATATAAAGTATTTGAAATTAACTTAAGACAAGGTAGAAGTAACTTCTATGTAACATCTTCAGGTAATAATATAGCTAAGTATGTAGTTGAAGATAGAGTTTACAATAAAGAATTAGATTTAAAAATACAAAAAGAACCTTTCTTCTGGCGTGTAATACCTAAGAATGTAGTTTATAAATTCGTTAAAAATCAAGAATTAGTAAATCTTGCTAAGAAATTAGATTCAGAAGGTAAGAGTGCAACATCATTTGGATATGATGCTGACTTAAAAGGAAACTTTAAGAGAAGTTGGTATGTATTCTTATACAATATAAACCAAGTAAGAAAGTTTAATAAATACTGCAAATAAAGTGGTGATATAAAATGGAAAATAATAAAACAGTTGGTGTTATTGGTGGACTTGGACCTATGGCTACAGTATATTTTTATGATATGGTAGTAAGGATGACTGATGCAAAAACTGACCAAGATCATATAGATATGGTTATAGCTAATAGAGCAACAACACCAGATAGAACTGATTATATAATTGGAAAAAGCAAAAACAGTCCAGTAGATATACTAAAAAAAGATGCAAAGAGATTAGAAAACTTTGGAAGTGACTTTTTAGTTATAACTTGCAACACAGCTCATTATTTCTATGATGAAATACAGAAAAGTGTAAATATTCCTGTTTTAAATATAATCGAAGAAACTGTAAAACATGCAAAAGAACAAGGTCATAAAAAGTTAGGAATATTAGCAACAACAGGAAATATAAGTACAAACTTATATCAAAATATGTGTAAGAAATATGATATAGATTATTTAGTATTAGATGAAAATAGACAAGCTAATATAATGTCTATAATATATGATGATATAAAAAGTGGAAACCCTGCTAATATGAACAAATTTAATGACATAGTCAATAATTTAAAAGAAAATAACTGTGATGGTGCAATTTTAGGATGTACAGAATTATCAATTTTAAAAAATGATAATAACTTAGATGATGAGTTTTATATAGATTCATTAGGTGTTTTAGCTGTTAAAACTATAGAAAATTGCAATAAAAGAGTTAAATAATAAAATATAAAAAAATAGAGTAGTTAAAGCTACTCTATTTTTAGGATTTAAATCTTAGAATGATATTCCAATTTTAACATAGATTTTCTAAGTAAAATTTAAAAATAATATGATATACTACAGTTTATGAATATACCAAGGATAAGGAGGGCTTAGTAATGAAATTATTTAAAGTTATGGAAGATGTTGAATTTACTTGTGATAAGCCTTGGGACGAAATAAAAGAAATCGAAATAAAAGATATTGCATATAATTCTTCAAAATGTGAAGATGGATATATATTTGTTGCTATAAAAGGTGAAACTGTTGATGGTCATAAATACTGCATGGATGCTTATAAAAGAGGATGTAGAGTATTTATACTAAATGATGATATAGAATTAGGAAATGATGCTATAAAACTATTTGTAAAAGACAGTAGAATAGCTTTATCAAAAATGTCAGCAAACTATTTTGGTAATCCATCAAAAGAGCTAAAAATTATAGGTGTAACGGGTACAAAAGGTAAGACTACAATAACTAACTATGTAAGTGAAGTTCTAAATTCTTCAGGACTTAATACAGGAGTTATAGGAACTAATGGTACTTTTTACAATGGTATAAGTGAAAAAACAGTTAACACAACTCCAGAAAGTTATGAACTTCATAGAATATTTAGAACAATGCTAGATAATGGAGTAAAGTGTGTATCTATGGAAGTTTCATCAGGTGGAGTTATGATGAATAGAGTTGAGGATGTAGATTTTGATATTGCAATATTCTCAAACTTATCACCAGATCATATAGGTCCAAAGGAACATCCAACTTTTGAACATTATTTAGAATGTAAAGCTAGACTATTTACACTAGCTAAACATGGAATAATAAATATAGATGACGAGCATGCTAAAGAAATAATGAATAAAGCAACTTGTGATATAGAAACATTTTCTATATCAAATAATTCAAATTTAGTAGCTAAAAATATAGAGTACTCAAAATCTATAGACTCATTAGGGGTAAGTTTCACTTGTCATGTAGGAGAAGAAGATTTCCCTTGTTATATATGTTCTCCAGGAGAATTTAGTATATATAATGCATTAGCAGTAATAGCTGTCTGTAGATATTTAGATGTAGAACAAGAAGTTATGTTAAACTCTTTAAGACAAGCTAAGGTAAATGGAAGAGTAGAAGTTTTACCAATACTTCCTTATGCAACAGTTATAGTTGATTATGCTCATAATGGAGTAAGCTTAGAGAATATACTTCAAACACTTAAAAAATACGATCATAATAGATTAATATGTTTATTTGGATCAGTAGGTGGAAGAACAGAGTTAAGAAGAAAAGAGTTAGGAGATGTTGCAGCTAAAGAATGTGACTTATGTATACTAACTTCGGATAACCCTGATTTTGAAGATCCAATGAATATAATAAGTGATATAGCAAAATCTTTTGAAAATAGTAATTGTGAATATATAGTAGAGCCAGATAGAAAGTTAGCTATAGAAATGGCTATAGAAATAGCTAAAGAAGGCGATATGATAGTATTTGCTGGAAAAGGTCATGAGACTTATCAAATAATAAAAGGTGATAGAGTACCTTTTAGTGAAAAAGAAATAGCTATGAATGCAGCTAAGAGCGTTTTAGCTGAAAAGAATTACTTAACACTTGCATAATGAAAAGCTAGATGGGATTGTAACTAATAATATGTTATTATCCTTTCTAGCTTTTATAATTTATTTAATTTTTATAATTCTTAAGAGCTTGATTCCAATCAAGTACATTGAACCAGTTATCTATGTACTTAGAACGATCGTTTTTATAGTCAAGATAATAAGCATGCTCCCAAAGGTCTATACCTATTATTGGTTTTAATCCACAACATATTGGGTTATCTTGATTAGGTGTATTTACTATGCATAGATTGTTATTTTTATCTAATACAAGCCATGTCCAACCTGAACCAAATACATCTAGTGCACTTTTCTTAAACTCTGATTTGAAGTTTTCATAAGAACCAAATGTACTTTCTATGCCTTCTTTTAATTTTCCTGTTGGAACAGGATTATTTTTGTTAGACATTATATTAAAGAATAATTCATGATTGTAAACACCGCCACCATTATTTCTTACTATGTTTCTAACATCTTGTGGTAAAGAGTCTAAATTACTTAATAATTCATATAAAGTAAGATTTTGTAAATCAGGATATTTATCTAGGGCTGCATTTAAATTTTTTACATAATTAGCATAGTGTTTATCATGATGAAGAGTCATAGTCTCCTTGCTTATATAAGGTTCTAAAGCATCGTAAGAGTAAGGTAGTGGTTTTACCTCAAACTTATATGTTTCTTTAGAATAAGATAAAGCAGTTAATCCTTGAGTAAGAATAATTGATAAAACTATGCTTAAAGTTAATAATGCTTTTTTCATTTAATCACCTCATAAATATTATGCTTAAAAAGGATAATATTATTTAAAAGGCCTAAAGGTATATTTATACATACATATTAAATATATTTTGAATCTCACTATTTTTAATCAAGTTAATATGTTTTATTGGTTTTGGAGGTATATTAAAATCTATAATATTTTTCTCCATCCAAATAATATCCCACCATTTATTAAATTTAAAGCCGGCATGACTAAAACATCCTACAAGATTAAATCCATGTTTTTTATGGAATTTCTCACTTTTTATATTTGGAACAGTAATACAAGCATAAACATTATAAAATCCTTGAAGTTTTAAAATATCTAAAATGCAAGAATATAGAGTAGAGGCTATATTTTTATTGTGATAAGATTCATTAGCATAGATAGACAATTCAACATCCCAATTATAAGCATCTCTTTCTTTATATTTAGATGCATAAGCATATCCAATTATTTTATTATCAATAAGAGCAACTATATAAGGATAATCTTTAGATATAGTTTTAACTCTATTTTCAAATTCCTCTAAACTAGGAATCTTATATTCAAATGTAATTGCAGTATTTTCAATATAATATTTATAAATATTTAAAATCTCTCTTGCATCGTTTAAGTTGGCTAATCTTAATTCCATATGATATCCCCCCTAATTAATTATTTTTAGATTATTGACTAATTATATCATAATAAAAAAAGCTATATTTGGTTTTAATCCCAAATATAGCTTTTATTTTATTAAACGTTAAATCTGAATAATATTACATCTCCATCTTTAACTATATATTCTTTACCCTCAAGTCTAACTAATCCTTTTTCTTTAGCAGCAGTCATAGTACCAACATGAACTAAGTCATCAAAAGCAATAGTTTCCGCTCTTATGAATCCTCTTTCTATATCAGAGTGGATTTTTCCACCTGCAGCAGGAGCTTTAGTTCCAAGTTTTATAGTCCAAGCTCTAACCTCTTGAGGTCCAGCTGTTAAGTAAGATATAAGTCCTAATAAAGCATAAGAAGATTTTATTAATTTATCTAATCCTGATTGCTCAAGACCTAAAGTTTCTAAGAATTCTTTCTTTTCTTCTTCAGTATCAAGTTCAGCTATTTCTGCTTCTATTTGAGCACAAACAACTACAACTTCAGCATCCTCAGTAGCAGCGAATTCTCTAACTTTGTTTACATAATCATTGTTAGCAGCTTCATCAGCTAAATCATCTTCACATACATTAGTAGCATATATTACTGGTTTAGAAGTTAATAAGTTTAATGAATTAACAAATGTTTGTTGATCTTCAGTAAAGCTCATTGTTCTAACACATTTATTATCTTCTAAAGTAGCTAGTATTTCTTTTAAGAATTCAACTTCGGCAGCTACAGACTTATCAGCTTTAGCAGCTTTAGCACTTTTTTGTATTCTTCTTTCTAATATTTCTATATCAGAGAATATTAATTCTAAGTTTATAGTTTCTATATCTCTAAGTGGATCAACACTTCCATCAACGTGAACAACGTTAGGATCTTCGAAGCATCTAACAACGTGAACTATAGCGTCAACCTCTCTTATGTGAGATAAGAATTTATTTCCAAGACCTTCACCTTTTGAAGCTCCTCTAACAAGACCAGCTATATCGCAGAATTCGATAGCTGTTGGAACTATTTTCTTTGAATCATATAGTTCTTTTAATTTATTTAATCTTTCATCTGGAACAGCAACCACACCTACGTTTGGTTCTATTGTACAGAAAGGGTAGTTTGCAGATTCTGCACCTGCTTGAGTTATAGCGTTGAAAAGCGTACTTTTACCTACGTTTGGTAAACCTACTATACCTAATTTCATAATTGTATCTTCCTTTCTTTATGTTAATTTGATATTGAAATTTATATATAAATTTATACAACCTTCTAAGTCGTGAACACAACTAATAAAGCTGATTTTTACAAATTTACAAACTTCATTATAGACATACATACTGATTATACATCATATATATAACAGATGTAAACTATACATTATTATGGAGTTGGTTTTATGCTAAGTTCAATACTTTTATTTGTATGTATATTTTTAGGTTTTATATTTACAGGTTATATGGAAAATATATTTATAGTTTTAGCCACACTTCTTTTTTATAAGCAGATAATTATAGATAAAAATTATAAATATATAGCATATGGACTTATTATTGCTTTTATTGGAATAAATATTATAACTATATCAATATTTAGAAATAAAATAGCTATAAAAGATGTGAGTCCACTAGAAGACCAACCAGAAACAGTAGTGTTGTTGGTTTCTGGAGGTGAAAGTTCAAACTATGATTTAAAAGAAAGGGCAAGTGAAGTTTACTTTGAAAAGGGATTTAAATCATACTTAACTGGAATAAAAGATTTATATACATTTAAAATGTACTATGAAAAATTTGGGTCAAGTGATTTTAAAGAAGATGCAGAATATATAGCATCAAATTTGAGAGAAAAGTTAGGCAATAGTTATAAAGTAGTAAATTCTTATCTTTATTCATCACCTTATTTTGAAAATAGTATAGAAGATATTATTTCAAAAGGATATAAAAATATAATTATTTGTCCTATGTTTATGACAGAAGGTGAAGATTTTGATGTTTTCACTAAAAGATATGAAAGTTTAAATTTAAGTAAATACAATTTAAATAAGGTAGAAATAATGGAAACTTTCTACAAATCAAATAACTTAGCAACATTATATAAAAATGAAATATTAAAAACTATATCAAGTAAAAATAAAGATATAGGAGTGTTATTAATTGGTTTTCAAAATGAAAACAATGTAGAACAAGATATATTATTTAGAGAAAAAATAAGAGATTACATATTGCAAGACGAAAAAAATAGTAACATTCAAATAAAATTACCTCTTTTAGAAAATAATAAAAAGGATATAATTAAATGTGGTGAGGAATTACTAGAATATGGAATTGATGGTCTATATATAGTGTTACCAACAAGTATAATTGATAGTATTTATACTAAAAACTTAGTGGATAGCATACTTAGTAATTTAGACATGGGAAATACAAAGCTTTATTATATAGATGCTGATAAAAAATACGACTTAATAGTAAATGAGATATTTGACAGAATATCATTACTAAGCGCAATAGGAGGGTAAAATGGACGGAATAAAAAATATATCTTTAGGAGAACAAATTAACTTAACGTTAATTCATTCTAAGAAATTTAAATCTAATCTTGTAAGTATATATATACAAAGATTACTAGATAAAGATGAAGCTACAAAAAATGCTTTAATACCAGAGATTGTAACTAGTGGTAGTATGAAATATCCTAGTGCAAGAGAAATATCAAATGAGTTAGATAACTTATATGGATCTTCAATGGGAGCAGATATTACTAAAAGAGGAGAGCGCCAAGTACTTAGTTTTAAAATAATAAGTACAAATGAAAAATATTTAGATGAAAATATATTTAAAGATGTAATTGAATTCTTTAATGATATAGTAAACAATCCATTAGTAATAGATGGTGGATTTAAAGAAGAGTTTTTAAATATAGAAAAGCAAAATTTAAAGGATAGAATACAAGCTAAAATTAATGATAAAGGAAGATATGCACTTGAAAGAGCCTTTGAAGAAATGTGCCAAGGTGAAAGATACAGCATAAGTGAATATGGATATGAAGAAGATATAGACAAAATAACTCCTAAAGAGTTATATGAACACTATAAAGAAATCTTAAGAACATCACCAATAGATATAGTAGTTGAAGGTGATTTTGATGAAGATGAAGTTATAAAAGTAATAACTGATAACTTTAAATTTGAAAGAGGAAATATAATAGATATACCTAGAGATGAATTTATAAAAGAAATAAAAGAAGTTAAAACTGTAAATGAAAAAATGGAAATAACTCAAGGAAAACTTATAATGGGTTATAGAAGTAATATAGATTACTTAGAAGAAGAAAAATACTTTGCCTTAGTAGTAGGGTCAAATATATTAGGTGGAGGACCAGACTCTAAATTATTCTTAAATGTAAGAGAAAAAGAAAGTCTATGTTACTATGTATATTCTTCAATAGAAAAATATAAAGGAATATTATTTATATCAGCAGGAATAGAAGCCAATAATTATGAAAAAACAATAAATTTAATAAATGAGCAATTAGGTAAATTGAAAAATGGAGAAATATCTGATAAAGAGTTAAATAACAGTAAAAGTGCTTTAATAAGTTCTATGAGAACAATAGCAGATAATATAGGTGGAAGAAGTGATTTTTACTTTGCTCAAGCAATGGGAAAAACTAATTCTACTATAGAATCAATAATAGATAAATTAGATAAAATAAGTGTAGAAGATATAGTTGAAGTTGTAAAAGATATAAAATTAGATACTGTATATTTCTTAAGCAACTAAGGAGGCATAAATATGAAAGAAATTACTAATGAAGTTTTAAAAGAAAAGATATATTATGAAAAATTAGAAAATGGATTAGATGTTTACTTTATGCCTAAAGAGGGATTTACAAAAAAATATGCAGTTCTTGCAACTAATTATGGTTCAAATGAATTAGAATTTGTGCCAATAGGCGAGAATAAGCCAATAAGAGTAAACGAAGGAATTGCTCATTTTCTAGAACATAAGATGTTTGAACAACCAAATGGAAAAAATGCATTTGACGAATTTTCTAAGTATGGAGCAAGTGCAAATGCATTTACTAATTTTACAATGACGGCTTACTTATTTTCTTGTACTGAGTATTTTTATGAATGCTTAGCTCATTTGATAGATTACGTTCAGACTCCTTATTTTACAGATGAAAATGTAGAAAAGGAAAAGGGAATAATAGAACAAGAAATAAAAATGTACAATGATGATCCTGATTGGAATGTATATTTTAACGCTTTAAAAGCAATGTATGTAAACTATCCAGTAAGAGTTGATATAGCAGGTAGCGTTGATAGTATATATAAAATAACAAAAGAAGAATTATATAAGTGTTACAATACATTTTATAATCCAGGAAATATGACTTTATTTGTAGTTGGAGATTTGGATGTAAATAAAGTTATGGATACGGTAAAAAAATATAATCATAATGATGTAGAAAAATTAGAACATAAAATAGAAACATTTTATCCAGATGAACCTAATCATGTAAATGAAAAGGAAGTAATTGAAAAGTTTCCAATATCAATACCTATGTTTAATATAGCATTTAAAGATAATAATGTAGGTATGTCTGGTAAAGAGCTTATGAAAAAGGAAATAATTACAGAAATATTAATAGATATGATTTTTAAAAGAGGGACAGCTCTTTACGAAGACTTATACATGCAAGGATTAATAAATGAAAACTTTGGATCAGGATTTTCATCTCAAGTAAATTATGGGTTTACTATAATAGGTGGAGATTCTAAAAATCCCAAGGAAGTAAAAAGAATAATTCTTGAATATATAGAAAAATATAAAAAAGAAGGTTTAGATAAAGTCGCTTTTGAAAGAACTAAGAAAAAGAAAATTGGACATTTCTTAAAATATTTTGACTCTGTTAACTTTATTGCAAATAACTTTATAGCATATAACTTTAAGGGTATGAATGTACTAGATTATTTAGATGTTATAAAAGAAGTTAAGTTTGAAGAAATAGAAGAAAGACTTAAAGAGCATTTAAAAGAGGAGTATTGTGTAATATCTATAGTTGAGCCTAAATAATAAAAAAAGAATTCACTATTTAGTGAATTCTTTTTTTAATTTCTAGCAAAGTCTTTTAATTTAAAGCTACCACATGTCATAAAGACTAATCCCATTAACAATAAAGCAAATATAGATATATATATATTACCTCCATTAGCTACTTCAAATATCCAATAAAATGGAGATATCATAGATAATTTATTAAATAATTGACTATTAATATTTAATGAAGGTAGTAAATCACCTAAGCATAAAATGATACTAATTAAACAATAAAATGAAGTTGTAAGAAATACATAAGATTCTTTTTTAAATAACCTACATATGAAAATTACTAAACCAGTAGAAACAAATGAGTTAGCACAAATTAATAATATAGTAGGTATACTTATATTATCTCCATGAATTATATTTGCTAAGATTAAAGCTAAAGAAGAAAAGAATGCTTGAACTAAAAATAATGAGAAACATAAACTAAAAATAATATGGAAATCTTTATTTTTAGTAGATAACATTCTTCTTAATACATTTGATTTTCTAAGTGATAATAAATCCATACAAAATACACCACTACATAAGTATAAAAAATAAGAAATCATAAAAACAGATAATACGTCGCTTCCTAATAGAGAAGATTCTTTTTTTATTATATTAGAAGTTATTATACTTGTATTTATATTACCGTCTTCCTTATATTTTAACGATTTACTTATAAATTTATTTATATTTGATTCAGTTAATAAACTTCCTCCACCATTAGATGTTTTAAATGATGTAACTTTAGGACTAACTGAATTATCAATATCAACAGAAAAATTATTATTTAATACTATAACAGAAGAAATATCATTATTTTTTAGTAAATCTATAGCTTTTTCTTTATCCTTAATATCAAATAAAGTCATATTATCTCTTAGTTCATCTATAAGTTTGCTTTCATATTTTCCATCTTTGTTACATACCAAGGCAATTTGTTGCTCAAATAAAGATCCATTTGAGTTATTTACTGATGAGCTTACAAAAAATATCATAACTAATGGTACAAATATCATTGGTAATATTAAATGAGGTGATTTTAAATACCTCTTTATATTTGCTAAAGTTAAATTAATTATATTCATTTATATTTCCCTCCAATGATATTTTTCTTTTATTGCTGATAAAATAAATAATATTGATGATATTAATAGTATTAAAATACATGAAGTTGATATAGAGCTAAAATTATCGTATACACTATAATTAGTAAATAAATTATTTATAATATGTGTAGGTGATAGAGTATAAAATTTAGATAAATCCTCATAAAAAGGAACAAATGTACCACCTAAAATTAACTCAGCAAAGCTTAAAATACATGTAATGATAACACCATATTTTTTAGGAATAAATGAACTTATGAACTTTGATATTGAAGCTATAAATATGGATGTAATTAAACATATAATAATTAATAAAAATATATTTCCAGTAAATGCAGTTCCTAAAAATCTATTAATAAACACATATAAAATTAAAAAAATTAAAGAATATATAAATAAATTTACAAAGCTTAAAATTAACTTACTTACTCTAGATATAGGCATAGAGTATATTCGTTTATTTAATCCAGAGTATTCTCCTATATAAGAATTACTTACTTCACCCTCATAACCAGATGCAGTATTATTAAATATCATTGATATAATTAAAAAACCTAATAGTGATATAGCAAAATACTCAGATGAAGACTTAGATATATTTGAATCTACAAATTTACTTTCTATAAATGAAGTACCAACATCACTAAAATATAATTCTTCATGATAATTATCTATAATATTTTTAGCAATGCTTGAGAAGTTTGAGCTTTTTTTATGAAGTTCTTTTATATTTATGGAATTTTTATTATTATTTTCTAAACTAACTTCATATCCTTTAGGAATTGTTATTTCTAAATTAAGATCCTTATTTTTATCTTCTATACTAAATAATTCACTATAATTATTTTTAATATAACTAATAAGATGATTTGATGAAGTAGTATTATCATTATCTACAAAGTTTATATTTATAATTTGAGTAACATTAGGGCTTTCAAATGTTGACTTACTTATACTTCCTAAAAAGAAAACCATAAAAATTGGTAAAAGTATAAAGTTACATATATTCATAAATAAATTACTTTTAAGTGATTTAAAGAAAAACTTAATACTATAGTATAATCTCATAATATCCTCCTAATATCTTAGATTCTTTCCTGTAAGATTTAAAAACACATCTTCAAGACTAGAATTATTATAAGAAATATTAGAGAAACAAGCATGGTTACTTTCTAATATACTTAAAGCTTTTGATATAGAAAAATCTTTTTCTGTACTAAGTAAAAGTAAACCGTCTTCTTCTTTTACAGATATAACTCCCTTGAGATTTTTTAGTTCAAATATAATATTTCCATTTAAATTATTTACACATATGGATATATTAGTGTTACTTGAAACTAAGTTCCTTAAATAATCTTGAGTACCAAAAGCAATTTCTTTTCCTTCATCCATAATAAATATCTTAGAACAAAGACTTTCTACCTCTTCCATATAATGAGATGTATATATTATAGTTGTATTTCTTTCTTTTGATAGATTTTTTAAGACTGTAAAAATATGATTTCTTGATTGAGGGTCAACTCCAACTGTTGGTTCATCAAGTATTAATATTTTAGGATGATTAATTAAAGCCACTGCTATATTAAGTCTTCTTTTCATACCACCAGATAATTTACTTACTTTTTTCTTTTTAACATCTATAAGACCTGATATTTCTAAACACTCGCTTATTCTTTCTTTTAATAATTTACCTTTAAGTCCATATAATGAACCAAAATACTCTAAGTTATCATAAGGTGTTAAAGTTTCTATTATTGCAAGTTCTTGTGGAACTAATCCTATTAAAGATTTTACTTTTATGGAGTCTTTGTCCATAGTCATATTATTTATTTGAATAGTACCGCTATTAGGTGAAGTAAGTCCTGATACAATATTTATTAATGTTGACTTACCAGCACCATTTGGACCTATAAGTCCAAATATTTCACCTTCACTGATATTAAAGCTAATATTATCTAAAGCTATTTTATCGTTAAATCTTTTTGTTATATTTTCTATTTTTATAAAGCTCATAAAAACCTCCCGTAATTTTCTAATACTATAATAAAAAATTACGGGAGGTTTTTCTATAACTTAAAGTAACTAAAAATAGTGACTTAAGTCACTATTTTATTTTTAAAAGCAAATATAGCAATTTGAGTTCTATCTCTAAGGTTAAGTTTTGATAATATATTACTTATATTATTTTTTATAGTTCCTTCAGATAGAAATAATTCATTACTTATTTCTTTATTAGTAAGACCATTTGCTATAAGCTTTATTATATCAATTTCCTTAGATGATAAATTGTGTGTGTTTATAATTTCATTTGTATTATTAGTTTCATTATTAATGACCTTTGATGCAACACTTTTATCTAAAACTATATTTCCATAAAAGCTAGAGCGGATTCCTTCATATATAACATCATTAGAGCTATCTTTTAAAAGGTATCCAGATGCACCTAGGTTCATAGCATCTTTTATATATTTGTCGTCATTAAAAGTAGTAAGTATAAGTATTTTTATAGATTCATCATATTCTTTAATTAATCTAGTTCCTAAAACACCATCGCATATATTCATTCTTATATCCATAAGAACTAAATCTACACTATTATTTTTACAAAAATCTAAAGCTTCATATCCGTTTGCTACATCACCAATAACATTTATATCATCATAAGATTTTAGTATTATTTTAAGACCTGTTCTTATAAGTTTTTCATCATCGACAATTAAAACATTTATTTTACTCAATAAATTCACCTCTTGTATTTTTAGGAAAAGAAGCATGTATTAAAAAACCATCATTAGAAGAATTAAATCTAGCTAAGCCATTAAGTTCATTCATTCTTTCAGTAATACTTTTTAGTCCGTTTCCTTTGATTATATTTTTGCATGTAGTTCCATTATCTTTTATATTTATAACTAAATTATCATTATTAAAATTTAAAAATATTTGAATTTTAGTTGCATTAGAATGTTTTATACAGTTTGATAAAGCTTCTTGAATAACTCTATATAAAGAAGTTAATTGTATACTAGAAAGCTTCCATGTATTTTTAGATACAGTCATTTTAACATCTATATTAGTCATCTTTGAAAAATTATTTATTAATTCTTTTATTTTAAAAAGATTTTCATATTTTTCATATTCTTTAGGTTTTAAAGTATTTATAGCATTTCGTACTTCTTTTAAACTCATTTTTACAAACTCTCTAAGCTCACATACTAATTCTTTTAAATCTTTATCATAAGAAACTAACTTTTCTATTGCACTAAGTTGAATTATTGTTGTAGAAAGAGCATGTCCTACGCTATCATGAATTTCTCTTGATATTCTATTTCTTTCTTTAAGTATAGTAAGTTCTTCTAATGAATCTATATAAATTTCTAAATCAGAATTTGCTTTTTTTAACTTATCTTCAGATATCCTAAGTTGATTATATATTTTTTGAGAGTTTAATTTAGATAAACTTTCATTATGTATATAGATACAAAGTATAGATATAACTAATAAGAAAAATGAATATTCAAATGCACTTAATAATGAATAATCAATATTTATTATTAATGAAAAAATTATAGCTATTATTAAGTAAATATATTTGTTATAGATTTTTTTAGAATTTGTAATATCCAAAATCATTGGGATAAAGAAAAATACATTAATTTTATCAATATAATTAGAAAGTATATAAATTAAAATAAATTCTATTATAAGTGATATATGAATAAATATTTTTTTGTCGTACAAATTAAAATACCTAATTTGATTATTTATTATAAATATCAGTATTAAGAAAAATGAGTAACTTGATGATAAGTTTATATTAATAAAATAATCTATAAATATCATAAATAAAGATAAATATCTAGATATTGTAATTAATTTATAATTATTCATAAGACCTCCGCTTATTATATATTTTATTTTAGGATAATCTATTTTTATCAATTATTCAAATATGTGATATTAGTAAATTAGACATTTATAATAATATTATTATAAATTTAGTCAAAATACTTTTTTATAAATTTAAAACTGTTATAATATTAAAATAAACTTTTATAATTAAATCAGTATTATAGTAAGGGGAAAATATTATGATAGATATACATTGTCACATACTGCCAGGAGTTGATGATGGAGCAGTTGATTTAGAAGAAGCATTAGAAATGGCAAGAATAGCAGAAAAAGAAGGTATAAAAAAAATAATAAATACATCCCATTTTCATCCTGAATTTAAGTATATAATGGGAGAAGAACTTGTAGATATAGTAGATAGATTCAATATAACTTTAAAGGCAAATAAGATTAACTTAGAAGTATTGTTAGGAAATGAAATATATTATACAGATGAGATAATTGAAAATCTAGATACTTTAAGCTTTTATACATTAAATAAAAGTAAGTATGTACTAATAGAATTTTCACCTATGAATATTCCTAAAAATTTAGCCGATGTAGTTTATGAAGTTAAGTTAAAAGGATATACACCTGTATTAGCTCATGTTGAAAGATATAATAATATTATAGAAAATCCGAATATAATATATGATTGTATTAAAGAAGGAGCTATAATACAAGTAAATGCTTCTAGTATATTAGGAAAGCATGGCAAAGAAATAAAAAGAACAAGTGATATTTTATTAGATAATAATATGGTACATATAATAGCAAGTGACGCTCATGGAAGCGAAAGAAGAAGACCTCAATTAAAAGAAGCATATAACTTTGTAGAAAATAAATATTCAAAAGAAGTTGCAGATAATTTATTTAATAACAATCAGAGTTTAATTATAAAAAATGAGGATATAATTATACCTAAGGCAATCAGATATGAAGAAAAAAAGGGACTTTTTAGTAAATTATTTAAAAGATAAGGAGCAATAATAATGGATAGAGTAGCATTTACTATATTTGGTATAGATGTAATGTGGTATGGAGTGTTAATGGCTACAGGAATGATTTTAGGTACGCTTTTAGCATTAAGAGAAGCTAAAAGAGTAGGAATAAGTGAAGATGATGTTTTGAACCTAGCAATATGTGCAATACCATCAGGTGTAATAGGTGCAAGACTTTATTATGTTATTTTTAATTGGAGTTACTATTCTCAAAATCCATCTCAAATATTAAATTTTAGAGGTGGAGGAATGGCTATACATGGTGCCTTAATAGGAGGTATATTAGCTGGATTTATTTATACAAAAATAAAGAAAATTAATTTCTTCAAAATGGCAGATGTAGCATTAATAGGTATGCCTCTAGCACAAGCAATAGGAAGATGGGGAAATTATATAAATGGAGAAGCTCATGGAGGACCTACAAACTTACCATGGGGAATAATAGTTGACGGTGTTAAAGTTCATCCAACTTTCCTTTATGAATCTATATGGGATTTTGGTTTATTCATATTTCTATGGATGTTTAGAAAGAAAAAGAAATATGAAGGACAACTTGCCATTTACTACATAATATTTTACTCGCTAGGTCGATTCTTTATAGAAGGACTTAGAACTGATAGCTTAATGATAGGTCCACTTAGAATGGCTCAAGTTATAAGTTTAGTAGGAGTAATAGGTGGAATAATAGCGCATATTTATTTATCAAAGAAAAATAATAATACAAATGAAGAAGAATCAAAATAAGTAGTACTAAGGAGATATAATATGGAATTTCATCATGTGTCGGTACTTTTAAATGAGTGCATTGATAATTTAAATATAAAACCAGACGGTGTTTATGTTGACTGTACAATGGGTGGAGCTGGTCACTCAAAAGAAATAGTAAAAAGATTATCTGATAAAGGTCTTTTTATAGGATTTGACCAAGATAAAAATGCAATAGCAACAGCAAAAGAAAGATTAAGTGAATACTCAGATAGAGTAAGATTTGTTCATAGTAACTTTGAAAATATAAAAGAAGAGTTAGCTAAGATTGGTGTTCATAAAATAGATGGAGTTTTAGCAGACTTAGGAGTTTCATCTCATCAATTAGATGAAGCTGATAGAGGATTTTCTTATATGCAAGATGCACCTCTTGATATGAGAATGGACGTTAGATGTACTTTTTCAGCATATGATGTTGTAAATACTTATAGTGAAGAAGAACTTGCTAAAATAATAAAAGATTATGGTGAAGATAATTGGGCTAAAAGAATAGCTAAGTTCATAGTTGAAGGAAGAAGTGAAAAGCCAATTGAAACTACTGGAGAGTTAGTTGAAATAATTAAAAAGGCAATACCTAAAAAGGCAAGAATAGATGGACCGCATCCAGCAAAAAGAACTTTCCAAGCAATAAGAATAGAAGTTAACAACGAGCTTGGAGTAATAACTAAGATGATAAATGATGCAGTATCTATAATGAATGAAGGTGGAAGAGTGTGTATAATAACATTCCACTCATTAGAAGATAGAATAGTAAAAAATGCATTTAGAGATTTATCAGTGGACTGTATATGTCCACCAGAGCTTCCTATTTGTCAATGTGATAAAGAAGCTGAAGTAAAGGTTATAACAAGAAAGCCAATACTACCAAGCAAGGAAGAAGTAGAATTTAATCCAAGAAGTAGAAGTGCAAAGCTTAGAGTAGCACAGAAAATATAAGGTTTATTGTTAATAAAGCTTGTAATGTAAATATAATCTTACATTGCAAGCTTTATTTTAATAATAAATCTTTTTTATTATATTTACTTGTTAAAAATAGATTTTGATTTACCTTATAGTATTACTATATAATGTTATTTAAATTAAACATAATAAAGGGGGCAAAAAGTGAAAAATATTTTAATAATATCATTTGGAGAACATACAGGATTAAGTATAAAAAATCAATTAAAATATATCTTGAAAGATAAAGTTAATATAAATAATTTAATTTTAAATAGTAGTTGTGACTATAAATTAGATGGTGACTTAGTTATATTTTCTAGCCAAGAAGTTAAGGATATATGCCTTCCTAAAATAGATAAAAATTTAGATTATGTAATTTTAAAAAGGGTAATAAGGCATGAATGTATTGATGAGATTTTAAAAATAAGAAAATATGAAGATATACTTGTTGTAAATGATACTAAAGAAAGTTGTGACGAAGTTATTAATCAACTTAATAATCAAGGAATAGATCATGTAAATTATTATTCTTATTATCCGGGTATTATTAATTATAAAAACGCTAGTATAGCTATTACACCAGGAGAACCTCATTTGGTTCCTAATGGGATAAAAAGGGTTATAGATATAAAGCCTAGGAGGATGGATGTAATAAGTTTAATAGAAATACTAATGAAACTAAATTATATGAAAGAGTATGAAAGTTTAATTTCATCTTACTTTTATAAAGATATTATAGATATTTCTAAGAAATATATAAGTATGTATCAAGAAAGTAATAAAGTAAAAGAAGTTCTAACAAGTATAGTAGATAACCAAAGAAATGGCATTATCTATACGGACACTGAAGATAATGTAATAACATTAAATGAAGAAGCAGTTAAGTTATTAAATACGTCTAAAGAAAATATTATAGGTGAAAATATTTATAAGCATTTTAAAGATTTAAAAGAAGACATTATTAGTATTAGTGATAAAGAGGTTTTAATATCTAAAGAAAATATAAGAAATAATGATATTTATAGTGGCAATATGATTGTACTTAATGAGGTTAAGCATATACATAAAATTGATGATGAATTAAGACGAAAAGAAAAGTCTAAAGATAGTTATTCTAAGTATACTTTTGATGATATAGTAGGTAGTTGTAAATCTTTAATAAAAAATATAAACTTGGCTAAGAAAATTGCTAAAACAAATTCAACTGTTTTAATTCAAGGTGAAACTGGAACTGGAAAAGAAGTTTTAGCTCAAGCCATACATAATGAATCTGAAAG
Source organism: Romboutsia sp. 1001713B170207_170306_H8 (assembly GCF_015550495.1). Lineage (NCBI taxonomy): Bacteria > Bacillati > Bacillota > Clostridia > Peptostreptococcales > Peptostreptococcaceae > Romboutsia > Romboutsia sp. 1001713B170207_170306_H8. Next base: position 130,231 of record NZ_JADNAX010000001.1, read on the forward strand.
AAGAGATTATCCATTTGTAGCTATTAACTTTGCAGCAATACCAGAGAACTTAATAGAAAGTGAGCTTTTTGGATATGAAGAAGGCGCTTTTACAGGTGCAAAAAAGGGCGGTAAAGTCGGTTTATTTAAAAAGGCACACAAGGGAACCATATTTTTAGATGAAATAGGTGATGCATCCTTATATTTACAGTCTAGATTACTTAGAGTTCTTCAGGAAAGGGAGATAACTCCAGTAGGTAGTACAGAGGCAATTCCTATAGATATAAGAGTTATAGCAGCTACTAATAGAGAATTATTTGAAGAAGTTAAGTTAAAAAACTTTAGAGAAGATTTATATTATAGATTAAATGTAATGCCTGTATACTCTATACCACTTCGTAATAGAAAAGAGGATATAAAGTTATTACTAGAATATTACTTATTTAAATTTGTTAAAATAGATAATTTAGAGTTATTTTTTACAAATGATGCTATAAAATTACTTGAAGAATATCATTGGCCAGGTAATATAAGGGAATTAGTAAATATTGTAGAATACGTATGTACAATAAAAGATATTGATTCAAAAGTGGAGGTAAATGACTTTCCAAAGTATATAATTGAATCCGTTAAATATGAAAAAGAAGATAGTTTAAGTAATCAATCATTAATAAAAGAAGATTTAGATGAAAAAGAGTTATGGGTATTAAAAAAGATTTATAAATATGAAGGAATAGGTAGACGAACATTATCCATTGTATCTTATGAAGAAGGTTATGGTATTGGCGAAGGAAAAGTAAGAAGTATAATGAAAAAATTAAGAAATGATGGATATATAGATATTAATAAAGGATTAAAAGGGACGAAAATATCAGAGAAAGGGATAAAAAGGGTTAAATCTTAATTGATTAACCCTTTTCATTATTTTCTCCTAAAATTATAGCTTATATAATGAAGATGAATCTTGTATTATGCCTTAAATAAAAATAGACTCCAATGATTTATGTTTTAAGTTTTAAAAAATAAGCGATAAATATAAAAGTTGGCATAGAAATTGCTTAATAAATAATGTAGAAAAATAAATAAACGGAGGAATTTAAATGAATACATCAAAAAAGAAACCAACATTATTACAAGCATTAATACCTATAGTTTTTATGATTGTCGCTTTAGCCATAGGATATGGTTTTTTAAACATAAAAGCAGAGCCTATAATGATAGCTTCAGCTTTCATAGCAGGGATAATAGCTTTAAAACTAGGTTATACATGGGATGAGATGCAAAAATCTATAGTAGATAAGATAGCAAATGCACTTCCTGCAACATTAATTTTATGGAGTGTAGGGCTTTTAATAGGTTCACTTATGTTCTCAGGGGCTGTACCAATGATAATATATTATGGGGTTCAAATGATAAATCCTAAATTTATACTAGTAACTGCATTTTTATTATCGGCATTACTTGCAATAGTTACAGGAACATCATGGGGAGCTGCAGGAACGATTGGTGTAGCAATGATGGGTATAGCAGGAGGATTAGGAGTATCTCTTCCAGCAACAGCAGGGGCTGTAGTTTCAGGAGCATTTTTAGGAGATAAATTATCTCCACTTTCAGATACTACAAATCTGGCTCCTATGGCAGCGGGAAGTGATATATATGATCATATAAAGCACATGCTTTACACAACTGTGCCAGCAGCTATAGTATCAGCGGTAGTTTATTTAATAGTAGGATTTAACTCTTCAGGAGAGTTAGTAACTCCAGAATCAGTTAATTTAATTATGGAACAATTAGATTCTATGTTTAACTTTAATATAATCTTATTAATACCATTAGCGATTATAGTGTTAGGGTCTGTAAAAAGATGGCCAACTATACCAACTATGTTAGGTACAAGTTTATTTAGTGTATTTTTAGGTTCAGCTGTCCAAGGATTTAGTTTAGTTGATGGATTTACATCTTTAATATCAGGTTTTGATTTAACTATGACAGGTTTTCAAGGTGAGGCTACAGCTGAAGTAATAAAACTTATAAATAGAGGTGGAGTGGCGTCTGTTACAAGTACAACAGTACTTATATTCTGCGCTATGGGATTTGCAGGAATTGCAAGTTCTTCGGGAATGCTTGATGTAGTACTTGATTTATTAATGTCAAAAGTAAAATCTACAACTGGAATAATAATATCAACTATAGTATCTTGCTTTACTGTTGCATTTGTTACAGGAAGTTCATATTTATCAATACTTGTACCAGGTGAGTTATTTAAAGAGGTATATCCTAAGAGAAACTTACATCCTAAAAATCTATCAAGAACTTTAGAAGATTCTGGTACAGTTATAGTTCCATTAATACCATGGTCAGCAGCAGGAGCATATATGACAGCGACATTAGGTGTTCCTACTTTAGAATACCTACCATGGGCTATATTAAACTATACAGGAATAATATTTGCTATAATATTAGCTATTACTGGATTTGGAATAGCTAAATTAGACAATAAAGAAAATTTAACTAAGGGAGCGTAGTATATATGATACTTATAAAAAATGTAGAGGTATATTCTCCAGAATATAAGGGAGTAAAAGATGTTTTTATAAGTGGAGGAAAAATATCTTTAATTGAAAATGAAATAAATTTTAATAATGATAAAATAAAGATTATAGATGGTAGTAAAAAAAAGCTTACTCCAGGTTTTATTGATCAACATGTTCATATAACTGGAGGTGGAGGAGAAGGTAGTTTTAAAACTAGAGCTCCAGAGATAACCCTAAGTAAACTTACACAAGGTGGAATAACTACAGTAGTTGGACTTTTAGGGACTGATGGAACTACTAGAAGTGTAGAAAATTTAGTTTCTAAAGCAAAAGCATTGAAGGAAGAAGGAATAACAGTTTTTGCTCATACAGGTTCATATGAATATCCTACTATAACTATAACAGGATCTATAAAAAGAGATATAGTTTTTATAGATGAGATTATAGGAGTAAAGTTAGCTCTATCAGACCATAGAGCTCCTAATGTAAGTAATTTAGAGTTACAAAGAGTAGCATCAGATGCAAGAGTAGCAGGTATGATAAGTGGAAAAGCAGGAATAGTAGTTCTTCATATGGGAGATGGCAAAAAAGGTCTTTCTCAAGTAAATGAGATATTAAAAGAAACTGAAATTCCTATGAAAACAATAAGACCTACTCATGTAAATAGAAAAAAAGAACTTTTAATGGAGGCTTTTGATTATGCAAAAAGAGGAGGAATAATAGATTTAACTTGTGGGATGAAAGATGATTTAACTCCAGGTAAAAGTATAAAAAAAGCTATACATGAAAATGTACCTAAAGAAAACATAACTATAAGCTCTGATGGATATGGAAGTTGGTCAAAATATGATGAAGCTGGTAACTTAATTAAGATGGGGGTATCAAGTGTATCTAGCTTACATAATGAATTTAAATTTATGGTAAATGAATTGGATTTTAGTATAGAGGATGCATTGACTTATATAACATCTAATGTTGCAAAAGGTCTAGAAGTATACCCAAGAAAGGGATGTATAAATGAAGGTTCTGATGCAGATATTTTACTAATTGATGAAAATTTAGATATTGATACAGTAATAGCTAATGGTAAAATTATGATAGAAAATAAAAAAGTATTAGTAAGTGGTACATATGAAGATATAAATATTTAAAAATTAAACTGATTCCTTTTTAATATAGGAATCAGTTTTTTTATTTTAAAATAATAAGTTGTAAATCAATGATTTTAAGAAATATAACATAAATAGACATACTTATCCTTATGTACGATATATATAATTCATTTTTCATAATAAGGACTCTTTTTTTATTGTTTTATGTATAAATTTATATATAAGTAGTTAAAGGAAGTTTGTTATAGTAAGGAAAAATAATAATAGAGGGATTAAATATAAGTTATGCTTAGGTCTTATGGCTATTTTAACTATAGGAGTGGTTGGTATGAAAAAGTCTAAGGAAAAAGATAAGAAAAATAATAAAATTAAGGACATAAATGAATATAAGAAAAAGAAACAGAATAAACATAAAAATAGGAGTAGAAAAACTGCTTTTAAAAAATCACGTGTAATTCTTACGTTTGCTTTTGTGTCAAGTATAATGATAGTTAATCTATGCGGTTATGCTAAAATTTCAGAGCTAAGGTATGATATATATTATTTGGAAAAAGATTTAAGATCTAAAGAAATAATTATAGAACAGCTAAATTCAAATATATATAGTAATACTAGCATAGAGGAAATTGAGAATATGGCAAAAGAAAAATTAAATATGGACTATCCAAATGACAATCAGATTGAATATATAACTGTTGAGGATTAGGGGTGAAAGCTTATGAAGAGAATAAGAGGAAACAGTAAAAAGAGGTTAGTATTAGTTCTTATATTAGCATGTACTTTATTTTTTTGTTTAATATTAAGAACAGGTTATCTTCAATTAATTAAGGGGGAATGGTTAAGTTCTAAGGCATCAGAACAACAAACTAGAGAGATACCAGTAGAGGCTAAAAGAGGGACAATATATGATACAAATATGAAGGAGTTAGCTGTAAGTGTTACAAAGTACACTGTTTGGTGTAAGCCAGTGGAAGTTGAAGATAAAAAAGATGTTGCAAGTAAGTTGGCTGAAATACTAGATAAAAAAGAGGATGATGTTTATAAACTAGTTAACAAAAAAAATACTGCTCTTGTTAGAGTTCAACGATGGATAGATGATGAAACTGCAACTAAAATAAGAGAGTTAAGTTTATCTGGTATTTGGGTAGCAGAAGACAATCAAAGATATTATCCATATGGAAATTTTGCATCATATGTACTAGGTCATACTGCATCAGATTCAACTGGGATTACTGGTATAGAAATGCAATACAACAGCAAACTTGAAGGAAGTGATGGAAAATTAATTGTAAGCACAGATGCTTCTGGTAGAGAAATACCACAAGGTTCAGAAATTTACTATGAGCCAGAACAAGGGAATGGATTAGTATTAACTATCGATGAAGTAATACAACACTATGCTGAAAAAGCAGTAGAAAAAGCATACGAAACAACGGGAGCTAAAAGGGTAAGTGTAGTAGCTATGGATCCTAAAACAGGAGACATATTAGCTATGACATCAAAACCAGATTATGACCCTAATGACTCTAGAACAGCTATATATCCATATTACCAAGAATTATTAGATAGTTATAGTGATAAAGATATAATAAATGGATATTATGCAATGTGGAGAAACTCAGTAATAAATGATACATATGAGCCTGGGTCAACATTCAAACTTATAACATCATCAGCAGCATTAGAAGAAGGACTAGTAAAGGAAAGTGATAAGTTTGTATGTAATGGTACTGTAAATGTAGCAGGAACTACAATAAAATGTTGGAGACATTATAGACCTCATGGAGAGCAAACTTTCGCTCAAGGTGTTCAGAATTCATGTAACCCAGTTTTCGTTGAGTTAGGAAGTAGATTAGGAGTAAGCAAGTTTTATGATTACATAGAAGCCTTTGGATTTACTTCAAAAACAGGTATAGATTTACCTGGTGAAGCAAAAGGAATAGTTTATAATGAAAAAAATGTTGGACCAGTAGAACTAGCAACTATGTCATTTGGTCAATCAATATCAGTTACACCTCTACAATTAATAACTGCTGTATCATCTATAGCTAATGATGGTAAGCTTATGCAACCTAGACTTGTAAAAGCATACACTGACAACAAAGGAAATGTAGTAGAAGAAGTGAAATCTAAGGTAGTAAGAACTGTATTATCAGAAGAAACATCAAAAAAAATGATGGAAATAGCACAGTCAGTTGTAACAGATGGTGGAGGTAAAACAGCTTATATTCCAGGATACAGAATTGGTGGTAAAACAGGTACTGCACAAAAAGTTGTTGATGGAACTTATGCACAAGGAAAATATATATGCTCATTTATAGGGATTGCTCCTACTGATGATCCTCAAATTGTAGTATTAGCAATAGTGGATGAGCCTACTAAAGGAAGTTTATTTGGTAGTACAGCTGCAGGACCTATAATTAAAGAAATAATGAGTGAGGCATTACCTTATTTAGGAGTTGAACCACAATATACAGAGGAAGAGAAAGCCGATAATGAAAAAGTAAAAGTTGAAGTTCCAGATGTAAGAGATTTAAGTATAGAAGAAGCAACAAAAGCACTAGAGGATGCTAAATTAACTGTAAACTTAGATCCTGATGTAGAAATAAAAGATGGGTCTAAAGTAATTGATATGTTCCCAAAACCAGGTGTCAAAGTATCAGAAGGATCAAGTATATCTATATACTTTGATAATTAAATTTGTAAATAATTTGTAATTAAAGATAATTATAAATAACTTCAAAAAAACTACAATCTGTTATATAATTATAAAGTTAAAATTTATTTGGGGGCAATGTATATATATACATTGCCTTTTATTAAGATGAGTTGTAAAATAATAAGGCATATAGAAAAATTAAGGAGGAGTGGTATGGAAAATCTAACAGTTAAAGAGTTAGTAATTGCGACTCAGGGTAAATTAGTTTTAGGAAATGAAGATAACATAGTAAATGATGTTGTTATAGATAGTAGAAAAGCAAATAAAAATAATGTATTCGTAGCTATCATTGGAGAAAACCTAGACGGACATAACTTTATGCAAAGTGCATATGATAACGGATGTAGAACTTTTATAAAGAATAAAGAATCGAAAGTTGAAATTAACCACTCAGATATTAATCTTATAGAAGTTAAAGATACAGAAATAGCTTTAGGAAATGTTGCAAATTATTACAAATCAAAATTCAATATACCATTTATAGGTATAACTGGTAGTGTTGGAAAAACAACTACAAGAGATATGGTATATGCAGCTGTATCATCTAAATTTAATTCATTAAAAAATGAAGGAAATCTTAATAATCAATTAGGTGTACCTCTTACGTTATTTGAATTAAATAAAATGCATGAATGTGCAGTTATTGAAATGGGAATGTCAGGTTTTAATGAGATAGAGCATTTAGCAAATATCGTAAATCCTAAAATTGGAGTTATATCAAATATAGGTTTATCTCATATAGAAAGACTTGGTTCACAAGAAGGAATATTAAAAGCAAAGATGGAGATAACAACAAATTTTGATTCATCAAATACTTTAATTGTAAATGGAGATGACAAGTTTTTATCAACATTAAAAGATAAAGATCATGTTTATACATTAAAAACATTTGGATTTAATAAAGACAATGATATATATTGTGAAGATTTCAACATGGGAGAAGATAATATAACTTTTACATGTGTAATAAATGGAAATAAAGAAGAAATATATGTACCAGCGGTAGGTGAACATAATATATATAATGCTATGGCAGCTATACTTTGTGGTATGACCTTAGAAATTCCTTTAGAAAATATAAAGGAAGGTTTAAAAAACTATAAAGCGACAAAAATGAGATTAGACATAGTTAAAACTGATAACTTAACTATAATAAATGATACTTATAATGCTAGCCCAGATTCTATGAATGCTGGACTGAAAATTTTAGGTAGATATAAAGAAAGAAAAGTTGCTATACTTGGAGATATGTTTGAAATGGGAGAACATGCAGAGTATGGGCATAGACTTGTTGGTAAATCGGCAATAGGAAATACTGATGTATTAATAACAATAGGAGAAGACTCTAAGTTTATAGGAGAAGAAGCCCAAAGTTTAGGATTTGATTCAAATAATATACATCACTTTGAAACTAAAGAAGATGCAATAAATAAACTTGATAATTTAATACAAAAAGGAGATGTAATATTAGTAAAAGCATCTAGAGGTATGAAATTAGAAAAAATAGTAGAATATTTAAATAAGTAAACAACGAAAAGAGAACAATGACAGGGAGAGGAGTTATATTATGTTAGGAATAAAGGAACTTACTTATACAGCAATGATTTCATTTCTAATAGTAATTATATTAGGACCAATATTTATACCGATGTTAACTAGATTTAAATTTGGGCAAACAGTTAGAGATGATGGACCAAAAACACATTTACAAAAAAATGGAACACCTACAATGGGAGGCGTTCTTATAATAATAGCTATACTTATAACAGGACTTACAAGAAGTAATATTAGCTCAGATATGGTAATAGGGCTTTTATGTGTAGTAGGATTTGGATTTGTAGGGTTTGTAGATGACTTTATAATAATTAAAATGAAAAGATCATTAGGATTAAAGCCATGGCAAAAAATAGTTATGCAATTTGCACTAGCTTTATATGTTTCTTACTACCAATACAGTTCATCACCAAGTGCGACACAACTTATAATACCTTTTACAGATGCTGTAATAAACTTAGGTCCATTATACATACCAATAATGACATTTATGATAGTTGGTATAGTAAATGCAGTTAACTTAACTGATGGTTTAGATGGATTAGCATCAGGTGTAACAGTAATAGTTGCAGGATTCTTTATGATATTTGCAGCTTCAATATCAAATACAGATGTAGCAGTTCTTGCTGCAGCAACAGTAGGTGCTTGTATAGGGTTCTTAGGATTTAATGCATATCCTGCAAAAATATTTATGGGAGATACAGGCTCTATGGCATTAGGTGGTGCAGTTACTGCTTTTGCTATTTTAACAAATTCTATGCTTGTATTTGTTTTAGTTGGAGGTATATATTTTGCAGAAGCTTTATCTGTTATGCTTCAAGTTGGATATTACAAATTAACTAAAAAGAGAATATTTAAAATGGCTCCAATACATCATCACTTTGAACAATGTGGATGGCCAGAAACAAAGGTTGTATTCACATTCTGGATAGTTACTATAGTTCTAGCTTGGATAGGAGTAGTAGCAGTATTCTAATTTTGGAGGGAAATAAAGTGGAACTTAAAAATAAAAAAGTTTTACTAGTAGGTTTAGCGAAAACTGGAGTATCTACAATAAAATATTTAGATAAACTAGGAGCTAAAACGATTGTAAATGACATAAAAGAAAAAGCACAATTAGAAGAAATATTAGCACAATTAAAAGATATAAAAAATGTTGAATATATATTAGGGTATCATCCAGAAAATGTTGATGATATAGATATGGCTATAGTGTCTCCAGGAGTTCCCCTAGATTTACCTTTTATATGTAAACTTAAAAATAATAATATAAAGATAATTGGTGAGGTAGAACTAGCATACAGATTATCTAAAAATAATCCTACATTTATAGGTATAACAGGAACGAATGGTAAAACTACAACAACTAGTATAGTAGGAAAAATATTTAAAACGGCTAACAAAGATACTTATATAGTTGGTAATATAGGTAATCCTGTAATAGATACAGTAGATTCAACTAATGAAGATTCAATCTTAGTAACTGAATTAAGTAGTTTCCAATTAGAGAGTATTGATGAGTTTAGACCAAAGGTAAGTGCATTTTTAAATGTTACTGAAGATCATATGAATAGACACCATACTATGGAAAATTATATAGCTGCAAAATCTAGAATTTTTGAAAATCAAAAAGAAGAAGATTTTACAATTTTAAATTATGACGATACTATAGTTAGAGATTTATCACAAAAATGTAACTCTAAGGTTATTTTTTTCTCTAGAAAAGAAAAATTAAATAAAGGAATATATCTAGATGAAAATAATAATATAATTATAGATATAGACAAAAAAATAGTACTTATGAATGCTGACGAATTAAGTTTGCCAGGTGAACATAACCTTGAGAACTGTATGGCAGCAATAGGAATAACTTATGTTAGCAATATAGATTTAAGTATTATAAAAGATGTATTAAAAAACTTTAAATCTGTAGAGCATAGACAAGAGTTTGTAAGAGAATTAAACGACATAATATTTGTAAACGACTCAAAAGGAACGAATCCTGACTCCACTATAAAAGCGATTAAATCTTATAAAAAAAATATAGTTTTAATTGCCGGAGGTAAAGACAAAGGAAGTAGTTTTGATGAACTACTTGAAGCTGCAAAGAGTAATGTTGTTGCATTAGTTCTTTTAGGAGAAACAGCTCCTAAGATAGAAATATGTGCAAAAGAAAAAGGATTTGAAAAAATATATAATGTAAAAAATATGAAAGAAGCTGTAGAAAAATCTTATGATATTGCTCAAAGTGGTGATGTAGTTTTACTTTCACCAGCTTGTGCAAGTTGGGATATGTACAGTAATTTTGAAGTAAGAGGAAAAGACTTCAAGGATAATGTAAACAATTTAAAATAGCCTCTTAACGCCACACAAATGCAAAGGGAGGTAAGTCTTAAATGCCTAAAGAAGGTTTGAAGCCTAAAGAATCAGGTTTAAAAAAACAAATCAAAAAAGGAATGAAGACTGAATTTGATCCAGTAGTATTTTATACTACTATGACATTAGTATTTATAGGCATAGTAATGGTGTTTAGTGCTAGCTATATTCAAGCTGCATTTAAACACCAGGATGCCTTTTATTTTTTAAAAAGAAATGTAATATACGCTGTCTTAGGTTTTATAGGAATGATGATAACATCAAGGATAGAGTATACATTTTGGAAGAAGAATGCTACTAAAATAGGTATATTAGCAGTAGTTTTATTAGTATTAGTTTTAACACCTTTAGGTATAGAAGCAAACGGAGCAAAAAGATGGTTAGGTGTAGGTGGAGCAACTATACAACCAGCAGAGATTGCTAAGTTTGCCAGTATATTAATAACTGCAAAATTAATTGAAAAAAAATATGACAATATAAAATCTTTGACAAAAGGTGTTTTACCACTTCTTATAGTTCCAGGTACTTTCTTTATACTTATAATGGGTCAACCCAATATGTCAACAGCAGGTACTATAATATTAGTTACATTTGTAATGTTATTTGTAGCAGGAATGAATATGAAATTTGTATATACTATGATAGCACTAGGAATAGCTGCATTTGCAGGATTAGTACTCTCAGCTCCGTATAGATTAAAACGTGTATTATCATTCCTAGATCCATTCCAAGACCCACTAGGATCAGGGTATCAAGTAATCCAAAGTTTATATGCCATTGGTTCTGGAGGTTTATTTGGACTTGGACTTGGTAAAAGTAAGCAAAAATATTTTTACATACCAGAACCACAAAATGACTTTATATTTGCTATAATAGGTGAAGAATTAGGCCTTGTAGGATGTATAGTAGTGATGATGTTATTTGTAATATTAGTATATAGATGTATAAGAATAGCATTAAAATGTCCAGATATATTTTCTTCTATGGTTGTTATAGGAATAGGAGCTCAAATAGGAATACAAGCAGCTTTAAATATAGCTGTTGCCACATCATCTATGCCAGCCACAGGAGTAGCATTACCTTTTATAAGCATGGGAGGAACATCATTAACCATACTTATGGGGGCTGTAGGTATAGTGTTAAACATCTCAAAGCATGTCAAAATTAACTAACAGGAGATGATTCAATGAAAATTTTATTATCAGGCGGAGGTACTGGAGGACACGTATATCCAGCAATCGCTATTGCCAACAGAATAAAAGAGGCACACCCTGAAGCAGAAATTTTATTTGTTGGTACAGAAAAAGGAATAGAATCAGAAATAGTTCCTAAATATGGGTATGAATTAAAAACAGTAACAGTACAAGGTTTTAAAAGAAAAATAGATTTTGATAACGTAAAAAGAGTATTTAAATTATTTAAGGGATTAGAGCAATCTAGAAAAATTGTTAAACAATTTAAACCAGATGTTGTAATTGGTACGGGAGGATATGTTAGTGGTCCAGTACTATTTAATGCGGCCTTAAAGAAGGTTCCAACAGTAGTTCACGAACAAAACTCTTTCCCTGGAGTTACTAATAAAATACTTTCAAAAGTTGTAACAACTGTTTTAACTAGTTTTGAAGATTCTCATCAAAGATTCCCTGAAGCTAGTAGAGATAAATTAGTTCTTACAGGAAACCCAGTAAGAAAAGAAATATTAGTTGCAAGAAAAAATATAGCAAGAAAAAATATTGGTATAAGTGAAGAGAAAAAGATGGTACTTTGCTACGGGGGTAGTGGAGGATCAGAAGAAATAAATGAAGCAATGAAGTTTGTAATAGAAAATATGGTTAAAGAAGATATAGCATTTATATTTGCAACTGGTAAGTATTATTATGAAGATTTTGCAAAGAGTATAGAAAACTTAGACCTTAAGCCATATCAAAAAGTTGTTCCATATTTAGAAGATATGGCAAATGCATTAGCTGCCAGTGATTTAGTCATAGGTAGTGCAGGGGCTATATCATTAGCTGAAATAACAGCTTTAGGAAAGCCTTCTATAATAATACCAAAGGCATATACTGCAGAAAACCACCAAGAGTATAATGCAAAGAGTATAGAGTCAAAAGGTGCAGGAATCGCTATACTAGAAAAGAATTTAACTCCAAAAAGTTTAAACAGTGCAGTATTTAAACTATTAGGTGATAGAGAACTTTTAATAGATATGGCAAATGCAAGTAAAGAAATAGGCAAGCCAGAAGCTATAGATTTAATTTACGATGAGATTATGAAGATTTATAATAAAGGAAATAAATCTAAAGTTTCTAAAGAAGAAAAAATAGAAAAAAATGAAGAAGCAAAGGAATCAAAGGAAGAAAATAAAACTAGCGATGATTCAAAATCTGAGCACAAAGTAATAGGAATAAAGAAAAAGTAACATATAACCCCTCTAGTACATAGACTTTAAATATAGGCATTTTATTTAAATCTACTGCTAGGGGGGTTAACTTTGTCTAGGTATATAATAAATGGAGGCAATAAAATAGAAGGAACTCTAAAAATTAGGGGAGCAAAAAATGCTATATTACCTATAATGGCAGCATCAATACTAAATGAAAATGTTAGCATTATTCATAATGTACCTTTTATAGCTGATGTGCTTGTTATGATAAAAATACTAGAAAGTATAGGATGCAAGATTGAATATAGTGAAGACACCTTAATTATAGATAGTTCAAATATAAATTTCCATAAAATTAATGAAGAATATGTAAGAAAAATGAGGTCATCAATAATTATTATGGGTGCTATGATAGGAAGACTTGAACATATAGAAATAAGTCATCCAGGAGGTTGTGCAATCGGTCAAAGACCAATAGACTTACATTTAAAGGCATTAAGGGCTCTTAATGTTAATATAGAAGAAAGTAATGGAGTTATTAGTTGCTATAGAGAATGCCTAAAAGGAAATATAATTAATTTTGAAAAAAGAAGTGTAGGAGCAACTGAAAATGCCATGCTAGCAGCAGCAAGAGCTACTGGTACAACTAAAATATACAATCCGGCTAAAGAACCTGAGATAGAAGACCTACAGAATTTTTTAAACGCTATGGGAGCTAAAGTTAGTGGTGCGGGAACTGACTATATTGAAATTGAAGGCGTAAAAAATTTAGGTAGAGTAGAATATAGTGTAATACCCGACAGAATAGCTATAGGAACATATATGGTTGCTAGTGCTATAACGGGTGGTAGATTAGAGGTTGAAAATGCTATAAAAGCGCATATGGAGCCTATAAGTAACGTATTAAGGGGTGCGGGTTGTGAAATAGAATATACAAAAAGTGGACTAATTATGGTTGCACCAAAAGTTATAAAAGCTGTAGACTTAATAAAAACATCACCTCATCCAGGTTTTCCAACAGATATGCAGTCTCAAATGATGGCTTTGATGACATTATCTGATGGTATTACGGTATTTTTTGAAACTATATTTGAGAATAGATTTATGCATTGTAGCGAACTTAAAAAAATGGGAGCAGATATAACTTTAGTAAATGCTAATATATGTAAGGTAAGAGGTGTAAATCAACTTTATGGAAACAAAGTTAAGTCTACAGATTTAAGAGGTGGAGCAAGTCTTATTATTGCGGCATTAGCAGCTAATGGCGAAAGTGAAATAGATAATATATACCATATAGAACGTGGTTATGAAAATATAGAAAAAGTACTTAGAGATCTAGGTGCAGATATTAGGAAAATATAAAGGCTCGAAATAGAGCCTTTTAATATATAATAGAATAAAAAGTAGTTTAAAATAGGACAATCTTATTTATTGTAAAAATAAGATTGAAATTGCTTTCGAAAGTATAGTTTATTATGTAGGGAAATATGATAATAAGGTTGTATTTTATAATATGCTACTTTTTTATAGGAGGTGAAGATTTGAAGAAGCAAAAAAGAAAAATAAGAACAGATAGAGTGATGATTATTTTACTATGTGTTTTTATGTTTTCTATAGGATTAGTAACCTTATTAAAAAGCGATTTATTTAATTTGACTAAAGTTGAAATAGTAGGCAATAGCGTATTAAAAAAAGATGAGGTAATAAATGAAGAAAAATTAATCACTAAAAAAAATATATTTAGTTACAAATTAAAAGATATAAAAAAAGAGATACAATCAAATCCTTATGTAGATGATGTAGAGGTTAAGCGTAAACTTCCAAACAAAATAGTAATAACAATAAAAGAAAAAGAAGTTATAGCACTATTATCAAATGGAACAGATTTTTGTTATATAGATAATAGTGGAAACTTAATTGAAAAAATTGATAATTTATATGAAAATAATGATAAAATAGTATTTAATGTGAAGTATACTTTAAATAATGGGACTGTTAAATTTGAAAATGATAAAGTTAAAAAAAGCGTTTTAAATTTAATAGCATTATTAAAAGAAGAGCATTTAGAAAATGAAATATCAGAAATTGAATACACAGGTTCTAATGTAAATATTATAGCAAATATTGGACCTAAATTTTTAATAATAAATGATGATAACTTAGATTATAATATATCTAGAACTAGCAAAATACTTGTAGATTTACAAAGTAAAAATATAAAAAGTGGTATTGTAGATTTAACTTATAGCAATTACGCAGTATATAAACCTAGTTAATAAGCAGCAATGAGGAGTGATTAATTTGCACAAAAAAATACCTTATAAAAGTTTAATTATAGTCACTACTATATTAGGAATTTTTATAAGTTTACAATTAAGAAGCATAAATATAGAAAATAATGGAATGACAACCCTCAAAAAAGGAGAACAATTAGCTCAAGAATTAAAATCATTAAAAAAAGAAGAAGCTGATTTACAAGAAGAAATATATGAAATACAAAATAGCATAGATAGCTATAAAAGTGATGAAGATGGTAGTAATGATGATAGTATAAAATCAGAAATTAAAAAATATGAAGAGTTAGCAGGATACACTGATGTAAAAGGGGAAGGAATTAAGGTAACTATTAAATCTACAAATAATAATTTAAATGATAATTCTTCAAATAATATATCTTATAATTATGACATATTATTATCTCTTATAAATAAATTAAATTCTGCTCAAGCAAATGCTATATCAATGAATAATCAACGAATAGTGCATGATTCGTATATACATTTAAAGGAAGATAAACTATACTTAAATGATAGTATTATAAAAGAGCCATTTATAATAAAAGCAATAGGAAATTCAGACACATTAGCATCAGCCCTTCAAATTAAATATGGTATTGTCTGGGAAATAGAAAAATATTATAATGCTAAAGTTACTGTAGAAAAAAGTGAAGATCTAAAAATAGAAGCATCATCAGAAAGAAAATATTTGGAAGATAATAGCGAGTTAATTGAAGACGATGAAAATTAATAAGTATAAACTACAAACAAAAAAGATGCTAATAATATTAATTGCTTTTATGATAGGGATATTTATTTCTACTTACATAAAGTCTATGAATTCAAACAATGTATATATAACATTGAAACAAAAAAGGGAAATTGAAGAGGAAATAAATGATATTAAGCTTGAAATTGAAAATTTAAAAGAAAAAAAAGATAAGTATGAACAAAGCCTAAAAGTATATGAGCATGTTGATGAGGATGAAAATAAATCAGTAGAAGAATTGATGAATGATGAACTAAAATATTTAAAAGAAATAAGTGGATATTCAGATGTTAAAGGAAATGGAATAATTATTACTATGAAGGACAGCGAAAGAGAGTTATCTAGTGGTGAAAACCCAAATGACTTACTTATTCATGATATAGATATATTGAGAGTTATAAATGACCTAAGAAAAGCAGGGGCAAAAGGGATATCTATAAATGATGAAAGAGTTCTACCAACAAGTAAAATAAAATGTTCAGGTGCAACAATTACAGTAAATGAAACAACATATGGACAACCATTTATAATAAAAGCTGTAGGAGATATAGATTCCTTAAAGGCAAGTATAAATTCTCCAGAGTCATATGCAAGTTTACTGAAGGAAGTATATGGGATTTATATAAATGTAGAGGAAAAAGATTATTTAGTAGTAAATTTTTACGAAAAAAACAAATAAAAGTATAAAAAGCTTGAAAAAAAGAACTATTTCAAAGTAAAATAAAGAAGGTGAGTATTTATGTTATGGATACTAGGAGGACTAGCACTAGGAGTAGTTATTGGTTATTATATTCCATTTACTTATCCTATGGATTACTCCCTTTATATGTCGGTGGCAATACTTGCAACGCTAGATTCAATCTTTGGTGCAGTAAAGTCAACTTTTGAAGGTAAATATGATAATATTATATTTATAACAGGTTTTATTGGAAATTCATTATTAGCTATATTTTTAACTTATATAGGTGATAGACTGGGGATACCAATTTACTATGTTGCAATATTAGTATTTGGTTCGAGATTATTCGACAATTTATCTATAATAAGAAGACATGTTATATTAAGGTTAAGTAATAAAAAAAGAGGAAAATAAGTATTTTTATGGAATAAGTTAGTGAAATGTTAACAAATTTTGTAGATTAAATGATATAATTATTACATAGATTTACTTTGAATCGTAAAATAAGGAGGTTTATAAATGCTAAACTTTGACGTAGAATCAGATAATTTTGCGCAGATTAAGGTAATAGGTGTAGGTGGCGGCGGAAATAACGCAGTCAATCGAATGGTAGAAGCACAACTTAAAGGTGTTGAGTTCATAGCAATTAATACTGATAAGCAAGCTTTATATACATCTAAAGCTGAATATAAAGTTCAAATAGGAGATAAGCTTACTAGAGGGCTTGGAGCAGGGGCAAACCCTGAAATTGGGAAAAAAGCAGCAGAAGAGAGTAAAGATGAAATTGTAAAACTACTTGAAGGTGCGGATATGGTATTTGTTACTGCCGGTATGGGTGGTGGAACAGGTACAGGAGCAGCTCCATTAGTTGCTCAATTAGCTAAGGAAATGGGGATACTTACAGTAGGTGTTGTTACAAAGCCTTTCGTATTTGAAGGCAAAATAAGAATGAAGAACGCTGAAAGAGGTATAGAGGATTTAAAAGCTAACGTAGATACATTAATAACTATACCAAATGATAAGTTATTACAATTAGTACAAAAGAATACTTCTATGCTAGAAGCATTCTCTATAGCTGATAATGTATTAAAGCAAGGTATACAATCTATTTCAGATCTTATAGCAGTGCCAGGTTTAATAAACTTAGACTTTGCCGATGTTACTTCTATAATGAAAGAACAAGGTCTAGCTCATATGGGTATGGGTAGAGCAGTAGGAGAAAATAGAGCTGTTGAAGCTGCTAGAGAAGCAATACAATCACCATTATTAGAAACTTCTATAAAGGGTGCTAAAGGAGTACTACTTAACATAACTGGTGGTTCTAACTTAGGTTTATTTGAAATAAATGAAGCATCTACATTAGTTCAAGAATCATGTGATCCAGAAGCTAACATTATATTTGGGGCATCTATAAGAGAAGACTTAGGAGATGAAATAAGTATAACTGTTATAGCAACAGGTTTTGAAAGTAATCAGCTTCAAGATATGAGAATAAATGATACTATAAGTAAGTTTACTACTAAGCCAGTTGAACCTGAAGTAAAAAAAGTAGAAGTTCAACAAGTTCAAGCTGAACCAGTTAAGGAAGTAGTTACAGTTAAAGAAGAGCCTAAAAAAGTTGAAGAAGATGATGATATGATAATCCCAACTTTTTTAAGAAGAAGAAGATAATTTAATCTATAAAAGTATGAGATGACTTAAGTCATCTCTTTTTTATGCAAATAAAAGGTAAAATGATACTTAATAATAATAAAATTTATTTTATTAGAACAAAAATAATAAGTATTTTATAACTATTTTATACTAATATATAAATTATTCTACAGGTTTATTCTACCTATAAAGACTATTGATACTGTATACATAGAAAAATAAATAGTAATGGGGTGAGTTATGAATGATTTTATATATTTTAAGAGTTTACTTCGACTGTTAAAACTGACAGAAATTTCTAAATGAGTGAAGTATAATGAACTAAAGGTTTATATAGAGGAGGAGCATGTAATGTATATTGATTCTTATATTATAGAAAACCTACTAATAAATTATATTATTATAAGTTGTACTTCTATTCTAACAAAAAATTTAAATAGTAGAATTCAAAAAATTTTAGGTTCAAGTTTAGGTGCTATATACTCAGTTGCTTATGTTCTACCATCGTTAAAAGTTTTATTCACTATACCATGTAAGTTTATATTTATTTTAATAATTACATTGATATCATTTAAATTTAACAACAAACATGAATATATAAGAATTCTTATTACATTTTATATAGTAAATATATTTATCTCAGGAAGTACTTATTTTTTGATTTACTTTACAGGAATTAGTCATGTGAAAATATCTTTCTTAATAGCATGTGCATATTTTAGCTGTAAGCTTCTTCAATACATATATATAGATATAAAAACGCTTAAGCATATAAAAGAATTTAACAAAACGATAAAAATAAGTTTACTAGGTTGTAAATGTGAATGTGAAGCTTTATTAGATAGTGGAAACTTTTTAAAAGATCCAATAAGTAAAAGCGATGTAGTTATAGTTAAGTCTAAAGTTCTAAAATCCTTATTACCAGATAAGGATCTTGATTATGATTATGAGGATATTAATGTAATGAAAGTTGATGAAATTATTAATGACTTAGATGATGATCTATCTGCTAGAGTAAGATTAATTCCTTATAAACATGCTGGTAGTAGTCAAGCTAATATGATTTTAGGATTTAAGGCAGACTACTTAGAAATAGATGAAAAAAAAATTGGCAATGTAATTATTGGAGTATCAAATTTTAAGGATGATGAATATAGTGCAATATTGAATCCAAGTATTTTATCATAGTCAAAATAAACTTAATATACTAAAGGGGGAAGAGACCAATGAAGTCTTTATTAGTAAAATTTAGGGCAAAGTTTAGAGGTATAATTTTAAATGTAGGTATAAAATTAGGAATCATAAAATCAGATAGTGTATATTACATGGGTGGAGTTAATGTTTTACCACCACCACTTAAACCAGAAGAAGAAAATGAACTATTACAAAAACTAGAAAAAGATGAAAGTGTAAAAACAACACTTATTGAAAGAAACTTAAGACTAGTTGTATACATATCTAGAAAGTTTGAAAATACAGGTATAGATGTTGAGGATTTAATATCAATAGGAACAATAGGACTTATAAAAGCAGTTAATACTTTTAAACTCAATAAAAACATTAAGCTTGCAACATATGCTTCTAGATGTATAGAAAATGAGATATTAATGTATTTAAGAAAGAACAATAAGAAGAAGGTAGAGGTATCTTTTGATGAGCCACTTAATGTAGATTTAGATGGAAATGAACTTTTACTTTCTGATGTATTAGGAACAGAAAATGATGAGATATATAAAATTATTGAAGAAGAAATTGATAAAGATTTATTGATTATGGCATTAGATAGGCTTTCAGATAGAGAAAAGCAAATTATGGAATTAAGATTTGGTTTAACTAATAAGGGTGATGAAAGAACTCAAAAGGAAGTAGCTGGAATGCTTGGAATATCTCAATCCTATATATCTAGATTAGAAAAGAAGATAATATCAAGGTTAAAAAAAGAAATGAAAAAATTTGTATAAGTCAAATAATTTCTGCTTAAAAGTATAAAAATAATACATGTGTAAATAATTTCATATATAACAAACTTTTAAGAGAGGACTGAAAATTATGCAAATTAATAAAGTTGAAATCTGTGGTGTTAATACATCTGAACTTCCAGTTCTTAAGAATAATCAAATGACAGAGCTTCTTGTTAAAATAAAAAATGGAGATGAAGAAGCTAGACAACAATTTGTGAGAGGAAATTTAAGATTAGTTTTAAGTGTCATACAAAAGTTCAATAACAGAGGGGAAAATATAGACGATTTATTTCAGATAGGATGTATAGGACTTATAAAAGCTATTGACAACTTTGACTTAAGTCAAAATGTAAGATTTTCAACTTATGCAGTCCCTATGATTATAGGTGAAATAAGAAGATATTTAAGGGACAATAATCCAATAAGAGTAAGTAGGTCATTAAAAGATATTGCATATAAGGCATTACAAGTTAGAGAGAGACTAGTTAGATCAAATGCAAAAGAACCTACAGTGTCAGAAATAGCAAAAGAGCTAGGATTAGAAGTTGAATCAGTAGTAATGGCTTTAGATGCAATACAAGATCCAATATCACTATTTGACCCAGTATATCAAGACAACGGAGATGCCATCTTTGTTATGGATCAAGTTCAGGACAAGAAAGATACAGACGAAAATTGGCTACAAGAAATAGCCTTAAAAGAAGCTATTAAAAAGCTAAACAGTAGAGAAAAATTAGTATTGGACCTAAGATTTTATAAAGGGAGAACACAAATTGAAGTAGCAGATGAGATAGGAATATCTCAAGCACAAGTATCAAGAATAGAGAAAAACGCACTTAAAAACATGAGAAAATATATATAAAAAAATTTAAAGAGCATGTCTAAGGCTTAATTCACATAGCATATTAATATAAGGAAGTACATATTAAGTGAATTAAATACTTTGACAATGCTCTTTTTTTTAACTAAATATTTATTTTTTATGGGAGGGAGATTATAATATGATGAGAGTATCTGATATAATGGACAAAGAGGTTATTAATATTAAAAATGGAAAGAAAATGGGGTTTATAACAGATATAGACCTAGACATTAATGAAGGTAAGGTAGTATCATTTAGTATATTAGGAGATTCAAGAAACTTCTTTTCAAGAGGAAGTGAAGAAGAAGTTGTATTCTTTAGTGATATATTAAAAGTTGGTTGTGATACAATAATAGTAAATTTAGGATCAGATATTAATTTAGATGAGTTTAATATAGACAAGATATAAGGCAATAATAGGCTTAAAAACTAAGGAGGAATAATATGCAGTGTCCATATTGCAATTATAAGGAATCAAAAGTTGTAGATTCAAGACATACAGATAGTAAATCAATTAGAAGAAGAAGAGAATGTGAATCTTGCAAAAGTAGATTTACAACTTATGAAAAAATAGAAACAACACCGATAATGGTTATAAAAAAAGATAATACAAGAGAATACTTTAGTGGTGAAAAAATAAAGCATGGAATACTAAAAGCATGTGAAAAAAGACCTGTGTCTATTGAACAAATAGATGAAATTGTATTTTTTATAGAAAATGAAGTTAATAAAAATTTTTCAAGCGAAGTTGATGCCAAAGCAATTGGTGAAATGGTAATGGAAAAATTAAAAGATGTAGATGAAGTATCTTATGTTAGATTTGCATCGGTATATAGACAATTTAAAGATATAAATACTTTTGTTAATGAATTGAAAAATATACTAATCGAGAAGGAAGACTAAAATGGAAAATTACATAGAAGTAAAAAAAATTAAAGATGAAATTGATTTTGTTAACCTAGCAATTACTACTAAAAATATTGATTCGAAAAGTAAGAATGATTTAATAAATACATTTACTAAAGAACAATTTAATTTAGATAACTTAACAAGTAATATACAAATTCATTCTGATATAGTAAATATTGTTGATGAGAATAATATTGGTTGTAAAAATGAAGGGGATGCATTAATAACAAACTTAAAAAACGTTCCTCTTCTTGTATTTACTGCAGACTGTGTTCCTATAGCAATAATAGATAAAAAAAATAAGGCTATAGGAGCTGTTCATGCAGGATGGAGAGGTACTTACTCTCAAATAGCTAAAAACACAATAGAACTTATGAAAAAACAATATAATACAAATACGAAAGATTTAATTTGCGTTATAGGTCCATCTATTGGATCTTGCTGTTATGAGGTGTCAGAAGAATTAATCGGAAAATTTAACACAATTCTTACAAACTGCACTGAAAAATTCTATATAATAAAGGAAGACAAGTACTATTTAGACTTATGGAAAGTTAATGAATATATTTTAAAATCTGCTGGAGTTAAGGGAGAAAATATTATTAACTTAGGAATATGTACTAGCTGTAATAGCGATAAATTCCATTCTTATAGGATTCATGATAAGACAAACAAAAGAATTGGATTAATTATGCAGATAAAATAGAGAGGAGAATAATTCTTATGAATACTAAAATTCTTGTTATAGATGATGAAATGCATATAGTAGAGCTACTAAAGTTCAATTTAGAAACAGCAAACTATGAGGTTCACTGTTCATATGATGGTTTTGATGGTTTTATAAAAGCAAAGGAAGTTAAACCAGATTTAATTCTTTTAGACTGGATGCTTCCAAATATAAGTGGTATAGATGTTCTGAAAAAGATTAGGTCAGATAAGGATTTACAAAGTATACCAGTAATAATGTTGACAGCTAAAAATATGGAAGGTGATAAGGTAGAAGGACTAGAAGTAGGTGCAGATGACTATATAACAAAGCCCTTTGGTATTAAAGAATTATTAGCTAGAATTGTATCGGTATTAAGAAGATATAATATAAATTCAAAAACTGAAAATGATATATTAACGCATAAGGATATTAAAGTGGACCTATCAAAGCATGAGGTTTGTATAGGTAATCAAAAGATAGATCTTACATTAAAAGAATTTGAGTTATTAAGATTGTTACTTCAAAATAAAGGAAAAGTTTTATCAAGGAACTATCTTTTAGATAAAATTTGGGGATATGAGTACTATGGAGAAACTAGAACTGTAGATGTTCATATAAGATATTTAAGAAAAAAAATAGAAGATAATAATGAAAAATATATAGAAACTATAAGAGGTGTAGGATATAAAATAGATTAAGCTTTATATCCTTTAGGAGAATAAATATGAATCAAATAGAGAATATATATTTTTTTGTAATGTTAGTTTCTGTAATAATTACTATAATATCTCTTAGATATGCAATAACTATAAAAAGATACCTAGAAAGATTTACCCTTGTTTCTAAAAAAGTAAGTAATAAAGAGCTTCATGCTAGGTTGAATATTTCTGCAAAAGGTGAACTTGGAGAGTTAACAAATAATTTTAACTCTATGATTGAGAATATGAGTGATACAATTGAGGAAGTAGAATATAAACATCTTCAATTAAAGTCTATATTAAAAAGTATATCTCATGGAATTTTAGCGATAGATATAAATGGAAATATACTATTAATAAATGATGAAGCTAAGAAAATAATTAAATCAGACTCAAATCAAATTGTAGAAGGTAAAAATATTGCTTATGCTATAAAAGAAGAAAAAATATTAAAAGTAATATCTAAATTTAGAGGATCTAATACAAATGAAACTACTAAAATCATTATGGACGATGAAACTGTGTATAAGATAAAAGTTGATCCTGTTTATCTTCAAAATACAGTTAACGTTATAATTGGATCTATTATAAATATAGAGGATATCACTGAAAAAGTTAAACTTGAGAATATGAGAAGTGATTTTGTAGCAAACGTAACTCATGAGTTAAAAACCCCTTTAACATCTATAAGTGGATTTGTAGAAACCTTAAAATTGAACGAAAACATAGATCCAAGTACAAGAAGTAGATTTTTAGGAATAATAGAAAGTGAATCTGATAGACTAAAAAGGTTAATAGATGATATATTACTTTTATCATCTATAGAAAATACAGAAAGTAGAGTTTTAGAAAAAATAAATCTATATAATACATTTAATGAAGTAAAAGAGATGCTTAGTTTTATTGCAAAAAGTAAGGATATAGAATTTAAATATGAATTTGAAGATGAGTCATTATGTGTAGAGTCAAATAGGGATTACATAAAACAGGTTTTCTTAAATTTAACAGAAAATGCAATAAAATATACACCGGACCATGGAGAAGTAAAAGTTATTGTATCTTCTAATGATGAGGATATATTTATAAATGTAATAGATAATGGTATTGGAATACCTAAAGATGATATACAAAGAATTTTTGAAAGATTTTATAGAGTAGATAAAGCTAGAAGTAGAGATGTAGGGGGGACTGGTTTAGGTCTTGCTATAACTAAACATATAATTAAATCTTTACATGGTAAAATTGAAGTTAAAAGTGAACTAAATAAAGGTAGTGAATTTATAGTAACTATACCTAAAAAAATTTCCTAGATAAATAGGAAATTTTTTTTTGTTTTTGTACAAACTAATCTTATGATATTTTAATGAAAAATTAGTTAGGAGGATGGTGTATGAAAGACAGTTTAATAAATGATGATCTATTTAGACATGCATTTATAATTGCTTTAATAATCGGTACTTTGTGTAGAGGGTTTGTTTTAAGAGTAACAGATAAGCAATATCCAACAAGACCACTTGATTATATAGAACAAATAATAGTTGCAGGTCTTGCAGCATCTCTTGGAGCCATAGCACTACCAGCTCTTATAGATAAAGAGTTTTCAGCATTAACATTTTTTGCAGTAGGAATACAACAATTTCAAGGATTGGCACAGCAAGAGAGAATAACCCTTGAAAACCTAGATGACGATGAAATTGTGCAAAAAGGTGGATCTTATGTAGAAGAAATTGCATCAACTTATGAAACGAGAAGTTATATAAGTTTATTTTCAGCATTAGTAGCATCAACAGTATATATTTATTTAGCTAGAAGATATAAATTTGGAATGTTGATATGTACAATAGGTGCTCTAATTGGTGGAATTATAGTAGCACTTATATTTAGAGCATCTCTAAGAAGAAATAGTATAGGTGACGTAGCTGATGTAGTACCTGCAAAGATAAATTTTAAAGATGCTGATTTATTTGTTAATGATGTACACATAACAAATATAGGATTACAAAGCAGTAGAGATAGATATATAAATAAAGGCATGGCAGTAGAAATAATACCTAAAAGTATTGGTGATTTTGGAATAATAAATGACTTAGGTCAAAGACAAGCAATACTACATAATATATATATTCATATGGGAATTGATAAAGATGTTGATGAAGTAGATATACTTGCGATATCTAAAAGTAATTTAGAGAAAATGACAGTTGTAATACCATATATTCCGATTTTACAAAATCAAGATGTACTAATACAAGTAATTAAAAGTACACCAATTATAGGTACATCTAAAGGAAAACAAAGTGCATATAAAAATAAATAATTTTAAGTAAGGGGTGATTATATGGATAGAGTTTTTTTTACGGGCTTAGCAATAGGTATAATAAGTAGACTTATAATGCTAAACTTAGATCAAAGACAATACCCAACACAACCTAATATGTTAGTTTCACAATTAGTGTTAGCTTTCGTAGCATCTTCTTTAGGAGCACTATTAGTTCCTGCTTTAATAGATCGTTCATATACTTCTATAACATTTTTATCACTAGCAGCTGAGCAGTTTAGACAAGTAAGAGAGAATAGAAGAAACACACTTCAAAATTTAGAAGATTCACAGCTAATAAAAAGGGGTAATTCTTTTATAGAAGAGATAGCTAGAACTTATGAAGTTAGAAATTACATGTGTATAATAACTTCCTTTTTTACTGTTGGCTTTTATTATGTAATTATATCAGAATTTAATACTAACAAAGATATAACACTTATTATAAGTAGTGTATTAGGTTTAATGCTAGCATTTTTATTAAAGAAAATATCAAGAAGAAAGAGTATAGGTGACGTTGCAGATGTATCTATAGTCAAAATACAATTTGTGGATGATGTAATTATGCAAATTGGAGATCTAAAAGGAATAACAAATGTAGGTTTAGAAAAAGATAGAGAAAGATTTTTGTCTAGAGGAATAGGTATAGAAATTAAACCAAAAGATAATAGTTATACTAACGCAGCTATAATTTATGACTTAGGACAAAGACAAGCT
Source organism: Romboutsia sp. 1001713B170207_170306_H8 (assembly GCF_015550495.1). Taxonomy (NCBI): domain Bacteria; kingdom Bacillati; phylum Bacillota; class Clostridia; order Peptostreptococcales; family Peptostreptococcaceae; genus Romboutsia; species Romboutsia sp. 1001713B170207_170306_H8. The sequence continues at coordinate 156,438 of NZ_JADNAX010000001.1, forward strand.
ATAGCTTACAATCTTTATTCTAGACTCGGAGTTTATAGAGAAAACAATGAGCCTGCTTTTGTCCCATTACCAAGAAGAAATCCAAATAATGAAAGTATATTAATGGCTTATATACCTATGGAAAAAAATGAAGATAAAGTAATAGAAGCAGTAAAATCTTGTCCTATTCTCTCTTCATCAAAAGGGAAGTACTTAGGACTTAGAAATTATAAAACAGATAAGAAAGGAAGTGCATAAGAATGGGAGATAATGTAGGATTAAATGAATTTACCCTAGCTGTTATAACAACAGATAAAAATATGAATCCAGTTGGAGGATGCCCTATATTTTATGCAGATGATGATAAGGATTTACAGAATAAGGCAATGTTAATGGCTAAATGTGTATCAGGTATGGTTCACCAAATAGCAAAAGGAACATTAATAATAGTTAAACATTAAGCTTAAAGGTACCTTAGGTACCTTTTTTTGTCAAACATTATAAACCTATATTTGGTATGTTATGTATATAGCGAAAATTGTATTTTATTGACTATTTAAATTAACATATGGTAATATAAAATGATATATTTATAAAGAAGAGTGGTGATTACGAGATGGAAGTAAACGTAAAAAAAAGTAATAATGTTATAAGTAAAGTATACAAAGGAAGTATAGCTGAAGAAATAGGCATAGAAGTGGGAGATTTACTTATAAGTATTAATGAACAAGAAATCCATGATATAATAGAATATAAATTTTTAATGAGTGATGAATACATAGAATTAGAAATACAAAAGATCAATGGTCAAATTTATGTATATGAAATAGAAAAAGAGTATGATGATGATTTAGGAATTGAATTTACAAATCCAATAATAGATAAAGCAAAGAGCTGTAGAAATAAATGTGTATTTTGCTTTATAGATCAGCTTCCAAAGGGAATGAGAGAAACTCTTTATTTTAAAGATGATGATTCAAGACTTTCTTTCTTACAAGGTAACTTTGTAACTCTTACTAATATGAGTGAAGAAGATATAAATAATATAATTAGATACAGAATAAGTCCTATAAATATTTCTGTACATACTACTAACCCAGAGTTAAGGCGTACTATGATAAAGAATAAATTTGCAGGAAAGCTGTATGGAATAATGCAAAGGTTAGCTGAAGCTGGAATACAAATGAATTGCCAAATAGTTTTATGTCCAGGATATAATGATAAAGAAGAATTAACTAGAACTATATCTGATCTATCAAATTTATATCCATATGTAAATAGCGCAGCAATAGTTCCAGTAGGTATAACTAAGCATAGAAGTCATCTTCCAAACTTAGAGATATTTAATGAAAAAACAGCAGGAGATACTATTGACCAAATAAATGAATTACAAAAGATGTATTTGGAAAAACTAGGAACTAGATTTGCATTTTTATCAGATGAGTTTTATATAATTGCCAATAGAGAATTATTAAAATACGATGAATATGAAGGATTTATACAATTTGAAAATGGTGTAGGAATGATAAGTAAGTTAGAAAGAGAAATTCAAGATTACTTAGAAACTTTACCATTAGATAAAATAACTAGAACTAAAAAAGTATCTATAGCAACAGGACACTCTGCTTATGCGTTTATAAAAGATATGGCAGATTTAATAATGAAGAAGTTTAATAATGTAGAAATAAATGTCTATAAAATAATAAACAACTTCTTTGGAGACACTATAACAGTTTCAGGTCTTATAACTGCAACTGATATAATGGATCAATTAAAAGATATAGATTTAGGAGAAACACTTTATATACCTAGAGCTATGTTAAAAGCTGATGAAGAAATATTTTTAGATAATATAACTTTAGAAGAAATACAAAAAATGATGAATATCGAAGTAGTTCCGTGTGAAAATCAAGGAATAGACTTTGTAGATAAGATTTTAAAATAGGAAGGAGAATATAATGGATAATAGACCGATAGTTGCAGTTGTTGGTAGACCAAATGTTGGTAAATCTACACTGTTCAATAAATTAGCAGGAAAAAGAATATCTATAGTTGAAGATACTCCAGGAGTAACAAGAGATAGAATATTCACAGAGGTAGAATGGTTAGGAACATACTTTACATTAATTGATACAGGAGGTATAGAACCAGATAACGGAGATGTAATATTATCTCAAATGAGAAATCAAGCTATGCTTGCTATGGATATGGCTCACGTTATACTTTTTGTAGTTGATGGAAAGTCAGGAATAACAGCTGCTGATAAAGAAGTAGCTACTATGCTTAGAAAAACTAAGAAGCCAGTAATATTAGTTGTAAATAAAATAGACAGTCAAAAGCAATTTGATAATGTGTATGATTTCTATGAATTAGGACTTGGAAACTTACATGCAATATCAAGTGCAAATGGAATGGGACTTGGTGACTTATTAGATGAAGTTGTTGAGAATTTCCCTAAAGGATTAAATACTGAGTATAGCGAAGATATAATAAGAGTAGCTATAACTGGTAAACCAAATGCAGGTAAGAGTTCAATACTTAATAAAATATTAGGTGAAGATAGAGTTATAGTAAGTCCAATTGCAGGTACTACTAGAGATGCAGTAGATACATATCTTGAAAGAGATGGACAAGAATTCCTTCTTATAGATACAGCAGGTATTAGAAGAAAAAGCAAAGTATACGAAACAGTAGAAAAATACAGTGTATTAAGATCTATGAGTGCTGTAGAAAGAGCTGATGTAGTTTTAATAGTAATAGATGCACAAGAAGGTATAACAGAACAAGATACAAAAGTTGCAGGTATAGCTCATGATGAAGGAAGAGCTTGTATATTCGTAGTTAATAAGTGGGATTTAATAGAAAAAGACAATAAAACATTAGGAAATTACACTAAAGAAATAAAAGAAAAATTCCCATTCATGATGTATGCACCGGTATTATTTGTTTCTGCAAAAACTAATCAAAGAATGAACAAAATTTTAGAAACAGTACAATATGTAGCAAGTGAACATGCTAAGAGAATATCAACATCAGCGTTAAATGATGTTATAGGTGAAGCAGTAATGTTAAATCAACCACCATCAGACAAAGGTAAGAGATTAAAAATTTACTACGCTTCTCAAACAGATGTAAAACCACCTAAATTTACATTATTTATAAATGACAAAGAACTTACTCACTTCTCATACCAAAGATATCTTGAAAATAAGATAAGAGAAAACTTTGGATTTGAAGGAACTTCTGTTAGATTTGAATATAGAGAGAAGAACAGAGGATAATAATTTTGCCAGGGGGTAAATATGATTAGCTATATTATTTTAATTATAATTGCTTATCTTTTAGGTAATATATCAACATCGACTATAATAGCAAGAAAAATGTTTAATGTTGATATAAGAACTCAAGGTTCTGGAAATCCAGGATCTACAAATGTGCTAAGAACGCTTGGAAAAAAAGCTGGTGCAATGACTTTTGCGGGAGATTTATTAAAAGGCTTAGTAGCTGTATTAATAGCAAGAGTAATAGCAAGGTTTACAGGATGCGATGAAGTTACATCTGCATACCTTGCAGTTGTGGCAGTTGTAGCAGGTCATAACTGGCCAGTGTTCTTAAAATTCAAAGGTGGAAAAGGTGTTGCAACATCTTTAGGAGCTATGATAGGAATGAATCCAGTTATAGCATTGAGTTGCTTTGGAATATTTCTAATAGTAGTAGCAATAACTAAATATGTATCATTAGGTTCAATAATTGGTATAGCAGCATCCCCTTTATTTATGATAGCTACTAATAATAAAAAAGGAATATTTGTTACTTTATTCTTAACAGCATCTGTAATATATACTCATAGAGCAAATATACAGAGATTAGTAAGTGGTACTGAAAGAAAAATTGGTGCAAAAAAATAATAAAAAGTTTGTCATAGGTGGTGTTTTATGGAAAAGTTAACTGTATTAGGAGCTGGAAGCTGGGGAAGTGCATTAGCATTAGGTCTTGCTAAAAAAGGTTACAATGTAACTATGTGGACTTTAAACCAAGAACAAGCAGATAAGATAAATAAAACAAAAGAAAATATAGATTATTTACCAGGTGTGTTATTTCCAAATAACATAACATTAACTACAAATATAGAACAAGCAGTGGAAGGTAGTAAATTAATAGTTTTAGCAGTACCATCTCAAGCTATTAGAAGTGTTTGCAAACAAATAAAACCATTTGTAAACAAAGATCAAATACTAGTAGATGTGGCAAAAGGATTAGAAAAAGGGACTGGACTTAGATTGTCACAAGTATGTGAAGAAGAGTTACCAGGAAATCCTTACGTAGCTTTATCTGGTCCATCACATGCAGAAGAAGTTGCGAAAGATATACCTACAACACTTGTTGTTGCATCAGAAAACTTAGAAATAGCTCAAGAAGTACAAGATATATTTATGAGTCCTAAGCTTAGAGTTTATACAAATCCTGATATAATAGGAGTTGAACTTGGAGGAGCATTAAAAAATATAATAGCTTTTGGAGCAGGTATTTGTGATGGATTAGGTTATGGTGATAATACTAAGGCTGCTCTTATGACTAGAGGAATAAGAGAAATAGCAAGGCTTGGTATAGCATTAGGAGCCGATACAAGTACATTTTCAGGTCTTTCTGGTATAGGGGATTTAATTGTTACATGTACAAGCATGCACAGTAGAAATAGAAGAGCAGGTATATTAATTGGACAAGGTAAAAGCTTAGAAGAAACTTTAAAAGAAGTAAAAATGGTAGTTGAAGGAATAACAGCTACAGAAGTTGCTTATGAAGTTTCTAAAAAGATGAATATAGATATGCCTATAACAAGTGCTATATACTCTGTTTTATATGAAAATAAAAATGCAAATGAAGTTGTAGTTAACTTAATGATGAGAAGTAAAAAACACGAAATGGAAGAAATAGTTGATGATAAGCTAGGATTTTAGTCCTAGCTTCTTTTATGTTTAATTTAATTTTTTATTTTGGTATATTAGCATCATCCTAAAAATATAATTAATTAAGAAATTATATGCAGGAGGGGAATTTGATGAATAACATATACGAAGACATAGCTAAGAGAACTCAAGGTGACATTTATATAGGTGTAGTAGGTCCTGTTAGAACAGGTAAGTCTACATTTATAAGAAAATTTATGGAGAAGCTTGTGTTACCTAATATAGAAAATGAGTTTAAGAGAGAGAGAACACAAGATGAGATACCACAAAGTGGTTCTGGTAAAACAATAATGACAGTAGAACCAAAATTTGTTCCAGCTGATGGGGTTGAAATAAAAATAAAAGACAATGTTACTTTAAAAGTAAGAATGGTTGACTGTGTAGGTTACATAGTTGATGGTGCATTAGGCCATGAAGAAGATGGAAAACAAAGATTAGTATCTACGCCATGGTCACAAGAAGCCATGACATTTGAAAAAGCAGCGGAGTTAGGTACTAAAAAGGTTATAAGAGATCACTCAACAATAGGTATAGTAGTCATAACTGATGGTTCTGTAACTGGTATAGATAGAAGCAGCTATATTGAACCTGAAGAAAGAGTAATAAATGAATTAAAAGCACTTAATAAGCCATTTGCAGTTGTTTTAAATACTATAGATCCAACTAGTGATGAAACAGAGTTACTAAGAAGTGAATTAGAAGAAAAATATGGAGTGCCTGTAGTACCTTTAAATGTTGTTGCTATGGATGAAAATGATATAGAAGATGTTATGGAGACTGTGCTTTATGACTTCCCATTAACTGAAATCAGAATTAATTTACCTCAATGGGTTGAAGGATTAGAGATGAATCACTGGATTAAAAATAATATAATATTTGCATTAAAAGAAAGTATAGCTGATATAGGAAAGCTTAGAGATGTGGATAAAATAGTACAAGGATTTTCAGAATTAGAATTCTTAAAAGACACAGAGGTTGATAATGTTGAACTTGGAGAAGGAGTTATAACAATAGATTTAACTACAAAACCAGAATTATTCTATAACATATTAGAAGAAAAAAGTGGATTTAAAATTGAAGGAGATTATCAATTATTAAACCTTATAACTAGATTATCTAAAGTAAAAAATGAATATGATAAAGTAGAAAGTGCTCTTATTGATGCTAAGACTAAAGGCTATGGAGTAGTAGCCCCATCATTAGACGAGCTAAGTTTAGAGGAACCTGAAATAATTAAGCAAGGAAAACAATATGGAGTAAAATTAAGAGCCAATGCACCGTCTCTTCATATAATAAAAGCAGATATATCTACAGAAGTGTCTCCTATAGTTGGAAATCAAAATCAAGGTGAAGAAATGGTTAAATACTTATTAGATGAATTTGAACAAAATCCAAGTGAAATTTGGGAATCTAATATGTTTGGAAAATCATTAAATGATTTAGTAAAAGAACAATTACAAAGCAAACTATATACAATGCCAGAAGAAATAAGAGTTAAGATACAAAAAACTCTTCAAAAAATTATTAATGAAGGCAGTATGAATATAATAACTATATTATTATAGTCTTAATAGAAATAGCTTTTGACTTTTTCAAGAGCTATTTCTATTTTTATATAATAATAAATCTTTTAAGGTGACTAGAATGGGTCAATTAGTTGGATATGGAAGCTTCTAAGAGTTTAGGTGTACCATTTGGAATAGTAGATTTATCATTAGCACCTACACCATCTGTAGGTGACTCAGTGGCAAGTATATTAGAGGATATGGACTTGAAGTAGTAGGAACTCATGGAATTACTGCTGCTTTAGCTTTATTAAATGATGTTGTTAAAAAAGGTGGGGTTATGGATTGTTCAAGAGTTGGAGGATTAAGTGGTGCATTTATACCAGTATCTGAAGACTTAGGAATGATTAAAGCTGTATCAAAAGGAGCATTAAATATAGAAAAATTAGAAGCTATGACAGCTGTATGCTCTGTTGGATTAGATATGATAGTAGTAAAAGGAGATACAAGTGCAGAGACTATAAGTGCTATGATAGTTGATGAAGCAGCTATAGGTATGATAAATAATAAAACAACGGAAGTAAGAGTAATATCTGCACAAGGGTGCGATGTAGGTTATATAGTTGAATTTGATGGATTATTAGGACTAGGGGCAGTTATAGAAACAAATAAATATTCGTCTAAGTTATTTATAAAAAGAGGTGTTAAGATACCAGCTCCAATACATTTTTTCAAAAATTAACAAAAAGCTCCTAATAAGGAGTTTTTTTAAAATTGAAAGAAAAATATTATAAATAACAAATTTTAAAATATTAAATTTATACAAGAAATTTATACATAAATAAAAGGAAATTATATAAGTGTAGAGAAGTAATATAACAGGTTTCCTTATATATAGGAGGTGAAATCTTGAAGAAAATAAAATACTCAAATTTTTTCTTACTAGGTATATTTATCTACATAATATTTCATATAATATCATTTATAGCAAGTAAGACTATACAAACTCAGGTTTTAGAAAATGAAGATAACAAGATGAAAATAAGTAGAAAATGTATTATTGTAAGAGATGAGTATTTATTAAAATCAGATATCAATGGAACTTTAAATTTATTAGTGGATGAAGGATCAAGAGTAAGTAAGTCTCAGGAAGTTGCTAGTATATATAACAATGTAGACAGTGATATTGATGAAAAAATAAATGCTTTAGATGAAGAAATAGATAAAATTAAAGCTGGAGAAATTAATATATCTAAAAATGAGATAAATAACTTTAATGAAAATATAGAGTTAATAGTAAGCAAGATACAAAATGATTTACTAGAAGAAGATTATAGTAATATTAAAGAGTATAAAGAAACCTTAAGTAATTATGTAAATGACAAAAATAAATTATTAAATAATGGAATAGACACTGCTAAATTATCTGCTAAGGAAGATGAAAAAGAAATTTTAGAAAATCAAAAAAACAACAATGTATTTACATGTCTATCAAGTATAGCAGGAATAGTATCATATAAATATGATGGAAATGAAGAAAAATATACCTTCACTAATTTAGATAGTATAACAAAATCTGATATTCAAAAAGAAGTAGATAACTATAAGGAGATAAAAACTAACTCTAAAGAAGTAAAAAGTGGAGATATAATAGCAAGAGTTATAAATAATTATGACGCATATGTGGCAACTTATATAGATGAAAATGAAGTAAGTTATTTTGAGGAAAATCAGTCAATCGTATTATGTAATAATGATGAAGAGATAGATGCAAAAGTTTATAAAATTAATAAAGAAAATGATAATTATATAGCAATATTCAAAATAAATAATCAAAATATGGGAATTTATGATACAAGAGTAAAAGAATTTGATATAATATATAAGCAAATAGAAGGTTTAAAAATACCTAAAAGTGCTATAAAGACAGTAGATAATAAAGAAGGCGTCTATGTTATAAATGAAGAAGATAAGACACCTAACTTTATTGAACTAAAAGGTATTATATATGAAGATGATGACTACAAATATGTTGATTACTATAAAAATAAAATAGATGGAGTAAGTACTGTAGACTTGTATGATAAAATTATTTTGAAACCTAATATTATAAATATAAATATGAAAATAGAGTAGGTGATATGATGGAGCATATTAAAGAAAATATACAAGCTATTAATGATAAAATAGAAGATTCGGCTAAAAGAAGCAAAAGAAATAAAGATGAAATTACTTTATTGGGTGTTACTAAAACAGTAGATACAAATGCTATACTAGAAGCTATAAACTGTGGAATAACAGATGTTGGTGAAAATAAACCTCAAGAATTAGCAAGAAAATATGATATTATAGGTGATAAAGTAAGATGGCATTTAATTGGTACATTGCAGACTAATAAAGTAAAGTATATAATAGATAAAGTGTATATGATACATTCATTAGATAGAGAAGCTTTATGCGAAGAAATTCAAAAACGTGCTGAAAAAATAGGTAGAACTATAGATTGTTTAGTTCAAGTTAATATTTCAAAAGAAGAAAGTAAACATGGATTAAATAAAGAAAATGTTATTGAATTTATTAAAAATACGTCACAAAAATATAAAAATATAAAAATAAAAGGTCTTATGACAATGGCTCCTTTTACATCTGATGATAATGAAATAAGATCTGTATTTAAGGAACTTAAAGAATTATCTTTAGAAATAAAAAGCCTTAATATACAAGATGTTTCTATGGATAAATTATCTATGGGGATGAGTAATGACTTTGAAATAGCAATAGAAGAAGGCTCTACAATAGTAAGAGTAGGAACATCTATATTTGGAAAAAGAAATTATAATTAATTGAAATAAACTTAGGAGGAAATTGAAAATGGGTGATGGAATATTTTCAAAAATCAAAGATTGGGTTACTAGTCCTGATGAAGAATATGCAGATGAATACATGGAAGATGAAGTAGATGATTTAGATGGAGACATGGATGATGATGACGATATAACATCAGGATTTGATTCTATAAATGCATCTAAAAATAATAAAATAGTAAGTTTACATACAGTTAGTCAAATGAAAGTTGTAATATTAGAACCTAAAAGATATGAAGATGTTACAACTATTGCAGATCATTTAAAGCAAAGAAGAGCACTAGTAGTTAACTTAGATAGCGTAGAAAAAAATGAGGATAAAAAAGCTATATTTAACTTTATGAATGGTGCAGTATATGTATTAGAAGGTAATATACAAAAAATAACTAAATCAATATTTATACTAGCTCCAAGCAATGTAGATATTGACTCTACAGTAAAAAAGGAATTAGAGAGTAAAACAGCATTTCCTTGGCAAAAATAAAAAATAAAGGAGTTTTAGGAAAATGGGTACAATAGGATATGCACTATATAGGCTATTAGATTTATTATTATTTATAATATTTGTACAATGTATAATGACATGGATTCCTGGAGCGACACAAACAAAACTATATGATATACTTTCAACTATAACAGATCCAATACAAGACCCAATAAGATCTGTTGTGTATAGATATTTAAATTCACCATTAGATATTACACCAATAGTAGCGTTCTTTTTAATAAGAATTGTACAAAGAGTTGTATTAATGGTTTTCTGGTAAAATGGACAAGTTAAAACTTACAAATCATATAAAAGATATAGACCTAAAAAATAAGATGTTTAAAATAATAGATAAAGCTAACAGTTGTATGAAAAACTATGATGTAAAGTATAGTGATTTTCTCAACCCATATGAAGTTAAAAATGCTATAGATATATTAAACTCAAATAATGATATAAAATATACTGTAGATGGAGGGTATGATAACGCAGAAAGAAGCGTAGTATTTATGTATCCTTTTTATATGGAATATGAAGATATAGATAATACTCTTAGATTTATTCAAATTGAAGGTAATTTTAAGTTTAAAACTATATCACATAAAGATTATCTAGGATCTATTATGAATTTAGGTATAAAAAGAGAAAAAGTTGGAGATATAATTATACATGAGAATTTCTGCCAGGTGATAGTAAGTGCAGATATATGTGACTTTATAATTATGAATCTTGAGAAAGTATCTAGAAATAATGTTAAGGTTAGAGAAATTTCAAAGGAAGAGATTATTTATAATCCACCTAATTATAAAGATATATCTTTTACTGTAACTTCAATTAGACTAGATTGTGTTATAAGTGGACTATATAACATATCTAGACAAGAAAGTATGAAGTTTATTAATGGAGAAAAAGTTCAAGTTAATTATGAAAAAATAACATCTCCATCTAGAGAAATAAAAGATGAATCTTTAATTTCTGTGAGAGGAAAAGGACGAGCTAAAGTTATAAATATTGGTGAATTAACTAAGAAGGGTAAAGTTAAGATACAAGCAAAGATAATAGTATAGGAGGGGAATGTATGCTAACTCCAATTGATATAGAAAATAAAGACTTTAAAAAAGCTTTAAGAGGATATAATCCAGATGATGTAGATGAATTTCTAGATATAGTTAAAGAAGATTTTGAAACATTATATAGAGAGAATATAGACCTTAAAGAAAAATTAAACTTATATCAGGAACAAGTAAGCAGATATAAAAGTATAGAAGAAACTTTAAACAAGACATTAATAACAGCTGAAAGTACAGCTGCAGATACATGTGCAGCTGCAAATAAAAAAGCTAAAATAATAGTTGAACAAGCAGAGTTAGATGCTAGAGCAATAATAGAAAAAGGAAATAGTAGAGTTATAGAAATTAGACAAGAATATGATTCACTAGTAAAAGAATTTAAATTATTTAGAAATAAATTTAAATCTTTATTAGAAGATGAAATAAGAAGTGTTGATGGAATATTCTCTGATATAGATGAAAAGTGTAAAGAACCTTTTATGAATACAACTACTTATGATGGAGAATTACTTCATAATGAAAAAGAGGTTGCAACGACTATAGATTAAGTGTCGAATGAAATAATCAGAATATAAAAATATTGACTATTTGGTGTACTTAATATATAATTTCATATTATAAAATCAAATTAAAAAAAGTTAATATTTATCTAAAAGCAATGATAGAGAGAGTAAATTTTTTGAAGTTTTACAGAGAGTTGGGATAGGTGAGAACCAATGAATGAAAAAAAATTGAAAATCACTCTTAAGCTGCAGGCTGAACAATTTTAAATTAATTAAGCTGTGCCGGTAAGTGCCGTTAAACTTTTTCAGAGTGCTATATATAAACATTTTATTTTATATATAGAATTAGGGTGGTAACGCGATATCAACTCGTCCCTTTTATAGGGGATGGGTTTTTTTATTTTTAATTGAATTTGTTTGATAGTATAGTTTTTAGATAACAATGTTAAATAATATAATCATTTTTAGAAAGGGTGATGATATGTCAAAGTTTAAGTCATTAGTAGACAGTTCTGTAAAAGATGCAGAAGCTAAAGTATCTGAGTATTGGAAAGATATAAATATACTTGAGAGAACATTAGAAAAAGGTGAAAATGATCCAAGTTTCGTATTCTATGAAGGTCCTCCAACTGCAAATGGAAATCCAGGAATACACCATGTTGTAGCTAGAACATTAAAAGACTGGGTATGTAGATATAAAACAATGAGTGGATACCAAGTTAAAAGAAAGGCTGGTTGGGATACTCATGGTTTACCAGTTGAAATACAAGTAGAGAAAGAATTAGGTCTTTCTGATAAGCAAGAAATAGAGAATTATGGTATAGCTAATTTCAACCAAAAATGTAGAGAGTCAGTTTTTACATATGAAAAACAATGGAGAAACATGACTGAAAGAATGGCTTATGAAACAGATTTAGATAATCCATATATAACTTTAGATAATAACTATATAGAGTCAGTATGGTGGATATTAGATAAGTTTAATAAAGAAAACTATATATATGAAGGTCATAAAATACTTCCTTACTGCCCAAGATGTGGAACTGGACTTGCTTCACACGAAGTAGCACAAGGATATAAAGAAATAAAAAATAATACTGTAATAGCTAAGTTTAAGAGAAAAGATGCAAATGAGTATTTCTTAGCATGGACAACTACTCCTTGGACATTACCATCAAACGTTGCATTAACAGTAGGACCAGAAGTGGACTATGTAAAAGTTAAGCAAAATGATGAAGTGTACTATGTAGCTAAAGCTTTAGCAAATAAAGTATTAAGTGAAGACTATGAAGTATTAGAAGAAATGAAAGGTAAAGATTTAGAATATATAGAATATGAACAATTAATGCCTTTCGTTGAAACTGATCAAAAAGCATTCTTCGTTACATTAGGAGATTATGTAACAACTGAAGATGGTACAGGTATAGTTCATACAGCACCTGCATTTGGTGAAGATGACTATAACTTAGGTAGAAAATATAACTTACCAGTTCTTCAACCAGTTGATGAAACAGGTAAATTTACAACAACTCCATGGGAAGGTAAATTCGTAATGGAGGAAGGTGTAGACGTTGAGATAATAAAATGGTTAGCTCATGAAAATAAATTATTTGGAAAAGAAAAAGTAGCTCATAACTATCCACACTGTTGGAGATGTCAAACTCCACTTTTATACTATGCTAAGCCAAGCTGGTATATAGAAATGACTAGACTTAAAGATCAATTAATAGAAAACAACAATTCTGTTGATTGGTATCCAAAATTCGTTGGTGAAGGTAGATTTGGTAACTGGTTAGAAAACTTAAATGACTGGGCTATATCAAGAAGTAGATACTGGGGTACTCCACTTAATATATGGAAATGTGAATGTGGACACAAGCAGTCTGTAGGTTCAAGAGCTGAGCTTGCAGAGAAGGCTATAGAAGATGTAAATCCAGAAACAGTAGAACTTCATAGACCATATGTTGATGATATACATTTAAAATGTGATTGTTGTGGAAAGCCTATGACAAGAGTAACTGATGTTATAGACTGTTGGTTTGATAGTGGATCTATGCCATTTGCTCAACATCACTATCCATTTGAAAATAAAGAAAACTTTGATCAATTATTCCCAGCAGATTACATCTGTGAAGGTATAGATCAAACTAGAGGATGGTTCTACTCATTACTTGCTATATCTACATTTGTAACAGGTAAAGCACCATACAAAAAAGTTCTAGTTAACGATCTAGTTCTTGATAAAGATGGAAAGAAAATGAGTAAATCAAGAGGAAACACTGTAAATCCATTTGAATTATTTGATAAGTATGGAGCAGATGCACTAAGATGGTACTTACTATACGTATCTCCACCATGGACTCCAATAAGATTCGATGAAGATGGATTAAAAGAAGTTCAAAGTAAGTTCTTAGGAACTATGAAAAATGTATATAACTTCTTTACATTATATGCAAATACAGATGATATAAATCCAACTGACTTCTTTGTTGAGTACAAAGACAGACCAGAATTAGATAGATGGATATTATCTAAGTTCAATAACTTAAAGAAAGAAACTGAAGAAAACTTAGAAATATTCGAAGTAAACAAAACTATAAGAAGAATACAAGCATTCATAAATGATGATTTATCTAACTGGTATATAAGACGTTCTAGAAGAAGATTCTGGGCAACTGAATTAACAGAAGATAAAAAAGCTGTATATAACACAACTTATGAAATATTAACAGAGCTTTGTAGATTAATAGCTCCATTTGCTCCATATATGTCTGAAGAAATGTATAGAAACTTAACTAATGAAGAATCTGTACATTTAGCAAGCTACCCAAGAGCAAATGAAAGTTTATTAGATTCTAAATTAGAAGAAAAAATGGACTTAGCTAAAAACTTAGTTACATTAGGTAGAGCATCAAGAGAAGCTGCAAGAATAAAAGTACGTCAACCAATACAAGAAGTATATGTAGATGGAAAATATGAAGCTATACTTAGCGATATAGTAGACTTAATAAAAGAAGAGCTTAACGTTAAGCAAGTTGTTTTCGCTAAAGATTTAGGTGAATTCATGAACTTTAGCTTAAAGCCAAACTTTAAAGTATTAGGTCCAATACTAGGAGCTAAGATGAAGTTCTTTGCTGGAGCATTAAATAAATTAAATGCAGGTGAAGTAGTTCCTAAGTTAGAAGCTGGAGAAAGCTTAACTGTAGATATAGATGGTGAAGAGTTTGAATTTAATAAAGATCATGTTTTAATAAACATATCTGCTAAAGAAGGATTCAACGTAGTTATGGAAAATAACTTATTCGTTATACTTGATACTACATTAACTAAAGAGTTAATAGAAGAAGGATATGCAAGAGAATTTATATCTAAAGTGCAACAATTAAGAAAATCTAGTAACTTTGATGTATTAGATAACATAGTTATAGAGTACTGTTCAGATGATGAAATAGCAGCTGCAGTTAATAGATTTGAAGACTACATCAAATCAGAAACTTTAGCTCTTGAAATAGAAAGAGTTGAAGATAAAACATTAGAACAATGCAACTTAAATGATCATATGACTGGAATAAAAGTTATAAGAAAATAATTTAAATAAAGGATTGGTTTTTCATTTTATAAGAACCAATCCTTTTTTATATTAAAAAATATATTTTATTATTTATATTAAATTGTTGAAAGAATAAAATGCGAGTGATACCATTTTAATATCTTATTAAAAATATAAGGGGTGATTTATATGAGTGAGAAAAAACTAAATATTGAAGAAAAAAATATTAAAGCACTCAATGGTTTAATGGGAATTATTATATGCGTGGGGCTTATAATATTAGGATCATTAATAATCACAACTGCATGTAAGTTTAATGGAATAATACTTGGAATTGGAATTAGTTTAGGTATAATAACTATAATTATAGGGCTAATTAGCTTTGCAGGACTTAAGGTTATAAATCCTAATGAAGCTTTAGTATTAACCTTATTCGGTAATTATTATGGAACATTAAGTGAATCTGGATTCTTCTGGGTAAATCCTTTTGTAACTGCAATAAATCCAACTTATGATCCAATTACAACTAGAACTAGGATAGGAAAAACAAAAGATAATTTAGAAGAAGAATCTATTTCAATTGGAAGTAAAAAAGTATCTTTAAAAACTATGACGTTAAATAATAATCATCAAAAAGTAAATGATGAACTTGGAAATCCTATTATAGTAGGAGCAGTTGTAATTTGGAGAGTAGTAAATCCAACAAAGGCGGTATTTAATGTAGATAACTTTAAAACATTTTTATCAATACAATGCGACTCAACAATAAGAAATATAGTAAGATTATACCCTTATGATATAGCTGATGGAGATGAAAAAGCAGAAAAGTCTCTTAGAGGAAGTTCAATGGAAGTAGCAAATAGATGTAGAGAAGAACTTCAATCTAGAGTAGAATGCGCAGGTATTGAAGTTGAAGAAGTTAGAATAACACACCTAGCATATGCACCAGAAATTGCAGCTGCTATGTTACAACGTCAACAAGCAGAAGCTATAATTGCAGCACGTAAAAAGATAGTTGAAGGTGCAGTAGGAATGGTTGAAATGGCACTTAATACATTAGAAGAAGGTCAATTAGTAGAGCTTAATGATGAAAAAAAGGCTGCTATGGTTAGTAACTTACTAGTTGTATTATGTGGAAATAAAGATGCTCAGCCTATAGTAAATAGCGGTGAATTATATTAAGCATAATAAATAATTAAGTATAATCAAATAACCTCTTTTTGCAAATAATATAATATATAATTTTGCAAGGAGAGGTTATTTTGATTAAATATACTAATGAAGAACTTACAAATAATATTATAAAGATGCTAAAAAATAAATTAAAAAAAGATTACTCTAAAGGTAATTTTAAACGTGATGCACATGCTAAATGTATAGGTTTATTAAAGGCTAAGTTTGTAGTAGATAGTGATATTTGTGAAAAATATCAAGTAGGTATTTTTGAACCTAAAAAAGAATACCCTGCTTTTATAAGAATATCTAATTCTAATCCTAAAATATTAAGTGATAAGTTTAAGGATTTTAGAGGTTTTTCTATTAAATTATTAGGCATTGAAGGCGAAAAGTGTATGGATGATGAAAAATATACTCAAGACTTTTTGCTAATAAGTAATGAAATTATGCCTATTGGTACTTGGAGATTATTTCATGATGCTATTTATTATAATAGTAAATCAATGCCATTTATATTTATATTTAAATTATTAATGCAACATAAAATGAGTCCAATAATAATGTCCTTAAAAAATATGAAAAATGATACAAGTCCTTTAGATATTAAGTATTTTAGTACAACGCCTTATAGATTTGGAGATGAAGTTGTAAAATACTGCATAGTTCCAAAATCTAAGTATAAAAGTAAATTACCTAAAAAATTAACTCATAGATATTTGACTAAAAATATGCAAGTGCACCTTAATAATTTTGAAGCTGTATTTGATTTTATGGTTCAATTTAGAACAGATAAGTCAAGTATGCCAATAAATGATGCATCAGTAAAATGGGATGAAAATAAATCTCCTTTTATAAAATTAGGTGAAATAAGGATACCTAAGCAAAAGTTTGAAACAAAACAGAGATTTGAAATGTCAGAGATAATGTCTTTTTCTCCTGGACACTCATTATTAGCACATAGACCAATAGGAGATATAAATGAAGGTAGAATGAAAATTTATAAAGAAATGTCTAAGTTTAGAAATAAAATGAATAATAAACATGTTTTTGAGCCAAATGAAGAATATTTTAACAAAATAAAATAATAAAAAAGATGTCTAAAATAAATTTTAGACATCTTTTTTATATCCACTTATTTACTAAAAAACTAGCAACTTTTTCAAATGGAATTTCTTCTGTTTTTAATATACTTTGAACAACTAATCCATCTATTATTGAAATTAATAAAAATGAAAAAGCTTCAGAGTCATCAATATTTTCATGTAAATACTTATTTATATCTTCTTGTAAAGTTGTTCTCCACTGTATATATTTTAGTTTTATTCGTTCTCTTAATGGTTCATTTCCAGTTATAGCTTCACAAAGTAAATACATATGAATTCTTCCGGTAGAACCTATTGTTGATATTTTTCCCATAACAATATTAATAAGATCATCTTTAGAAGATTTATTTTCTATACTATATACACAATCTAATACAGCATCAGTAATTATCTTTAAATGATTATCAGCTATATCAAAGATTAAGTCATCTTTAGAAGCATAATGATAATACAATGTACCTTTACTTATACCTGCTGTTTTTGCAATATCAGATAAACTAGTATTTTTTATTCCGTTTTTAGTAATTAGATTTATAGCAATATTTAAGATATTTTCTTTCATATTTATATTAGATTTCATAAAATCAACCTTTCTTTATGGTTAAGCCTTAAGTAATTTATATTATAGATACGTATTATTTTAAAGTCAATAAACTAAAAACTTCAAAGTTTAAAGGGATTGACAATTAACCACAGGGGATATACAATAATAATAAGTAATCGGTCGACCGACCGACTGATTATTTACTATTAATATTAACACAAATAAAGAAAATAATCACTATAGTTTAAATAAATAATTAAGAGAGGTAAGTAAAATGAGTAAAATAAAAATACTAGTTGATGGTGGGTGCGATTTGCCTCAAGAAATTTTAAAAAAGTATGATATAAATGTAGTAGGTTTAAATGTATCTTTTGGTAATGATGAAAGTTTTATTGCAGGGGAAGAAATAGATAATGAAACTTTTTACAAGAGAATGGGTGAAATGAAGGAATTACCTAAAACATCTTGCCCATCACCAGATAGATTTTTAGAAGCATACAAAGGTGAAGGAGATATATTATTATTATCTGTAAGTTCTAAATTATCAGGAACATATAGTAGTGCTAAATTAGCAAAAGATATGTATGACAGTGATTTTGCCGATAAGAAGATAGAAATTATAGACACACTAAATGGATCTATAGGTCAAGGTTTATTAGCAATAAAAGCAGCAGAATTAGTTTTACAAGGAAAATCACTAGAAGAAATAGTAGAAGAAATTGAAAAAATAAAAGATGATGTTATATTTTATGGAACATTAGAAACTTTAGAAAATGCTATAAAAGGTGGAAGAATTAATCCTCTTGCAGGTAAAATAATAAACACATTAAATCTTAAAGCAATAGTGCAAATAACTGAAGGTGTTGTAAAGCCTATAGATAAAGCTAGAGGTTTAAATAATAGTTTAAAGAAGGTTCTTGAATATATAGATAAAAACTTAGAAAATGTAGAAGATAAAACTATAATTATAGGGCATGCGCATTGTAGTGATAAAGCTATTAAAATAAAAGAAGTTTTAGCAAATAAATATAATGCAAAAAAAATAATTATAAGTGAAGTGGGTCCTGTTATGGGAACATATGCTTCACAAGGAGCTATATTAGTAAGTTACTTGTAATTTTTAAATCACAGTCTTGACAATTCTTCCAGGAAATCATATTATAAAAATAAATATAATATGAAAATCCAAAGAAAAGAATTAGTAGCTAAATAAAGCTTCAATACAGAGAGTAGAGAAACGGTGAGATCTTTACATGAAAAGTTTAGTGAATGGATCTTAGAGGAATTAAGTTAAATATAATAAATTTATTATAGAGTAGCTGATATCGTGACTGCACGTTATAGCAGGTTTAAGAGATACATAATAGTATTTAGATTATGTATAAATTAGGTGGTACCGCGGAAATAAATCCGTCCTATTAAATTTAATAGGACGGATTTTTTATTATGAAATTTAGAAGTTATCTAAATAAGCAGAAAATTTTAGGAGGATTAAGATGAACATAATAGGTATAATAGGTGCAATGGATGAAGAAGTAAGTATATTAGTAGAACTTATGGACATAGAAAAAGTAGTTGAAAAAGCAAGTTTAAAATTCCATAAGGGAACATTAGAAGGAAAAAATATAGTATTAGTTAAATGTGGTATAGGAAAAGTAAATGCCGCTTTATGTACTCAAATACTAATAAGTGAATTTAATGTTGATGTAGTAGTTAATACAGGAGTTGCAGGAGCACTTCATAGTGAATTAGACGTTCAAGATATAGTAATATCAACAGATGCTATACAACATGATATGGATACTACTGCATTTGGAGATAAAAAAGGTGTAATACCAAGAATGGAAAGCTCAACATTTATAGCTGATCAAATGCTTATAGATGCAGCATATGAATCATCAATTAAGGAATCTAAAGGAAATAAGGTTTTAAAAGGAAGAGTAGTATCAGGTGATATATTTGTAAGCTCTAAAGAATTAAAAGATGAGTTAATAAGTGAATTTGACGCTTATTGTGCAGAAATGGAAGGTGCAGCAATTGCTCATGTTTGTACTTTAAATGCTACTCCATTTGTAATAATAAGAGCTATGTCTGATAAGGCAGATGGAAGTGCAGATGTTACGTATGATGAATTTGTAGTAGAAGCTGCTCATAGATCTAAAGATATAGTATTAAATATGTTAAAGTCATTATAATTGGAGGATAAATATGAGTGAAAAAAAAGTAATATTTAGTGGTATACAACCATCAGGAAAGCTAACACTTGGAAATTATTTAGGTGCATTAAGAAACTTTCCAAAGTTTCAAGATGACTACGATTGCTATTACAGTATAGTTGATTTACATGCTATAACAGTTCCTCAAGAAGCTAAGGATTTAAGAGCAAATACATTAGAAATATTAGCTCAATATTTAGCTTGTGGACTTGATCCAGAAAAAAATACTATATTCATACAATCACATGTAAGTGCACATACTGAACTTATGTGGATATTAAATACAATGACTTATATGGGTGAGTTAAGTAGAATGACTCAATTTAAAGATAAGTCTCAAAAAAGTGAAGCAAACTTAAACGCTGGTTTATTTACATATCCAGTACTAATGGCTGCAGATATACTTTTATATCAAACAGAGTTAGTTCCAGTTGGAGAAGATCAAAAACAACATCTAGAACTTGCTCGTGATTTAGCATCTAGATTTAATAATAGATATTCGCCAACATTTAAAATACCAGAAGGTTATATACCTAAAGAAGTTGGTAGAGTAATGAGCTTACAAGAACCTAATAGGAAAATGAGTAAGTCAGACTCTAATGAAAATGCATATATATTATTATGTGATGATCCAGATACTATAAGAAGAAAGATAAAAAGAAGTGTTACAGATTCAGAAGGTGTTGTAAGATACTGTGATGAACAACCAGGAATAAAAAATCTTATAGATATATATACTCAATTAGGCAATAAAACTGTTGATGAAATTGTAGCTATGTATGAAGGAAAAGGATATGGAGAATTTAAAGCTGATTTAGCAGAAGTTGTAGTAGATGCTTTAAATCCAATAAGAGAAAGATACTTAGAACTTCTTAAAGATAAAGCATACTTAGAAGAAGTATATGCTAAAGGTGCAGCAAAAGCTGAAAGACAAGCTAGAAAAACTTTAAGAAAGGTATATAAAAAAGTAGGATTAATAGAAAGAAAATTTATATAAATTCATAAAAAAATAGTCACTATTTAAGTGGCTATTTTTTGTTGTGTATTTTTATTAATGATTTATCACATAATAAATTTGAATTATATGTTTCATAAAAGGATGTGAAAGTATGAGGCATAAAAAGTATGAAACTGAAAAAAATCATAATGAAGAAAATCCAACATACATAAGTATGAAAAAACTTGATGAAATAATTAATGAAATGTATATATCTGATAATCCAAAAGAAGATTTAGGTCTTATAAAAAGATACTTAGAAAGACTTATGTTAATTATTGAAAGAAGCAGAATTAGAGAATACATGATGCTTACTGATAGTAAAAGAAGATTATTTCTTATAAATTTTATTGCAGGCTTAGGGAAAGGTTTTGGTCAAGCTATAGGATTTTCAGTTCTTGCAGCTTTATTATTTTATTTACTAGCTAGTTGGATAGATTTACCTATAATAGGAGCATATATAGCTAAATTATTAAATGTAGTTGATAATTATAGAAATAAATAGAGGTGAAAAGTATGGATATGAATAAATATAAAGAACAATTGTTAAAAGAAAAAAATAATTTGACTAAATTAATAACAGATATGCAAGATAATACTTTATTTGGAAACACAGAAAAACATACTAGTGAAAGATATAGTTCAGGAGAATTATCAGCTTATGATAATCATCCAGCAGACTTTGCAACAGAAGTATTTATGAATGATATGCAAAATAGTTTAACAATACATGAACAAGGTAGATTATATCAAGTAAATAAAGCTTTAGATAAAATAGAAAATGGAACTTATGGGGTATGTGAGATTTGTAATCAGAAAATTGATTCTGATAGATTAGATTTACTACCAGATACATCTTTATGTTCTGAGTGTGCAAAAACTCATGATAATCTACCTCCAGACACAAAACATGTAGATTTAAACTTTGTAAATAAAGGATGCGATTTTTATTCAGAGGATTTAAAAGATTTAACTGATTTAAATAAAAATGGATTATATCACGACAAGGAGTATTAAGTTTATCAGAAAAGAGGTTTAAAAAATGAAACAAAAGACAGGTATACTACTAATTGGATTATTATTAATATTTATAGGATATTATGTAAAGTCAGATTCTTTAAATTCAAAAGAAGTTTTAAATTTAAATGAGGAAAATTATGAAACAACGGATGATATAACAAGAGACTATAAAGATATTATTATAAAAAAAGGGAATGATGAAGAAAAAGTAGTTGCATTGACTTTTGATGATGGGCCAGATGAAGTTTATACACCTCAAATATTAGATATATTGAAAAAAAATGATGTAAAAGCAACCTTCTTCTTAGTCGGTGAAAATGCAAAAT
The DNA here is from genome assembly GCF_015550495.1 of Romboutsia sp. 1001713B170207_170306_H8. NCBI lineage: Bacteria > Bacillati > Bacillota > Clostridia > Peptostreptococcales > Peptostreptococcaceae > Romboutsia > Romboutsia sp. 1001713B170207_170306_H8. The sequence goes on from NZ_JADNAX010000001.1 coordinate 178,745, forward strand.
TACTACCAGACTTAGTAAAAAGAGAGTTTGATGAAGGTCATGAAATAGGAAATCATACTTTTACTCATATTGACGTAGCTAAGATGAGTTATGATACTGTTTATAATGAAATTAATAAAACTCAAGAAATGATAAAAGAAATAACAGGTGTTGAACCCAAATTATTTAGACCGCCATATAGAGCTATAAGTAGAAATATGTGTGATATAATAAAAAATAAAAATATGAATATAGTATTATGGTCAAATTTAGATCCAAGAGATTGGTCTAATCCAGGTGTTTATAGTATAGTAAATACTATTGAAACTAAAGTTAAAAATGGAAATATAATATTACTACATGATTATAATGGAGTAAGAAGAGCAAAATCTCAAACAGTACAAGCGTTAGAAATTGTTGTACCATATCTTAAAGAAAAAGGATATAAATTTGTTACTGTATCAGAATTAATAGATCATTTAAATAAAAAAGAACCAGAAACTCAAAACTAGGCTTCCATTTAGGAAGTCTTTTTATGTATAATTATACTTATAATACTTTTAGGAGGACAATAATATTGATTTATGAAATAATAATAGCTATATTAATAGGTTTAGATCAACTTTCTAAATATTTTGCTCTAAACTATTTAAAAGATATGGGTAGTATTCCAATTATACAAAGTATATTTCACCTTACTTATGTAGAAAATAGAGGTGCAGCATTTGGAATGTTCCAAAATAATCAAATTATATTTATAATAGTAGCAAGTATAGCCTCAATATTTGGACTATATTATCTACATAAAAAGAATATGCATATAGTAGGTAAAGTTGGTATTTTACTTATAATTTCTGGTGCAATTGGGAATCTAATAGATAGAGTAAGATTAGGATTTGTAGTAGATTATTTTGATTTTAGAATAATATGGGAATATGTATTTAATGTAGCAGACGTATTTGTAGTAGTAGGTACAGTATTGTTATGTATATATATATTATTTTTTGAAGATAAAGAGATGGTGAAGTAATGGAAGAAATAAGACAGTTTTTAGTAGGCGAAGAAGAAGAAGGAGATAGACTAGATGTATATCTATCTGAACAATTAGGTGATATGTCTAGAAGCTATATTCAAAAGATAATTAAAGATAAAAAAGTTGAAGTAAATGGAAAAGTAGAGAAGGCCAAATATTTAGTTAAAGAAGAGGATAGTATAAAGATAGAAATACCAGCACCTAAATTATTAGAAGTTATTCCCCAGGACATACCTATAGATATTGTTTATGAAGATGATGATGTATTAATAGTAAATAAGCCTCAGGATATGGTTGTTCATCCAGCACCTGGAAATTATGATAATACATTAGTAAATGCAATATTATATCATTGCAAAGATAAATTATCATCTATAAATGGTGTTATAAGACCAGGTATAGTTCATAGAATAGATAAGGATACTTCAGGACTTTTAATGATAGCTAAAAATAATAATGCTCATAATAGTTTAGCTGAGCAATTAAAGGATCATTCAATAACAAGAGAATATGAATTTATATGTCATGGTGTAGTAAAAGAAGATAAAATAACTGTTGATAAACCTTTAGGAAGAAATCCTAAGGATAGATTAAAAATGGCAGTTGTAAAAGATGGAAAACGAGCAGTGACACATTTTGAAGTAGTAGAAAGATTTGAAAACTTTACTCATATGAGAGCAAGGCTTGAAACTGGGAGAACTCACCAAATAAGAGTTCATGCACTTTCTATAAATCACCCACTTTTAGGAGACCCAATATATGGACCTAAAAATACTAAGTTTAAGTTAAATGGTCAAACTTTACATGCTAAAAAGTTAGGATTTATACATCCTAAAAGTAATGAGTATATAGAGTTTAACTCTGAACTTCCAGAATACTTTAAAGATATAATTAAAAAACTAAAGTAACTTTATGTGCACATGAATGAAACTATAAAAAACTTGCAAATAATTAAAATGCAATTTATAATGGATAGTAACAAGTTTAAATATGAAATACCTTTAATTGATACAGAGATATCATAAGGCAACTATTAAGTATGTATTACTTAGTTTACTTTGTAATATACCGCTTCTTGTCTTATGATAGGAAGCTTTTTTTATGATTTATACTAAGTGATTAGCCTAGGAGGATAAGAAATGAAAGAAAAAGCAACACTAATGGATGAAAAAGCTATAGGTAGAGCTATAACAAGAATAAGCCATGAAATAATTGAAAAAAACAAAGGTATAGAAGATGTTGTATTGGTAGGTATAAAAACTAGAGGTGTACCAATAGCTAACAGAATTTCTAAAAAGATAGAACAAATAGAAGGTAAATCAGTTAACACAGGTGAAGTAGATATAACTTTATATAGAGATGATTTAAAAAAAGTTGATATAGACCCTATAGTTAATGGTTCAAATATAAATTTTGATATAAATGATAAAATAGTAATATTAGTAGATGATGTACTTTATACAGGAAGAACTGTAAGATCAGCATTAGATGCTATTATGGATGTAGGAAGACCTAAATCAATTCAGCTTGCAGTATTAGTAGATAGAGGTCATAGAGAATTGCCTGTAAGAGCAGATTATGTTGGGAAAAATGTACCAACATCAAAGTCAGAAGTTATATCTGTAAAGTTAGTAGAAACTGATGAAGAAGATTCAGTAACTATTAAAGGATAATAACATAATATAAAAATAAAATTAAAGAAGGTTTTATATTGCCTTTTAATTCAGTACAGAGAGACTGAAAAAGGGAGAATAGTTCTCCCTAAAAAAATTTGGGAGGTTTTTATGAAGAAATTAATCATGTCATTTCAACACTTATTAGCAATGTTTGGAGCTACAGTTTTAGTTCCATTATTAACTGGTTTTGACCCATCAGTAGCAGTATTTTGTGCAGGTTTAGGAACTTTAATTTTCCACTTCTGTACAGAACGTAAGGTTCCAGTATTTTTAGGATCAAGTTTTGCATTTATACCAGTCATAATAGCTGCTAAAGATGCTAACGGAGGAGATTTAGCATATGCACAAGGTGGTATAATGGTAGCCGGATTAGTATATGTATTACTTTCACTATTAGTTAGATATGTAGGTGCAGAAAAGATTAAAAAATATTTTCCACCTCAAGTTACAGGAGCAATGATAGCAGTAATCGGATTAAATTTAATACCAAGTGCATATAACATGGCTGTAACAAATATAATGATAGCTACATTAACTTTAGGTATAGCTATATGTATAAACGTATTCGGTAAAGGATTTATAAAGCAAATAGGAATATTAATTGCTGTAGTTGTAGGATATTTAGTATGTTACTTTACAGGATTAGTTGATACATCAACAATAACAAGTGCAGGTTTATTCCAAGTTCCAAACTTTACATTACCAAAGTTTAGTTTAGAAGCAATAGTTATAATAGCACCAGTAGTATTAGCGGTATTTATGGAGCATATAGGAGATATGACTACTAATGGAGCAGTTGTAGGTAAAAACTTTTTAGAAAATCCAGGTCTACACAAAACATTACTTGGAGATGGTTTAGCTACTATAGTAGCAGGATTCTTAGGTGGGCCAGCAAATACAACTTATGGAGAAAATACAGCAGTACTTGCAATAACTAAAAACTATGACCCAGCAAACTTAAGACGTACAGCAGTAATAGCTATACTTCTTGCTTGTGTAGGAAAATTTGGAGGTTTCCTTCAAAGTATACCTCAGGCAGTAATGGGAGGAATAAGTTTAATGTTATTCTCTATGATAACTTTTGTAGGATTAAAAACTATAAAGGATAGTAAATGCTCAGAGAATAAGAATAATATAATAATAATTGCAACTATACTAGTAATAGGTCTAGGAACTACTTACTTAGATGGTAAAGGAATATCAATCGGTATACCTATAACTCAAAGTGTTAAAATAACAGGATTAAGTCTAGCAGCAATAATAGGTATAATCTTAAATAGATTATTAAATAATGACCAATTTAAAACTGAAAAAACAAAAGTTAGCATGAAAGTTTCTAGTGCTAATAACTAAAATAGAAAACGCAAAATTTAGAATTTAAAGTCTAGATTTTGCGTTTTTATTTATATATATATATAATTTAATTATTAAGAAAATGTAACAAATTGTAAAAATAAGGGAAAATATGATATACTATAGCTTTGCAAACAGAATATTATATAACAAAAACTTAAACATAGAGGGGGAGATATGTATGTGTGGATTTGTTGGATTTGTTAGCAAATCAAATAATAAGGAATATATATTAAAGGGTATGTTAGATGCTATAATACATAGAGGTCCAGATCAAACTGGTGAATTTATAAATGAGGATGTAGCATTAGGCTTTAGAAGACTTAGCATAATAGATGTAGCTCATGGAGCTCAACCTTTATTTAATGAAGATAAAAGTATAGCATTAGTATTTAATGGTGAAATATACAATTATCAAGAGCTAAGAGATGAATTAATACAAAGAGGGCATATATTTAAAACTAATACAGATAGTGAGGTTCTAGTACATTCTTATGAAGAATATAAAGAAGATATGGTACATAAGCTTAGGGGAATGTTTGCTTTTGTAATTTTCGATATTAAAAATAAGAAATTATTTGGTGCAAGAGATCATTTTGGTATAAAACCTTTTTATTACACTACTTTGGTAGGAAAAGGTGAAAAATCATTCTTATTTGGATCAGAGATAAAAAGTTTTTTAAAACATCCAGATTTCGTAAAAGAAGTAAATAAAGATGCTTTAAAACCCTATCTAACGTTCCAATATTCAGTTTTAAATGAAACTTTCTTTAAAGGAGTATTTAAACTTCCACCAGCTCATTACTTTACTTATGAAAATGAAAAGATGGAAATAAAAAGATACTGGGATATCAATTTTGATGAAAAAGAAAATACATTAGAAAATTATATAAATGAAGTTAAGCATATAGTTAATCAATCTGTAGAAGTTCATAAAAATAGTGAAGTTCCTTTAGGTTCATTTTTATCTGGTGGAGTAGATTCTAGTTATATAACTAGTGTTTTAATGCCACAAAAAACTTTTTCAGTTGGATTTGAGCAAGATAAGTTTAATGAATCTAATTTAGCAAAAGACTTATCTAATATGCTTGAAATAGAAAATTTAAGTAAAATTATAAGTGCTGACGAGTGTTTTGATAAACTGGATTGTATTCAATATCATATGGATGAGCCACAAGCAAATCCATCATCAATTCCATTATACTTCTTATCTGAGTTAGCAAGGAAACACGTTACAGTGGTTTTATCAGGAGAAGGTGCAGATGAACTATTTGGTGGTTATGAATGGTATGATGAAACTCCAGTCATGAAAAAATATAAGAAAGTTCCTAAACCTTTAAGAAAATCACTAGCTAAGCTGGTTAAGAATAAACCGTATTTTAAAGGTAAAATGTTAATGGTTAAAGGAGGAAGTAATGTTGAAGATTACTTTATAGGACAAGCTTTTATTTTTGAAGAAGATGAAGCAAAAGATATACTAAGCAAAGAATATTCTCAATCACCGTCAATAAAAGATATAACTAAACCTATATATGAAAAGGTAAAAGATAAAGATGATTTAACTAAGAAACAATATTTAGATTTAAATCTTTGGTTACCGGGGGATATATTATTAAAAGCAGATAAGATGAGTATGGCACATTCTTTAGAATTAAGAGTTCCTTTTTTAGATAAAGAGGTTATGAATGTTGCTGAAGATATACCTAGAGACTATCGAGTTAATGATGAAAATACTAAATATGTTTTAAGAAAAGCAGCTAATGAAGTACTTCCAGATGAATGGGCCAAAAGAGAGAAAAAAGGATTCCCTGTTCCAATAAGAGAGTGGCTAAAAGAAGAAAAATATCATAGAATAGTAAAAGAATCTTTTGAGAGTGATTATGCTAGAGAATTTTTCGATACTACCAAGATAGTAAAATTACTAGAAAATCATTATAATGGAAATGAGAATAATGCAAGGAAGATTTGGGTAATATATACATTTTTAGTATGGTATAAAAGATTTTTTATAGATAAAGATAAATAAATAGCATTATAAATTAAAGCTATAAACAGTAGATAAAAGGTTAAAATGTACTTAGATAAGGTCATATTTTAAAAAATCTATTGTTTATAGCTTTTTAATTTTAATAAAAATAAATAATAAATTATATATAAAACATAGATATTAAAGCTATTTGAATAAGAAGTATAAAAGTAAATCCAATCGTAAATTTAGTATGTTTTGTCTTATGTCTGAATAAGTACATTCCCAACAAAGAACCAACACTACCACCTATATAAGCAATAGTGAATAAAGTGGATTCACGAATTCGCCATTGATTTTTTATAGCTCTCATCTTATCTATATACATTAAAATAAATCCTATTATATTAATTGTAAAAATATAGTATAAAAATAAATTATTCATATAATCTCCTCAAAAAAGTTAATAATTAGCATATATTATGATTATAATTTAAAGTAGTGGTATTTAATAGAAATTTATATATATATAAAATGAAATTTTGCATACAAAGGATATATTTATTCTATTTGATAAACATTAGCAAAGCAAAAGGAGGTATGTATTGTGAAAAACTTAGTTGTCTATTTTTCATTAGAAGGAAATACAAAATTAATAGCAGAAATAATTGCAAAAGAGTTAAATGCAGATATTATGGAATTAAGAACAAAAAAAGAATTTCCTAAAAAAGGCTTAAAAAAATACTTTTGGGCAAGTAAAAGTGTAATTTTCAGAGAAAATCCAATACTTATAAATAAATATATAGATTTAAATCAATATGATAATATATTTTTAGGTTCACCCATATGGGTTGGAACTTATGCATCACCATTTAATACATTTATTAGAGATTATAAAATATATAATAGAAATATAGGATTATTTGCTTGTAGTGGTGGGGGTAGCACTAAAAAATGTTTTGATGAATTTAAAAAAATGCTTAAATGGAATAACTTTGTTGGAGAAATAGAATTTGTGGGGCCACTAAAAGTTGATAAAGAAAAGAACATTAAAAGTATAAAACAATGGATAAAAGGTCTTAATATATAAATTTATTAAAATAAAAAATAACTGCATGAAAATTTACATGCAGTTATTTTTATTTATTTATTATTATGCAATAGCAGTAAATAAGCACCTCCAGCTAAACTAGCATTATCTCCATCAATTCTTCCAACTAAGGACTGCTTAGAAACACCACTATATACATATCCATTTTCATCAACTTTACCAATAGGTGAATTTTTTGTTATATGGTTATGTACTATTCCGTTTTCATCAACTCTACCAATAGGAAAGTTATTTTTATTATATATAATATTGCTACAGACTTTGCCTACAGGACATTCATGATATAGATGATTATGAACTATACCACAAGAATCTAATCTTGCTACCCCACTGTAATTATAAGGAAAATTTACTATTGTACTTACCATAATATTTACACCAACCTTTTAAATAATATAAATTAAATTTATTTTTAGAAAACGTATTCTTTACTTATTTATATTAAAAATTAGACGACTTAATGTTAATACCTTTGCAAAAAGTATAAGAATATTGAATACATCAAAATACAAAATACATAAAACAATACACTTGACAAAGTATGGATTACAAGCGTAAGATTAAATAGACTTACAAATGTAATCCAATGGAGGTGTTAAAAATGAAAAATATGATACAAATATCAGAAAGTGAACTAGAAGTGATGAAAGTACTTTGGAATATAAAAAGTGGAACAAGCTCTCAAATAATAGAAAAATTAAGTACTATCACAGATTGGAAGCCCAAAACTATACAAACTTTAATTACAAGACTGGTAACAAAGGGAGCTTTAAAAGTAGATAAGAGCAATAAAAAGTCTTATATATATTATCCTAATATAGGTGAGGATGAATATAAAAATTTAGCAAGTAGTTCATTTTTAGAAAAGCTTTATAATGGATCTATAAATATGATGGTAGCTAGTTTTATAAAGAATAAAAAAATGTCTAAAGATGATATAGAAGAACTTAAAAATCTATTAGATGAAGATTAGATATGTATAGGGGTGTAAGATGAGTAAATTATGGAGTATTGTTCTAGAAGCATCTATACATGCAAGTATAGTAGGTATAGTAATTCTTTTAGTAAAGTGTATATTAAGAGATAAGATAAGTGGTAAATGGAGTTATTTACTATGGATGTTGCTTGTAATAAAATTAATAATTCCATTTGGTCCGCAAAGTAGCTTAAGTGTGTTTAATAAATTACCTATAAATATAAGTCAAATCAATAGCTATGATGAAAGTTTAGATATTTCTAAAAATGAATACACTGAAGGTTATGATATAGATGATATGACTTACAGTAGTAATACTGAAAATAATGTAATAATTAATGAAGAATCAACATTTACTACTAAGAAAGAGTTTAGAAATTCTAAAAGTGTAGTTTTTGATATTTTACCTTTAATATGGTTAGGAGGATTTATTACATCACTATTTGTAGCTGTATTTATGAATTTTGTATTAAATTATAACCTTAAAAAAGACAATAAAAATATAGATGAAAGATTAGAATTACTTTTAATAAAATGTAAAAATAATATGGGAATAAGGACTAATATAGATATAAGTATAAATGAAGATATTAGAACTCCTGGACTTTGCAAAATAATAAAACCTAAAATCATATTTCCATATTCTATGATAGACCTAAATGATGATGAAGTAGAACATATATTATTGCATGAGTTATCTCATTATAAAAGATGTGATATTTTAGTTAATTATTTATTAATATTACTCCAATGTGTTCATTGGTTTAATCCATTGATATGGTATTTATTTAAAAAAATAAGAGAAGATATGGAATTAGCAACTGACGAAATGGTAGTAAAAGTATTAGATGAAAGTGAACATAAAAATTATGCTATGACTATTATAACTTTAATTGAAAGAGTAAATATAATTCCTAAAAATATAGGAATACTTGGAATGGCAGATAACAAAAAAATTCTTAAAAAAAGGATTAACATGATAAAAAAAGCTAAAATATTTAAAAATAGAAAAGTATTGATAAGTGTTATGGGTGTTAGTTGTATGTTGGTTTTAGGAACTATACTTTTAACAAGTAAAAGTGATTCAAAAGATGATATAGTAAAAGGAAATTTAGAAGGATTATTAGAATATAAAAATGCTTATGTTGGAAATGCAAGTAATATCAATAATTTGCTACAAAATTTAACTTTTGGCTGGGAGAAAGAAAGTATTGAGCTTAAAACAGATAAAGAACCATATGGAATAAGAGTATATTATAAATTAAAAGATATAAATAAATCAGAGCTAGAATATAAACTGTTTGTAAACTCAACAATAATATTTTCGTTAATAGATAACTTAGAAAATATAGAATATTACATATTAGATAAAAGTAGCCATAAAGAATCAGAATTAAAATATGAACTTAACTTTAATAAAAATGATGTAGAAAATGCTTTAGGAATTGATAGTATAAATAAATTTAATAAAAGTGAAGAAAGTTTTAATTTATTAATAGAAAAATTAAGTATATATAGACAAGTAGGAACTACTTTAGATGAAGCCATATCCAATACCATAAAAAAGTTTATGTATGATAATGATTTTGGAGGAGAGCTAGATTCAGAAGGTTATAAGATATTAGGAAGTAAAGAAAATAAAAATATAATTGAAACATATGTAGTATTTAATTATGGTAGTTTTGAATTTGAAAATGATGTTTTTTCTATTCTGACAAGGGCATATTGTGAAACTGTAGCAATAAAATTTAAAATAGGTGAAGATAATAAATATTACTTAATTGATTATAAAATACCTCTGGATGGTTCTTATTACTTAAGTTCTAGACAAGAGATATTCCCAGTTTATTTATGGTATAAAGTGATCAATACAGAAAAATATTTTAATGAATTATCTAAGCAACAAGAAAATCAGGCTAAAGAATACCTAAAAAGCATAAATAGAGAAGCTGATATTAATGTAGATGAAAATAGGATAGATGGAAAATATTCTAAAGAGTATCCAAGTATAAATGTAGAAGCACAAGATAAAATATATATGGTAGAAGAGTTATATACATACCCATCGTGGATAGGAACTAGAGAAGCAGTTATAGATGGGAAAAGATATAAATATGAAATGACTACCAAGAAAGATACTGATGGATACCATGTGATGATTTATAAAAAATATGATGAATATAAAAATTTGATAGAAGAACATAATTATAAGATTTATGATAATGATATAAAGGAAATAAAGCATATTATAAAGTGAATATAAAAAGCTGACAAAGATTAGCTATAGTTTAAAATGACCTATTTATAGGTCATTTTTTATTAAAAGTTAAAAATATTAAAAAAATGTTGACATTAACGTTACGTAAAAGTTTATCTTAATAGTAAGGAGGTAAGTTAATATGGAATATACAATAAATAATCTTTCAAAATTAGCAGGAGTAAGTACAAGAACTCTTAGATATTATGATGAAATAGGACTTTTAAAGCCTAAAAGAATAAGCTCATATGGATATAGGATATATGGAGAAGAAGAGGTTAATTTACTTCAGCAAATACTATTTTATAAAGAACTTGATTTACCTTTAGAAAAAATAAAATCTGTAATACATAGTGAAGAGTTTGATTGTGTAGAAGCACTACATGAGCATAAAAAAAATTTACTAGAAAGACAAAAGCAGATTGAAAAATTATTAAATAATATAGACCGAACGTTATTGTCGTTAAAAGGAGAAGAAGAAATGTCTAATAAAGAAAAATTTGAAGGTTTTAAAAAAGATATTATAAAGAAAAATGAAGAAAAGTATGGGAAAGAAATAAGAGAAAAATATGGAGATAAGAGAGTAAATAAAAGTAATAAAAAATTTGCAGGCTTAAGTGAAGAAGAATATAATGAAAGTGAAAGAATAAGAATTGAAATTAATGAAAAATTATTAGAAGCTATGAAGATAAATGATCCTTCAAATGAATTAGCTATGGAAGTTGTAAGGCTTCATAAGAAATGGTTAGAATACTTTGGAACTTATCCACCTCAAGCTCATTTAAATCTAGGGCAAATATATGTTGATGATCCAAGGTTCACAAAGTATTACGATGAAAATGTAAAACAAGGAGCTGCTAAATTCTTAAGCATGTCTATAGGAGCATTCTATAATGCAATATTTAATGAGAATACTTGGCAATGGGTAATTCAAGATAAATAAACTATAAAAAGTGTAAATCTTTAAATAAGATTTACACTTTTTATTATTAAATTTCTTTATTTTTTAATGATGCAACCATCTCTTCATTAGGATCTACATACATTGTATTATTAGTTTCATAAATTACCATACCAGGCTTAGAACCACTAGGTTTTTTAACATGTTTTTTCTTAGTATAATCAACTGGAACTTTACTAGAAGATTTAGCTTTACTAAAGTAAGCTGCTAGCATAGCACCTTCATATATAGTTTGTTCAGATATATCTTTACCAGCACATTTTATAATAACATGAGAACCAGGAATATTCTTAGTATGCATCCATATATCTTCTGGATCTGCGATTCTAAGTGTAAGGTGGTCATTTTGTTTATTATTTTTACCAACAAGTATTCTAATTCCTTCAGACGAAATAAATTCATGTGGTGAAGTAATTAGCTTTGCTATTTCTTTTTTAGATTTAAGCTTACCAGAAGCTTTAGAATATCCAAGTGAAACAAGTTCATCTTTTATATCTTGAAGTTCAGCTAAGTTTTCACAGTTTTCTATATTTAAAAGTATATTTTCCAAGTAATCTATTTCTTCTTTGTTTATAGCCATTTGAGAAGTTATTTCCTTTTTAGCTGTTTTTAATTTATTATACTTTTTGAAATATCTTTGTGAATTTTCAGAAGGTGTTAAATTTTTTCTAAGAGGAATAGTAACACTTTCATAATTAGGGTCATAGAAGTTTTGAACATCTATACTTTCCATTCCTTTTTGAATCATATAAATATAAGCAGTAAGGAGCTCACCCTTTATTTTGTAACTTTCTGCATTGTTAGCTTCTTCTAATTCTTCTGATTGTTTTTCCTGTTTATGGTAAAGTCTTTCAAGTTTTATTGAAATACTCTTCTTTAAATCAGAAGCACGTTGATGAATTCTATCTTTTATATCTTTATTTTTATAATAGTCTTCTAATACTGTAGACATACTTTTCTTATTAATAAATTTAAATTCATTATAAAGACTTAAATTTATACAACTAAAGTCAAGCACTCTATCTATTTTTTCGTTTAATACTATGCAAGGAGAAAATTTATTGTTTCTTATATCATTAAATAAGCTATTAAACTCATTAAATAAAGAGATTAATTCTTCATTAGATAAGTCGCTTATGTTGATTTTTTCATTTAATTTAGCTCTATAGCAAATCTCCTTAGAAATAACTGGACTTATACCTAAAAACTTAGAGTAAATACTCTTGAAAACAGGGCCATCATATGACTTTAATGCTTCAATAAACTCATCTTTAGAAATACTATTAAGGGGATTTAACTTATCTTGTGCAGGTGGTAATTCATAAGTAAGCCCAGGTAGTATTTGACGAACTCTACTTATACTAGTAGGAATTCTTTTTGCTGAATCTATAATTTTATTGTCCTCATTATGAGTAAGTATAATATTACTATGTCTACCCATAATCTCAATATAAATATCTTTTGTAGTTTTTTCCTTTAATTCATCTAAAGAATCAACGCTTATTTTTATGATTCTCTCAAATCCAACTTGAGAAATATCAACTATATTTCCACTTTGTATGTATTTTCTAAAAAGCATGCAAAACATAGGTGCTTTTTTCGGATTTTCTTTTTTATAATCATTAGCAATATAAACTCTAGGATTAGAAGAACTACAACTTAAAATAAGTTTATAATTTTCTTTATTATTTCTTATATATAAAACAATCTCATCATCTTCAGGTTGATGAACTTTATCAACCTTACCGCCAATAAGCTTGGAAGAAAGCTCATCAACTAGTGAGTGTATAACCAAACCATCTAAAGCCATAAAAACACTTCCCTTCATATTAATATTAATAAATTAATTATTACACATAATAACCACATTGTGAATAGTAACTAAGAATAATAACTAATATAAAAATCTTATATATTTTTTATTCTTTCTAAAAACTAATCTACTTATTTATTTTGATGTAGGAATGTTGTATAATATTTAGTTAGTAACTTATATAAAAGGGGAGATTTTATGGAATTTTGGAAGTTACATGGAATAGGTAATGATTTTATAGCAATAGATGGTCGATTTGATAATATAGATTGTAATAATTATGGTGATTTGGCAAAGAAAGTATGTCATAGAAGATTCTCTGTAGGGGCAGATGGACTATTAGTAGTAAAAGCTTCTAAAGTGGCTGATGTTGAAATGGTATATTATAATTCAGATGGATCTAGAGCTGCCATGTGTGGAAATGGATTGAGATGTTTTGTAAAGTTTGTTTATGATAATAATATAGTTAGAAAAGAAGATTTTAATGTTGATACTTTAGATGGAATAAAGAAAGTAAGTATAAATTTGAAAGAAAATAAGATAGATTCAATAAAAGTTAATATGGGAAAGGGAAGTTTTTTATCAAAAGATATACCTATAAATACTAGTCAGGATAAATTTATTAATCAAAAAATAAAGGTATTAGATAAAGAATTTATATTAAGCTCTATGTTAATGGGAGTTCCACATACTGTAGTTTTAGTAGATAAATTGAACTTAGATGAAGTATATAAGTATGGTAAGGAAATTGAAAAAAATAATATTTTTCCTAAAGGAACAAATGTAAACTTTGTAAAGGTTGAAGATGAGAATAATATATCTGTAAATACTTGGGAGAGAGGATGCGGATACACTTTAGGATGTGGAACTGGAATGACTGCATCTGCCATTATATGCAATTATCTAAAAAAAGTAGGCAAAAGTGTAAATGTTACATCTCAAGGTGGAACAGTAAAAATAGATATAGAAGATTTTGTTTATATGACAGGACCTTCAGTAAAAATATGTGAAGGAAATTTGGAGGTATAATATGGCTATAAGTATGACTGGCTTTGGAAGAGGAGAATATAAAGATGACAACTACTATTTTTTAGTAGAATGTAAAACAATAAACCATAAATATTGTGATATAAATATACGTCTTCCAAGAAAAATATCTTTTTTAGAAGATAAGGCTAGAAATTTTATTAAAAACTACATAAAAAGAGGTAGAGTTGATATTTACATAAAGCTTGACTTGTTAGGTAGTGAAGATGTAAACTTAAAGTTCGATGAAACACTAGCAAATCAATATGTAAATATCTTAAGAGATATAAGAGATAAATTTGATTTAGTTGATGATATAAGTGTTATGAACGTAGCAAAATTCCCTGATATAATTAAAACAGAGGAAAAAGAAGAAGATGAAGAGTTATTATGGTCTATGTTAAGCAAAGCATTAGAAGAAACTTTAGTTAAATTAACTGAGATGAGAAGTGAAGAAGGACAAAGATTAGCTAAAGATGTATTAGATAGATGCGATATTCTTGAAAGTACAATTGAAGAGATTGAAAAGTATTCTTATAATGTTGTTATTGACTATAAAGAAAAGTTAAATAATAGAATAAGTGAAATATTAGAAAATCCAAGTATAATAGATGAAAATAGATTAGCTCAAGAGGTTGCTATATATGCAGATAAAAGTAGTATAACAGAAGAAATAGTAAGATTTAAAAGTCATATAAAGCAATTAAGAAGTACGATAGTTAAAGATGAATCAATTGGAAGAAAAATAGACTTCTTAATCCAAGAAATGAATAGAGAAACAAATACTATAGGTTCTAAGTCATCGGATTTAAATATAACTAATTTAGTTGTTGAAATAAAAAGTGAATTAGAAAAGATAAGAGAGCAAATTCAAAATATAGAATAGTATAAATAGATAAATGGAAAGGAAGAAGCGTAATGGTTAAAAGAAAAGGCCTATTACTAGTTGTATCAGGACCATCAGGAGCAGGTAAGGGTACAATTTGTAAAGCGATATTAGACCAAAATGACCAAATTAAGCTTTCTGTATCAGCTACAACAAGAAAGCCTAGAAATGGAGAAGTTCATGGAGTTAACTACTTCTTTATAGAAAAAGAAGAGTTTACATCTATGGTAGAAAAAGGTGAATTTTTAGAGTATGCTCAAATTTATGACAATTTCTATGGAACACCAAAAGCAGCAATAATTGAGACTTTAGAAAAAGGTCAAGATGTTATCTTAGAAATAGAAATGCAAGGAGCAAGGCAAGTTAAAGAAGTATATCCAGAGGGGATATTCGTATTTGTACTTCCACCATCTTTAAAGGAATTAAAAAATAGAATCGTTGGAAGAGGCACAGAAAGTGTAGAAGAAATAGAAAAAAGATTTAGTTGTGCATTTGAAGAAATAAAACAAATAGATGACTATGATTATTTTATAGTTAATCAAGATGTAGAAAAATCAGTTAAAGAACTAGAAGCTATAATATCTTCAGAGAAGAATAAGGTTACTAGATATAAGAATAATATAATAGATAAGTTCAAGGAGGAGTTATAAAATGATAAAACCATCAATCAATGAAGTATTAAACAAAATAGACAACAGATATTACTTAGTAGGTACTGTTGCAAAAAGAGCGAGAGAAATAATAGATGGATCAGCTCCATATGTTGAAAACAAGCAAAAAGAAACTAAGCCAGTATGTATAGCTACTCAAGAAGTTGCAGAAGGTGAAATAACATATAGAATATTAACTCAATCAGAAATAGAACAAGCTGAGTTAGAAGAAAAGCAAGAACAAGAAGCAGCGAAAAAAGAAATAGAGGAATAAGATATGCTGAAAAATAAAACTGTTGTAATTGGCGTAAGTGGTGGAATTGCCGTATACAAAGTTTGTGATGTAGTAAGTAGGTTAAAAAAGTTAGGTGCAAATGTTCATGTGATAATGACTAAGAGTGCAACAGAATTTGTTGCTCCTCTAACCTTTCAATCCTTAAGTCAAAACTATGTAGTAAGTGATATGTTTGAAGAACCTAAAACATGGGATGTAGAACATATATCATTAGCTAAAAAAGCAGATTTATTCTTAGTAGCACCAGCTACTGCGAATATAATCGGTAAAATGGCTTGTGGTATAAGTGATGATATGCTTTCAACTACAGTTATGGCTACTAAAGCTAAAGTTTTAATAGCTCCAGCAATGAATACTAATATGTACGAAAACCCAATTGTACAAAGAAATATAAGTACATTAAAATCGTTAAATTATGAATTTATAGAGCCTGAAAGTGGAAGACTTGCTTGTGGGGATACTGGTAAGGGTAAACTAGCTACTCCAGAAAATATAGTTCAAGCTATTATTAATGCTCTTATAAAAGAACAAGATTTAAAGGGAAAAAGAATAATAATTACAGCAGGACCTACTGTAGAATCTATTGATCCAGTTAGATATATAACTAATCGTTCTACTGGAAAGATGGGTTATGCAATAGCAAAAGAAGCGATAGATAGAGGTGCTGAAGTAACTTTAGTTTCTGGACCTACTAAATTAGAACCACCAACAAACTTAAAAAAACTTATAAGAACAGAATCTGCAAAAGATATGTATGAAGCTGTAATGGATAATTTAAACGAAAATGATGTTATTATAAAAAGTGCAGCTGTAGCAGATTATAAACCTAAGGATTATTGTGATAAAAAAATAAAGAAAAACGATGATGACTTAGTTATAAGATTAGATAGAAATAAAGATATAGCTTATGAAATTGGAAAAGTTAAGAAAGATAAAATATTAGTTGGCTTTGCGGCTGAGACTAATGATCTTATTGAGAATGCTAAAAATAAAGTAAAGAAGAAAAACTTAGATTTTATAGTAGCAAATGACTTAACTAAAGAAGGTGCTGGATTTGGTGTTGATACTAATATAGTTAAAATCATAGACAAAGAAGGTAATATAAGTGAATATCCTATAATGAAGAAAAATGAAGTAGCAAATGTTATTTTAGATAAAGTTAAAGATTTATTAGAAAAATAAAGGGGCTGTCTCAAGGTAGATTAAATTATTTTACTTTGAGATTGCCCTTAAATTTTAGATAATAATAGAGGTTAAAATATGAAAAAATATGCAAAAGTTATAGTAAGGAACAATAGCATATACACCGACAATTTATTTACATATGAAATACCAAACTTTTTAGAAAATGAATTAGAGTTAGGCCATAGAGTATTAGTTCCTTTTGGAAGAGGCAATAAACCAACTGAGGCTTTTGTATTTGAAATCACAGATATTATTGAAGATGGAATAAAAACCAAAGAAGTTGTTGATTTATTAGATGAAAAACCAATATTTAAAGTTGAAGATTTGGAATTAGTTAAATGGATGAAAAATAGATACTTATGCACTTATATAGATTGTATAAATTTAATTTATCCAAAAGGATATAAGTTAAATAACTATAAGGTTGTTATTTTAAATTCGAATATAAAAGAGTTTGACTTATATGAAGAAAACTTAAACTTAAATCAAAATGAAAAGCTTATAATAGAAAAGCTTTTAAATAGTAAAGGTAAGATTAAAGTAGATAAACTAAAAAAAATTAAAAATATAAATAATATTTTAGATAGAATGAAAAATAAAAACCTTATTGATTTAAAATGGGAGTACAAAGATCATAAAAATGAAAAGAAAATATGTTATGTATCATTAAGTATGGATATAGAATATATAGATGATTATGTAATTTCAAATAAAATTAATTTAGGTAATAAGCAAAAGGAAATTATAGAGTTTTTAAAGCATAATAGTAGTGTAGAGATAAATGACTTATTAGAAATACTTAATGCATCTAAGCAAAGTATAACTTCTCTTGCAGGAAAAAATTTAATTTCTTTGGAAATAAAAGATTATTATAGAAGTCCAGAAAGTATTTATCAATCTGACAATAAAAAAATATACCTAAATGAAGAACAAACCTATGCTATTAATAAAATAAACTCTGAGATGTTTAATGATATCAAAAAGCCTTATATGATACATGGAGTAACAGGTAGTGGAAAAACTGAAGTTTATATGGGAATTATAGATTATGCTTTAAACCAAGGTTTAGACAGTATAGTTTTAGTTCCAGAAATATCATTAACTCCACAAACTATATCTAGGTTTAAGAATAGATTTGGAGATATAGTAGGTGTTTTTCATAGTCAACTTTCAGAAGGTGAAAAACATGATGTTTATAAGGCTATAAAATTAGGTAAAATAAGAATATTAATAGGAGCTAGATCAGCTTTATTTGCACCTTTTAGTAGTCTTGGTGTAGTTATTATAGATGAGTTTCATGAGGGTGCATATAAGTCAGAAAAAAATCCGAAATTTAATGCAATAGAAGTTGCAAGATATTTAGTTATGAAAAAAAATATTTCTTTAGTTTTGGGTTCAGCAACACCTTCTATAGAAGAGTACTATAAAGCAATTAATGGAGATTATGAGCTTATAACTATAAAAAATAGAGCTAATAAAAATCCATTGCCTAAAATAGAAGTAATTGATATGAAAAGTGAATTATCAAATGGAAACAAAAGTATACTTAGTAATAAGCTACACTTAGAAATAGAAAAGGCTATTAAAAACGGAAATCAAACAATTTTATTTTTAAATAGAAGAGGATATGCAAATTTTGTTTCATGTAGAGAATGTGGATATGTATTTGAATGTGAAAACTGCGATATATCTCTTACATATCATAAGGGTAAAAATGTAGGGCGTTGTCATTATTGTGGATATGAAAAGGAAATACCAAAGGAATGTCCAGAGTGTGGTAGCCATTATGTTAAACCATTTGGAACTGGGACTCAAAAGATAGAAGAAGAAATAAGGAAGATATTTGAAGGTGTAAGAGTTTTAAGAATGGATAAGGATACAACTTCAAAAAAAGGATCATTAGAAGAAATTCTAAATAAGTTTAGGAATAAAGAAGCAGATATTTTAATAGGAACTCAAATGTTATCTAAGGGATTAGATTTTGAAAATGTAACATTAGTAGGCATTTTATCTGCAGATATGATATTAAATTTTCCAGATTTTAAAAGTGCTGAAATTACTTTCCAACTTGTAACTCAAGTTGCAGGAAGAGCAGGTAGATCAGATAAAGAAGGAAAAGTAATACTTCAAACGTATGACACTGATCATTATGCAATTAGAAGATCTGTAAATTATGATTTTGAAGGATTTTATGAAGATGAAATAAAAATAAGAAAAGCATTTGGATATGCTCCTTTTAATAATATGTTAAGTGTTGTAATTAGTGGTAGTAATGAAAAGTTAGTAGAACAAAATGCAAGAGCAATGTATGACTCTATTATTTATTTACTTGAGAATAGAGGTATAAAAGAATTTGATTTTATTTTAGGACCTAATCCTTGTTCTATTTCAAAAATAAATCATAATTACAGATGGCAGATATTATTTAAAGACGATAATATTGAAATTAATTTATTAAAGGGTATAATAAAATATATATGTATAACTAAAAGAGAAGTTGTATTTAATAAGGATATCAATATATCTATAGATATTAATCCAAATAGTGTATTATAATTTTTTAGGAGGAAAATAAAAATGGCATTAAGACAAATAGTTCAAATAGGTGAACCAGTACTTAGAAAAACTTCAAAAAGGGTAGAAAAAATTGATGATAAAATAATTCAATTATTAGATGATATGGCAGATACAATGTATGAGGCTGATGGTGTAGGACTTGCAGCACCTCAAGTTGGGATATTAAAAAGAGTTGTAGTAATAGATATCGGAGATGGATTATTAGAGCTTATAAACCCAGAAATAATAGAAGTATCTGGAGAACAAATAGATGATGAAGGATGCTTAAGTGTAAGTGGTCAACAAGGACCTGTAAAAAGACCATATACAGTAAAGGTGAGAGCTTACAATAGAGAAGGACAATTATTTGAAATAGTAGGAGAAGAGCTTTTAGCAAGAGCATTCTGTCATGAAATAGATCACTTAGATGGTGTATTATTCGTTGACAAAATAGAAAAGTAATTAGGAGCTGATTAGATGAAAATAGTTTTTATGGGAACACCAGATATAGCAGTAGGGTGTTTACAAAAAATAATAGATGAAAAGCATGATATATTAGGCGTTGTTACTCAACCGGATAAACCAGTAGGTAGAGGTAAGAAAATGGGAATGCCTCCTGTTAAAGAACTTGCATTAAAATATGATATACCTGTATATCAGCCAATAAAAGTAAGAGATGAGGAATTTGTTAAAATACTTAAAGACTTAAATCCAGACTTAATAGTAGTAGTTGCGTTTGGACAGATACTTCCAAAGGCAATACTAGATATACCTAAATTTGGATGTGTAAATGTACATGTTTCTTTACTTCCAAAATATAGAGGAGCAGCACCAATAAATTGGGTAATAATAAATGGTGAAGAGAAAACTGGTGTAACTACAATGTACATGGATGAAGGTTTAGATACTGGTGATATGATATTAACTTCAGAATTTGAACTTAACGATGAAATGACGGCTGGAGAACTTCATGATGTAATGAAGGAAGAAGGAGCAAAAGTATTAAAAGAAACTATAGATTTAATAGCTAAAGGAGAAGCTCCTAGAATACCTCAAAATCATGAAGAATTTACTTATGCTCCTATGATGAATAAAACTTTAGGGCAAATAGACTTTTCAAAACCAGCAAAAGAAATACATAACTTAGTAAGAGGAGTAAATCCATGGCCAAGTGCTTACACAACTTATAAAGACCAAACTATGAAGGTATGGAAAACTAAAGTACTAGATGAAACTAGTGGAACAAATCCAGGTACTATATTAAAGGTCGATAAAGAAGGTATTAGAGTAAGTACAAAGGATAATGTACTTTTAATAAAAGAAATACAAATGCCAGGAAAGAAAAGAGTTTTAGTTGAAGAATATATAAAAGGAAATAGTATAGAAACTAATGAAGTGTTAGGCTAGGTGTCAAAATGATCGATGCAAAAAAATATATAAATACTATAATTATTTTACTAGTTGTACTTATGATTGGAGCATCAATAATAAATATACTTTTATTAAACTTAACAAATATATTTGAGTTTTTAGTAAATATTATAGTTACACTTACAATAGTTGCTATAATACTTTCAACTATAATTACGTATAATATAATTTCAGATAAAGAAATAAAACCAAGATTAATGAGTATCAATTTTAAAATTGTAAACTTGATATTTCCTTTAATTATAAAAATTGCATCTTTAGTAGGAATACCAAAAGATGACATAAGAAAAGTATATATAAAGCTTAATAATAGATATATATATAGTCAAAAATATAATTTGAAAAGTGAAGATATACTAATTCTTATACCACATTGTGTTCAAAAAAATAGTTGTAAGTTAAAAGTTACAACAGATATAGCCACTTGTAAGCAATGTGGACTATGTAATATAGGTGATTTAGTAAGATTAAAGGAAGAAAAAAATGTAGATATATTTGTAGCTACAGGAGGAACTTTAGCTAGAAAAATTATTTTAGAGAATAAACCTAAAGCAGTTATAGCTGTTGCATGTGAAAGAGATTTAACTGCTGGAGTTCAAGATGTAAGTAAGATTCCGGTTTTAGGTGTATTTAATAAAAGACCAAATGGTCCTTGTGTAGATACTTGTATAGATGTTGAAGAAGTTGAAAATGCAATAAACTTCTTTAGCGTATAGTTAAAATAGGAGAGTGTTATAAATTATGTATGGATATGGTGGTTATTACGGTGGTTTTTACTATGATAGAACGATGCTTATACTAATACCAGCTATATTATTTACTATGTATGCACAGTATAAAGTAAGCACTACTACTAATAAGTATTTAAGAATAAATGCTCATAGAGGTTACACTGGAGAGCAAGTAGCAAGAACAATACTAAACAATAATGGTTTATATGATGTAAATATCGAGATGGTAAGAGGACATTTAAGTGATCATTATGATCCAAGAAGAAAAGTTGTAAGATTATCTCAGGATGTATATTATGGTACATCTATAACTTCAGTATCTGTAGCAGCTCACGAATGTGGTCATGCAATGCAACATGCTAAAGGATATGCACCTCTTAGTATAAGAAGTAGTTTGGTTCCTGTAGTAAACTTTGCGTCAAATATATCATGGCTATTAATAGCACTTGGATTATTTATGAGTAGAGGTGTTTTCTTACAGATAGGAATACTTTTATTCTCAGCATCTGTATTATTCCAATTAATCACTTTACCAGTTGAATTTAATGCATCTAGTAGAGCATTAGTTCAACTTAATAATCTTGGTATAGTTGAAAATAAAGAATTAAGAGGAAGTAAACAGGTACTTACAGCAGCTGCATTAACTTATGTTGCAGCAGCACTTACATCAGTACTTCAATTACTTAGATTAATAGCAATAGCAGATAGAAATAATGATTAAAATGGGGCTGTCTTAGGGGGCGTGTATCTAATTTAGATACTATACCATAAGACAACTCCTTTTTTATAGAGAAGGAAAATAAGGAGACAGTTTATGAAATCAAGAGAGTTAGCACTAAAGGTGCTTTTAGATATAGAGGAAAATAATAATTATTCTAATATAGCTATTAATAAGCATTTTAAGAACATAAATATGAATAACCAAGATAGAGGATTAGCTACTGAGTTAATTTATGGTGTAGTTGAAAATAAATATTATTTAGACTATATAATAGATAAACTTTCTAAGATAAAATGTAAAAAGATGAATATTTATGTTAAAATATTGCTTAGAATGGGTATTTATCAAATTTTACTTTTAGATAGTATTTCAGATTATGCAGCAGTAAATGAAACTGTAAGTTTAGTTAAAAAATACGATAAAAGGTCTTCTGGATTTGTTAATGCAATTTTAAGAAACGTTATTAGGCAAAAAGATACTATAGGTGAAGTAGATATAAAAGATGATACAATAATGTATTTATCTACAAGATATTCTTATAAGCCTTGGATGATAAAAAATTGGATAAATAACTTTTCTAAAGAATTTACAGAAGATTTATTAGAAGCAAATAATGAGAAACCAAGTGTATATTTAAGAACTAATACTCTAAAAATTACTAGAGATGAGCTTATTGAAAAATTAATAAATGAAGGTGTAGTTTGTAGTAAAGTTCCTATGGTTGAAGAAGCTATAAAGGTAGAAAACTTAAAAAATATTGAAAATAATCAATTATTTAAAGACGGATTATTTACAATACAAGATATAAGTTCTATGATTGTTGGAAAAGTAATGAATCCTAAAGAAAATTCATTGGTTTTAGATGTATGTAGTGCTCCAGGAGGAAAAACCACTCATTTAGCTACATTAATGAATAATACAGGACAAGTTATATCTAGAGATATATTTGAGCATAAATTAAAACTTATACAATCAACAGTAGATAGGTTAGGGCTTACAAATGTTGATGTACAGTCTTTTGATGCGTCAATATTAGATGAAAGTAGTGTAGATAAGTTTGATTATGTATTATCAGATGTTCCTTGTTCTGGTCTTGGTATAATAAGAAGAAAGCCTGAGATAAAATATAAGGAAAAAGCAGAACTTAAGGGATTACCTGATATACAAAAGACAATACTTAATAATGCATCTAAATATGTTAAAATAGGTGGGACTTTAGTATATAGTACATGTACTATACAAGATAATGAAAATATAGATATAATTAATGATTTCTTAGCTAATAATAGTAATTTTACTTTAGTGCCTATAGGTGAAGTTAAAGTAGATTTAGATAATCAAGAAAATGGATATTTAAAAATATATCCAAATATTCATGATATAGACGGGTTCTTTATAGCAAAATTAAAAAGAGTAAGGTAGTGATAAATATGAAGCAAAACAAAGTAGCATTAAAGAATATGACAGAAGAAGAATTAAAAGAATTTTTAGTAAGTATTGGAGAAAAAGCATTTAGAGGTTCACAAATTTTTTCTTGGATATATAAAGGTGCTAAAACTTTTGATGATATGAATAATATACCTAAAAGTTTAAGAGAAAAATTAGAAGAAGTATCTTATATAGGCAATATAAAGAAAGAGTTAAGATTGGAATCTAAAGTAGATAAAACAAAAAAATACTTATTCTTATTAAATGATGGTAATATAATTGAAACTGTAATGATGGATTATGAAGATAGGGTAACAGTTTGTATTTCAAACCAAGTAGGATGTAGAATGGGATGTAACTTCTGCGCATCTACATTAGAAGGATTAATAAGAAACCTAGAACCTTGGGAAATTTTAGATCAAATAATGAAAATTCAAGAGGATACAGGTAAAAGAGTATCGAATCTTGTATTAATGGGCAGTGGAGAGCCTCTAGATAATTATGAGAACACTATAAAATTCTTAAAGTTAGTTAATGAGAAAAATGGTCTTAATATAGGATATAGACATATAACTCTATCAACTTGTGGGCTAGTTCCTAGAATGTACGATCTTGCTGATTTAGGATTACCTATAAATCTAGCATTATCACTACACTCTCCTTTTGATGAAAAAAGACAAGAGATTATGCCTGTAGCTAAAGCATATAAAGTTAATCAATTAATAGATGCTTGTAAGTACTATATAAAGAAAACAAATAGAAGAGTTACATTTGAATATTCTTTGATAAAAGGTGTTAATGACTCAGAAAAAGAGGCTAAAGAGATAGTGAAGCTCTTAAAGGGTATGCTATGTCATGTAAATTTAATACCTATAAATAAAGTTGAAGAGAGAGAATATGAAAGACCAGATAAATCTTATATATATAAGTTTAGAGATTATTTAGAAAAAAATAATATACCAGCTACAGTTAGAATTTCTATGGGCTCTGATATAGGAGGAGCTTGTGGACAATTAAGAAGAAAACATAAGTAGCTT
Source organism: Romboutsia sp. 1001713B170207_170306_H8 (assembly GCF_015550495.1). Classification (NCBI taxonomy): domain Bacteria; kingdom Bacillati; phylum Bacillota; class Clostridia; order Peptostreptococcales; family Peptostreptococcaceae; genus Romboutsia; species Romboutsia sp. 1001713B170207_170306_H8. The sequence continues at coordinate 203,816 of NZ_JADNAX010000001.1, forward strand.
AAGGGGGAAATCTTATGATTTATAGTTGTGACTCCCACATTGGAAAAATAAGAAAGAATAATGAAGATTACTGTATGGGGGAAGTTATACAGACTAAAAATGAACAAGCTATAGGAATATTTGCCCTAGCAGATGGCATGGGTGGTCATAATAAGGGTGAAGTTGCAAGTAAATTAGCTGTAGATAATATATTAAAATTCTTAAAAGAGAATTTATTACAAAGCAGTAGCATAAAAATAGATTATATTGATGATATAATTAAGCAAGCATATAATAATGTTAATTCAATTATTTATAAAAAATCGGTAGAAGAAGAAGAATGCTTTGGAATGGGAACTACATTAGTTACGGCTATATTATATAAGGACAACTTATATGTTGCTAATGTAGGTGATAGTAGGTGCTACTTATTGAGTGATGATATATTAACTCAAGTTAGTATAGACCATTCTGTTGTTGAAGAACTTTTAAGAGCTAACGTAATAACTGAGGAAGAAGCTAGAAATCATCCTCGAAGAAACCATATAACTAGGGCTATGGGTACAGAAGATATGGTTATAGTTGATATATTTAAGTATAAATTAAAAGAAAATGATTTAGTTCTTCTTGCGACTGATGGATTAACAGGTTGCGCTAGTAAAGAAGATATAATAAGTGTATTATCAAAAAAAGAAGATATACCAGATATGAGTAAGAATTTAATTGATATGGCTAATGAAATTTCTGGAAGAGACAATGTCTCTGTTATATTAATAAAAGTGTAATTAGGACGGTGATATAGTGGGAGATACAATTTTAGGAAATAGATACCAAATCATCAGAAAAATTGGTGATGGAGGTATGGCATTTGTTTATGAAGCAAAAGATAAGTTGCTAAATAGAACAGTAGCAGTTAAAGTTCTTAGACCGGAGTTTGTAGATGATGAAGATTTCTTAAAAAAATTTAAGAGAGAAGCTGAAGCAGTTGCAAGTTTATCTCATCCGAATATTGTTAATGTATATGATGTAGGAGAAGATGGTAAAGTTCATTATATTGTTATGGAGTATATAGATGGACAAAACCTAAAAGATATAATCAAAAATGAGGGTACTTTAGATGAGTACACAGCTCTTGATATAACTAAACAAATAGCTATGGCCCTTAGCGCTGCACATAGAAAGGGTATAGTACATAGAGACATAAAACCTCATAATATACTAATATCGAATGAAGGTAGGATTGTTAAAGTTGCAGATTTTGGTATTGCAAAGGCTGTATCCAATTCAACTATGACTAATGTAGGAAATATAATAGGATCAGTTCATTATTTTTCTCCAGAGCAAGCAAAGGGACAAAGTGTAAATGCAACTGCAGACTTATATGCTCTAGGAATTGTTTTATATGAAATGATAATAGGGAGGGTTCCATTTAGAGGTGATAGCCCTATATCTATAGCCTTACAACATATAAACGATGATGTAGAATTCACATCAGAAGAAAAAGTTAGTATACCTCAAAGTGTAAGAACTTTAATAAAGAAACTTACAGAGAAATCTAGTGAAGCTAGATATCAAAGTGCTGAAGAGTTAATAGATGATATCGATTATATAGAAAAAAATATAGATTTAGATTTTATAAAAGAATATGATAACTTTGCTACTAAGCATATTGATATAGAAAAAATTGAGCAGAGTGCAGATATAGAAGATGAAGATGAAAAGCTAATAGAAGATGCACCAAAAGTAATTTCTAAACCTAAAAAGGAAAATATAAAAAAGAAAAAAAATAAAGTGCAAAAAGAAGACAGTCCAAAGGTAAAGAAGCGATTAAAGATAGTTGCTATAGTATTAGGTATAATTTTACTTGTTCAAGTATTTTTTGTATCTAAATTTGTAATAAGTATGTTATCAGGAAGTAGTACTGAAAAGCAGGTAGTGTCATTACCTGATTTTAGTAATCAAGATTTAGATACAGTAAAGAAACAGCTTGAAGAATTAGGTTTATATATTACTATAAAACGTGATTATAGCGATACTGTAGAAGTAGATCATGTTATATCTCAAAGTCCATTTTCTGGAACAGAAGTTAGTAAAGGAGATACTATAACTATTGTTTTAAGTCAAGGTCAAAAACAAAGTGAGGTACCTAGTATAGTTGGGCTTACACTTACAGAAGCAGAACAAATATTAGGTCAAAATAATATGAAACTAGGTAATATAAAGCGTGAATATAATAGTAGTTATGAAGAAGGTATAGTAATAAAACAAAATCCAACTTCAGGATCAGGTGTATCTAGTGTAGATGTAGTAGTAAGTAAAGGCCCAGAACCTGTAAAAGAAGAAACTAATACAATACCAGATACACCTACAGTAGACGAAGAAATAACTAATGGAGGATCAACTAATGGAGGATCAACTAATGGAGGATCAACTAATGGAGGATCAACTAATGGAGGATCAACTAATGAAGGATCAACTAATGAAGGATCAACTGAAGAAAATCCTGTAGTAAATGATGGGCTTTTATCACCGAGAGAATAATAATTACATAAAATAAGACTAGTATCTTAAAATAAAGATATTAGTCTTATTTTATGTAATTAAAAAGATTAAAAGATTTCTTTTTTATATGAAATATGTATAAAATATAGTAAGATAATAAATTAGGAGTATAATTAATTATAAAGTTATTATGCTATTATATATAGATATACGTAAATTATATAGACACACTCAATTTTAAAGGAGGAATTTAATGTTACAAGGAAAGATTATAAAAGGAATAGGGGGATTTTATTACGTAGATACAGAAAAGGGAATTTATGAATGTAGAGCTAGGGGAATTTTTAGAAAGCAAAAAGTAACTCCTCTAGTAGGGGATAGAGTAGAAATAAGTATAGTAGATGAAGAAACTAAAAAAGGTGTAGTAGAAGAAATATATAAAAGGGATACGGAATTAATTAGACCACCAATTGCTAATGTAGATAAAGCATTAATAGTATTTGCAGTAAAAAATCCAAAACCACATTTATCTTTATTAGATAGATTTATAGTTTTAGCTGAAAAGGAAGGTTTAGAAATAGTAATAGTACTTACTAAAGCTGACTTAGATGATGATAATACTTTGGAAAAGATAACTAATATATATGAACTAAGTGGATATAAAGTAATACCTGTAAGTAATAAAACTAAATTAAATATTGATAAAATAAAAGATGAACTAAGTGGAAATGTTGTTGTATTTGCTGGTCCATCTGGAGTTGGAAAATCAAGCTTACTAAATGAAATAGATAGTAATTTTATGTTACAAACAGGAGAAGTAAGTGATAAAATAAAAAGAGGTAAACATACTACAAGACATGCAGAGTTATTAAAATTAGATTGTGGAGGTATGGTTGCAGACACTCCAGGGTTTAGTTCATTAACTTTAGATGATATAGAAGAAAATGAACTTAAAGATTATTTTATAGAATTTGATAACTTTGATGATTGTAAATTTGGATCTAGGTGTATTCATGAAAATGAACCTGGATGTGGGGTTAAAGAAGCTGTAGAAAATGAAGAAATATCTAAAGAAAGATATGATAGCTATATACAGCTTTTAAATGAAATTAGACAAAGTAAACAAGGAAAAAGGAGATATTAAAATGATCAAATTAGCACCATCGATACTATCAGCAGATTTTGCAAGATTATTAGAAGATGTAAAGAAAGTAGAAAATGCAGGTTGTGAATACTTACACATAGATGTAATGGACGGTCACTTTGTTCCTAATATAACTTTAGGTCCTGGGATTGTAAAGTCTTTGAGAAAAGATGTTAAAATGGTATTTGATGCACATCTTATGATAGAAAATCCAGATAACTACATAAAAGAGTTTGTAAATGCTGGATGTGATATGATAGTTGTACACCAAGAAGCGTGTAAACATCTTCATAGAACTATACAAAATATAAAATCTTATAATATAAAAGCAGGAGTTGCTTTAAATCCAGCTACTCCAATAGAAAGTATTAAGCATGTATTAGACGATGTTGATATGGTTTTAATAATGACTGTTAATCCTGGATTTGGAGGTCAATCTTTTATAGAAGGTATGATACCTAAAATAAAAGAATTAAAAGAAATTATAGACTCTAGAAACTTAAGTGTAGATATTCAAGTCGATGGTGGAATAAAGCCAGAAAATGTTCATAAAGTAGTAGATGCAGGTGCTAATGTTATAGTAGCAGGATCGGCTATATTTAATAGTGATAATATAGAAGAAACTGTAAAATTATTTAGAAAAAATGCATCTATATAGGTGGCAAAATGAAAGTATGTATCGTTCTTAATGGAGAAATTAAAGATTATAATAAAACTAAATTTATAATAGAAAATGAGAAATATGATTTTATTATTTGTGCAGATGGAGGAGCAAATCATTTATATAATATGGGGGTTATACCTGATTATATCATTGGTGATTTAGATTCTGCAAAATCAGATATTGTAGATTATTATAGGAAAAAGAACGTTTCTTTTAAAAAATTTCCAGCAAAAAAAGATGAGACTGACTCTGAGATTTGTATATTTTTAGCTCAAAATCTTAATGCAAAAGAAATTGACTTTATAGGAGCTTTAGGTGGAAGAATAGATCATACAATAGCTAATATTAACTTACTTTACTATATTAAAGAAAAAGGTATTAAGCCTAGAATACTATCAGAAGATGAAGAGATAAATATACTTATTAATGAGCAGGTAATTATTAATGGAAATAAAGGGGATTTAATATCTGTAATACCAATTAATGGAGATGCTAATGGAGTTACTCTTGAAAATTTAGAATATCCGTTAGTAAATCATAATATGAAGTATTCAGTGCCATTAGGAATTTCAAATGTTATGTTAGATAATAATTGTAAGGTAAGTGTAAATCAAGGTACATTACTTATAATAAAGAATATAAAAAAATAAATAAAAAAAGCATGCCTAATAGTATGCTTTTTTTATGTTATAAAAATAAGGGCAGGTCTAAATATATTTTAAGTTGCATAAATTAAATTATAAATAAGAATGGTAATGAGTAAGGAGGTGTGTTATGAAAAATCAATCCAAAGGATTATTAGGTATAATATGTATGGCAACGGGTGCAGCAGTAATAATATCCATGATATTACCTAATTGGATTTTCACCATACTTACAGCAGTTGTTCTTATAGTTTGTGGAGTCTTATTATTTTTATATTAAGTAAAATATTAAATATATATTTAGTATTATGTGAATAAATATAATATATAGAAATTATATAATAGTTTATAAAATGGAGGGATAGAATATGAAAATGGTAACAATAAAATTACCGAAGTGGCTATCTAATATAGTATTAAAATTTATGAGAAAAGAGAAAAAATAAGCATATAGAATAAAAAAATAAAAGCCTACTTATATCAGTAGGCTTTTTTTAATAATAAATTATTAAGCTCTTTCAACTTTACCAGAACGTAAACATCTAGTACAAACTTTAACTCTCTTAGGAGTTCCATCTATTACAGCTCTAACGCTTCTTAAGTTAGCAGACCAAGTTCTTCTGCTGTGTCTATTTGAGTGTGATACTTGGTTTCCAGAAACCTTCCCTTTACCACATACGCTACATACTTTCGCCATTATCGTACACCTCCTTAAAATGATAACTATTTAAAGACTAAAAACATATTTATATTAACACAAATATTTAATTTCTGCAATAGAAATATATATTTGTCTTATATATTATTATTGAACAATTTGCAACTATAATATAAAATTATATATATAATTCATTATAAAGTAAATACAAAAAATAAAAAACTAAGCTAGAATATATTGCTATGTGCCTATTTAATTAATTTTTAATATTAAAAAGAACTAAGTAGGTTTAAAATATACTATATTTATAGTATTATAGTAATTAGAATTAATATTACCTAAAGCGATATTTTTAAATGATTTTTGTGCAAAATAAAAATAAAAATTAATTTAAGGGGGTCAAGCCATGAGTGCAAGATTAACTAATGAATATGGATACGTAGAAATAGATAAGCAAGTAATAGCTCAAATAGTATATAGAGCTGCAATGGAAAGTTACGGTTTAGTAGGTTTAGGATATAAATCTAAGGGTATAGTAGAATTATTAAAAGGTGAAAATGCTACTAAAGGTGTTAAGGTAGAAGAGTTAGAAGACAATACCATAGCGATAGAACTTTATGTTATAATACAGTACGGAACAAATATATCTACAGTTGCAAACAACATAATAGATAGAGTAAAATATACAGTTGAAAAGATGACGGCTTTAAAAGTAAGTAAGATAGACATTAATGTTCAAGGAATTCGAGTTAAGTAATTTAGGAGGAAAAAAATGATCCAAAATATAGACGGAAAAAAATTAAGAGATATGTTTGTATCAGGTGCAAACAATCTTCAAAATCATAAAGAATTAGTTGATAAGTTGAATGTATTCCCAGTTCCAGATGGTGATACAGGAACAAACATGTCATTAACTATTTCTTATGCAATGAAAGAATTATCTAAAGTAGACAATAATGAAATAACTAATATAGGTAAGGCTTTATCTAAAGGTTCTCTTATGGGAGCAAGAGGTAACTCAGGAGTTATATTATCTCAAATAATAAGAGGTATAGCAAAGTCTATAGAAGGAAAAGAAGAATTAACTACAATGGATTTTGCAAATGCTCTAAAATCAGGGTCAGATACTGCCTATAAAGCGGTAATAAAGCCTATAGAAGGAACTATACTAACAGTAGTGAGAGAAAGTAGTGAAGCTGCAATAAAAATAGCTAAGAGTGAAGATGACTTTGTTAAGTTCCTAGAATTAGTTATAGTAGAAGCTAATAACTCATTAAATAGAACACCAGAATTATTAAAAGCTTTAAAAGAAGCTGGCGTTGTAGACTCAGGTGGTAAAGGATTAGTTCTTGTATATGAAGGTATGCTAAGTGAATTAAACGGAAATCATATAGATATACAAGATGCAGGTTCAACAGAAATAAAAGAAGTTAAATCAGCACAAGGAAATATATCTACAGAAGATATAAAATTCCAATACTGTACAGAGTTTATATTAGAAAGTGATAAAGTAGATGATACTCAAATAAGAGATATAATGCTTAAATATGGAGATAGCTTAGCTGTAGTTGGAGATGAAGGTGTAATTAAAGTTCATGTTCATACTAATGATCCAGGACTTGCTTTACAAGAAGCATTAGCATATGGACAATTATTAACTATCAAAATAGAAAATATGAAGCTTCAACATGAGAATACTTTAATAGAGTCAAACTATGAAAGTGCGTCTACAGTTGAAGAAGAAAAAGAGTTTGGATTTATAGCAACTTCTATGGGAGATGGTTTAGCTAAAATATTTAAAGATTTTGGTGTTGATCATATAATTGAGGGTGGTCAAACTATGAACCCAAGTACAGAAGATTTTATGAATGCAATAGATACAATAAATGCAAAAAATATATTTATATTCCCAAATAACTCAAACATAATAATGGCTGCAAACCAAGCAAAAGAACTAAGTGATAAAAATATAGTAGTTATACCTACTAAAAATACTCCGCAAGGATTTACAGCTTTAGTAAGCTTTAATGGAGAAGCTAGCGTTGAAGAGAATGAAGCTGCAATGATGGATGCTTTAGGATTAGTTAAATCTGGTCAAGTAACTTATGCTGTTAGGGATACAGTTATGAATGATGTTGAAGTTAAAGAAGGAAATATAATTGCTATAGCAGAAGGAAAATTACAAGCTGCAGGTGAAGGTGTAGATGAAATAACTACAAAACTTGTAGAAAACTTAGTTGATGAAGATAGCGCAATAATAACTTTATTCTATGGAGAAGATGTAAGTGAAGAACAAGCTAACAATCTTCGTGACGAATTAGAAGAGAAGTTTGAAGATATAGATGTAGAGTTATACTATGGAGGACAACCTCTTTATTATTACTTAATTTCAGTTGAATAATGATTTTAAAGTCCTGTATAATCTTACTACCGTTTAGTTGGTTATACAGGACTTTTGCGTAATAGGTGATAACTATGAGTGATTTAAAAAAAGATATACAATATGTAAAAGGAATAGGTCCTAAAAAAGCATATAAGCTAAATAAATTAGGAATTTTTACTTTGAAGGATTTATTATATTACTTTCCTAGACAATATGAAGATAGAAATAATTTAAAGAAGATATCTCAGTTAAAAAATGAAGATAAAGCTACTATAAAAGCAGTTATTGTAGGAATTACTACTAGTACTCCACGAAAAGGAATGACTTTAACTAAGGTTGATGTAAAAGATGAAACTGGATATGCAAAATTAGTTTTTTTTAACCAACCATATGTAAGCAATACATTTAGAAGTGGAGATACTATTTTAGTTTTTGGAAAAGTAAAAAAAGAATTTAAAAGTATAGAGTTAAGTTCTTGTGAGATTGAGCATCTTAGTAATGCTCCTAAAAATACATGTAAAATTATGCCTATATATCCTCTTACATTTGGTGTTACAAATAAGGAGATCATTAGTATAATTAAATCTGTATTATCAAATAAAGAATTAGTTATAAAAGAATATTTACCTAAAAATATAATAGATAAATACAAATTATGTAGTATAGATTATGCAATTAGAAATATTCATTCACCAAGTAACAAAGAAAGTTTTAAAATTGCACTATATAGGATAATTTTTGAAGAGTTTTTAATACTTCAATTAGGTTTATTTATGTTTAAAAATGGAGTAACTGAAATTGAAGGAATAAAATTTGAGAAAAATGAAAATTTAAAAGATATAATAAACTCATTACCATTTAAGCTAACTAATGCACAAAGTAGAGCTTTAAATGAAATTATTGAGGATATGGAATCTACTAAAGTAATGAATAGATTAGTACAAGGAGATGTTGGATCTGGAAAAACGGTAGTTGCATTATTAGCATTAGCAAACTGTGTTTTAAATGGATATCAAGGTGCACTAATGGCTCCTACAGAAATATTAGCAGAGCAACATTATATATCCTTAAGTGAAACTCTCAAAGAATTTGGAATGAATGTAGAACTTTTAGTTGGAAGCCTTACTAAAAAACAAAAAGAAAAGGTACTTGAAAGAGTAAAAAATAAAGAAATAGATATATTAATAGGAACACATGCTTTAATTGAAGATAAAGTAGAGTTTAATAACTTAGGTATAGTAATAACAGATGAGCAACATAGATTTGGTGTTAGACAAAGAGGAAAACTTTCTGATAAAGGTAATAACCCAGATGTATTAGTTATGACAGCAACACCTATACCAAGAACTTTAGCACTTATATTATATGGAGATTTGGATATATCTATTATTGATGAACTACCTCCAGGAAGGCAACCAATAGATACTATTGCTGTAAGTAAAGACAAAAGAGATAGAGCTTATAATAATTTAGTAAGAGATGAGGTAGAAAAAGGTAGACAAGTATATATTGTTTGCCCTTTAGTTGAAGAAAGTGAATCTATAGAAGCTAAAGCAGCTGTAGAATTGGTAGAAGAATTAAAGCAAGAGTATTTTTCGGATTTAAGAGTAGGGCTTTTACATGGTAAAATGAAAGCTAGTGAAAAAGAAAGTATTATGAAAAGTTTTAAAAATAAAGATTTAGACATACTAGTATCAACCACTGTTATAGAAGTTGGAGTTAATGTTCCAAATGCAACGTTAATGATAATTGAGAATGCAGAAAGATTTGGCCTTGCACAATTGCATCAGCTGAGAGGACGTGTAGGGAGAGGAAAACATAAATCTTATTGTATACTAATATATGCATCTAAATCAGACGTTTGTAAGCAAAGAATGTCGATAATGGAAGAGACTAACGATGGATTTAAAATATCTGAAAAAGATTTAGAAATAAGAGGGCCAGGAGAATTTTTTGGTACAAGACAGCATGGACTTCCAGAGTTAAAAATAGCTAATATATTTAAACATATGAAGATATTAAAAATAGCTCAACAAGAAGCTCGTTATATAATAGGGGAAGACATGAAATTACAAAAAAATGAAAATAAATTGCTGAAAAATGAGATAATTGATAAATTTGAGCATTTAGCAAGAGAAATTTCGCTAAATTAAATAAAATTTATGTTAAAATATATTGAGAGGAGATATGACATTGAGAGTTATATCAGGAAAAGTAAGAGGATTAAAATTAGACACTCCTAAAAATCAAGATGTAAGGCCTACAACTGATAGGGTTAAAGAATCATTGTTTAATATGATAAATCCATACATAAGAGAGAGTAATGTTTTAGACTTATTTGCAGGAACAGGTTCTTTAGGTATAGAGTGTTTATCAAGAGGCGCAAAGAATTGTGTTTTTGTAGATAAGAGTAGAGATAGTATAAATATAGTAAAGTCAAACGTAAAAAAAGCTAGAGTTGAAAATGAAAGTACTATTTTAAATATTGATTTTAAAGATGCAGTAAAAAGATTATCAACTCAAAATCAAAAATTTGATGTTATATTTATGGATCCGCCATATTATGAAAACATGTTTATAGATTGTTTAAAAAGTATAGACGAATTAAATCTACTACATGAGGATGGAATAATAGTTGTAGAACACGATACAAAAGATGTATTTGAAGAAAGAATAGGAAGATTAATTAAGACTAGAGATAAGAAGTATGGAAATACAACAATGACATTTTATAAGTGGGAGGAACAAAATGAGCAAGAAGATTAGGAAAGCAATGTTTGCTGGTAGTTTTGATCCAATTACTAATGGACATTTAGATATAATTTGTAGAGCGTCTAAACTATTTGATGAATTACAAATAGGTGTACTTTTTAATCCAAATAAAAAAGGTTTATTTACTTTTGAAGAAAGAGTTGACTTAATTAAGTCATGCACTGGGCATTTAGAAAATGTTAAAATTGTAAGTTTTGATGGTTTGTTAGTTAATTATTGTGAAGAAAATGGAATTGATACACTAGTTAGAGGTGTAAGAAGTGGATCAGATGTAGAATATGAGTTACAAATGGCCCATATGAATAGAGAGTTGAACCCTAATATAGAAACAATCATACTACCGACAACAACAAAATATTCTTTTATAAGTTCATCATTAATAAAAGAAGTTTTAACTTTTGATGCAGATGTAAAAAATTTAGTGCCAAAAGTAGTTTTAGAAGAGCTAAAGAGAAAGACTAATAGGGGGAAGTAAGCAATGAAAATAGATTTAGAGATGATTGAGCTGTTTGATCAATTAGAAGATAAAATAAGAAATGCACAGACTGCTCGTTTTTCACAAAAATCAGTTATAGACAAAGAAGAGCTTTTAAGTATGATAAAAGAAATCAGAGCTTTAATGCCAGATGAAGTTACTCAAGCTGTGTGGATAAACAAAGAAAGAAATAGAATACTAAATGAAGCTAAAAGAGATGCAAATGAGTTAAAGGCTCAAGCTGAAAGAGATGCAGAAAAAATAAAAGAAGAGTATGAAAGAACTTTAGAAGAATTAAAGAAAAATTCAGAAGAGACTTTACAAGATTATATAGAATCAAGTGATATAGTTGGACAAGCTGAGCAAAGAGCAAAAGAAATATCAGAAAGAGCAGAAAATATAGCTAGAGAAATAAGACAAGGGTCTATTGATTATGCTACTGATGTACTTTCTGCAGTAGAGCATAACTTAAAATCAATACTAGAAGAAATAGTTAGAGATAAAGCTGAATTAAGATAGAAATGAGTATGGATTAATCCATACTCATTTTCATTTTAAATACTATCATTATCAGGCATTACAAATTTAAATACTAAATAAATAAGCAATATAAAAGCTAGTACTAAATTTGTATTATTCAAATAATAAATCCATAATTGATTATTAAATAAAGTATTATATGTAGGTGTAAAATTAGATGCGAGTGCAGTAGATTCAGACAGTGGATAAAGCAACAATGTAAATGTTGCGGCAAATAATCCATGTAAAAACTTATTAAAAATGTATAAATTAGTATTAATATCAGTTTTAGCTAAGAAGTTGCAACATTGAGCTAATATAGACAGTCCGCTAAATCCAATTAAAAAGCTAGATAGTGTAGCTTTTAATATTAAAGGGGCTGATGTTACTTTAGCAATATTATTGCAACCGATTGTTATTTCAAATAAACCACTTATAAAAGCATAACATAAGTCTTTAGTAACACCCAAAACTGAAAGTGGAATATAAAGTATATTGGATAAAAGTGATATTATATTGAATAAAGAAAGTATTTTAAATACTACTGAAAATACTATAACAAAGCCACCTACTGCAAGTAAAGTATTTACTCCATTTACAACTGCATTTCCAAACATTACAAAAAATCCAATATTACTTGAGTATCTAGTGTTAATAACATTTTTTATATTTGCCTTTACATTATAGTTAGGTTTAGGTAATTTCTCTTTGCCATAAGATCTAAATAATATGCCTACAGTTATAGACCCTAGATAATGACATAGTATCATTAAATATCCTAAAGAAGAATTATTAAGCATTCCCACAGCAACTGCACCAATTATAAATAGTGGACCAGATGTAGAGCAAAATGATACTAGTCGTTGTGCTTCAGAAGATGATATTTGATTTGTATCTCTAAGATCATATGCAAGTTTAGCTCCAACAGGATATCCAGAAACTGTTGAAATAGCAAATACTAAGGCACTTTTGCCAGAAACATTAAAAATAAATTTAGTTATAGGGTTTATAATTATACCTATTAAGTCAACTATTTTTAAATCTACAACTAAATTAGCTCCTATTATAAATGGAAGTAATGATGGAATTAATACATTTGCCCATATATTAAATCCATCTTTTGCAGACTTTATAGCTTCTTGAGGGAATATAATAATTCCAAATATTAAGAATAGTACTATGATAATTGGTAAAAAGAAAGATATTGTTTTATTTTTTTTCATAAACACCACCTTGAGTAAATAATATATTTTATTATATTAAATTAATGAGGCTTGTATGAATATAAAACCACTTCCACATTTTTTTAACAATAGAGTATAATATAATTAAAAATTTATTTAAACGCAATTGGTTTGTAGGGGGAAATATGTTCAATAATATAGTTAATAAAAAAGTATATGAGAAAGTTATAGAACAAATTCAAGAGAGTATATTTAGGGGAGAATTTAAAAAAGGTGATAAACTTCCGTCAGAAAGAGAGTTATCTGAACAAATGGGAGTAAGCAGAACATCTATAAGAGAAGCAATTAGAGTAATGGAGACTATGGGTATAATAGAAAGTAAACAAGGTGAGGGTAACTTTATATGTTCAAATATAAATAAATCATTAATTGAACCATTATCACTTTTATTTAAGCTTAACAATGGAAGTTGGCATGAAGTAATAGAACTAAGGCAAGCACTAGAATTAGAAGCAGTTAAGTTTGCTAGTGAAAGAATAACAAATCGTGAGGTTATGGAACTAGAAAATATAATTAAAGAAATGAAAGAAGAAATAGATGGAAAAAATAGAAATGAAGTATTAGTAATATTAGATCAAAAATTTCACAATAAAATATCTTCTATAAGTAAAAATTATTTAATTGAATGTCTTTTTTTAACATCATCAAAATTATTTGAAGCTTTCATAAAAGATGCAAGAGAGAAGATCATTAATAGATATTCAGATGAAAGAATACTATTAAATCAACATATAGACATATATAATGCTATAGTAAATAAAGATCCCAACTTAGCATATAAAAAGATGGAAGAGCATATGAGACTTATAAAAGAAAATTATATAAAATAATAAGATTGTTAATATAAAGATAAATATTGATATTATAAATAAAAGGTAATACTATTTAAGTGTGAAGTGGTAATACCACTGACCATCATTCAAGTATCTGACAAATTAATAAAATTTTAAGGGGGATCCTTGATGAATGAGTATATTTTATTTATTCTAGCTATAATTCCTATTATTTGGCTTATAGTATCTTTAGGAGTAATGAAATTACCAGCACACAAAACATGTTTTTTCACAGTTATTCTTACAATAGTCATAGCACTTGTATTTTGGAAAATGCCAGTATTAAATGTAGCCACAGCCACATTAGAGGGAATGGCAGTAGCTTTATGGCCAATTTTATTAGTTATAGTTGCAGCACTATTTACTTATAACTTAGCTGTTGAAACTAAAACTATGGACACTATGAAAAATATGTTATCTAGTATTACCACAGATAAGAGAATACAAGTTCTTATACTAGCATGGGGATTTGGTGGATTTTTAGAAGCTGTTGCAGGATATGGAACAGCAGTAGCAATACCAGCTAGTATATTAGCATCTCTAGGTTTTAATCCCATATTTGCAGCAATAATATGTCTTATCGCAAACACTGTTCCAACAGCATTCGGAGCTATAGGAATACCAGTATCAACACTAGCATCAGTCACAGGATTAGATGTTCTTCAATTAAGTTATGTAACTTCACTTCAATTATCAGGATTTATTGTATTAATTCCTTTTGCATTAGTTATCTTAACTCAAAAAAGTTTTAAGGCCATTAAAGGGGTATTTTTTATAACTTTAATATCTGGGATAACGTTTGCTATACCTCAGGTTTTCGTAGCGAAATACTTAGGAGCAGAATTACCTGCACTAATAGGAAGCTTATGCAGTATGTTATGTACCATACTTATGGCTAAGGCTATGAATAAAAAATCTAATAAAAATATAAACTCACAAGACACAAATGGATCTACAATTTCTAAATATGTATCAGTAGTATCTACTAGAGAAGGGATACTTGCATGGTTGCCATACATACTTTTATGTATATTAATATTAATTGCCAGCCCATTGTGTAAAGGAATAAATACACTATTGGCTAGATTTAGCAGTACAATACAAATTTATAGTGGAGAAGGAGCATCACCTACATCATTTGTATGGATAAATACACCAGGTATGATAATAATAATTTCAACATTCATTGCAGGATTAATACAAAAAGTAAAAATAGGGAAAATGATAGATGTTTTTATAAGAACTGTAAAGCAACTTTCTAAATCATTTGTAACTATTATGTCAATAGTTGCAATTTCAAAAGTTATGTCTCACAGTGGAATGACTAGCTCAATATCATTTGGTCTATGTGCAATAACTGGAAATATGTATCCATTAATATCACCATTACTAGGAGCTATAGGAACATTTGTAACAGGAAGTGATACATCTGCAAATATATTATTCGGTGGACTTCAGGTAGAAGCTGCTAAATCTTTATCTATAGATCCATACTGGATAGCAGCAGCGAATACAGCAGGTGCTACTGCTGGTAAGATGATATCACCTCAGAGTATAGCAATTGCAACTTCAGCAACTGGATTAATAGGTAGTGAAGGGAAGATATTTGGTTCAACACTAAAATTTTGTTTAGGATATGTATTGATACTTGGTATTTTAGTTTATATAGGAAGTTTTTTACCATTTATATAAGATAAAAATTATTATAAGGAGGAATGTATGTCGATTTTAAGAGTACCTTATTCAAAGGTGGGAATGGAGTTAAATATTCCAGATGAAAACTTATTAGCGGTATTAAAATCAAAGGCTCACAACTATGTAGTTGATAAAACTCAAGAAGAGATAGTGGAAGAATCTATGAATAATCCAATAGGTTCAGTGAGATTAGAAGAATTAGCTAAAGGTAAAAAGAGTGTAGTAATAATAACTAGTGACCATACTAGACCTGTTCCCAGTAAAGTTACTATGCCTATAATTTTAAGAAGATTAAGAGACGGTAATCCAGATATAAATATAAAGATAATAGTTGCAACTGGATTTCATAGACCAAGCACTAAAGAAGAATTAATTTACAAGATGGGTGAAGAAATAGTAAATAATGAAGAGATTATAATGCATGTGTCTACAGATGATAGTGCAATGGTTAAAGCTGGAGTACTTCCATCTGGAGGAGACTTCTATTTAAATAAGGTAGCTTTTGAAGCAGATTTATTAATAGCAGAAGGATTTATAGAACCACATTTCTTTGCTGGATTTTCAGGAGGAAGAAAAAGTATACTTCCAGGAATTGCATCAGCTAAAACTATTATGTATAACCACTGTAGTGAATTTATAGATAGTAAGAATGCAAGAACAGGGATACTTAAAAATAATCCTATTCATGAAGATATGGTTTATGCGGCAAAAACTGCTAAGCTAGCATTTATAGTCAATGTAGTTATAGATAAAGATAAAAAAGTAATAGCATCATTTGCAGGTGATGTAGATAAAGCTCATAAGGCAGGATGTGAATTTGTAACTAATTTATCTAAAATAGATGCTCAAATGGCAGATATAGTAGTAAGTACAAATGGAGGATACCCATTAGATCAGAATATATATCAATCTGTAAAAGGTATGACTGCAGCTGAGGCAACATGTATAGAAGGTGGAGTCATAATTATGGTATCAGCTTGTAATGATGGTCATGGAGGGCAATCTTTTTATGATAACATAGCAAATGCAAAATCACCAAGTGAAATATTAGAAAATGTAAGAAAAGTTAAAAAGAGTGATACAGTACCGGATCAATGGGAATTTCAAATATTAGCTAGAATACTAGAAAAATATACTGTAATAATGGTGACAGATAAGTGTAGCCCTAATATGATAAAAAGTATGCATATGAAACATGCATATACATTTAAAGAAGCTTTAGAGATGGCATTTGAAATAAAAGGAAATGATGCAAAAGTAGCAGTTATTCCAGATGGCGTATCTGTAATAGTAAAGTCAAAGGAAAATATTAATGTAGATTCTAATAAAGAGGAAACTGTATCAATTAAATAAAAGTATTGGAGGAGTAATAATGGAGATTTTAACATGTATAAAACAAGTTCCAGGTACAACAGAGGTGGAAGTTGACGAAGCTACAGGTGTTTTAAAAAGGGATGGTGTAGATTCAAAAATGAACCCTTATGACTTATTTGCACTTGAAACTGCACTTAGAATAAAAAAAGAACATAATGCAACATTAAAGGTAATAACAATGGGGCCACCTCAAGCTAAACAAATCATAGAAGAAAGCTTTATGATGGGGGCAGATGAAGGAGCTATAATAAGTGATAGGAAGTTTGCAGGAGCAGATGTTTTAGCAACATCTTATACAATATCTCAAGGTATAAAGAAAATGGGTAATCCAGATATTATAATTTGTGGTAAGCAAACTACAGATGGTGATACTGCTCAAGTAGGTCCTGAAGTAGCTGAATTTTTAAATATACCTCATGTTACAAATGTAACTAAAATAATAGAAGTAAAAGAAGATAGCATAATAGTTGAAATTGATATGCCAAATACATTAGAAGTATGTGAAATAAAATATCCATGTTTGATGACAGTAGAAAAAGATATATTCCAACCAAGACTTCCTTCATTTAAATTAAAAATAGAAACAAAAAACAGAGAAATACCGATATACTCATTAAATGACTTTGAAGATAAAAATGAAATGAATTATGGTTTGAATGGATCTCCAACTCAAGTTTTAAAAATATTCCCTCCAACACCAAATACAGATAAGGATATATTAAGAGGAAGTGCTGATGATCTAAGTGAAGCACTATCAAATAAATTAAAGGATTTAAAATTAATTTAAGGGGGATTTAAAATGGCAAGAATAGTTGTAAATATGGAAAAAATTCAAGATATAAAAAGTGTTTTAGAAGTATGTCCTTTTGGCGCAATGGAGGAGAAAAATGGTCAAATAGAAATTGGTGCAGGGTGTAAAATGTGTAAGTTATGCGTAAAAAATGGACCAAAGGGAGCTTTTGAATTTATAGAAGAAAAAAGAGAAAGCATAAATAAAGATGAATGGAGAGGAATAACAGTATATGTAGATCATCATGAAGGAGAAATACATCCAGTAACATATGAACTTATAGGTAAAGCTCGTGAAATGGCTACAAAAATAAATCATCCAGTATACTGTGTATTTGTAGGTCAGAATATAAAAGATAAATGTGATGATTTACTAGCGTATGGTGTAGATGAAGTATTTGTATATGATGATGAAGAATTTAAAGAGTTTAGAATAGAACCATACACAGCTGCAGTAGAAGATTATATTCATAATATTAAGCCTACAATAATGTTAGTTGGTGGAACTACATTAGGAAGATCTTTAGCTCCAAGACTTGCTGCTAGATTTAAAACAGGTCTTACAGCTGATTGTACGATACTTGATATACAAGAAAATACTGATTTAGATCAAATAAGACCAGCCTTTGGTGGTAATATAATGGCTCATATTCACACTCCTAATCATAGACCACAATTTGCAACAGTAAGATATAAAATATTCTCAGCGCCAGAGAAAATAGAATCACCAACAGGAAAGGTAACATTATGTAGTATAAATAAAGAAAAATTAATATCTAAAATAAATGTTTTAGATGTTAAACCTAAAACCAAAGAAGTTGGGCTTGAAGATGCAGAAGTTATAGTAGTTGCAAGTAGAGCAATAAAAAAAGAGGAAGATATGCAAATGATATATAAGTTAGCAGATAAACTAGGAGCACAAGTAGGTGGAACTAGACCTATGGTAGAAGCTGGATGGTTAGATCCTAGAAAGCAAATAGGTCTTAGTGGTAGAACTGTAAAACCTAAGTTAATAATAACTTGTGGAGTTTCTGGAGCTGTTCAATTTGTAGCAGGTATGAGCGGATCTGATTATATAATCGCTATAAATAAAGATGAAAAAGCACCTATATTTGATGTAGCAAATATGGCTTTAATAGGTGATATTTATGAAATAATACCTAAATTAATAGAAAAAATAGATGAAAAAAGTTTACAAATAGCTGCAACAGCTGAAGAATAGTAAGGGGGGATTATTATGTATAAGACTATTGATAAAAATGATATAGATTTTTTACTTAGTATTTGTGATAAGGAGGATGTAATTGTTGGTGATGAAATAAGTGAAGATTTTTCTCATGATGAATTAGGTGGAGTTGAGAAATATCCAGAAGTTCTTATAACTGCGCGTAGTACAGAACAGGTATCTAAAATAATGAAATATGCTTATGAAAATAATATACCTGTAACACCAAGAGGGCAAGGAACAGGTCTTGTAGGAGCATCAGTAGCAATACATGGTGGTATAATGATTAACTTAAGCAAAATGGATAAAATATTAGAATTAGATGAGGAAAATTTAACATTAACAGTTGAACCAGGAGTTCTTCTTATGACTATAGGTCAATATGTACAAGAAAAAGATTTATTTTACCCACCAGACCCAGGAGAAAAAAGTGCTACTATAGCAGGAAATATAAATACTAATGCAGGTGGAATGAGAGCTGTTAAATACGGTGTAACTAGAGACTATGTAAGAGGACTTGAAGTTGTGCTTCCTAATGGTGAAGTAATAAATGTAGGAGGGAAGGTAGTTAAAAATAGTTCGGGATATGCAATAAAAGATTTAATTGTTGGTTCTGAAGGTACTTTAGGCATAGTAACTAAGGCTACATTAAAGTTATTACCACTTCCTAAAAAAGCTATAAGTTTATTGATACCATTTCCAAATTTAGAGATGGCAATAAATACTGTGCCTAAAATAATAAAATCAAAGTCAATCCCAACAGCTGTAGAATTTATGGAAAGAGATGTTATTCTTGCAGCAGAAGATTTTCTAGGTAAAAAATTCCCAGATAATACATCTGATGCATACTTATTATTAACATTTGATGGAAATACAAAAGAAGAAATTGAAAAAGAATATGAAAAAGTTGCTAAACTTTGTTTAGAGTGTGGGGCATATGATGTATTTATATCTGATACACAAGAAAGAAATGATTCTATCTGGTCTGCTAGAGGCGCATTTTTAGAAGCTATAAAAGCATCTACAACTGAGATGGATGAATGTGATGTTGTAGTTCCTAGAGATAAAGTTGCTGAATTTATAAAATATACTCATGACTTACAAGAAGAGTTAAATGTTAGAATAAAAAGTTTTGGTCATGCAGGTGATGGAAATTTACATGTATATGTACTTAGAGATGATATGAGTGAAGACGAGTGGAATGCAAAATTAAGTGAAACTTTTAATCATATGTATGGCAAGGCTAGGGTATTAAGAGGTCAAGTTTCAGGCGAACATGGTATAGGATATGCTAAAAAAGAATACTTACACGAATCTCAAAGTGAAGTGTATATGGATATAATAAAAAATATAAAATCTGCTTTTGATCCTAAAAATTTATTGAATCCAGGAAAAATATATTAAATAAAAATAAAGCTACCACCAAAATTTAAAATTGGTGGTAGCTTGTAATTTTAATTTTTTATTTAACATAGATTGGTGATTGATAGAAGTCCATAGGTCCTTTTAGTAAATTCATATTATTTTTATAATAAATCATATTATACATATTACTTGCTTTTATATCATAGTCGATTAAAGTTTTAAATTTAATATCATCTAAAGCAAAAGTAATTTTTGAAAATTTATTTATAATATTAACATCAGAATTTATTTTTATAGTTTTTAAAATTTCTCGACCCTTATCATTAAAAGCTAAAACTCTTATATAAGGTATATAGTTCATATCTTTAACAAGATTGATATCATCTTTAGTTATACCAAGTAAGATGTTGTTAAGTATACGTTTAATTTTAGTTAAAGTATATCTTTTCGATTTTACTAAGGAATGTAAATCATTTAAGGATTTAGAATTAAATATACTTTGGTAAATTTTATTTTCTATTCCTTCATTAACATCAAAATAAGAATCTAGATTATTACTATCTCTAAGTATTATTGATGATAGAATATCAAAAAACATTTCATCAAAGATAGGATTAAAATTATTAGATATTTTATCTTTTATTATATTAAAAGTTGGTACAGGAACTACATTTGATGCAAATGAAATATCATCAGATTCTTTTAATGCTGCCCTTATTGCTGTGGCAGAGCAAATAGAACTACTTATTTCTTCTGAGTTATATTCAGAACTCATCCTTGTAATAGTAAAAGGTGTTATAGTACTTTTTAATTTTAGTATACTCTTTATATACTCTATACCTAAAATATTATTAGATGAATTAAGTATATCCAAAAGTTCATCTTTAGATATAGTAACTAAATTATTTTCATTTATATAATCAAATAAAGCATTACTTCTTGCTGTAGGGAAAAGTATGCCATCATCTAAATATTTTCTTAAATATAACTTAAATGAATCAGGTTCATCAACTAATATTTTTGAAATTGCATAAAGTATATCTATTTCACCAACCTCACTACCAAAACAAATAGAATTTATACAATTTAAAGAATTTAATGTAGTTATTGCACCATGAGAAAAAATTTCTGCACTTTGGCAAGCAAATAAAGTAGGTAATTCAATAACTAAATCAACGCCATTTTCTACAGCTGCCTTGGCTCTAGTATATTTATCAAATAAAGCAGGTTCTCCTCTTTGAAGAAAATTACCACTCATAATAGCAACTGTGTGTGTAGCCTTAGTTATTTCTTTAGATTTTGTTAGATGATATAAGTGCCCATTATGAAATGGATTATATTCTACAACTAGTCCAAGTATATTCATAAAATTTCTCCTTTGTTTAATCATTAAAGTATGTTACAAATAAAAATTATATATAATTTTCAAATTAAAATAAATATAAAAAATAGAGGTATGTAAGATCTAATCTAGAAACTTATCAGTAATGTATAAGTTAAATAAGTTTAAAATAATTAATATTCATATAATAATATTAGGTTAAATAGAGAAAAATAATACCTAGGAAAAGTATTTTGAAATATACATTAAATATTCTGTAAATACTATGTACTTTTAATATAAAAAGTGATATATTAATTATGATAAATGTTTACTGTATACAAAATTTCATTTAGAAATCGTACAAAAATTGTTAAATTTAAAGTCTTAATAGACTTGTTAAAAGATATTGATAAAATTTAAGGAGGTATACTAATGAAAGTATTAGTATTAAACTGTGGTAGTTCTTCATTAAAATATCAATTAATAGATATGTCAAATGAAGCTGTTTTATGTGTAGGTTTAGTTGAAAGAATAGGTATAGAAGGTTCTATACTTAAGCAAGAAAAAGATGGTGTAGAAGGTAAGTACATAGTTGAACAACCAATGAAAAACCATGAAGATGCTATAAAATTAGTATTAGACGCTGTTCTTGATCCAACTTACGGTGGAGTAAAAGAAATGAGCGAAATAGAAGCTGTTGGACACAGAGTTGTACACGGTGGTGAAAAGTTCGCTTCATCAGTAGTAATAACTGAAGAAGTTGAAAATACAATAAAAGAATGTATAGATTTAGCTCCACTTCACAACCCAGCAAACATAATGGGAATAGATGCTTGTAAAGCTATACTTCCAGGAGTACCAATGGTAGCTGTATTTGATACTGCTTTCCATCAAACAATGCCTAAAAAATCTTACTTATATGGTTTACCTCATGAGTTATACTCTAAGTACGGTGTAAGAAGATACGGATTCCACGGAACTTCTCACAAGTATGTATCTCAAAGAGCTGCTGCTATGCTAGGTAAAAACATAGAAGATGTTAAAATAATAACTTGCCACTTAGGAAATGGAGCTTCTATAGCTGCTGTTGATGGTGGAAAATGTGTAGATACTTCTATGGGATTCACTCCATTAGAAGGATTAATAATGGGAACTAGATGTGGAGATATAGATCCAGCTATAATACCATTCTTAATGAGAAAAGAAAACTTAGATGCAGATGGAATAGATAACGTAATGAACAAGCAATCTGGAGTATACGGTATGACTGGTATATCAAGTGACTTCAGAGATATAGAAGATGCTGCTTCTAAAGGTGATGAAAAAGCTCAAGTTGCTTTAGATGCTTATGCTCAAAGAGTTAAGAAATATATAGGATCTTATGCTGCTGAAATGAACGGTGTTGATGCTGTTGTATTTACTGCTGGTGTAGGTGAAAATGGAATAGACATGAGAGAAGCTATAGCTTCAAATATGGAATTCTTAGGAATGAAGTTAGATAAAGAAGCTAACAAAGTTAGAGGTAAAGAAAGAGTAATATCTACAGAAGATTCTGCAGTTAAAATATTATTAATACCAACTAACGAAGAATTAATGATAGCTAGAGATACTGTAGCTTTAGTTAAATAATTAAAAATACTTTAATTGGATATAATAAAGTTAAGGTAGGTTAATCACCTACCTTAACTTATTTTCATATTATTTACAAATTTATCTATCAAGTAAAAATACTTGACAAACAATGAGGAGATTTGTATAATAAATTTGGCAATATTATTGAGGTGAAAAGATGATTATTAGTCTAGATAAATTAAACAGAAGAGAAACTGATAAATTAGACTTGAATTTTTCTCAAAAAATTGATACTATTAATTATTGTGATAGCACATATAAGCTAACTTCACCTATTAATGTAGAGGGTAAAATATCAAACACTAACAAAGGTTTATATATCGATGTTAATGTTAATTTTACACTTATGGACAACTGTTCAAGATGCTTAGATGAAGTGGAAGTACCTGTTAACTATGACATACAAGGATTCTTAGTAAAAGAAGACTTTGATGAAGATAGTTTTGAGTATGATGATGCTTTCATATATGATGGACAAGAAGTAAATCTTCTTGATATAATAGAACAGACTATAGATTTTAATTTAACTTCACAAGTACTTTGTGATGAAGATTGTCAAGGTCTTTGCCCAGGGTGCGGAGCTAACTTAAATAAAGAAGAATGTTCTTGTGATGAAACTGCGAACGACGAGGAGATTATAGATCCCCGTTTTGCTAAATTAAAAGATTTGTTTAAAAATGACTAAGGAGGTGGCGTAAATGGCAGTACCAAAGCGTAAAACGTCTAAATCAAAAACTAAAATGAGAAGAGCGGCTAACTCACAAATGACTGCAACTGGATTTGTAAGTTGTCCTCAATGTCATGAGCCAAAATTACCACATAGAGTGTGTCCTGATTGCGGATATTATAAAGGTAAAGAAGTTGTTTCTAAATAATAACTTCTAGAAAACATGTAGATTACTCTACATGTTTTTTTTTACTTGTATTTAATAATATATTAGTGCTCATTTAGAGTTAAATTTATAAATTTGATTTATAATATAAGGTAAGTGATTTTATAATACAAATTTAGGAGGGAAGATTATTATGAAGATTGTAGTGGATGGAATGGGTGGCGATAATGCACCTAAATCCAACGTAGAAGGCGTTGTAAGTGCAATTAAAGAATATAATGTAGATATAATAATAACTGGAGATAAAGATATATTAGAAAAGGAATTTTCTAATTATGAGTTTGATAAAAGTAAACTAGAGATAATACATACGACAGAGATAATTGAAAATGAAGATAAGCCTGTTAAAGCAATAAGAAGTAAAAAAGACTCATCTATGGTAGTTGCTTTACAATTAGTAAAAGAAGGTAAGGCTGATGCCATAGTATCTGCAGGAAGCACAGGAGCTTTACTTGCAGGAGGGTTATTTGTAGTAGGTAGAATAAAGGGAATAGATAGACCTTGTCTTTGTCCAGCAATACCAAACGTAAAAAGAGGAATGACTTTAATTGCAGATGGTGGAGCTAACGCTGATTGCAAGGTTAGAAATTTAGTAGAATTTGCAGCTATGACAAATATATATTCGAAAAAAGTTTTAGGTATAGAAAATCCAAAAATATCATTAGCAAACATAGGATCAGAAGAAGGTAAAGGAAATGAGCTAGTAAAGCAGTCTTATGAAGAAATTAAAGGTATGGATTTAAACTTTATAGGTAATTTAGAAGCTAGAGATGTTATAAATGCTAAAGCAGATGTAATAGTATGTGATGGATTTACAGGTAATATACTATTAAAATCAGCAGAAGGTGTAGCAATGTCAGTTATGAAACTTTTAAAAGAAACATTTTTATCTAGTACAAAAGGAAAGCTAGGTGCAATGTTATTAAAAAATGATTTAAAAGAATTAAAAGATTTTATGGATTACTCTGAATATGGAGGAGCTCCGTTATTAGGGGTAAATGGAGGCGTTATAAAAGCTCATGGAAGTTCAAATTCTAAAGCTATAAAAAATGCTATAAACCAAGGTATAAAATTTGCTAAAGGTAATGTTTTAAAAGACATAGAGAATTTTGTACAAGAATCTAAAGAGAAAGAAGAAGCT
Source organism: Romboutsia sp. 1001713B170207_170306_H8 (assembly GCF_015550495.1). Classification (NCBI taxonomy): domain Bacteria; kingdom Bacillati; phylum Bacillota; class Clostridia; order Peptostreptococcales; family Peptostreptococcaceae; genus Romboutsia; species Romboutsia sp. 1001713B170207_170306_H8. The sequence goes on from NZ_JADNAX010000001.1 coordinate 229,071, forward strand.
AAAAAAATAAAAAATGAAGAGAAATAAAAAATAAAGCTACCTAATATTAGGTAGCTTTATTTTTTATTTTTAAGACTTGTAATAATTTATAGGACAAGTAAATATACATATATAAACGAGAAAGGAGGACAAGATATGAAAATTATATCTGATGAAATTATAAACTCTCTTTCGTTAAACTTAAGAGAAAAAATAAAAAAACTACCTAAAAGTAATCTTAATATAGAAGAAATTAGATTAAGGTCAGGAAAACCACTTATTTTAAATTCTAATAATAAAGATTATTTTTATAATGAAAAAGAAAATGAATTAGACCTAAATATGAATACGCCATATATAGTTACAAGAGAAGATATAGAACAAACCTTTCAAATAATATGTAAATATTCTATTCATACATTTATGGACGATATAACAAAAGGATTTATAACATTAAGAGGTGGGCATAGAGTTGGAATAGTTGGTAAGGTAATACTTGAAAATGGACAAGTAAAAAATATTAAGCATATATCATCTTTAAATATAAGGATTTCAAGAGAAATAATAGGGTGTTCTGATAAAGTGTTAGAACATATTGTCAAAGGAGAAAATCAAGTAAATAATACTTTGATTATATCACCACCTCAGTGTGGAAAGACAACATTGCTTAGAGATATAGTAAGAAATTTAAGTAATGGTAATAAAAAGTATGGATTTAAAGGAATGAAGGTTGCATTAATCGATGAACGTAATGAAATTGGAGGAGCATATTTAGGTGTTCCACAGATGGATGTAGGTATAAGAACAGATATTATAGAAACCTGCCCTAAGGATATAGGAATAATGATGCTTTTAAGGTCTATGTCACCTAATATAATAGTAACTGATGAAATAGGTAATGAAAAAGAAATAAAGGCATTATATACAGCTTTAAATGGCGGTGTAAGCCTAATTACTACGGTACATGGTAATTCTATCGATGATATACAAGGAAGAAAGGAATTAAGTCGCTTATTAGACAAAGAACTATTTAAGAAGGTTATAATTTTATCTGCACGAAAAGGCCCAGGAACGGTAGAAAAAATTTATGATTTAGAAGAAAAGAGATGGTATTTTGCAAATTAAAGTTATTATTATAGGAATTCTAGTAGGTTGTAGCTATCTAATAGGTGATTTTATACATAAGTCTTATATAAAGAGGCATAAAGAGATTAATGATCTCATAAGAATATTAGAGATAATAAGGATAGATTTATCCTTTGGGTTATATACATTAGAAGAAATATTTAGTCGAATAGGAGAGAAAAAAGAATATTGTTTTTACAAGTTCTTTAAAGCTTTAGCAAATGATTTAAATAGTAATAAGGAGAAAGTTTTAGATGAAATAGTAGAGGATAATTTATTTATTTTAACTAATGAAACATATTTACAAAACAAGGAGGTGGACGAGTTAAAAACGCTGATACTTACTTTAGGTAAAAGTGATGTTACATCTCAAGAAAGAATGATAAACCTTAGTGTAGAAAATTTAAAGAATTTAACTACAGATAGTAAAGAAGATATAAGCAAAAAAGGAAATTTGTACAAGCAACTTATTATGTTTTTAGGAATAGGGATAGGAATAATTTTAATATAGGAGGATAATCATGGATATAACTTTAATATTAAAAGTTGCAGGTGTAGGAATATTAATATCGGTGCTTAACATGGTTTTAGAGAAGGCAGATAGGAAAGACTGGGCAACTTTTACTAACTTAGCAGGTGTAATTATAGTTTTAGGAATAGTATTAACTGAAATAAGTGATTTATTTAATACTGTTAGAACAATGTTTCAGCTTTACTAAAGAGGAGGGATTATCTTGGAAGTAATGCAGTTAGTAGGTATTGCTATAATTTCTACAACCCTCTGTTTAGTAATAAAAAAAGATAGACCAGAAATCGCAAATTTTATAGCTATAATTACAGGTGTAATTATATTACTATCTGTAATATTTAAATTAAACTTTATCATAGAGGGAATACAAGATTTAGCTAATAAAGCGAATATACCCAATATGTATATAACTTTAATAATAAAATTAATTGGTATTGCATATATTATGGAGTTTGCTATTCAACTTTGTAATGATTGTGGAGAAAAAAATATAGCATCAAAGTTAGAGTTTGGAGGAAAAGTGATAGTTATGACTATGTCATTCCCTATACTTTTATCAATAGTAGAAATGATATTAAATATAATACCATAGGAGAATGATTACTTATGAAAAAAAATAAATTAGTTATTTTTATTATCTTATTTATTGTATTTAATACATTTACAATGTGTTTTGCACAAGATAATGAAAATAGTGAGGATTACAAAGGAGCCCAAAGCAGTATTGATTCTTATATAGATAATCAACTTAGTAATATAAATATAAGTGAAATAGAAAAATATATAAGAGAAGATGTTGCGGTTCAAAATATAGATTTAAAACAATTTGTAAAAGGCCTAATTAGTGGAGAAAATAATATATTAGATTTATTTGATAAAGATAAAATCGTATCTACAATATTTAGTGAGTTTAAAACGAGTTTAAGAGTAGCAACTATAATTTTAGTACTAGCTTTATTATCTTCTATATTAAAAAGCTTAGAAAACTCATTTTCATCAGGAGATATAAGCAAAATAACAACTTATATTATATTTATTACTATGGTATCTCTTACTTTGATTGGATTTAAGGATGTCTTAAGTATTTGCTATAAAACTATAGATAACACAATCGAGCTAATGCAAGTATTAATGCCAATATTAATAACATTTCTAACTTTAATGGGATTTTCAATAACATCAACAGCTTTAAACCCAATATTTTTAGGTGGAGTAACTTTAATAAATATTATTTTTAAAAAGTTTATGTTTGCATCTATAACAATAGCATTTTCAGTTCTAATAATAAATAATTTATCAAAAAGTATAAAGTTAAATAAACTAGCATCTTTCATAAAAAATATAAATATAGTTACTATAGGAGCTATGTTTACTGTGTATTTAGGATTAGTATCTATTCAAGGAATATATGTAACCAGCTTTGATAAGTTTAGTGTAAAAACAGCTAAATTTGCAATTGGAAATTTTATTCCTGTAGTTGGAGGATTTGTATCAGATTCAGTAGATATATTACTATCTTCATCTCAACTTATAAAAAATGTTTTCGGAGGAATAGGACTAGTTTTATTAGTTGGTATTTGTTTAATACCAATTATAAAAGTATTATCAGTAATAGTGGTATATAAGGCAGCTGCAATTGTAGTAGAGCCTGTAGGTGAAGATGGAATGTCTAGTTTTTTGAATGATGTATCAAACTTAATGATTATAATGCTTGCTTGTGTAATTGCTATTATGATTATGTTTTTTGTTACTGTTGCAATACTAACATCAATAAGTGCAGTAACTCAATAGGGGGGAACTTTATGATGGAAGGTTTGAAGTCGTGGATTATAACAATTTTGATAGGTGCATTTATAGTAGGTATAGTCGATATGATATTACCAAAATCTAAAATGAAACCATATATAAGTGTTGTAGTAAATTTTATATTTGTATTTATAGTTATAACTCCCATAATTAATTTTTTCTCAGGAAACACTTCTTTAGAAGATAAAATCTTAAAGGTAATGAGCGACTATAATAAAGAATATTTAGAAAGTAGCAATAATCTTGCAAGTAAAAGCGGAACTAATAGTTTAGTTAATGGATATGAAGATGGGTTAAAAGAAGTGTTAAAGTTAAAGCTAGACGAATATGGATATGATCTAGAAGATATAGAGTTTGACGGATCGGATATTAGTAATATAAAACTAAAAGAAAAAAATATTAGTAATAAAAGTGAAAAAGAGGACATACAATCTAATGAAAAAGAAAAAACTGAACAAGTATTTAACGAAGATGAAGGTGATAAAAAAGAATTAGAAGGAAATCTAAAAGAAGATGAACTTAAAGAAGACTTAGTCAAAATACTTGATGTTTCAATTGAAACTATAGAAATTGATTAATAGGGGTTGAGTAAATGTTTAAAAACTTAAATGAAAAAGATAAAAAAAAGATATACTCTCTATTATCTTTGGGAATTATTTGTGTACTAGCTTTAATAATAATATCTTGTATTCCTGATAATAAAAATATAAGCGACAATAATGATACATCACAAGCACAAGAGCCAAATACACAAGAAGTAAAATCTAGTGAAGAAGAAGATTTAGAAAAAAAATTGCAAAAAATATTATCTAAAATTAGTGGAGCTGGAGACGTAGATGTAATGATCACATTTGAATCAAGTGAAGAACAAGAACCAGCATATAATAGCAATACTACAACTGAGACAACTCAAGAAAAAGACTCTCAAGGTGGTGAAAGAACAGTTACAACTGAAAGTGAAAATAAAACAATCATAACTTCAAGTTCAAATACTCCAATTATATTAAAGACTAACGAAGCTAAAGTTAAGGGTGTAATAGTTGTTTCAAGCGGAGCAACGGATTCTAAAGTAAAAGAAACGCTTTATAGTGCAGTCCAAACAGCATTACAAATACAAGGGCATCAAGTTGAGATTTACTCAAAATAAATAAATATATATATAACCGGGGGGATAAAAATGAAATTTAATTATAAAAACAGAGGATTTGTAGTAATAACATTATCAGCTATGTTAGTTGTTGTTGGGGTGGCAAATTATCAACTTAGCAAGAAGTCAGCGTTAGGTGTTTCAGAAGAATTTAAAGCTTATGAACAAGCACAACTAGATAAAAACTCAGATAAGAGTGATAGTACAGAAGTTGATATAGTAGATAGTAATTCAATTAAAGAAAGTGCTGATACTACGGATACTAATACTAGCCAAGTTGAAGAGAAGGTAACTGAAACAAGTAAAGAGATAGAAGAACAATTAACATCAGAAGCAAATATGCAAAAATCTTCATACATATTAGACATGAAAATGACTAGAGAAAAACAAAGAAATGATTTAGCAGAAGACTTAAATGAAATGATAAACAATCCATCAACATCAGAAGAAACAAGAAAAGAAGCTTCTGAGATGAAATTAAAATTAGTTAAAGATCAAGAAACTGAATTAAAAATAGAAAACTTGTTAAGCACAAAAGGATTTGAAAATGCTTTAGTATACATAAATGATGATGTAGTAAATGTAGTCGTAAATGAAAATGAATTAGAAAAAGAAGATGCAGCTAAAATATTTGACTTAGTAGCAGAACAATCTGGTGTAAAATATGAAAATATAAAAGTAATGAATAATAAAAGTGAATAATATTATGTAAAAAATCATATTGATTAGAAAAATAATAAAGTGGTTAATATATAAATATATTATAGTTGAAAATAATCCTCAGAATTTACTGAGGTTTATTTTCTTGCAAAGTTTAATAGTATTTGGTATTATAAATATAAAATAGTTCCTTAAATAGGGGGTAAGTATTTATCATGGAAAATAATAATTTTGGACAAGTTAAAATATCTAATGATGTAATAGCTACTATAGCAGGCCTTGCTGCACTAGAAGTTGAAGGCGTAGAGACTATCACAACTTTTACGGACAAACTATTAAAAAACAATAATGGTGTAAAGATACAAATAGAAGACGAGGACGTTAACTTAGATATAATGGTATTAATAGATTACGGAATATCAATACCAGATATAGCTTTAAAGATACAAGAAAATGTAAAAAATACTGTTGAAACAATGACAGGATTAAAAGTTTCTCAAGTAAATATACATATTCAAGGAATTAGCTTCAAGAAAGAAAAAACTGAGCTAGAAGAAGCAAGGAAAGAAGCAAAGATTGCAAAAAAAGAAGCTAAGAAAGAAGAATCTAAGAAAAATTAATATGGACCCTCTGAAAAATCAGAGGGTTTTTTATTGCAAAACGTATATAATAAAGACTGAAGGAGGATTTGACTGATGAAAAAAGAAAATATATCAAGAAAAGTAACTAGTAGAGAATATACAATGAAATTAATCTACCAAACTAGCATAACAAAAGAGGACGTAGAGGATTTAGACATGTTAGTTGATCAATTCATAGAAAATAATGAAGAATACATCTTAAATAGATATGAGGAGTTAAGACTACAACACTCAAACAATCCAGAGTTATGTTTAGATGGTATAAATATAGACGAAGCAATAGATAAAGAATACATAAAGAAAATATGTGTAACATTAGAAGAAAAAAATGAAATGATAGATGCTTTAATTAACTCTAATGCAAAAAACTGGACGGTAAATAGAATAGCAAAAGTAGACTTAGCTATATTAAAATTAGCTATAGCTGAAATAATTGCAATAGATGATGTACCACAAAAGGTTTCTGTAAATGAAGCGATAGAACTTGCAAAAATATACTGTGATGATAAATCTCCTAAATTTATAAATGGTATATTAGGAAGCGTTATAAGTGAACTTGAAGCAAAATAATATAATAATCGGAATTGATACTAGCTGCTATACAACTTCTATAGCAGCTATATCTTTAGATAAAGAAGTAATATTTAATAAAAAAATAATGCTTAAAGTTAAAGATAATTCAAATGGATTAAGGCAAAGTGAAGCTGTTTTTCAGCATATTAACAATTTAGGTGAAATAAGCAGTGAAATAAGTTCTATAATTGAAAAATATAATGTATGTGGTATATGTGCATCAACAAAACCAAGACCAGTAGAAAAGTCATATATGCCTGTTTTTACTGTTGGTAGTAATTTTGGAAGATTATTTAGTACCTTAAATAATTGTCCTTTTTATGAAACTACTCATCAAGAGAATCATATTGAGGCAAGCCTTTTAACTAATATGATTAAAAATAAAAATAAGTTTTTATCTGTACATATGTCTGGAGGAACAACTGAAATTCTTTTAATAAATAATAACGGTTTAAATTATGATATAGAAATAGTTGGTGGAACTAAGGATGTAAGTTTTGGACAGCTTATAGACCGAATCGGAGTTAAAATGGGATATAAGTTTCCAGCAGGAAAATATTTAGATGAAAATGCTATGAATTGTAATGAAAGAATAGAATATGGACTAAAGACATCTGTAAAAGAAGGATATATGAATTTATCTGGTATAGAGAATCAGATAAATAAAATTATAAATGATTATAACCAAGAATATATAAGTAAATTATTATTAGATACTATATCTAGAAATATAATAAAATCTATATTATATATAAGCCAAAAGTGCAATGTAGATGAAGTTGTGTTTGCAGGTGGAGTATCTGCAAGTAAATATGTATCTAATAAGGTTAAAAATGAATTAAGGAAGAATAAAATAGAATCATATTTTACTAAAAGTGAATATTCAACTGATAATGCAGTAGGATGTGCAATAATAGGTTTAAAAAACTTTTACTTAGGAGAGTAGATATGAAATTAAGAGCCTTAGATATAAGTGAAGCAAATTCATATATAAAAAGAATTCTAATAAATGACCCAATATTATATAACCTTAAAGTAAAAGGCGAAATATCAAACTTAAAAATACATAGCAGTGGAAATGTGTATCTTTCGTTAAAAGATCAAAACTCTAAGTTAAACTGTGTTATATTTAAAAATAATTATGATAAAAGTATGGATTTACATGATGGTATTAAAATAATTGCTAGTGGATACATATCTGTTTATGAAAGAGATGGATCTTACCAATTATATATAAACTCAATTGAAATAGAGGGAGTAGGAAATCTTTATATAGAATTTAATAAATTAAAAGAAAAATTAAGTAAAGAAGGTTTATTTGATCATAGATATAAAAAAGCCATACCTAAAATACCAAAAGCAATAGGTGTAGTTACTTCTCCTACAGGCGCAGTAATAAGGGATATAATAAATGTTATAAAAAGAAGGTATCCTAAAATTGATATAAAGCTATATCCAGTAAATGTACAAGGAGCCAATTCTGCAAATGATATTTGTGAAGGAATTAAATTTTTTAACAATATGAAAAATGTAGATACTATAATTGTAGGTAGAGGTGGAGGATCAATAGAAGAACTTTGGTCTTTTAATGAAGAAATCGTTGCTAGAGAAGTGTTTAATTCTCAAATACCAATAATATCAGCAGTAGGACATGAAACAGATTTTACAATATGTGACTTTGTATCTGATATGAGAGCTCCGACTCCTTCAGCAGCAGCAGAAATAGCAACCCCATCTTTAAATGATTTAGAGTTTAAATTAAATAATATAAAAAATAGAATGAATAAATCTTTAAATAGCCAGGTTCAAATAGATAAACATAGGTTAAATTCAGCCTTTGAAAAGATAAATAATTACCTAGAATCATACATAATAAAAGATAATATTATACAATTAGACAAAATATATGATAAAATAAATTTTGAAGTCGAAAATAATCTTAAGTTTGAGAAGCAAAGATTAGCTAATACTGGAGCTATACTTCATAACTTGAGTCCGCTATCTACAATAGATAGAGGATATAGTATAGTTCAAAAAGAAGGTAAAGTTATAAATAGCATTAAAGAAGTAAAATTTAAAGATGATATAGATATAATATTAAAAGATGGAAATGTAGAATGTATTATAGAAAAAATAATAAGTAAAAAAGAGGTATAGATATGGATTTAACATATGAACAAGCTTATACAAAATTAGAAGGAATTTTAGAAAAGCTAGAGTCTAAGGGTGCAAGCTTAGATGAATCATTAAGTTTATATGAAGAAGGAATAAGTCTTTATAAATATTGTAATAAATTACTGGAAGATGCTCAATTAAAAATAAGTAAATTTAATGCCCTAGGAGTAGAAGAAGACTTAGATATGAGGGAGGAATAAGTATGGAATTCAAAGAGTCTCTAAAAGAAAAATCTAAATATATAGAATCTTTATTAAATGAATATATGCCAAAAGAAGAAGGATATCAAGCAACTATAATGAAAGCTATGAACTATAGTTTAAAAGCTGGTGGAAAAAGATTAAGACCAATTTTAACTTTAGAGGCTTGTAAAATAGTAGGAGGAAATGAAGAAGATGTACTACCATTTGCTGTAGCTATAGAAATGATACATACTTACTCACTAATACATGATGACCTTCCAGCCTTAGATAATGATGATTTAAGAAGAGGAAAACCTACTAATCATAAGGTTTTTGGAGACGCAATGGCAGTTCTTGCTGGAGATGCACTTTTAAATTACGCTTTTGAAGTAATGTTATCTAATTCAATAAATAAAGAAAATCCACAAAAATACTTAAGAGCAATTAACGAAATTGCAAAAAGTTCGGGTATACACGGTATGATAGGTGGACAAGTTGTAGATGTTGAAAGTGAAAATAAGACAATATCTAAAGATAAATTGGATTTTATCCATTTAAATAAAACTGCTGCGATTATTATTGGATGTATGAGGGCGGGTGCAATAATAGGTAATGCTAATGCAGAAGAATTGGAAAAAATAACTAGATATGGAAGGAATATAGGATTATCATTCCAAATAGTTGATGATATATTAGATATAATTGGCGATGAGTCTAAGCTTGGTAAACATGTAGGTAGTGATATAGAAAATCATAAGTCAACATACCCATCAATACTAGGGTTAGATGAATCAAAATTAGTTGCGAAACAACTTATTGATGAAGCTAAAGAAAATATTAAAGGTTTAAAAGAAGACAGTGGATTTTTAGATGGTTTGGCCGATTATATCATAGATAGAGAGTATTAAGGAGGAAAAATGAACTTTTTTTCAGAAATTTTTAGCAACAAAGTTTTAGGCATAAGTATATTCGCTTGTTTTTTAGCTCAATTCATAAAAATATTTACAGGAAAATCAAAACGTATAGATCTAGCTAGAATACTTACATCTGGAGGGATGCCGAGCTCTCATAGTTCTTTTGTAACAAGCTTGGCAACATTAGTTGGGTTAGAAAGAGGATTTAACTCTACAGACTTTGCAATAGTTGTAGTATTTGCTTTAATTATAATGTATGATGCATCTGGAGTTAGAAGAGCAGTAGGAAAGCAAGCAACAATATTAAATCAAATAGTAGATGATGTACATCATGGAAAACATATTGAGCAAGAAAAGCTAAAGGAGTTGATAGGACATACTCCTGTAGAAGTATGGATGGGGGCTATATTAGGAGTATTAGTAGCTCTAGTGATGGCATAAAATTGAAAAAAATAAGTTTATATGATATAATTTCTAATGTTTTATAAATAAGTTATAAAATGAATATATCTTAGGCAATAATAAGATATATTCATTTTTCTAACTACATAGAAACTATATGTGTTATTTGGTCTTCTATGGAAGACTTTTTTATATATAAGGGAATTATAAAAAATAGTATAAAGTATTTATTAGTTATAAATAATCGGTTTTATAAAATAAATCAAATAAAAGGTGAAGGTAAATGTATAAATATTTAGATAAAGTAAACTGTCCTAAAGACATAAAAAGCATGACAAATGAAGAACTAGATATACTTGCTAAAGATATAAGAAAATTTTTAGTTAAGTCAGTTTCTAAAACTGGAGGACATTTAGCATCTAATTTAGGTGTAGTGGAATTAACACTGGCTCTTCATAAGGTTTTTGAAAGTCCAACAGATAAAATTATCTGGGATGTAGGACATCAGTCTTATGTACATAAAATCCTTACAGGAAGAAAGGATAGTTTTGATACATTAAGACAATTTGAAGGCTTAAGTGGTTTTCCGAAGGAAGTAGAAAGCCCTCACGATATATTTGATACAGGTCATAGTAGTACATCTATTTCAGTAGGTTTAGGAATCGCATGTGCAAGAGATATAAAAAAGGAAGATTTTAATGTGATTTCAGTTATAGGAGATGGTTCAATAACTGGAGGTATGGCTCTTGAGGCTTTAAACAACTTAGGTTATTTAAATACAAACATGATAGTAATACTTAATGATAATGAGATGTCAATAGATAAAAATGTAGGAGCTATGTCTAGATACCTATCAAGTATAATAAGAAATTCAACTATGAATAAGGTAAAAGATGAAGTAGAAAAAATATTCACGGTTACATCTGCAGGTAATTTAATATATAAAACAGCAAGCAAAGTAAAAGATAGTATTGTAAGTCAATTTACACCACAACAATGTGAATTATTTGAGGCTATGGGAATAAAATACTATGGACCTATAGATGGACATAATATTAAAGAACTTACTGAAATATTAAATAAAGCTAAAAATAAGCAAGGTCCTGTTTTGCTTCATGTAATAACTAAAAAAGGTAAGGGCTATAAATATGCAGAAGAACAGCCGGATAAATATCATGGTGTTTCAAAGTTCGATATAAAAGAAGGTGTAAAACCATCATCGACCAAGTCTATATCTCAAGCTGTTGGTGAGAAGTTAATTAATATGGCAAAAAAAGATAATAAAATTGTAGCTATAACTGCTGCAATGCCATCAGGTACAGGGTTAGATTTATTTGAGAAAGAATTTCCAAATAGATACTATGATGTAGGCATTGCAGAACAACATGCCGTTACATTTGCCTCAGGACTAGCAAAAGAAGGAATGAAACCTTATTTTGCAGTGTATTCAACATTTTTACAAAGGGGATTTGATCAATTAGTACATGATGTATGTATAACTAAAAAAAATGTTACTTTCTTAATTGATAGAGCTGGTTTAGTAGGAAATGATGGTGAAACTCATCATGGAATGTTTGATTTAAGTTACTTAAATATTGTTCCTAATATAACTGTAATGGCTCCTAAAGATAGTAAAGAATTAGAACTAATGATGGATTTATCTTTAGAAGTTAATGGACCTGTTGCAATAAGATACCCAAGAGGAAATGCTTATTACCTAAATAAAGGAGAATATAATAATTTAAAAGTCGGAAAGTATGAAGTTATAGATGAAGGTGAGGATATAGCTGTATTAGCAATTGGAAATATGGTAAAGCATGCATTAGAAGCAAAAGAGTTGCTTATAAATGAAAATATAAATCCTACTATAATTAATGCTAGATTTTTAAAGCCTATGGATGAAGAATTACTTCATAAAGTATGTAAAGAACATAAAAAAATAATAACAATTGAAGATAATACATTATCCGGTGGTTTTGGAAGTAGAATAAATAACTTTATTATAAATAATAATTATGATGTTAAACTTGAAAATATAGGAATTAATGATACCTTTGTAGATCAAGGTAATTCAGATAAGCTGTATGAAGCAGTAGGTTTATCACCAAAATGTATTGCTTCTAGAATAAAAAAATTATAGTGTGGAAGGTAGTTTTATGAAAAAAAGAATAGACGTATTATTAGTAGAGCAAGGATTTTTTGAAAGTAGAGAAAGAGCAAAGAAAGCTATAATGGCAGGTCTTGTTTTTGTAGATAATCAAAGATGTGATAAAGCTGGTGTAGATGTAAAAGAAGACGCCAAAATAGAAGTAAAAGGCAATCCTATACCTTATGTTAGTAGAGGTGGATTAAAGCTTGAAAAAGCAATGAAAAACTTTGGACTAACACTAGATGGAAAGGTTTGTATGGATATAGGTGCATCAACAGGAGGATTTACAGATTGCATGCTTCAAAATGGTGCGACAAAAGTATTCTCTATAGATGTTGGATATGGTCAGCTTGCTTGGAAATTAAGACAAGATGAAAGAGTTGTTTGTATGGAGAGAACAAACATAAGACATGTTACTATAGAAGATACAAAGGAATTTGCAGATTTTGCATCTATAGATGTTTCTTTTATATCTTTAAAATTAGTTTTACCTAAAGCTAAAGAATTAGTTAGACCAGGAGGTCATGTAGTTGCTTTAATAAAACCACAATTTGAAGCTGGAAGAGAAAAGGTCGGGAAAAAAGGTGTTGTAAGAGAAAAGTCTACACATATAGAGGTAATAGAGATGATATCTGAGTTTGCAGTGGGAATAGGATTCTCTATATTAGATTTAGATTACTCACCTATAAAAGGTCCAGAAGGTAATATTGAGTACTTAATATACTTACAAAATTCAAATGATGGATATGAGTTTAATAAAGAAGATTATGATAAAAAAGTATTAAAAGTAGTTGAAGATTCTCATAATTTAAATAAATAAAAATTATACTTAAATAAAGGGGGATTTTAAAGTGATCCTTGAATTGTATATGAAAAATTGTGCCTTAGTAGAAGAATTAAGGTTAATAATTGATGAAAATTTAAATATATTAACGGGAGAAACTGGTTCAGGTAAATCCATAATAATAGATGCTCTAGGTTTATGCTTAGGCGAAAAATATGATAGATCGTTTTTGAGAAAGGGTACAGAAAAAGGAATCGTTGAAGCTATATTTTCTTCAGAGAGTGTTCACTTAAAGGGTGTTCTTGATAAATATGATATAGAGCTAGATGAAGATAATTTACTAGTTATAACTAGAGTAATATATAGCGATGGAAAAAGTGTAGCTAGAGTTAACGGTAGAACTTTAAAGCTATCAGTTTTAAAAGAAATTGCAACTACTCTAATAGATATTCATGGTCAACATCAAAATCAAGCTTTATTTAATAAAGAAACTCATTTACAATTTTTAGATTTATTTGGTGAAAATGAATTAATAGATTTGAAAAATGAGTATAAGGATATGTATCAAGAATACACTAAAGTTAGACAAGCTCTTAACAATTTAACTGAAAATAAGGATGATATGCAAATACAAAGAGAAATAGACTTATTAAAGTTTCAGATAAATGAAATTGAGTCAGCTAATTTAAGCAAAGATGAGTATGAAGATTTGCTTAAGCAAAGGGATGTATTTAGAAATAGTGAAAAAATATATAGTAATTTAAACTTAAGCTATCAACATTTATATGAAGGTAGTGTAAATGCTGTAGATTTAATAGGTAATGCATCTAAAGAATTAAGTTCTATTTCGGAATATGATAAAGTATTAAGTGAATATAATGAAAATGTTGAAAGAATAATGTACGAACTACAGGATATATCTAGAGAAATAAGAAATTATAAAGATAGCATAGATTTTGAACCATATGAATTAGAGCAAATAGAAATAAGAATAGATGAAATTAATAATTTAAAAAGAAAATATGGAAACTCAATAGAAGAAATATTTGATTTTTATGAAAAAACTAAAGATAGATTAAATGAAATTTTAAATAGAGATGAAAAAGTGGATCAACTAAAGAAAGAAATACTTAAACTTGAAAAAATACTTAAAAATAAAGCTGAAAATTTAAGTATAGCTAGAAAAAAAGTTGCGTCAAATTTAGAAGAAGTACTTCTAGTAGAGTTAAAAAGTTTAAATATGAAAAATGTAGTATTTAAAGTTAACTTTGAGGATTGTAACTTTACTTCAGAAGGTAAAGATGATGTGGAATTTATGATATCATTTAACCTTGGAGAAGATATTAAGCCAATATACAAAGTTGCATCTGGAGGAGAAATGTCTAGATTTATGTTGGCATTTAAAACTATATTAGCAGATATAGATCAAATAGATACATTAGTATTTGACGAGATAGATACGGGTATAAGTGGTATAGCAGCGCAAATAGTAGGTGAAAAGTTATCACAAATAGCTAGGAAAAAACAGATAATTTGTATAACTCACTTACCTCAAATAGCAGCAAATGCAGATACTCATTATTGTATAGAAAAAAATACATCGAATGAAAGAACATTTACAAGTATAAGAAAACTAGATCATATCCAAAAACGTGATGAAATAGCTAGACTTATTGCAGGTAGCAATATAACTGAAAAAACAATAGAACATGCCAGTGAGATTATAGAATTGGCAAAAAAATAAGGAGTATTAGATACTCCTTATTTTTTATAATTTAAGTTATAAAATAATCAGTATTTGCATAAAAATTTACAATTAAGGAACTATAAAAACATAAATAGAAAATTTAGGAGAATACAAATGTTAGATGTGAAAAAAAATATTAAGTTTATATGTCGTACTCTATTTATGTTTTTTATTATAGGCATCTTAATGTATTTTAGTACGAATAGTGAGAATTTAAGTATAGAAACTATAAATGCTCTAAACAGTGATATTGATAAAAAATACGTATATCCATTAGGTAATGTTGTTGGTATTAGAGCAAGTACAGATGGAGTTTTAGTTATAGGATACGAAGAAGATGATATTGAGTATATAGGAGGGCTTAAGATTGGAGATATTATAAATAAAATAAATGGTGAAAATATTGATAATAGTCGCGATGTATCTAATATACTTAATAATTTAAAGGCTGATGAAATAAAAGTAGGATTTATAAGAAATAATGAATATAAGGAAGAAAATATTAAAGTTAAATATGAAGATAATACATATAGATTAGGATTATGGGTTAGAGATAAGGTTTCAGGCATAGGTACTATGACCTTTTATGATCCAAGTAGTGATACTTTTTTTGCAATAGGTCATGCTATTACAGATGTAGATACGAATAAACTTTTAAAAATAAAAGAAGGATATTTGTATAATGCGAATAATTTAGATATTATAAAGGGAAATTTACAGACAGTTGGTAAAATAAATGCAGAATTTGATTTAAGTCAAGCAATTGGTGAATTTAATAATAACTCTAATTTTGGAATTTATGGAAATTTATTAGGAAAGGCAAAGGTGAATAGTAATATAATAGAACTAGGAAAAGAAGAAGATGTAAAAATTGGAGATGCTGTAATTCTTTTCGAAGATGAAAATAGAAATATAAGAACATATGATATAGTAATAGAAAAAATAATATCTAATAATAGCTTAGATAGAGATATGGTGATAAAGGTTACTGATAAAGACTTGATTAATTATACAGGTGGTATAGTTCAAGGTATGAGTGGAGTTCCAATAATACAAAATAATAAACTTATAGGCAGTATAACTCATGTTTTTAAGAATAATCCGAAAAAAGGATATGGCATTTTTATAAGTGAAATGATACAATGAAAAATAGAAGAGAAAATTTAAATTATTATGAAGGATTATAATTTTACTATGTCGAATTATATTTTAGAATAAAAATAGATTTTCTGTAGGTAAAAGAGAATGTTTTATTAATGGGGGGAATTTTAGTGAACGAAAAAATAAAAATAGTTTTAGCTGATGATAATAAAGACTTTTGTCAAGTTTTAAAGGAATATCTATCAAATGAAGATGATATAGAAATCTTAGGGATTGCTAAGGATGGAATTGAAGCATTAGACTTAGTTAAGAGAACACAACCAGATTTATTAGTACTAGATGTAATAATGCCACATTTAGATGGATTAGGAGTTATAGAAAAATTAAATGCAATGGACATACCAAAAATGCCAAAAATAATAGTTCTATCTGCAGTTGGTCAAGATAAGATAACTCAAAGTGCTATAAATTTAGGTGCTGATTACTATATAGTAAAACCTTTTGACTTTGTAATATTTATAAATAGAATAAGAGAGTTAGTATCTAATAAGACTGCTCATATAGAGCCTAAATCTAGAGTTAATAGCGATATACAAATGACTAGAAGTGATTTTGTTAAAAATTCTGGGAACATAGAAACAGAGATAACTAATATAATACATGAAATAGGTGTACCAGCTCATATAAAAGGATATTTATATTTAAGAGAAGCTATAAAAATGGTAATAGACAATGTTGAACTTTTAGGAGCAGTAACAAAAGAATTATACCCAAGTATAGCTAAGAAGTTTAATACTACACCAAGTAGAGTAGAAAGAGCTATAAGACATGCAATAGAAGTTGCATGGAGCAGAGGTAAGGTAGACACAATAAATCAATTATTTGGTTATACTGTACATAATACAAAAGGAAAACCAACAAACTCAGAATTTATAGCTATGATTGCTGATAAATTAAGATTAGAACATAGTATGGTAAAATAATTTTATATATTTAGACTAAATAAGCCTTCTCATAAAAGAAGGCTTATTTTTTAGTATAAAGCATAAAATAAGTGTAGAAGTGTTAGTAAAATATTTAAATATTCCATATAATTAATAACATTAAATGAAAATCAAGGAGATATAAAATGGAAATTTATTTACCCCAAAAAGTTAAATTTATAATAGATAAGATGTATGAAAATGGATATGAAGCATTTATAGTAGGGGGATGTGTAAGAGATAGTATACTTGGAATAAAGCCTAATGATTATGATATAACTACCAATGCCCAGCCAAAAGATATAATCAATATCTTTAAAGATTTTAAAATTATAGATAATGGTATAAAGCATGGTACTGTAGGAGTTATAATAGATAAGGAAATATATGAAATAACTACTTATAGAATTGAAGGTGAGTATGAAAATAATAGAAAGCCTAAAGATGTAGAATTTACTACAAATATTTATGAGGATTTAAAAAGAAGAGATTTTACTATAAATGCAATAGCATATAATGATAAAGTAGGAATAATAGATAAATTTGATGGAATAAAAGACTTAAGAAGAAAAGTAGTACAAACAGTGGGAAATCCAGATGAAAGATTTAATGAGGATGGATTAAGATTAATAAGAGCTATAAGATTTAGTAGCAAATTAAACTTTACAATAGAAGAAAAAACATTAAAGAGCATATATAAAAATGCTGATATTATAAAAAAGATAAGTAAGGAAAGAATTACAGAGGAATTTTCTAAGATGGTTTTAAGTGATAATCCTCAAAATATAATTCTTTTATATAAAACTGGTATATTTAAATCAATAGGAATTTATTCATACATTAGTGAAAATGGATATAAAGAGTTTGAATCTAGCTTAAATTTATTAAAGTTTTGTCCAAATAATTTAGTAGAAAGAATGGCAATGTTAGAATATATAATTAAGCAAAATAAAGTTCCTTCAAGAAGCATAATTAATACATTAATTTATTCTAACAAATTTAAAGATGAATGTGGAAATATGGTTAATTATATGTTAATGGAATATGATAACATAGATTCTGTAAATATAAAATTAATTTTAAATAAAGTTGGTCCAAAGCTTTTACTTAAAGCTTTAGAATTAAAAAAGGTATTTTATAAAAATAACTTATATAATACTAAGAGCAATTCTAATATAAAAGAAAAAAATTTTATATTAGATAATATTATAAATAGAGTTATAAAAATAGAACAAAATAAAGAGTGTTATAAGTTAAAAGATTTAAATATTAACGGAAGGGATTTAGAAAATATTGGATATAGAGGCAAAGAAATAGGTGAGAAATTAAATATATTATTATCTAAAGTTATGTCAAATCCAAAATTAAATGAAAAAGAAATTCTTATAAATTTAGTTTAATCTGTATATGAAATATTAAGGTATTGAATATAAAAATGATAAATGTAAAATTTAATAAATGAGTATATAAAAATGTACGAATTTTAGCTAGTGTATAAAAAAATGTTAAAATATTTCTTTTATTGATAAATAATGCTATAATGTAATTTGATTTTAAAAGATATCGGAGGTTAAAATATGAGAGTCGAAGCCCCTATTAAGGTAGATAGAAAGACTAAAAGGCTTGCGAAAAGACTTACCGGAGGAGAAATTGCAGTAATAAATCACATGGATATCGATGAAGTTGCTGCCAACTCTTTAGTAGAAGGAAAAATTAAGCTAGTTATAAATGCAGCACCATCTATAAGTGGTAGGTACCCTAATAAAGGGCCAGGAATATTAACTGAAAAAAACATACTGATAGTTGATAATATAGGTGAAGAGTTATTTAATGAACTAGAAGAAGGTCAGGTTATAGAAGTTATAGATGGGCAAATTTATAAGGATGGAAAACTTGTAGGAAGTGGTGAACTTTTAGATAAAAAAGCTGTTTCACAAAAAATAAAATTAGCATATGAAAACTTAGGAGTTGAATTAGATAAGTTTATAGATAATACAATCGATTATGCAAAAAAAGAAAAAGGATTTATTTTAGGAGAAGTAGAAATTCCGAAAGTAAAGACTGACTACAAAAATAAACATGTCCTTATTGTTGTAAGAGGTCAAGACTATAAAGAAGATTTAAGTGCAATAATATCTTATATAGAAGAAATGAAACCAATACTTGTAGGAGTAGATGGTGGAGCTGATGCTTTACTTGAATTTGGATACACTCCAGATGTTATTGTTGGAGACATGGATAGTGTAACAGATGAAGCCTTAAAAAAAGCAAAAGAAATAGTTGTACATGCATATACTGATGGTAGAGCACCAGGACTAAAAAGAGTTCAGGACTTAGGATTAGATGCTATAGTTTTCCCAGCTCCAGGTACAAGTGAAGATATAGCTATGCTTACAGCATATGAATATCAGGCAGAACTTATAGTAGCTGTAGGAACTCATTCAAATATGATAGACTTCCTTGAAAAAGGTAGAAAAGGTATGGCTAGTACTTTTTTAGTAAGATTAAAAATAGGATCAAAACTTATTGATGCAAAGGGTGTTAACTTATTGTATAGAAGCAGATTAAAGCTAAAGTATATATTTGCATTAATATTAACAGCTTTATTTCCAATATTAATAGTTGCATCTTTTTCACCGAGTGTGAAACAATTTGTACATTTAATGCAGCTAAAGTTTAGGTTATTACTACAAATGTAGGTTTAGGAGGATTAAGATGCATATAAATATGAAGTATTATATAGTAACAATAGGTGCTATATTCATATCACTAGGAATAGGTATATTAGTAGGTTTTAATTTAAATTATGATCAAGAATTAAGTAAACAACAAGCTCAAATAATAGATGATTTAGATGCTAAATTTGAAGATTTAAGAAAAAATAATAATGAATTAGAGGCACTATTAAAAGATACAAATGCAGAATATGATGAATTAGTAAATTATATTAATAATAATTCAGACAAACTAATATCAGAAGAACTAACGGATCAAAATATAGGTATAATATCTATAAATAATAATATAAATAACGAATATATAGAAAATTGTATAGGTAAAGCAAATGGAAATATAGTATTTAATATAAATTTAAATAGTAATATAACAGATAAAACGACTTTAAAAGAAATATCAACTAAGCTTGGTACAGAAATTAATAGTACAGAAGAATTAATAGCTTATATTTCTGATTGCTTAAAAGATGATAATTCAAAAGAAACATTAGAATATTTACAAGAATTAAAAGTTTTAGATTTAAATAAACTAGAAGATAATTATAGTGCATATACATCAGTAGTATTAAGTTCTGATGGAAATGCCAAAGATAATGAAGCTCAATTTGAATCAATAGACAAATTATTAATAGAAAAATTAAGAGAAGAAAAGAAAAATTTAGTTGCAGTAGAAAGTTTAGATACTAAAACATCTAATATAAAATTATATTCAGATAATAAAGTTACTACAATAGATAATATAAATCAAGGTAGTGGTCAACTAGCATTAGTGTTAGTTCTAAAGGATGGAAATGTTGTAGGCGATTTTGGAGTATCTGATACGGCTACAAGTTTAATACCATATAAGAAATAAGAAGGAGAGATAACTATGAATCCTTACATAAGTATAATAGTACCTGCTTATAATGAAGAATCTAGAATAAAAAATACATTAGAAGCTATAAAGAATATAAAAGAAATAAATGAAATAGTAGTTGTAGATGATGGATCAAGCGATAATACTACAAAAGTAGCATCAGAAGTTAACAGTGAAAAAATTGTAGTATTAAAATTAGATAAAAATAAAGGTAAAGGATATGCATTAAACTATGGTCTTAAAATAGCCATGAAGAATGCAGATATTATAGGATTTTTAGATGCAGATTTAGGTAGCTCAGCAAGTGATGTAAAAAAACTTATAGACCCTATATTAAATGATGAAGCTGATGTAGTAATAGCGAAATTCCCACCTGCAAAGAAAAAAGGTGGATTAGGATTTGTAAAGGGCTTAGCAAAAGATTCTGTATTTGAAATGACAGGTGTAGAATTAGACGCAACTTTATCAGGGCAAAGGTTATTTAAAAAAGAAGTTTTAGAAAAATTTAATGAGATACCATTTGGTTATGGTGTTGAAGTTGGTATGACCATAGATATATTAAAATATGGATATAAGATAAAAGAAGTATTAGTTAATATGACTCACAATGAAACTGGAAGAAATTTAAAAGGGTTTATTCATAGAGGAAAGCAATACTACCACATAAAGAAAGTTCTAAAGCAGAAAAAGAAAGAATGGAGGTAGTTAATTTTGAATAATTATATACTTTATATAGTATTGTTTTTAGTAGGTTTAATAGGTACATATGCTATTATTCCTTTATTTAAAAACTTACTTATAAATAGCAATGTTGTTAGACCAAATTATAAAAAAGATATGATACCTGTAAGTATGGGTATTGTATTTTTACCAATGATTATTATAAATAGTATAATACTAATTTATTTTACTAAAGATCCTAGAAATTTATTATATGTATTCGTATTTATATTTGGAATGATATCAATGTTCTTTGCAGGTATATTAGATGACATTATAGGGAATAGAGATGTTAGTGGATTAAAAGGACATTTCAAAAGTCTTTTTAAAGGAAATCTAACAACTGGAGGATTTAAAGCTGTATTTGGTGGATTTATAGGTATTTTAATATCATTATCTATTTCTAAGAGTATACCAAATATAATTATAAATACTCTAATAATAGCTTTATCAACAAATTTAATGAATTTATTGGATTTAAGACCAGGAAGAGCTATAAAAGTATACTTAGTAATTATAATATCAATATTTATAACACTTACAGGATATATAAAGGTTTTACCATTACTTATACTTCCTAACGTATTAGCTTACTTTAATTTTGATTTAAAAGCGAAGGCTATGATGGGAGATACAGGATCAAATGTGCTTGGAATATCTATAGGTATACTAATGGTATTTGGATATTCTTTTAATATTAGGATTATCTGGTTAGTATTTTTAATTTTAATACATTTATTAACTGAAAAATACTCATTAACTAAAATAATAGAGAATAATAAAATTTTAAACTTTATAGATAAGTTAGGAAGGTAATCTTATGATAAGTAAAAGAATTGGTATAGTGGAAGAAATAATTGATAAAAGTGAAAATATAGATGATATAAGAGTTAATATAAATGGAAATATCCAAAAAGCATATAATTATCCTAAAATGAGTGGAGAAGTTAATGTAGGAGATGAAGTTATATTAAATACAACTGCTGTGGAACTAAGTTTAGGAACAGGTGGTTACCACTTCGTTATATCTAACTTAAATAATATAGAATCAAGCTTTACACCAGGTGGACATATTATGAAATTGAGATACACACCATTTCAAGTAAAAGTTGATTCAGTAGAAGAACAAGAAAGTAAATATCATGACTTAATAGAAGGTTTTAAAAGCTTAGATAATATGCCTGTTGTGGTAGGAACTTTACATAGTATGTTAACTCCATTTGTAGCATCTTTTAAAAGAAATAATCCTAATAAAAAATTAGTGTATATAATGACTGATGGAGCAGCACTACCTATATATTTAAGTAAAAATGTAGAGTCTTTAAAAAATAAAAAATTAATTGATGCAACAATAACTATAGGTAATGCATTTGGTGGTGACTATGAATGTATAAACATATATACGGCTTTAATAACTGCAAAAGAAGTATTAAATGCAGATGCAGTGTTTGTTAGTATGGGACCAGGGATAGCTGGAACAGGAACAAAGTACGGATTTACTGGTATAGAACAAGGTCCTATTTTGGACGCTGTTAAAAAACTAAATGGAAATCCAATTGCAATTCCTAGAATTAGTTTTGCCGACAAAAGAGAGAGACACAAAGGAATATCTCATCATAGCATTACAGTTTTAGACGACATTGTAAATGTGAAGGTGAATATACCTATAACTAAATATGGTGATGATAGCCTAGATAGAATTAAGGAGCAAATAAAGAGTAATAAATTAGATAGTAAGCACAACATAGTATATATCAATAACGATAGAACTAAGGAGGATCTAGAGTTCTTTAATCTAAAAGTAAGAAGTATGGGAAGAAATTATGATCAGGATAAGGAGTTCTTCCAAGCTGCAAGTACAGCAGCATATTACTTAATGGAGGTTTGTTATGATAGAGGAAAAGACTATTAGTAGTGACAGGGTATATACGGGGAAAACAATTAGTTTAAGAGTGGATACTGTAGAAGTACCGAACAGAGGTTACCAAAAAAGAGAAATAGTTGAACATAATGGGGCTGTAGGCATAGTTGCTATAACTAATGATAAAAAAGTTATATTAGTAAAACAATTTAGAAAAGCTATAGAAAAAGAATTATGGGAAATTCCCGCAGGTAAAATCGAAATAGGTGAAAATCCTAAAGAATGTGCTATTAGAGAATTAAAAGAAGAAACAGGGTATAGTGCAGAAAACATAAGATTAATTCATAAGTTTTATACATCTGCAGGATTTTCTAACCAAAAAATATATATTTTTTTAGCAGAGAATCTTATACCTGGAGATACAAATTTCGATGAAGATGAAGTTATAGAAGTTAAAGAATTTGATATTAATGATGTATATAATATGATAGAAAGAAATGAAATTGAAGATGCAAAAACTTCAATTGGAGTGTTAATAACAAAAGAATTAATATAAAAGGAATAACCTCCTCTTCTCTTACATAGTATTTTGTAGGATACAAGAGGAGGTTATAAATTTGAGAAGAACGTATGGAAGAAAAGTTTATTATGAGGAACTTAATAAGAAAATAATATTAGTTGGGATTTTATTTGTAGTATTCGTTATTATTGGGACATGCTTAAATAAAGTGTTACCAGGGTATGAAAACTCTATTAATGAATCTGTTAAATCTATTGAGAGATATTATAGCTCTAGAGAAAGCATAGTTATTAAAGATGTTATATTGTCAAATTTAAAATTAGACTTTAAATTTATGTCTATAATAGGTATACTTAATTTATTGGTAGTAACATTTCCAATATCAATTTTAATTTTTATGCTAAAAGGAGTATCAATAGGCTATACTATAAATAGCTGTATATTATTTTTAAAATATAAAAGTATAAAAGTTTTATTTGTAATTCTAATTAAGAATTTTGCATTAATTCCTGGTGCAATTATGCTTTTATTAATCTCATTTAATTATGCAAAAGAATTTATTAAAGCATTTAAAACTAATAATAAAAATAGCATGATATTTTTATTAAAACGATATTTATTAAATTTAATAATAATAATAATAGCTACATTATTTTTACAAGTAATATCAAACTTGATATTTATTAATATCTTACAATTCCTAGTCAAATAAAAGGAGTTTACCATGGACGTCGTAAAGGAATACATAAAATATATAAAAACTAAAAAAAAATTATCTGAGAATACTGTAGCATCGTATTTTACAGATATAAAAAAATATGTAGAATATTTAAATAGTAAAAATATAAATTTAGAAAATGTAGGGGAAAATGATATCATAGCATATTTGATAGAATTAGAAAGATGTAATATATCTGTATCAACTATATCAAGAATGATATCATCGATTAAATCTTTTCATGAGTATTTATTTTTTTATGGAAATAGTGATAATGACCCTGCTAGAAATATAAAAAAACCAAAGGTAAAAGTACAAAATGTAGATGTTTTAACTGAAGATGAGATTGATGCTTTATTAAATTTTACAAAGCTAGATACTCCAAAGCAAATTAGAGACAAAGCTATATTTGAAGTTTTATATGGAACTGGAATAAAAGTATCTGAACTAGTAGAAATGAATATGGTGGACTTTGACTTAGATATTGAATATATATATTGTAATTCTGGAAAGAATCAAAGAGTTATTCCTATTCCAGATATAACCAAAGTATATTTAGAAAAATATCTAAAAGAAAGCAGGCCTAAATTAGCTAATGAAAATGAAGATGCTTTATTTGTTAACTCTTTAGGAAATAGATTTACAAGACAAGGTCTTTGGAAGATTATAAAAAAATATGCAGTACAAGCTAATATAAATAAAAATATAAACCCTAGCATGCTTAGACACTCATTTGCAATTCATCTTTTAAATAATGGTGCAAATATAGCTGTGGTTAGTAAAATATTAGGGAATTCAAATTTATCAAGTTTACAAAGTTATATAAATCATATAAATAAAAACATTAGAAAAGAAATGAAAGAAAAACATCCTAGAACATAAGCTATGAAGGAGGACTAAAAATGAATAGAGTAATATGGATGGTAATTGATAGTGTTGGTATAGGAGCACTTCCTGACTCTGAAAAATTCGGAGATAAGGGTGTAAATACTTTAGGAAATATAGTAAAAGAGTGTAATGATATAAGTATCCCTAATTTAAGAAAGTTAGGTATAGGAAATATAGATGGAGCAGATTTTATAGAAGATGAAATAGAACCAATTGGAGTTTATGGAAAATGTGCAGAATTATCTCAAGGTAAAGATACTACAACTGGACATTGGGAAATGACGGGAGTATTAGTTGAAACTCCTTTTAAAACATTTGAAAATGGTTTTCCAAAAGAGATAATAGATGAATTTGAGGCTAGAACTGGAAGAAAAGTAGTTGGAAATAAGCCTGCTTCTGGAACAGCTATATTAGATGAGTTTGGTGAGCATCAAATAAAAACAGGTGATGTTATAGTATATACATCAGCAGATAGTGTATTCCAAATAGCTGCAAATGAAGAAGTTATACCACTAGATGAATTATATAAAATGTGTGAGATAGCTAGAGAAATAATGATGGGAGATAATGCAGTTGCCAGAGTAATTGCTAGACCTTTTATTGGTAAAAAAGCAGGCGAATTTACAAGAACTTCTAACAGAAGAGATTATTCTTTAAATCCATTTGAACCTACAGTATTAGATAACATAAAAGAATCAAATTTAGATGTTATAGCGGTAGGAAAGATAGAAGATATATTTAATGGACAGGGTATAACTGAAGCTGTACACACAGATGATAATATGCATGGTGTGGATGAAACTATAGGTTATATTAAAAAAGAAAATAAAGGTTTAATATTTACTAATTTAGTTGACTTTGACTCTAAGTTTGGTCATAGAAGAAATGTAAATGGATATAAAGAAGCATTAGAAGAGTTTGATAGAAGAATACCAGAAATAATTGGTGCCATGAAAGAAAGTGATATACTTATAATAAATGCAGATCATGGAAATGATCCAACTTATAAGGGTACAGATCATACAAGAGAATATATACCACTACTTGTATATGGAAAAAATATAAATAAAAATGTTAATTTAGGTATAAGAGATAGCTTTGCAGATATAGGTGCAACAGTTACTGATATATTAAATGTTAAAATGCCTAAGGTAGGTAAAAGTTTCAAACAAGACATAATGAAATAAAAATTGGAGGACATACAAATGAAAAACATGTTTGATAAGGTACAAGAAAGTGCTAACTTTATAAAAGAAAAAACTAGCATAAATCCACAAATAGGATTAATTTTAGGATCTGGATTAGGAATACTAGCAGATAAAATAGAAAATCCTGTAAAAATTAACTATAATGAAATACCAAACTTCCCAGTTTCTACAGTAGAAGGACATGCTGGTTGTTTAGTTTTAGGAACGCTTGAAGGAAAGCAAGTAGTTGCTATGCAAGGTAGATTCCACTATTATGAAGGATACTCTCAAAGAGAAATAACTTTCCCAGTAAGAGTTATGAAAGCTTTAGGAGTGGAAACACTTGTAGTAACTAATGCTGCTGGTGGGGCTAATAAAGACTTTAAACCAGGAGATTTAATGATAATAAAAGATCATATAAACTTAAGTGGTAGCAATCCATTAGTTGGACCAAATGATGAAAGATTTGGACCAAGATTCCCTGATATGTCAACAGCATATCAACCAAAAAATGTAGAATTAGTAAAGGAATGTGCTAAAGAATTAAATATGGAAGTTCAAGAAGGTGTTTATGCATTCTTCAGTGGGCCAACTTATGAAACACCTGCAGAGGTAAGAATGGCTCAAATTTTAGGTGCAGAT
Organism: Romboutsia sp. 1001713B170207_170306_H8; assembly: GCF_015550495.1. NCBI lineage: Bacteria > Bacillati > Bacillota > Clostridia > Peptostreptococcales > Peptostreptococcaceae > Romboutsia > Romboutsia sp. 1001713B170207_170306_H8. The sequence goes on from NZ_JADNAX010000001.1 coordinate 256,095, forward strand.
GCAGTAGGTATGTCTACAGCTCCAGAAGTTATAGTAGCATCACATTCGGGAATGGAAGTTGTTGGTATATCTTGTATAACTAATATGGCAGCAGGTATACTTGATCAACCTCTTGATCATGAAGAAGTTATAGAAACTACTCAAAAAGTAAAATCAGAATTTTTAAGTTTAGTTAAAAAAGTTGTTAATAAAATATAATAGAAACTATAAAGCTCTAATATTAGTTTAAATACTAATATTAGAGCTTATAGTTATTAATAGACCATAGAATTTTAGGAGAGTAATATGAGAATTTACGATATAATAAGGAAAAAAAGAGATAATCATGAACTTACTAAAGAAGAGATAGAGTTTTTTGTTGACAAATATTCAAAAGGCGAAATACCAGATTACCAAGCATCTGCTTTATTAATGGCTATTTACTTAAATAAAATGAACAAAGATGAAACTGTTTATCTTACAGAAGCTATGATGAATTCTGGAGATGTAATAGATTTATCAGAAATAGAAGGTATAAAAGTTGATAAGCATAGTACTGGAGGAGTTGGAGATAAAACTACAATTGCTTTAGCGCCATTAGTAGCAGCATGTGGTGCTCCAGTAGCCAAGATGTCAGGAAGAGGACTAGGGCATACAGGAGGGACTTTAGATAAGCTAGAATCAATACCTGGATTCTCAATAGAAATGGAAGCTAAAAAATTCATAGATTCTGTAAATAAACATAAAATAGCTGTATGTGGACAAACTGCAACTATAGCAGTAGCTGATAAAAAGATGTATGCTCTTAGAGATGTTACTGCAACAGTAGATAACATATCTCTTATAGCTGCAAGTATAATGTGTAAAAAATTAGCATCAGGAGCTAATGCAATACTTTTAGATGTTAAAACTGGTGATGGAGCATTCATGAAGACTTTAGATGACTCATTTGATCTAGCTAAAGCAATGGTTGATATAGGTAATGGAATGAATAGAGAAACTATAGGTATGATAACTGACATGGATGAACCATTAGGATTTGCAGTAGGTAATTCATTAGAAGTAATAGAAGCTATAGAAACATTAAAAGGGAATGGACCTAAAGATTTTGTTAATTTATGTGAAACTCTAGGTGCATATATGCTAGTTTTAGCTAAGACGGTGGATACATTTGAAGAAGGTATAGAAAAAATAAGAGAAGCAATAAGCTCAGGTGCAGCACTTGAAAAATTAAAAGTATTTATAGAAAATCAAGGTGGAGATAAAAATGTTGTAGATAACTATTCATTATTCCCACAAGCAAGTATAAAGGTTGAAATTAAATCTCCAACAAATGGATATATAAGTAAGATAGAAGCAGAAGAAGTTGGAGTATCAGCAATGATTTTAGGTGCAGGTAGAGAAACTAAAGAAGATATTCTTGATTTATCAGCAGGTATAATACTTAAAAAGAAGGTAGGAGACTATGTAAATGAAGGTGATATACTTGCTACTATGTATTTAAATAAAGAAGAAAAGTTAGAATCAGCTAAAGAAAGATTTATAAATGCATATACAATAGTAGATGAAAAAGTAGAGCCTAAAAAATTAGTTTATGGTGTAGTAACAAAAGATGGAATAAAAAAATTCTAGATAATTGATTATAAGAAGCCTAACGTGTAAAAAATAACGTTAGGCTTTTATTATTATATAAACCTAAAATATATTTCTTCGACAAATTTATTGAAAATTTTCATGCTTAGATTTATAATATAAAGGATATAAATATATATGAGGAGTAGATTACCCATGAATTTAAAAGATAATAGACTAAAAATAGTAGGGATAACTTCTATTATATTGGTAATTATTATAGGGGCTTTTGTAATTTATGAAATTGGACCTTATAATAAAAGTAATAAGAAAAATATAGTCGTTGATATACCAACTGGTTCAACATTGAGTGATATATCAGATATATTATATGAAAATAAATTAATTAAAAATAAAGTATTATTTAAAGTTGTTGTTAAGTTGAGTAATGATGCCCAGTCTATAAAAGCTGGTAAGTACTTAGTAAATCAAACATATTCTAATAAAGACATATTAGAACTTTTAGTTTCTGGAAAAATTTATAATGATGGCATAAAAATAACTATACCGGAAGGATCTACATCTAAAGAAATAGTTGACATTCTTATAAATAAAAATATTGGAGAAGAGTCTAAGTATGAGGATTTAATAAATAATCCTTCAAAATTCTATAGTGAATATAACTTCTTAAAAGAAGATGATATAAAATCATTAGAAGGTTTTTTATATCCAGATACCTATTATTTTAAAGAAGAAGATAGTGAAGAAAAAGTAATATCAACTATGCTTTCAAGATTTAATAAAGAATACACACAAAAGTTAGTAAAAAGACAAAAAGAACTAAATATGACTTTACAAGAGGTTATAAATATTGCATCTATAATTGAAAAAGAAGCTGTATTAGATGAAGATAGACCATTGATAGCAAGTGTATTTTATAATCGATTAAAAATAGACATGCCTCTTCAATCAGATGCAACTATACAGTATATATTTGATGAAAGAAAAAAGATTGTAACTTATGCAGATTTGAAGATAGATTCTCCATATAATACTTATATAAATAGAGGATTACCACCTACACCAATTTCAAGCCCAGGTATTAAGTCAATAAAAGCTGCCTTATATCCTGAAAAAACAGATTATCTATACTTTGTTGCAAAAATAGATGGTGGAAATAACTATAGTACAAATTATGAAGATCATCTAAAGTATGTTCAAGAATATAAAGATGCAAGAGATAAACTACAAAAAGAAGATGATAAAAATACAAGTACAAATTAACGTAACCAATTAGTTTTGATTTAATGCAAAGTTTATGGATTATGCCTTATATATTAAGGCCTAATCCTATTAATTTATAAGGAGTGAATTTAATTGAGTAATATAGTAAACGATTTAGTAGAAGAATATATAAGAACTACTTTGAAGGATAAAGAAGGTTTATTAAGAGAATTAGAAATTTATGCAGCTGAACATAATGTACCAATTGTACATAAAGAAGTTTCGGACTTATTAAAAGTATTATTAAAAGTAAATAAGCCAAATAGAATATTAGAAGTTGGATGTGCAATAGGATATTCTTCTATACTTTTTGCAACAACAGTTGGACAAGACGTAAAAATAACTACTGTTGAAAGAAATGAAGCTATGATAGAAAAGGCTAAAGAAAATATTAAAAGGGCTGGATTTGAAAATAATATAACTATATTAGAAGGGGATGCAGAAGAATTATTGGCAAATGTAGAAGGTGAATTTGATATGATATTCTTGGATGCAGCAAAAGGTCAATATAAGTTATTTTATGATATGATTATAGATAAATTAAAGGTTGGAGGACTTTTAATATCTGATAATATATTATACAAAGGAATGGTCGCACATGATGACTTTGTAGTTAAAAGAAAAAAGACTATAGTAAAGAGAATGAGAAATTATCTTGATTATATATGTAATTGCGATTACTTAAGTACATCTTTAATACCAATTGGAGATGGTGTAGCGCTTAGTTATAAAGAAAAATAGAAAGGTGAACAAATATTATGATAAATAAAGTTGAATTACAAGCCCCCGCAAGGGATTTAGAAACATTAAAAATAGCATTAGAAGCCGGTGCAGATGCTGTATATATTGGAGGAGAATCTTTTGGAATGAAAACATCATCAAAAGATTTTACAAAAGAGGATATAATAGAAGGTGTAAATTTTGCTCATGAGAGAGGTAAAAAAGTATATGTAACTATAAACTTACTTCCTCATAATCAAGATTTTATAGGATTAGAGAAATACTTATTAGAACTAGAAGAAGCTAATGTAGATGCATTAATAATTTCTGAGCCTGGAGTCTTAGAAACTATAAATAAAGTAACGCCAAATATGAAGTTATATTTAGGAACTCTAGCAAATGTAAACAATTATGCAACAGCAAATTTCTGGTATGACTTTGGGATAAGACGAATAGCGGTATCTAGAGAGTTATCTCTTAAAGAAATACAAGGAATAAAAGCAAATATACCATTTGATATGGAAGTTGAAGCATTTGTACATGGTGGAATGTGTATGTCATATTCTGGAAGAAAATTATTAACAAGTTATATATCTACAAGAGATATAAATCTTTATTCAGAAGATAAGAAATATAACTTAGTAGAAGAAAAGAGACCTGGAGAATATTGTCCTGTTTATGAAGATGAAAATGGAACATTTTTCTTTAGCTCAAGAGACTTATGTATGATAGAATTTATACCAGAGCTTATAAAATCAGGATTAAGTAGCTTTAGTATAGAAGGTAGAAAAAAAGATGCTGATTATATAGAAAATGTAGTTAAAGCATATAGAAAAGTAATAGATTCATTCTATGAAGATCCTGAAAATTATAAATTTGATGAATCGATAATGAATGAAATAAGAAAAGGTAATAAAAGAGAATATACGACAGGATTCTATCTAGATGAAACTAAAATTTATGATGAAGAGTATTTTAAAAGTATAAAAAAATAATTTAGACATAGATTATGTATCACATGTTAAGGAGAGAAATAAAAATGAAAACTAATAAGAGACCACTTATAATTGGAATAACAGGAGGAACAGGATCTGGAAAAAGTACAGTATGTAAATCTATAATAGAAAATATACCAGAAGAAAATATATCTGTTTTAGAACAAGATGCTTACTACAAAGATCAAAGTCATCTAAGTTTTGAAGATAGATTAAAAACTAACTATGATCATCCGCTTTCTTTTGATAATAAACTTCTTATACAACATATAGAAGAATTATGTGAAGGTAAGAGTATAGAGAAGCCGGTGTATGATTATGAAGTTCATACAAGAAAATTAGATGAAACTATAACGATAGCTCCAAAAGATATAATTATAGTAGAAGGTATAATGATATTAGAAGATGAAGCATTAAGAGATAAATTAGATATAAAAATATACGTTGATACAGAAGATGACATAAGAATACTTAGAAGAATTCAAAGAGATATAAAAGAGAGAGGTAGAACTGTAGACTCAGTTATAGAACAATATTTAACTACAGTTAAACCAGCGCATGATCAGTTTATAGAGCCATATAAAAAATATGCGGATATAATAATGCCAGAAGGTGGTCATAATCAAGTTGCTATAGATATAGTAATATCAAAAATAAGAAGTGAATTAAATTTAACATACTAAAATAAGTATTAACCCCTTAGAATTTGTCAAAAATGATAAATATCTAAGGGGTGATTTTATGTCAAGAATAAAAGGTCCATTATCTATAAAAAGTAGAAGTCGCATAAAGAGTGTATTCTTAATTAGTTTGATAATATATGGCTTTTTAATTTATAGGATCTCATATATATCAATATTTAAAGGTGAAGAATACTCTAATAGAGTAGAGCGCCAAAGTACTGAAAAAGTAAGTTTAAATAGTGGAAGAGGTATAATTTATGATAGAAATAATGTTAAACTTACTGATACAGAAAAAGAAACAGTTTTGCTAATTCCTAATAAAATTTTAAGTGGGGATCATGATAATATAAACTTAATAAAAGAAGCAACTAATCTTAGTGATGAAGATATATACAAAGCTGTTCAAGATCAACTATTGTCTAACATAATAGAGATTGAAGTAGATAAAATTAATAAAGATAAAACTGAAGATCTTGAACAACTTGGAATAATAATAGAAGAAAAAACTATAAGATACTCTGATAAAAATCTTTTAACTCACACAATTGGATATTTAAAAAAATTTGATCAAAGTGCCCAAAGTGGTATAGAAAAAAATTTAGATGATATTTTAAAAGATAATAATGAAGAATATGTTTCTGTATTTAAAGCAGCTGATTCTGGGAAGAGTCAAGGTTTGGATATTTTAGATGGAAGTATAAAAACTGTAAAAGATAATGATACAGATAAACATATAAAACTTACAATCGATTCTAAAATACAAAAAATAGTAGAAGATGTAGTTGATAAAGAATCTAATCCAACAGCAGTTGTTATATCGGATATTGAAACAGGAGAGATACTATCTATATGCTCAAGACCTAATTATAATCAAAATAATATAGCTAATTATATTAATAGTACAAATAGGGAATTGGAGAATAGAGCTATATCAGTAACGTATCCACCAGGTTCGGTATTTAAATTAGTTGTATTATACGCTGCTTTATCAAATGGGATTATAGATGATAGTTATACGTATAACTGTACAGGTAAAACTACTATAGGTGATACTGAAGAAATACTGCACTGTCATAAAGCTGATGGTCATGGAATAGAATCATTAGAAGATGCATTTGCAAATTCTTGTAATCCGGCATTTTTAGATATAGCTATGAAAGTTGGTAAAGAAAAAATAATAGAGGCAGTGAAAACACTTCATTTAGATGAATCTGTAGGAATTGGATTAGAAGAGGAAGTATCATCTAATATACCTGATGAAATTTCTATACGAAATTTGGCTATAGGTCAAGCTGATATAGAATTTACACCTATACAAATAAATCAACTAACACAAATAATTGCTAATAATGGTACTTATAAGCCCTTATATATGTATGATAGTATAATTAATAATGATAAAAATATTATAAAAAAATTCCAAAATTCTAAGAGTGAAGAAATTATATCACCATATATAATGACAAAAATAAAAGAAATTATGAAATCTGTTTCAAAAGATGGAACAGCTAAAGAGCTTAATGACCTAGATAGTGGATGTGGAGTTAAAACAGGAACAGCTCAAAGTAGTCTTAATGGTGTTTCTATAACACATGGATGGATTACAGGATTTTATCCAAGTGATAATGCTAAGTATGCAATAACTGTCTTAGTAGAAGGAACAGAGAATGAAAGTAAATCAGCAATACCTATATTTAAAGAGATTTGTAATAAAATAAATAAGTAATATTTTAAAGAATAGTAAACTTACTCATCCTTGAAACATATAATTTAAAATGATATATGGTTAAAAAGGGGGGAGGCAGTTGACTATTCTCAAATCATTTGAAAAACCATTAACCCCTGAAGAAGAAGTATACTATTTAACTAGGTTTAAGCTAGAAAATGACGAGTCAGCTAAGGAAGTATTAATTGAAAGGAACATGAGATTAGTAGCTCATATAGCTAAGAAATATAACAACTCTACAGAAGATCAAGATGATCTTATTTCTATAGGAACAATAGGACTGATAAAAGCTATAGAAACATATAATGTAGAAAAAGGCACTAGATTAGCAACATATGCATCTAAATGTATTGAAAATGAAATTCTTATGAATATTAGAACTAATAAGAAGAATAAGTTTCAAGTATCACTTCAAGATCCAATTGGAATGGATAAAGAAGGTAATGAAATTAGTTTAATTGATGTTCTTGGAACAGATATCGATTATGTTGTAGATCAAGTTGAACTAAAGGTTGAAATAAGTAAACTTTATGAAAATCTAGAAAAAATTTTAACTGATCGAGAAAAAGAAATAATCAAGTTAAGATATGGTTTAACGACATCGGGTTATAAGACGCAAAGAGAAATTGCTCAGAAACTTGAAATATCTAGGTCTTATGTTTCTAGAATAGAAAAAAGAGCATTAAAAAAACTTAGAAAAGAACTTAAAACAGAAAAAAGCCTTGAATAAGGCTTTTTTTTGCTTTAAATCAAGAATTGACAAATTATTTGAAATCATTGTGCTAATATTACATATATATTTATAAATATTGAGTTTTAAAAAATATATAACAATATTTATTTTTTTTACTTATTATATGAAATAAAACTAAAAAATAATACTTAAATTTTATAAGGTGGGAATGAGGATGAACTTATATGAATATAGAGAGGTACTAAGTTTATTAAATACTATAATATTAATTTCTATTGCCACTCTATCTATAGGAAGATGTTTTTTGAATAAAAGTATAATATTTATGATAGTATCTTTAATTTACTGTGTAGAAGTATGTGTAAATATCTATATAGGCATGCAGTCTATAAATAAAAGTAAATTGTACATAATTGCTGCTATTTTTATAATAAAAATATTGATGATTATATTATTTTATAAGAAGATAAATTTTAAATTATACTTAAATTTTATTATAGCTATAGGATATTTATTTTCTATAATATCATTAAGTGCTAGTTATGAATTAAGTTTAATAATCAGTATTATATCAAATTTATTATTAATACATTTAGGAGTAATAAACAATATAAAAAAACTAAGGATAAGTGTAAGCAAAAATAAACATAAACTAAAGCTTAATAAAAAATACATATCGAAGTCAATCAAGGAAATAGAATCAGAATCTAATCTAAAACAGAATCTCAACGAAAAAGTAATGACATTAAACTGTAAAATAGAAAGTACAATTGAAGCTTTGAATATACCTATATTTGTATTGAATAGTGAATTAGACTATATATATGGAAATAAAGAATTTGAAAAGTTTTTAAAAGAAGAAGATATTAAACTAAAAAAAGAAAATGTATTAATAAGCTTTAAAGAAAAGTTAATTAATTTCGATGATATGTTAAACAATATAAATTTTGCTAATCATGAGATTAATAATATAGTAAAACTTAAAACCTACGATAACAAAATTTTTAAATTTACTTGTAATTTAGACATTATAAATGATAGAGAATTAAAAATATGCTTATTAGAAGATATAACCAAAGATATAAATATAAAAAATGAATTAAAAGAAAGTGAAACGAAATATAGGAAGCTCATGGATATAATTAATGATGGTGTAATAATTCATAGTATAGACACTATTAATTATTTAAATGATAAGGCATTAGAATTATTTAATATAAATAAAAATATGGATAAAGTGCTTCTAATAGATGATATAAAAAATAATATAATTAAAAAACATAGAAAAGAATTTTTACAAAATATAAACTTAGTAAAGTGTGGGAAAGAAGAAAAATCAGTTTGCAAAATAGAAACTGAGCATGGAAAAATTATTGAGTTTATAACAACACATATAACTTTAAATAATACAAATATGATGTTAAGTATAGCTGTAGATATTACAGGATTAGAAGAAGTTAAAAATCAATTAGAAGAAAGTGAAAAAACATATAAATTGCTTTTGCAAGCTCTTCCAGAAGGTATAGTAATAATAGATAAAAAGACCAAACTACACATATATAGAAATAGGTCTATGATAAAAATATTAAAGTCAGTAGGAGCAGACAAGTTTAATGAAATTATAAAAGAATATATTGATAATGGCGACTATGGAAAGTTTAAGAGATTTCGTCTAGACAATGATGAAAATGCAGATATTTCTATAGCTATAACTGATTCTAAAGAAGATAATAATCTTGTTTGTGTTGCGAGTATGCTTGATGATGAATATAGAGCAGAGCAAATGAAGGAAAAATTAAATGAAATGAAAGATAAGTATAAATTTAAAACAGAATTCTTATACACAATGTGTAATAATTTAAAAAAACCTATTAATACAATATTCGAAGTTAATAAGATTTTGCAAAATAATGAATCAAGAAAAGAATTTAAATATATAGACAATTACTCTAGAGTTGTTAGACAAAATTCTTATAGATTAAAAAGGTTACTAAATAATATAGATGAAATAAGTAAGATTGAAAATGGAACCTTAGATATGAATTATAGTAGATGTGATATAGTTAAATTTATAGAGAATATAGTTAGGCTATCTAGAGAATACGCAAAGTATAAAAATCTAGAAATATTATTTATAACTAATATAAAGAAAAAAATAATATTAATAGATAAAAGTAAAATAGAAAAAATTATTTTAAATTTATTATCTAATTCAATAAAATTTACAAACAGTAATGGAAAAATAATGGTATCAGTTAATACCGATAAGGATAATATAATTATTTCTGTAGAAGATACTGGAGTTGGAATACCAAGTGAAAAAATCGATACTATATTTGAGAACTTTGAACAAGTTGATACAACTCTATCTAGAGGTGCTGAGGGAACTGGTGTAGGATTGGCATTAGTTAAGCAGTTAGTAAAAGCGCACAATGCTAAGATAAATGTATATAGTAAGGTAGGTTGTGGTAGTAAATTCGAAGTCATATTAGATAACAATAAAGTTATTGAGTTAAATGAAGATAAAGGCAAAATAGATAAAAGTACAGATATAGAAAATATTGATATAGAATTTTCGGATATATACTTTGACTTGGGTTCGTGATGATTATTAATTAAACTAGAAGGGGAAATGGGATGTGTAGATATTTAGATATAATTAATGTATCAATTTTTCTTACAAGTTTATACATATTGAGCAGTAATTTAGTGAAAGGTCAATATAAAAATATAATTTTTCAGTCAGTTATGCTTTTAAGTACAGTTTTATTAAAGTTGTATAATATTTTAAATAAAATTTCATTTTATAGAAGCGTTAGTAACTTAATAGTACTGACATTTTTAGTAAATTTAGAACTTTATAAAATACATAATAAGTATAAGGACATTGTATTAGCTCTAAATTATTCATTGATATTGATATCATTATTTTTACCATACTATATAAATGATAATTTATATAGTATGGTTATAAATATTTACGTCTTAATAACTAACTTGTATTTATTTTCTATTTATATATTTAATGAAAAATTTCATATAAAATACATGCTTCATTTTATGTATATTATAGGTATATTTTTAGAATTAATTTTAAAAGAAAATATGTTAATAGAAAATATAAATTCAATACTAGTGTTGGCTTGTAGTATTTATATTTTAATGTATATTTTTAAAGTATATGTAAAATTATATTACGATAAAAGCGTAGATATTATTAGTAAGTTAAATAGATCAAACATAAATATTAAAATTCATGATGAAAAATTAAATATGAAGAAGTCTACTAATAAAAATACAAGTGAAATGATAGTAAAAAAAGAAAATATATTAAATTTAATGTTAAAAGGCTCTCAAAAAACTATGTTTTTAATAGATAATGAAGGTTATATAACTAACGAAGATAGTAGTTTTTATGATATATGGAATGAATATATTAATTACGAGTATAACATTAGTTTAGAACTTTTTTGTAAAAATAGTTTTGCTCATGATGATAAACTTATATATAATATTGAAAAATCTAGAAGTAGCTATAGAGAAATTGAAACTGAAATTAAAGATAAGAATGGTAGGACTTTTACTTGTAGATCTATACCAGTTAAACTAAATAACAATTCAACGGGTGTTATTTGTATAATGAAAGATGTAACTTCTAGAAAACAAATAGATATGAAAATAAAAGACAATGATACTAAGTATAAAAAGATAGTAGATAATATGCCTTACTCTGTTCTTATAGCTAATAAAGATGAGATTATATATAATAATAATAAAAGCGAATATATTGATTTTAATCAAGAAAATATAAAAAATATAATATTAGGTCAATGCTCAAGTGAAGAATTATACTATACGTATAGCGATGGTATAGATACTTATTTAAATATAGATAAAGTAAATTATATTGAAGGTGAGGAGTACAGAACACTATTTGTAATTAGAGATATAACTAGCTATAAAAATTTATTAAAAAAATTGGAGAGAAGTAAAAAGAAATATGAATCATTAGTAAATATAATTCCAGAAGGAATATATGTTTTAGATTTTGATAGTAAAATGCTTAAGTATGCAAATAAAGCATTTTTCAATATGATAGGAAGCAAAGAGATAACAAATGTAGATATAGATAGCATAAACAAAAATATGATTATGACTTCAGGAAGTATAAATGGTAATGTTAAATATAAAAGAGATACTCTAAATGATCAACATGGAAACGAAATTAATATAGAATGTGGTGGAATGCTTTTAGATATAAATAAAAAAATAAAAATGATTGGTATAGTTAGAGATATTACAGAACAAATAAAAGCAGAGTTAATAGAAAGGGAAATCGAAGAAAAAGAAAAGTTAAACAAATCTAAAAATGAATTTTTTATAAATATGTCTCATGAGTTAAAGACTCCACTAAACTTAATACATTCAAGTAATCAGCTAATTGAGGTTGTTTATAAAAATGAGTTGAAAGAGAATAACAATATTGAAGTCTTAAATACAATAGAGATTGTAAAAAAACATGTAAACATACTTATGGGATTAATAGATAATATGATAGAACTTGCTAAATTGCAGTCTAATTTTCATGAATTTAAAAAAGACTATTATAATATAGTTGATATATCAGAAGATATTGTAGATGAGTTTAGTGAATTTATAGATAAGGAAGATGTAAATATAGTTTTTGATACAGATGAAGAAGAAAAAATAGTAAACATAGATATAGATGATATTGAAAAAGTTATATTAATATTATTATCTATTGTTATTAAATATTCTATGAAAAAAAGTAACGTTGTATTTGAACTAGGTACTAAAAAAGATTTTATAACTATCATGATTAAAAATAGTGATAAATATGATTATGATAAGTATATTAAAAATAGTGAAAATAAAATTGTTGAAATGAGTATTACATTAGCTAGACTAATTATAGAATTTTATGGAGGTAACCTTAATATAAAAGTAGGTCCTCGTAATATGGAAATAGTTATTGATATAAAAAGAGTTCACGAAGACAAAGCCTATAAAACACGAGATAATTATAAACAAGATGGATTTGCATATTTAGAATATAAGAAAATGTGCAGTTTTTAAAATATTAACGTATTGTATAATTTAGTGATAAATTGATAATAAATGATAGATAGGAGATATAATGAAATGAATTCAAAAACTAAAACTTTTTGCTTACTAGGCCATCCAGTAGAACAAAGTTTTTCACCGAATATACATAATTATTTATTTGATAAATACAAAATAAATAATGTATATGTATGCTATGATGTAATTCCTAGTGAAATAGAAAATGCTATTAAAGGAATTAAAGCATTAAATATACTTGGATGTAATATAACTATACCTCATAAAGTTGAAGTTATAAAGTACTTAGATGAGATAGAAATAAATGCTAAATTAATAGGGGCGGTAAATACAATAAAAAATGAAGGTGGTAGACTAAAGGGATATAATACTGATGGAAAAGGATTTGTAAAATCAATTTTAGATAAGGGCTATGATCTAAAAAATAAAAAAATAATGATAATTGGAGCTGGAGGTGCTTGTAGGAGTATTGCTGTGGAATTAGCATCAAATGATGTAGAATCTATAGAAATAAGAAATCGTAGTAAAGAAAAGGCATTAGAAATTATAAATATAATAAATAATAATTTTAATACAAAAGCGACTCTATCAAATGATACTATAATGGAAGATAACTTAGAACATATTGATATATTGATAAATACAACACCTATTGGAATGGGCAATGATGAATGCCCTATAAATCAAGATATTGTAGTTAATAAAAAAATGTTAGTTTGTGATATAGTCTATAAGCCACATGAAACAACATTTATTAAATGGGCATTGAAAAATAAGCTAAATGTTGTTTATGGAATAGACATGCTAATAAATCAAGGCCTAGAAGCATTTAATATATGGACAGATATAAACACAACAATAGAAGATAAAAATCAAATAAATGAAATTTACTTAGATAGTATAAAGTAAAATATTATTATAAAGGATTTGATTTAATATTAATAAAAAAATAATAAATGAAAATAAAGGGTTTGCACTGATAGAATGTATAATAAGTCTATTAGTTATGATGTTAATAGTAAACCTTATAGCGATATCTTTGCAAAATAGTTATAAGTTTGCTGAGAGTAATAAAAATACCATAGAAATGGTTAATATAGCGGAAAGTTATATTAATGATAAAAAGGAAATAATAAAAAGTACTAAAGAAATTAATAAGTTACAAGAACAAAATCAAATTGGAAAATATAAAATAGAGTCTACTATTAAAAAAGATGAAAATATTTATAGATGCTATAAGCTTAATGTTAAAGTAACTTATCAAGATAAAAACTTAGAGGTAAGTACATATGTTACAAAAAAATAATGGATCTGTTTTAATAATAACATTGATTATATTTTCATTAGTGAGTACAATTTGTTTCATGTGCACTAGCTTAGTATATAGTAATATTAAAATTTCAAGTTTAGAGATTAAAAACTTAAAACTTAAAGAAGACTCACTTAGTGCTATAGAAGTAATTTACTCAAATATGTTAGAAGAAGTTGAAAATGCTATAGATAGTACCGAGAATTCAGATGAATTTATAAATTATTTTAAATATGATAACTGCAGATCATTTATATTAAAGTCAAAAGATATTTCTAAGAGTGATTTAGATAAAGTTTTGGTTGAATTAACTAATAAGACCCCATTTGGAGAAATTAATAAATTGGAATTTGATTTAAAAACAATAGCTACTCGAGGTTCATATAAGAAAGATATATTAGTTAAAATAAGGATAGATAATCCTTGGTCTAAAGTTAATCTAATTCAAGATGAAGAAAAAGAAGATTTAAATGTGTATGATTTAATAACTATATATAATTATGAGGAATTATAAAATTATGAAAAGAGAAGGCGTGTAACTTTAATAGAATTAGTTATAACTATTAGTGTAATTATTTTAATTTGTAGCATATGTATACCAAAATTTAATTTATATAACTATGAAATTAACTCATTTGCAAAACAATTATGTAGTGATATAAGATATGTTAAACATAATAATATGCTAGGAAATTTAGATAGTTTTGTTTTGATGTATAAAGACGGTTCAAATAGTGGGTACATATTAGTCGATAATGGAATTCAAGTAAAAGAAATTTATGTACCCAAAGATGTAAATATTAGTTGGCCAAATAGAAAAATTTATTTTAGAAGAGATGGAACTCCAAATCCTACTGGAGGTACTATAAAAGTATTTGATGGTGATGTATCTAAAGAGATAACTATAGTTCCGGTTAGTGGAAGAGTCCTTTTAAAGGAAGGACAATATGAAAAATAAAAAAGGATACTTATTGATAGAAAGTATAGTAGCATTATCAATAGTAGCAACGATAATATTAGTATTAACTTCATTATTAATAGTTTGTATTGATGCTAAAACTAAAATAGAAGATAAAGTAGAACTTCAGCAGCAAGGACTAGAAATTAGCAAACATATAAAATCAACAATAGAAAAATCAAAAGGTATAATAGGTATTGAACTTGATAATTTAGAAGAAGTTTATGAAGATAGTATGCATTATAATAGTGTAAAATCAATAAAGTGTAAGTACAAAGATAATAACGGAATTATTAATACATCAGTTAAAAATAAAGAAATTAGTTTTAAAAAAAATACAAATAAAATATTTATAAATACTCTTAATTTAGCGAGTCAAAGTGAACCTGGAGGGTATGAAATTGGTGATTATGTAGAATGTATATATGTAGGAGATATAGATGATAAGTCTATAAATATAAAATTAAAATTAAACAAAAATAATGAAGTATACGAAACTAAATTTAAAGTACATATAAGAAATTATGAAGGGGGATTATAATTGAAACTTATACTAATAGGACTTATGGGATCAGGAAAAACAACTATAGGAAAAGAGTTATCTATAAAATTAGGATATAAGTTTATTGATATGGATGATGAAATAGAAAAAAGTGAAGGAATGACTATAGTAGAAATTTTTGAAAAATATGGAGAAAAAAAATTTAGAGATTTAGAAACAGATTTGCTAAAAAAAATAATTTTACAAGATGATGTAATTATTTCAACTGGAGGAGGAATAATTAAGGAAAAAATAAACCGTGAGTTGTTAAAAGAACAAGAAAATGTAATTTTTTTAGATGGGAATATAACTACATTAATAAATCACTTATCCTTTGAATGTGAAAAACGACCTTTACTTAAAAATACAGATGATTTATATAAAAAAATAGAAGAACTTTTAAAAGAAAGATATGAAAAATATAAAGAATCTTCTAGAATAAAAATAGATATAAATAATAAAAATATAAATGAAGTAGTTAGTCAAATACTTGTTTATACCAGATAATATATGATATTATTATATAGTGATATAATGGTAATCAAAAGTTATTCGACTAGTATAAAATTTATATAATATAACTTGACAAGATTACAATAGAATATATAATTGAAAAAGGTAAGGTGATTAAATTATAAGCAAAGGCTTTAATATAGACATTTAGCTAAATTAAAAAATAATTTTTGTTTATAATAATAGATAAGTAAATCTAAGCGTCACCAAAATATATTCATACAATAAATTTATTATTATGGAGGAACCCAAATGGTATCAGCAAGTGATTTTAGAAAAGGTGTTACTTTCGAAAAAGATGGACAACCTTGTTTAATAGTTGACTTCCAACACGTTAAACCAGGAAAAGGTGCAGCTTTCGTAAGAACTAAGTACAGAAACTTAAAAACAGGAGCAATAAGAGAAGAGGCTTTCAACCCAAGTGATAAATTCCCTAAGGCTCATATAGAAACAAGACAAATGCAATACTTATACAATGATGGTGAATTATACTACTTCATGGATGAAGAAACATATGATCAAATACCATTAAACTATGTACAAGTAGAAGATGCTATAAAATTCTTAAAAGAAAATGAAGTAGCTACAATAAGATTCTACCAAGGTCAAGCTTTCCAAGTTGAAGCTCCAAACTTTGCAGAGTTAGAAGTTGTAGAAACTGAGCCAGGAATAAAAGGAGATACTGCAAGTAATGTAACTAAAGCAGCTACAGTTGAAACAGGTGCAGTTGTACAAGTTCCTTTATTCATAAATCAAGGAGATAAAATCAAGATAGATACAAGAACTGGAGAATATTTATCAAGAGTTTAATCTTTTTATGTATATAAAAGCTTATATATCTCAATAATAGAGATATATGAGCTTTTAATGTATATAAAGAAAGGAAGGGGTATCCATGAAATATTTATATGAAGAAGTTGCATACCTAAAAGGTCTTGCAGAAGGATTAGAAATAAGCAAAGAAACAAAAGAAGGAAAAATCATACATAAAATAGTAGAGGTATTAGAGAGCTTTGCTGATGCTATAGTTGATTTAGAAGAAGAACAAGCAGATCTTATAGAGTATGTAGAATCAATAGATGAAGATTTAGCTGATATGGAAGATGATATATACGAAGATGAAGATGTTGAAGAAGAAAATGATGAAGACTTTAGCTATGTTGAAATGGAGTGTCCTAACTGTGGAGACTTAGTAGATATAGATGAAGATTTATTATATAATGATGAAATAGATATAATTTGTCCAAATTGTCAGTCTATAATATTATCTTCTGATGATGAAGATGATAGTTATATTGAGAATGAGGAACCATGTGATTGTGGATGTAATCACCATGAAGAATAATTAGTGAACTGAATATAAACTAAATTAATTACCTATGAAGCTTATATAGTTTCATAGGTTTTTGCGTATTATAAAGAAAATTTTAGTTTTGCAATAGTTTAAAAAAAATAGTACACTATAATCTAGAGATAATATACTCGGAGGTCGTATTATGAGAATAAGTAAAAGAATTTTAGATAATATATGTAAATTTGAAGAAAATATAGATTATAAATTTAAAAATAAGGAATATATACTAGAGGCCCTTACTCATAGTTCATATTCTAATGAAAATAAAAAATATAACTTTAATGAAAGGCTTGAATTTTTAGGAGACTCTGTACTAAGTATAGTAATTAGTGACTATTTATTTAAGAATGAACAGGATTTACCTGAAGGAGAACTTACAAAATTAAGAGCGAGTATAGTTTGTGAAGAGTCTTTAAGTGAAGTTGCAAATAACATACGATTAGGTGAATTTATGTTACTTGGTAAAGGCGAAGAAGCAACTGGAGGTAGAGAAAGAATATCAATACTTGCAGATGCATTTGAGGCTGTTATAGCATCAATTTATTTAGATGGATCTATTGAAGATGCTAAAAAGTTCATATTAAATCATATGGAAAAGATTATTTCTGATGCTAGAAGAGGGAAAATATTTAGAGATTATAAAACTCATTTACAAGAAGTATTACAAGGTAAAGGGGAAAGTAATATTTGGTACAAGTTGGTTGATGAAAAAGGACCCGATCACAATAAGAGGTTTATTATGGAAGTTGGTATTAATCAAGATGTATTAGGTGTGGGAGAAGGTAAGAGCAAAAAAGAAGCAGAACAATTTGCTGCAAGAGTAGCCTTAGATAAAATTTTATAGAATTATAATAAAATTGACATAATAGTGCAAAGGATGATGATGATGAAAAAAAGAATAATACCTATATTTGTACCACATAGAGGTTGTCCTCATGATTGTATATTCTGTAATCAAAAAAAGATAACAGGAGTAAGTACTGATGTTACAAGTGAAGAGGTTAGAAATATTATTGAAGAATACTTGCCTACTATAGATAAAGATGCAAGTGTGGAAGTTGCATTTTTTGGAGGCAGTTTTACTGCAATAGATGAATATATACAAAATGATTTATTGTCAGTAGCAAAAGAATATGTAGAAAAAGGATTAATACAAGATATTAGAATGTCAACAAGACCGGATTGTATAAGTGAAGATATTTTAAATAGATTAAAAACATACAAGGTAAGTATAATTGAACTTGGTGTTCAATCAATGGATAAGAATGTATTAATAGATAGTGTTAGAGGTCATGATACAGAATCTGTAATAAATAGCGCAAAACTAATAAAGAAAAGCGGAATTAAGTTAGGATTACAAATGATGGTTGGACTTCCATCGGATAACGAAGAAAAGTGCTTAAGTACGGCTAAGAAATTTATAGAACTTGAGCCAGATTGTGTGAGAATATATCCGACATTAGTTGTTAAAGATACAGGTCTTGAAATACTATTAAATAAAGGTGAGTATACACCATTTAGTTTAGAACAATGTATTAAAATAGTAAAAAAGCTTTTAACTTTATATTATGTAAATAATATAAATGTTATAAGAGTAGGTCTTCAGGCTACAGAGGATATACAAATTGGTAAAGCAGTAGTAGATGGACCACATCATCCAGCATTTAGAGAATTAGCAGAATCTGAGATGATAAAAGATTATTTAACTTATATAGCTAAAGAGAATAAGGTTGAAAAAAATATAATAGTAAAAACCAATAAGAAAAATATTTCTAAAATAGTAGGAAATAAAAAGTCTAACTTTAATTATATGAAAAATGAATTAAATATTAATTTAAAAACAAAAGAAGACGATATTGATATAAATAATTTAGAAATAATATTAGATGATCATAAGTCTATAAAGATAAACATGAATGACATATACAGTAGTTTATATGATATTTATAACCTTTAGTTTTATTGAAGGGAGAGATCGGTTTGTACTTAAAAAGATTAGAATTAAAGGGATTTAAATCCTTCCCTACAAAAACTGATATAGTTTTTAAAGAAGGTGTGACAGCAATAGTTGGTCCCAATGGAAGTGGAAAAAGTAATATCTCAGATGCTGTAAGATGGGTATTAGGAGAGCAAAGTGTAAAAAGTCTTAGAGGTGAAAAATTAGAAGACGTTATCTTTGCAGGGACAGACACTAAAAAGCCTATGAACTACTGTGAAGTTGCACTTACTATAGATAATAGTGACAATCAGTTAGATTTAGAGTTTAGTGAAGTAACAATAAAAAGAAGAGCATATAGAAATGGAGAAAGTGAGTTCTTTTTAAATAATAAATCTTGTAGATTAAAAGATATAAAAGAAATACTATTAGATACAGGTATAGGTAAGGACGGTTATTCTATTATAGAACAAGGTAAGGTAGATGAAATACTTAGTAATAATCCTGTAAATAGAAGAAAAGTATTTGATGAAGCTTGTGGTATATCTAAATACAGATACAAAAAGCAAGAAGCAGAAAGAAATTTAAAAAGTACTAAAGAAAACTTAGAAAGAATAGATGATATATATATAGAAATTGAAAATCAACTAAAGCCGCTATTTAATCAACAATTAAAGGCAAAAAAATATATAGATCTTAAAGAAAAGTTAAAAACAATAGAAGTAAATAGTTTTATAAAAGAAATTGAAGACTTAGAACAAGAGTTAAAAGAAGTAAATAAGCATAATGAATTACTTGAATCTCAATCTTGTGAGATAGAAAAAGAAAAGTTAAATATTGAAAATAACTTTAATCAAACTAATAAAGATATAGAAGAAATGGATGAATCTATAAACAAATCTATAGATTATATAAATTCTATTAAATCAGTAATATCTCAAAAAGACTATGAAATAAATCTTATAAATGAGAGAATTAAAAATTTTAGTAGTGAAATTGAAAGAAAAAATAAAGAAGCAAGTGATGTAAAAGAAAAGTTAAGTGATGATAAGTTATCATTGCAAAACTTACAATCGCAAAAATTAGAAAAAGAGAATCAAATAAGTAAATTAGAAGAATCTATAAAGATTATTGAACTAAAAAATACTAATAAAAAAGTAAGTATAGAATCTTTAAATAATAAAATAGAGAATTTAAAAGATGATATAATAAACTTATTAAGTAAAAAGCAAGATGCAAGTAATAAGCTTTCAACTTTAAATGCTAATAAAGAAAATATTAATTCTAGAAGTGAAACTATAGATAGTGATATAAATGAATTAAGTGAAAAATTAAATGATAAAAAATCTGAATTAGATAAATTAACATTAAAACTTAACTTAGAAAACAAAAAAAATGATGACTTAAAAGAAGAAATACAAAGTTTAAATTTAAAGTTAAAAGATCTAGTTGAGAAAAATAATAATTTTGAACGTAAGATACAAAATAATATGTATAGTTTAAATGACTATAAATCTAAACTTAATATATATATAGATATGGAAAATCACTATGAAGGATTTAATAGAGGTGTTAAAGAAGTTTTAAAGAATAAAAGTTTACAAGGTATATATGGAGCATTAGGGCAAGTAGTAAGTGTTGATGAAAAATATGAAAAAGCTATAGAGGCAGCACTTGGTGCATATATGCAAAATATAATTACCAAAGATGAACATAGTGCTAAATTTGCTATAAACTATTTAAAAAGTAATAATCTAGGTAGAGTTACTTTTTTACCTATGAATATAATAAGATCTAATAAGATTGATACAAGAAATATAAGATCTAGTACTAATTATATAGGTGTTGCTAGTGATTTAATTTCATATGATGAAAAATATAAAAATATACTAGAAAATATATTAGGTAGAACTATAATAATTGATAATATAGATAATGGAATAAAGTTTGCTAAAGAGACTAACCATAAATTTAAGATAGTAACTTTAGATGGTGAAATACTAAATCCAGGAGGCTCACTAACTGGAGGAAGCTTAAGAACTAATGGGAATATACTATCAAGAAAAAGGCTTATATCAGAGTATACTGAAAAAATAAAGTCTATGAATATAGAAACAGAAAATTTAGTAAAAACAAAAGAAGAAGTTGGAAAATCAATAATTGAAACTAGAGAAACTATTGAAATATGTAAGTTAGATTTATCAAATATAGAAAAAGATGTGATTTTATCAAAATCAAATATAAGTAGATTAAATGATGAAATAAATACACTACAAGAAAATAGTAATAAACTAGAAAGTGAAAAATCACAACTTGGATCTTACTTAAATGAAACACTAGAAAAAACTAATTTTATAAATAGAGAAATATCAGATATAGATAATAGACATAATGAAAATAAAAAACAGATAGCATTACTAAGTGAAGAATTAATTAATAATACTAATTCATATGAAGAATACAAAACTGAATTTGATGAGCTTAATTTAGATTTAGTGAAATATAAACAAATGTATCAAGGATTGATTAAAGATATAGAAAGAATAAGTAAAGAAAATAAAGAATATGAAGAAAAAGTAAAGATACTTGAATCTTCATCAAAACATCAAGAGAAACAAATTCTAGAATTAGAAGAGAATATTAAGTTAGAGCAAAATGAAAAAGAAAACTTAAATAATCAATTAAAACATAGTAATGAAAGTCTAGAAAATAAAAAGATATTAAAAGATGATTTAAAACAAAAGTTAGATGAATTTAACAAAGAATTAAAATCAGCAGATAGAAAGTTTATTGATTTAAAAGAGAGTTTATTTAAATTACAAGGAAAGTTTGAAAGATTAAAGTCATCAAAGGAAACGTATATAAATAAGCTTTATGAAAACTACGAATTAACTTTTGTACAAGCAGTAGAATTTAAAGATGAAAATGTAGTTATAGATAAAAAACTTTTAGAAAGTTTAAAAAGAGAAATTAGAAATTTAGGTAATGTAAATGTAGATTCTATAAAAGAATATGAAGAAGTAAAGGAAAGATATGATTTTTACAAAGAGCAAAAACAAGATTTAGAAGAATCTATAGAGGTCATAGAAAAACTTATAGCTGATTTAGAAGAAAATATGAAGATTGAGTTTGAAGTCAAATTTAATGAAATAAATGAAAACTTTAAATTTGTATATAAGAGGCTATTTGGTGGAGGACATGGTGTACTTACTATTTTAGATAAAGATAATATATTAGAAAGTGATATAGAAATAACAGCTCAACCACCAGGAAAGAAGATGAAAAACTTAAGTTTATTATCTGGAGGAGAAAAAGCACTTACTGCAATAAGTATATTATTCTCCATATTATTAGCTAAACCAACTCCGTTTTGTATATTAGACGAGATAGAAGCACCACTTGATGATGCGAATATAGCTAGGTTTGGAGACTTTTTAAAAGAATTAGCTCAAGATACTCAATTTATAGCAGTTACTCATAGAAGAGGTACTATGGAAGCTGCAGACTATATATATGGAGTAACTATGCAGGAAAAAGCAATATCTAAAGTTATTAGTTTGAAATTAAAAGAAGCGGAAGAACTAACTGATATTATATAAATATGGTAGGTAGTTAATGCTACCTACTATATAAAATTCAATTTATTTGGAGGAAATATAAGTGTTTAAAAAAATATTTAAGTTTAGTAAAAAAAAGCAAGAAGAAATAAAAGAGAATGAAGAAATAGTAGAAAACTTAGAGAATAATGAAGATGTACATAATGATGAAATAACAATAGATACTGTAAATGAAAATGAATTAGAAAATGAAGATAAAGTTTTAGATGAGGTTTTTAAAACTATAAAGGAAGAAGCAATAGAAGAAGTAAAAGAAGATATAAAAGAGCCAGAAACTATAAATAATATAGAAGAAGCAAAAAATGTTATTGAAGAATCTAAATCAAAAGAAGAACTTAATGAAGTAAAAGAAGCTATTGAAAATATTGATGATAATAAAGAAGAAATAAATAGTGAAGATGAAGTACAAGAATCAGTCATAGAAGATTCTAAGGAAGAAAAAGTTAGCTTATTTAATAGATTAAAACAAGGATTAACTAAAGCAAAGCAAGGAATAACTGACAAAATAGATACAGTATTAAAGTCATATAAAAAAGTAGATGAAGAATTATTAGAAGACTTAGAAGAAGTATTAATAACTGCAGATGTTGGTGTTAATACAACTATGGACATAATAGAAAAATTAAGAGATGTAATAAAGTCAAAGGGAATAACAGACCCTCAAGATGTTAGAGGTGAGTTACAAATAATAGTAGAAGAAATACTTACTTCAGATAATTCTAAATTAGATGTAGAACACTCTCCAACTATAATACTTATGGTAGGTGTAAATGGAGTTGGTAAAACTACTACTATAGGAAAGCTTGCTAACAGATATAAGTCAGAAGGTAAAAAAGTACTTTTAGCAGCAGGAGATACATTTAGAGCTGCAGCAATAGAACAGTTAGAAGTATGGGCAAATAGAAGTAATGTGGATATAATAAAACATCAAGAAGGTGCAGACCCAGGTGCTGTAATATTTGATGCTATAAAAGCAGCTAAAGCTAGAAGTGTAGATTTATTAATCTGTGATACTGCAGGAAGATTACATAATAAAGCCAACTTAATGAATGAATTAGGAAAAGTATTTAAAATAGTAGATAGAGAATTCCCAGAAGCTAAAAGAGAAGTTTTATTAGTAGTAGATGCTACAACAGGACAAAATGCAGTGTCTCAAGCTAAAACATTTAAAGAAGTAGCAGATATAACTGGAATAGTACTTACTAAATTAGATGGTACAGCAAAGGGGGGAGTTGTATTAGCAGTTAAATCTGAAGTTGATGTTCCAGTGAAGTTAATTGGTGTTGGAGAAAGTGTAGAAGACTTACAAGATTTTGATGCAAAAGCATTTTCAGATGCACTATTTGGGAATAATTAGCGTATAAAAATAAATGTTGACAACATATAAAATTTAATATAAAATACAATGTGTAAAGTAAATAACCTTTACAGTAAATCACTTAGGAAGTGAATAAATGAATTTAGAGAAGATGATTGAGATTGGGTTGTTATTTCAGCAATATAAGGAATTATTGACTGAAAAGCAAAGAGAAATTGTATCTTTATATTATGAAGAAGATTATTCTCTGGGGGAAATAAGTGAAAATTTAAATGTATCAAGACAGGGTGTGTATGATACATTAAAGCGTTCAGAAAAAATCCTGAGAGATTATGAGGACAAGCTTAAGTTAGTTTCGAAACTTAAAGAACAGGAAGAATTTGTTAAGCTTGTACAAAATAAAATTGTTGACATTAAACAAGATTTATTGCAAAATAGAGATTGTGCTAATTTAATCCCTAAGCTAGAAAATGTAGAAGATATATGTAGGGAGATGTTAAAATGATATTTGAAGGATTATCAGATAAACTACAAGGTGCACTTAGTAAATTAAAATCAAAAGGTAGACTTACTGAAGATGATGTTAAAAGTGCAATGAGAGAAGTTAAATTAGCTCTTTTAGAAGCAGATGTTAACTTTAAGGTAGTTAAAGATTTTGTTAAAACAGTTCAAGAAAGATGTGTTGGGCAAGAAGTAATGCAAGGATTAAATCCTGCACAACATGTTATAAAAATAGTAAATGAAGAGCTTACAAGTTTAATGGGTGATGTTCAAAGTAAAATAATGATATCACCAAAGCCACCAACAATAATAATGATGGTTGGTCTTCAAGGTGCTGGTAAAACTACTACATCAGGTAAATTAGGTGGATACTTTAAAAAACAGGGTAAAAGACCTTTACTAATAGCAGGCGATATTTATAGACCGGCAGCTATTAAGCAGTTACAAGTTGTAGGTGAAAAATTAGATATACCAGTATTTAATATGGGTGATAAAGAAAGCCCTGTAAATATTGCAAAAGCAGGATTAAGTCATGCAATTAAAAATAATCATGATTTAGTTATAATAGATACAGCTGGTAGACTTCATATTGATGAAGCTTTAATGGATGAATTAAAGTCGATAAAATCGGAAGTTAAGCCACATGAAATACTTTTAGTTGTAGATTCTATGACAGGCCAAGATGCAGTTAATGTATCTGAAAGCTTTAATGAAGCACTTGGAATAGATGGAGTAGTTTTAACTAAACTAGATGGTGATACTAGAGGTGGTGCTGCACTTTCAATAAGAGCAGTAACTAAAAAGCCTATTAAGTTTATAGGTATGGGTGAGAAGTTAGAAGATTTAGAACCTTTCCATCCAGATAGAATGGCATCTAGAATATTAGGTATGGGTGATGTCCTAAGTCTAATAGAAAAAGCACAAGAAAACATAGATTTAGATAAAGCTAAAGAATTAGAGCAAAAGATCAAAAAACAAGAATTTGATTTTGAAGATCTACTACAACAAATGGAACAAATTCAAAATATGGGTCCTCTTGATAAAGTGTTAGGCATGATACCAGGTATGGGGAATATAAAAGACCAGCTTGGTGATGTTGATCTTAATGGAAAAGAAATGAAGAGAAGTAGAGCTATAATACAATCAATGACACTAGAAGAAAGAAGAGATCCATCACTATTAAATGCTTCTAGGAAAAAAAGAATTGCAAAGGGTAGTGGTACGAGTGTACAAGATGTAAACAGAATGATAAAACAATTAAATGAAATGAAAAAAATGATGAAGATGTTTACAGGCTCACAAAAAAGCATGAAGAAAAGGGGCGGTTTTGCCGGACTTCCTTTCTTTAAATAAATAAAAAGACAAAAAATATTCGGAGGTGACTGTAATGGCAGTTAAAATAAGATTAAAAAGAATGGGATCAAACAAAAAACCTTTCTACAGAATAGTAGTTGCGGATTCTAGATCTCCAAGAGATGGAAAATTCATAGAAGAAATAGGATACTATAATCCAGTTTCTCAACCAAAGCAAATAAAAATAAACGATGAGAAAGCTGTAAAGTGGTTATCAAATGGGGCTCAACCAACTGATACTGTTAAAACTTTATTAGTTAACAACGGAGTAATGGAAAAATTCGAAGCTTCTAAGCAAGCAAAGTAATTCATTAAATAATAGTAGAAGCCTATATTAGGAGATGAAATATATGAAAGAGCTAGTGTTAGATATAGCTAAAGCTCTAGTTGATAATCCTGACGAAGTAAAGATTGAAGAAACTATAAAGAAAGATGAAATAGTCTTAACTCTTAGAGTTTCTCAAGATGATATGGGTAAGGTTATCGGTAAGCAGGGCAGAATAGCTAAAGCTATAAGAACTGTCATAAGATCTGCTGCAAATAGAGAAAACAAAAAAGTTTCTCTTGAGATAGTATAGAAGGATTAGGTATATACCTAGTCCTTTTTGCTTATAATACAAAATAAAACGTAATTTTCTCGAAAGCAAGGTGGAAGATATGAGCAAAAAATTAACACATTTTAAAGTTGGTAAAATAGTTAATACTCAAGGTTTAAAGGGTGAAGTAAGAGTTTATCCTTTTACTGATGATATAAATAGATTTGATGATTTAGATACTTTTTATTTAGACAAAGATTTTGATACCAAATGGAATGTAGAAAGAGTTAGATACAAGGGTAATCTTGTAATTATGAAGATAAAAGATGTAGACTCTATAGAAAAGGCAGAAATATTAAGAGATAAATTTATATATGTATCTAGAGAAGATGGAAGAGATCTTGATGAAGAAGAATATTTTATAGCTGATATGATAGGACTTGAGGTATTTACTGTAAACGGAGAAAAGGTAGGAACATTAAAAGATGTTCTTCAATATGCTGCTAATGATGTATATGTTGTTAAAGGTGATGAAAAAGAATATTTAATACCTGCTATAATGAAATTTGTTCCAACTATAGATATGAATGAAAGAAAGATGATAATAGACCCTATTAAGGGAATGTTAGACTAGGTGATAAAATGAGATTTCACATAATGACCCTTTTCCCAGAAATCTTCAATTCTTATATGAATGAAAGCATAATGAAAAGAGCTGTTGAAAAAGGGATAATAGAAGTTTATATATATAATATTAGAGACTTCTCTAACAATAAACACAAAAAAGTAGATGATTATCCTTTTGGTGGAGGAGCAGGGATGCTTATGACACCACAACCTATATATGATACTTATAAGCATATAGTAAATACTCATGATATAAAAGAACCTAGAGTTATTTATTTAACGCCAAAAGGAAAGGTACATAGTCAAGAAATAGCTAATGATATGTCAACTAATGAAGATATAATACTTCTATGCGGTCACTATGAAGGCATAGATCAAAGAGTAATAGATTTAATAGTAACAGATGAGATATCTATAGGAGATTATGTATTAACAGGAGGAGAGCTTCCTGCACTCATATTAATAGATTCTATATCAAGACTTATACCAGGAGTTCTTAGTCAAAATGAATCTTTTGAAGAAGAATCATTTAAAGATAATTTATTAGAATATCCTCATTACACAAGACCAAGAGAATTTATGGGACTTAAGGTTCCAGATGTTTTACTTTCTGGAAATCATAAGAAAATTGAGCAGTGGAGATATGAAGAGTCATTAAAAGTTACAAAGGAAAGAAGACCAGATTTGTACAAAAAGACTTGTAAGAAATAAAAATATATAGTATAATCAATAATGTCGAAAAATACGGGCGTTCCTCTGCTACTTGGTCAGTATTAAGAACGTCTATGATACTAGGAGGAAAAAATGAACGAAATATTAAGATCATTAGAACAAGAACAATTAAGAAACGATGTTCCTAACTTTGGACCTGGGGACACAGTAAAAGTACACGTTAAAATAGTTGAAGGAAAAAGAGAAAGAGTTCAAGTATTTGAAGGTGTTGTATTAAAGAGACAAGGTGCTGGAGCTAGAGAAACTTTCACAGTTAGAAAAATATCTTTCAACGTTGGAGTAGAAAGAACTTTCCCAGTTCACTCTCCAAAATTAGAAAAGATAGAAGTAACTAGAAGAGGTAAGGTAAGAAGAGCTAAATTAACTTACCTAAGAGGTAGAGTTGGTAAAGCTGCTAAGATAAAAGAAGCTAGATAATTAGAGACTTTACTATAAATAAAAGAGTTATTTAGGTGATTTAATCACTTGAATAACTCTTTTTTCATATAAGTATGCAGATTATAAAAACTTAGTAAAGTCAAAATATATATTCATATAATGGAATAGTAAGTTTAAAATATGAAAACCATAGAGATAATAGATAGTATTACAATTATTATCATATAATCAAAGATTATGATATAATGAATAAGTTCGATATAAAAAAATAGTTAAATGAAGGAGTGATATTCATGGCAAGAGGAGACAAAATGAGATCTGATTACGAGGATTATCTTGTAGATGATAATTTACATATAAACTGGTATCCTGGTCATATGAAAAAGACTAAGGATTTAGTTAGAAATAATTTAAAGTTAGTAGATGTAGTTGTAGAGCTTTTAGATGCGAGAATTCCATATAGTAGTAAAAATCCAGATATAGATAAACTTGCAGGAAATAAACCTAGAGTAGTTATCTTAAACAAGAGTGACTTAGCAGACAAAAATAAATTAAATAGATGGATAAATTACTATAAACAACAAGGTATAAAAGCTATACCTGTAGATACTATGAAAGGTTCTGGGCTTAATAAGCTAATTGAAGAGTGTAAAAATGTTACTAAGGATAAAATGGATGCTCTTAAAGAAAAAGGAAGAAAAGAAAGACCGATAAGAATAATGATAGTTGGAGTTCCTAATGTTGGTAAATCCTCTATAATAAATAAATTAACAGGAAGAAAAAGTACAGTGACTGGAGATAAGCCAGGTGTAACAAAGGGTAAACAGTGGGTTAGATTAAAAGGTAACCTAGAACTACTAGATACACCAGGTATACTTTGGCCAAAGTTTGAAGATCAAGAGGTGGCTTTAAATCTAGCATTCAGTAGAGCTATAAAAGATGAAGTTCTTGATGTAGAAACTTTAGCTTTAAAGTTAATAGAAAAACTTATAATTATAGAACCAGAAAAATTAAAAGCTAGATATAAATTAGAAGAACTAGGTGAAACTGGACTTGAAACTATGGATATGATAGGTCGTAAAAGAGGATTTATAACAGGAAGAAAAGAGTTAGATTATACTCGTATAGCATTTACTGTTTTAAATGAATTTAGAGAAGGAAAAATTGGACTAATAAGTTTAGAAGTTCCAGAAGACATAAAATAAATTAAATATAGGTTATATTAAATATAAGTTAAATACCCATAGGTTAATTATATTTAATATAACCTTTTTTATTTAAAAAGTATTATATTTTACAAAAAAATACAAATAAACTAAAATTTCTAATATGATTGACAATTTAGAAAATAAAATATATAATGAATTGAAATTATAAATTTGATATGAAATATTAGGAGGCATTATATGCGAAATATAAAAGATATAATGGTGGTAGGATTTGCATTATTTGCCATGTTCTTTGGAGCAGGTAACTTAATTTTTCCACCATACTTAGGATTAGTATCAGGATCCAGTTGGTTAACTGGATTTGCAGGGTTTGTATTAGCTGATGTAGGATTAGCTTTATTAGCAATGCTTGCAGCTGCAAAATGTAATGGAGAAGTAAGTAAAATTTTATCTAGATCAGGAAAAATATTATCAATAGTTTTAGGTTGTGCTATTATGGTTTGCTTAGGTCCGCTTTTAGCAATACCAAGAACTGCAGCAACTACATTTGAGATGGGAATAGCTCCTTTATTTGGAGGGTTTAATCCAGTTATATTCTCAATAATATTCTTTGTATTAACTTTATTACTTACAATAAAACCTTCAAAAGTTGTTGATATAATAGGATTAGTGTTAACACCTGCATTATTAATAGCATTAGCTGTATTAATAATATCAGGAATAGTTAGTCCATTAGGAGATATAAGTTCAACTTCTATGATTGAAAATGTATTTGTTGAAGGTATAAATCAAGGATATCAAACTATGGATACGTTAGGAGCTGTAGCGTTATCTACAGTTATAATAGCGACTATAGCTAATAAAGGATATAAAGATGAAAAGTTAAAAGTTAAGTTAACTTTACAAGCAGGGATTGTTGCGTCAATAGGATTGTGTTTAGTTTACGGAGGACTTGCATATTTAGGGGCAACAGTATCAAAAATATATGGTGTGGATGTAGTTCAAACATCTTTAATTGTAAATATAACAAGTTCATTACTTGGGCAACCAGGTAAAATAATTCTTGCTTTAATAGTAGGTCTTGCATGTTTAACAACGTCAGTAGGTCTTACATCAGCAACAGGGCAATATTTTACAAAACTTACAAATGGAAAATTAAAGTATGAGTTAGTGGTTATAGTGGTTTGTATATTTAGTGCTATAGTATCTAATTTTGGGGTAAGTACAATAATACAATTCTCAGCGCCAATACTAAGCTTAATATATCCCGCTACAGTAACATTAATAGTACTAACATTATTTGGTGATAAGATTAAGAATAATAATGTATTTAAATTTGCAACTTATACAGCATTAATAGTAAGTTTATTAACCGTTGCCAATGATTTTAATATAAGTATACCATTTGTTTTAAAATTACCTTTTGCATCTTTAGGATTTAACTGGATAGTACCAGTTGTTATAGCTGGTATTGTAGGGAATTTTGTAAGAAGTAAAAAGGCAAAATATAATAAATTAAATAGAGTAGCATAAATAAAAATGTGTCTAAGTATTTAGACACATTTTTTTATTTAAATAAATATATATAAAATGATATGAGTATCTAAATTTATTAAAAAGCTTATAATAAGTTTGAAAAATATACAAATTTTATAATAATTTTATATAATAAAATAATTATGTTAAAATATACATACAACATATATTAAGGAGAAACAGATGAAAAGTAAAAGTGTAAAAGAGATAAAAGAGATAGTTGATAATTTGGAAGTTGATAAATACTTAGAGTATATAGATATATTAAGAAATGATGAAAGAAAATCTGTACAAAACTTAGCTCTTAAATTAGCTAAAAAATTAGATAATATAAGAAAAGAAGAGGAAAGATTAGAAAAAATAAATTTATATGAAAATGAAGGATATGAAAATGGGTATCTTTATATAGGTGGGATAGATGAAGCTGGAAGAGGTCCTTTAGCAGGCCCTGTTGTAGCAGCTGTAGTAGTTTTTAGAAAAGGAACTAAGATAGAAGGTATAAATGATTCTAAGAAACTAAGTGAAGCCAAAAGAGACGAATTATTTGATATTATAAAAAGTGAAGCACTTGATTATGGAATAGGAATTGTTAACAATGAAGAAATTGATGAGTTTAATATATTAAATGCTACTTATATGGCAATGAAAAAGGCCTTAAATTGTTTGAAAAAATCACCAGATTACTTATTAGTTGATGCGGCTACAATACCAGGTATAGATATAAAACAAAATCCGATAATAAAGGGAGACTCTAAATCGATATCAATAGCAGCAGCTAGTATATTAGCAAAAGTTACAAGAGATAGTATTATGTATAAATATGATGAAATGTACCCTGAATATGGTTTTAAAGGGCACAAAGGATATGGAACAAAGGAACATTATGAAGCTATAGAAAAGAATGGAATAACCCCAATACACAGAAAAAGCTTTTTAAAGAATGTGTTATAATATATTAGAAAATGTATTTTAGTAGATTTAAATAATTTGGGGGAATGATGATGGATTATAAAGAAATGTTAAAAAATGCTAGAGAAAATCTAAATGGAAGTTGTAAGGTCTGTAAAGCATGTAACGGAGTGGCTTGTGCTGGTGAAGTACCAGGTATGGGCGGAAAAGGAAGTGGATCTTCTTTTATAGAAAATTTTAAGAGTTTAGAAAATGTAAAAATAAATATGAGAGTGATACATAATGTAACAAACCCAGATACTTCTATTGAATTATTTGGAAAAACTATGACCTCTCCGATATTTGCAGCTCCAATAACTGGAACTACTTTAAACATGGGTGGTAAACTTACTGAAAAGGAATATATAACTCCTGTAGTAGAAGGATGTATAGATAGTGGAGTTTTCGCTATGGTAGGTGATACAGCTGTTGATTCTTTCTTAATGGATAATCTTGAAGTTTTATCTGAAAATAATGGAAATGGGATTGTATTTATAAAACCATGGGAAAATAAAGATATAAAAAGAAAAATAAAATTAGCTGAAGAAGCTGGAGCATTTGCTGTTGGTGTAGATATAGATGCTTGTGGACTAGTTACTTTATCTATGCATGGAAAAACTGTTGTAGCGAAATCATTAGAAGACATAAAAGAATTAAAAGCATCTACAGAACTACCATTTATATTAAAAGGAATTATGACAGAAGAAGATGCTATTATGGCTGTAGAAGCAGGTGTAGATGCTATAGTTATATCTAATCATGGTGGTAGAGTATTAGATTGCACTCCAGGTGTAGCAGAAGTATTACCTAAGATAGCTAAAGCTGTAAAAGGAAAAGTAACTATTTTGGCTGATGGAGGAATTAGAACTGGTGTTGATGTTTTAAAAATGATAGGTCTAGGTGCAGATGCTGTCCTAATAGGAAGACCTTTTGTAACTGCATCTTTTGGTGATGGAAAAGAAGGTGTAATATCTTATATAAGTAAGATAAAAAGTGAATTAGAATCTACTATGATATTAACAGGATGTAAGAATATAAAAGATATTGATTCTAAGGTTATATATAAAGATTAAACTTATATACTATTCATTCTAAGAAACACAACATATGATAATGTATAAGATAAAGACGTCTACATTTATTTAGGGAATGTATGCGTCTTTTTTATATATGTAGAAGTATATAAGTATAATAAGTGTGGAAAATTTAAACGGGAAAATAATATAAGAATTTGATAGAAAGTACGTTATGCACTCTTGATCAAAAAATGGACTATTAGAAATATCAATAGAAAAAGCTAAAGGAATATAGTTTTGAGACATTAAGATATCTGGATGATGGGATATATTAGCTTGCCTAGCAGGTATTGCATATGTAAAATATTAATAGATAATAAAATATGATATCATCTAAATAAAGATAGTAGAAATATTATAATTAAACTTAACAACTAAGCAATTAGGAGGAAAATAAATGAATTGGAAATATACTCAGCCGGTAGAAATTGAATTTGGGAATGGTAAGATTAAAAATCTAAAAACATTGATTAAAGATAGAGGATATAAAAATGGATTATTGGTGAGTAGTAAATTTTTAGTAAAAAATAATACAGCATCAAATATAATAGAAGAATGTGAAGGGTTAATAATAGATATCTTTTCGAATATACAACCAAATCCTACTATTGAAAATGTAGATGAATGTGCAGAACTAATAAAAGATAAGAATATTGAGTTTATAGTAGCATTAGGAGGAGGTAGTGTTATAGATTGTGCGAAAGCATCAGCTACAATATGTTTAACTAATGATTCTATAGCAAAATATCATGGCACAGGAATTGAGGTACCAAAAGAACATATTCCATTATTTGCAATACCGACAACTTCAGGAACAGGATCGGAAGTAACTTGTGTTTCTGTTATAACAGATGAAAAATTAGGTAAAAAGGCTCCTATAGCATCAAATGGATTTTATCCGGAAGTTGCAATAATAGATCCAGAGTTAACATATACTGTTCCATCTAATATAACTGCATCAACAGGAATTGATGTATTAAGTCATGCATTAGAAGGATTTTGGAGTAAAAATCATCAACCAATATGCGATGCATTAGCATTACACGCATGTGAACTTGTATTTGAATACCTACCAAGAGCATGTGAAAATCCTAAGGATTTAATAGCTCGTGAAAAGATGTCTGAGGCATCATTAATAGCTGGATTAGCATTTTCTATACCAAAAACTACATCATCTCATGCTTGTTCATTTCCTTTAACTAATATATACAATATACCTCATGGAGAAGCTTGTGGATTAACTTTAGATTATTTTACAAGAATAAATGGAAAAAATGACAATGGAAGGCTAGATAAATTTGCAACTAAACTTGGATTTAATGATAGTTTTCATATGGCAGATGCAATATATGAACTAAAAAAGAAAATAGGTCTTTTGAGAGATTTAAAGTATCTTAATCTTTTAGATGATCAAATTGATGAACTAGTCAAGAAAAGTAATCATCCTAATTTATACAATAATCCAGTTGAAATTACAGATGATATGCTTTTAGAAATGTATATTAGTTTAAGGTAGTATAAACTATTAATACAAAATAATCCCTATAGAACAAGGTTATTTGTCTATAGGGATTATTTTTATTCAAAAGGATTATTGACAATATGTATTACGTCAGAAGTATTTACTAAAGAAGATGTATTATTATAAGATTCTTCTACTTTATTTTGAGATAAATTTTCCATTGTATTTAAAGTTACTTCATCTTCTATAGGAATTACTTCATAAACTAATTTAGAACCTGATGTATATTTATTAACCCAAGTAGGTATACAAGTAACCTTACTTACATAAGCTTCTTCATCTATGCTATCTTTAGTTATATCTATCGTTACCATTAACCCATCTTCCGTATAAGATGAGCCTAAAAATTCTCTTCTTTGATTACTAATTAAATTTCCTAAAGAGTAAAGAACTAAAGTATCATTATCTCCATCTGAAGATTTTAGTGTATCAACAGGCTGAACAACATGAGGATGGGAACCTATTATTATATCAACACCTTCATCACATAGCATTTGAGCAAGTTTGGATTGAAAATCACTAGGTGTTCTTTGATACTCATTTCCCCAATGTAGTATAACTATTTGCATATCAGTATTTTCTAATTTAGATAAAGTAGAATTGATAGTATTAAAAGCACTTTCTACATCTGTAGAGCTAAATACATTGGCCTTATCTTTGCAATCTTCTGATATTTGTATACCATTTAGATATTTATTTGAGTTTTTTATATCTCCATAGGAATAAGATGTTATTCCTAATTTTATACCATTAACTTCTTTTATAATATAGTCATTATCATCAACGTTACTTCGAGTACCAACTGTATCAAATCCTAAATCTTTTAAAACTTTAAGTGTTCTTTCAAATCCCAATGTACCTTTATCAAAAGTATGATTATTTATTGTTGATATTATATCCAAACCAGTATTTTTTAGAGCATCAGCTAAAGCATCTGGAGTATTAAATGTTGGATAAGAACTATAACCTATACTATCTCCAGCTAATGTTGTTTCTAAGTTAGCAATACTTAAATCAGAGCTTTCTATGTACTCTTTTATATACTTAAAATTGTTATCAAAAGAATATGTATTAGTAGAAGAATCATATTGAGCTTTTAGTTGTGGTGAATGAGCCATAACGTCTCCAACTGCAGTAAGTGTTAAGTTAGTTTGTTCAAATGTACTGGTATTAGATTTTGTATTTGTAGATTGTAAACTTATTTCATTATCTTTACTACTAGAGCATCCTATAAATAAAAATAGACATAATGAAATTGAAATTGTTAGTATAATTAACTTTATCCCCCGATATAAATCAATTTTCCTATTCATCAAAATTATCCCCCTTTTAAAATTTTATCCCCTGATATAAATAGTATATAAAATAAAGAAAATTTCAACAAAAACATAAAATTTGTATACTTATAGTTTCTATTGACAATAATTACAAAAAATTAAAGATAGGAGTAAAATATGAATAATAAAGAAAAAGGTGATTTGGGGGAAAATATAGCATTAACTTATCTTTTAAAAAATGGAGCCCGGGTAATAGAAAAAAATTATAAGATAAAAAGTGGAGAGATAGATATTATAGCGAATATTGATAATGAATTAGTTTTTATAGAAGTTAAGTCAAGGTCTAGCATAAAGTATGGTTATCCGTCGGAGTCTGTTAATATAAAAAAGATTAGAAAGATATCTAATGTAGCAAGGTACTATATTTTTATAAATAAATTATACGATATTCCAATCAGATTTGATGTTATAGAAGTTTACTTTAATGAAAATAAAATTAATCATATAATAAATGCCTTTTAGGAAAGGAAGTAAAATGCTAAGTATAATTAATTCAAGTAATATTATTGGCATAGAAAGTTTTTTAACAAAAGTAGAGGTTGATATAACAAATGGAATACCATGTTTCAATATTGTTGGATTACCAAGCACAGAAATTAGAGAATCAAGAGAAAGAGTAAAATCTGCAATTATAAACAGTGGATATAAGTTTCCTAACTCTAGGATAGTAGTTAATTTATCTCCTGCTGATATGAAAAAAGAAGGTTCATTTTTAGATTTATCTATATGTATAGGCTTACTTAGAAATTGTATAAAAAAGAGTGATGAATACTTAATAGAAAGTATGTTTATAGGAGAGTTGTCATTAGATGGTAATTTACGAAGGGTTAGAGGTATATTGCCGATAATTATAGGAGCGAAAGAGTGCAAAATAAAAAGAGTATTTATACCAGTTGAAAACTTTAGAGAAAGCATATTTGTAGATGGAATAGATATAATACCTATAAAAACGTTAAATGAATGTATAGATTATTTAAATAACAATATGACAATTATTAATAATAAATTAGATTATATAAACAGTGAAGATATTAAGTATGATGAAGATTTTAAAGATGTAAAAGGAAACTACTTTGTAAAAAGAGGAGCTGAAATTGCAGCGGCAGGAAATCATAATTTGCTAATGGTTGGTCCTCCTGGTTCCGGAAAAACTATGATAGCAAAAAGGATAAGGACAATATTACCAGAAATAGATAAAGATGAAATTTTAGAAGTTAGTAAAATTTATAGTGTAGCAGGACTTATAGATAAAGAGATTGGAATTGTAAAAGAAAGACCATTTAGATCACCTCACCATACTTCAACCAAACAATCTTTAATAGGCGGAGGGAATAATCCTAAACCTGGAGAAGTAGTATTATCTCATAGAGGTGTATTATTCTTAGATGAAATAGCTGAATTTGATAGAAGAATACTAGAAACATTAAGACAGCCAATAGAAGATAAATATATAAATATATCTAGAGTAAAATATAGTGTAAGTTATCCATGTAACTTACTTTTAATCGGTGCAATGAACCCATGTCCCTGTGGGTATTATATGTCTGATAAAGAATGTAATTGTAAGCAATATGAAGTTAATAGATATAAAAATAAAATATCGGGTCCATTATTAGATAGATTTGATATGTTTGTAGAAGTTAATCAAGTTTCTTTTGACGATTTAAAAACATGTAAAAAATCAGAATCTTCAAGTGATATAAAAAAGAGAGTTGAGAATGCAAGAAAGATACAATATAAAAGATTTAAAAATGATATTATAAAAACTAATAATGAAATAAAGTCATCAAAAATAGATCAATATTTTGAAATGGATAATGATGCTATTAATGTAATCAGATTAATATTTAATAGATATAAACTAAGCAATAGAAGTTATACAAAATTATTAAAGATGGCTAGGACTATAGCGGATTTAGATGAATCTTTAATTATAAATTCAAGCCATATAAATGAAGCTTTTTCATACAGAAAAGCATACTATACGTATTTTGGATAGAGGTGTAATGTGGAAAGAAGAGATGCATATTTATGGCTAAAATCTATAAGTGGAATAAGTACAAAAACTATAGAAAAAATAAAAGATGAAATTGGAAATGTAGAAAATTTGATGGACTTTTCGGATAAAGAAATATATACTTTAAAAAATATAAATTTAAATATTAAGGAAAATATAGTAAAATATAAAAGCAATTCATATTTAGAAAAAATAAAAGAAATATTATATAGAAGAAATGTTAAGTATATTTGTATAGATGATAATAAATATCCATATGATTTAAAAAATATTTATAATCCACCATTACTAATTTTTTATAAGGGGAATTTAGATATTTTAAATAATAATTTGAATCTAGCTATGGTTGGATCAAGAAAACCTACTAGATATGGTATTAGCTGTGCGAAAAATATAAGTAAACAATTATCAGACTTAGGTATAAATATAATTAGCGGTCTAGCTATAGGAATAGACTCTTATTCTCACATGGGCTGTATTAATGGAAAAGGAAATACTATTGCAGTTTTAGGATCTTCAGTTGATAATCCTTTACCAAAACAAAATATAAATTTAGCCAATAAAATTATAGAAGATGGTGGACTCGTTTTATCTGAGTATAATGTTGATTCTGCTGTAATACCATCAAATTTTTCTAGCAGAAATAGAATTATAAGCGGATTAAGCAAAGGAGTTATTGTAGTTGAGGCGGCACAAAAGAGCGGAGCTTTGATAACCACAGAATTTGCTTTAGAACAAGGTAGAAATGTGTTTGCAGTTCCTGGAAATATTAACTCTGAGATGAGTAGAGGATGTCATAAGATAATTAAAGAAGGTGCTAAATTAGTAGAAGGCTTAGAAGACATAATAAGTGAATATAATATAAGTTGTATTAAAAAAATGAATTTGGTGAAAATTATGATAATATAGGGTTAAGCGAGGAAAGTGTTATCATAATTGACGCTATAAAAAATAATGGTGGCTTGCAAATTGATGAGATTTGTGATTATACTGGTATGGAAATAAAATATGTAAATACAGTTTTAAACGAATTAACATTACGAGACATTGTAATAGAAGGAAATAACAATACATACAGTTTAAATGTATAAATAAGATAGATAGTGGGGGTGTGTGCTTTAAAATGGCAAAAACATTAGTCATCGTGGAATCGCCAGCAAAAGCTAAAACAATAGAGAAATTTTTAGGAAAGAGTCATTATACAGTGAAGGCGTCGGTAGGTCATGTTAGAGATCTACCTAAAAGTAAATTAGGAGTAGATATAGAAAATAACTTTGAACCTCAATATATAAATATAAGAGGTAAGGGCGATGTTATCAAGGAGCTTAAGAAAGAAGCTAAAAAATCAAAACAAGTATATCTTGCGACTGACCCAGATAGAGAAGGAGAAGCTATATCTTGGCACTTAGCTCATATATTAAATATAGAGGAAGATAAAGATTGCAGAATAGAGTTTAATGAAATAACTAAAGATGCTATAAAAAAAGCTATAAAAAATCCTAGAAGTATAAATCTAAATATAGTGGATGCTCAGCAAGCAAGAAGAGTACTTGATAGATTATTAGGATACCAAATAAGTCCAATACTTTGGCAAAAAGTAAGAAAAGGTCTTAGCGCTGGTAGAGTTCAATCCGTAACAACAAAATTAATTTGTGATAGAGAAAAAGATATAAAAGCTTTTATACCAAAGGAGTACTGGACAATAGATATAAATGCAAAAACTCACGATGGTGAAGACATAGTATTTAAATTCTACGGTAAGGCGAATGAAAAGCTTGAACTAGAAAATGAAGAATCTGTAAATAATATTTTAAAAGAAATAGAAAATAAAGATTTAATTGTTGAAAAAATAGAGTCTAAATCAAGAAAAAAGGCTGCTCCTAAGCCTTTTACAACAAGTGTACTTCAACAAGAAGCTGCGAATAAGTTATCATTTACAACTAAAAAAACTATGATGATAGCTCAAGAACTATATGAAGGTATAGATGTAGAGGGAGAAGGTACAGTAGGTCTTATATCATATATTAGAACAGACTCAAAGAGAATATCTGATGAAGCTAAGCAAAAATCTAAAGAATATATTTTAGATGAAATAGGAGATAAGTATTATAAAAATGCCACAGATGAAAAAAAACAAGGAAAAGAAAAGAAAAAGGTTCAAGATGCTCATGAGGCAATTAGACCGACATCTGTTTATAGAACTCCAGAAAGTATAAAGTCTTCATTAAGTAAAGATCAATTTAAATTATACAACTTAATTTGGAGAAGATTTGTGGCTAGTCAAATGGAGGATTCTGTGTTTGATGTTTTAAATGTTGAATGTAAAGTAGGAGATTTTATATTTAAAGCTACAGGGTCAAAAATGAAGTTTGATGGATATACAAAAATTTATAATTTTACAGAAAGAGAAGATAAAATACTTCCTGCTATAAAAGAAAAAGATACATTAAATATAGAAGAGTTTCTTCCAAGTCAACATTTCACTCAACCACCTGCTAGATACACAGAGGCAAGTTTAGTTAAAACCCTAGAAGAATTAGGAATTGGTAGACCGAGTACTTATGCTCCTACAATTGCAACTATACTTAATAGAGGCTATGTTGAAAAACAAGGGACAAGTTTATATCCAACTGATTTAGGTATAATAGTAACAAATATACTTGAAGAAAATTTCCAAAAATTCATAGATGTTGATTTTACAGCTCATATGGAAAATGAACTAGATAACATAGAAGAAGGAAATACAGCGTGGAAATCTGTGGTAGCTGAAGTATACGCACCTTTAAAAGAAGCAATAGAGACAGCTATAGCAAATGTAGAAAAGGTTAATATGGATGAAGAAACAGATGAAATATGTGAACAGTGTGGATCTAATATGGTTATAAAGTATGGAAGATTTGGTAAGTTTATGGCTTGTAAAAATTATCCTGAATGCAAAAATACGAAGCCACTTGTAAATAAAATTGGTGTTAAATGCCCTGAATGTAAGGATGGAGATATAATACTTCGAAAATCTAAAAAAGGTAAAGCCTTTTATGGATGTTCAAACTATCCTGAATGTGACTTTGTATCTTGGAATAAACCAACAGGTGAATTTTGTAAGGAATGTGGATCATATATGATTGAAAAAGTTACAAAATCAGAAACAAAAAATGTGTGCTCTAATAAAGAATGTAAAAAAGTAGAAGAAAAAAGTTAGAAATTTGAACAAGTTGAATGAAAAGTCTAATTATATTTTATATTGAAAAACCTTTCATTTTATGATAAGATTCTTATTGCACAAATTTTGAATTTAAGTATTTGTTTGTATAAAACAAATTTTAAAAGATATAAATAAAGGTTATTTAAGGCCGATATTTCATGAGGAGATGATTGTAAATGGCGAGCGAAGTATTACAAAAAACGAGAAGAATAAATAAAACATTACAAACAAGTGGTGGAAGTAGTGTTTCTTTTGAATTACTAGCAGGATCTTTAGGAGAAGTTCTTAATGCAAATGTATACGTATTAAGTTCAAAAGGAAAAATATTAGGCCTTTACCTTAATGATGAGGCTGATAGTTCTGTAGTAGAAGAAGAAGATACTAATCAAAAAATGTTCCCTAAGGAATATAATAAAAGTTTATTAAAGATAAATGAAACTTTAGATAACTTAACAGGAGAAGAAGTTCTTAAATTATTCCCAGATGAGCATGGTAGACTTGAAAAGTATACAACTATAGTTCCAATATTAGGTAGTGGTCAAAGATTAGGTACTTTAGTGCTATCAAGATATAATGATAATTTTACGGATGATGATTTAGTTATATCTGAATATAGTGCTACTGTAATAGGATTAGAAGTACTAAGAGCTCTAAGTGAAGAATTAGAAATTGAGATGAGAAAGAAGGCTGTAGTTCAAATGGCTATAGGAACATTATCTTACTCAGAGTTAGAAGCTGTAGAGCATATATTTGATGAATTAAACGGAAAAGAAGGTTTACTTGTAGCAAGTAAAATAGCGGATAGAGTTGGGATAACTAGATCTGTAATAGTTAATGCCTTAAGAAAATTTGAAAGTGCAGGAGTTATAGAGTCTAGGTCGTTAGGTATGAAAGGTACTCATATAAAGATACTTAATGATAAACTTATACCTGAATTAAAAAAAGTTAAAAATTCTAACTAATAAAATTGTCACAAAAAGAAGGTATCTAGAACTAGATACCTTCTTTTTGTATAAAATTAGGAGGTAAAATGAAGCCATTAGCAGATAGATTAAGACCACAAAATATTGAAGATATGGTGGGGCAATCACATATAATAGGCGAAGGTAAGGTTTTAAATAAAATTATAAACAATAAGTCAATACCAAATATGATTTTATATGGACCACCAGGTACTGGGAAGACAACATTTGCAAATATAATTGCAAATGCAACAGGTAAAAAATATGTTAAGTTAAATGCTGTAAATTGTGGAGTAAAGGAAATTAAAGAAGTTATAGAAGCAAGTAAACAAGATTTATTTTCATATAATGGAATAATTCTAATGCTTGATGAAATACAGGCTATGAATAAAAAGCAACAGCAAGCATTATTAGAAGTTATAGAGGATGGATCAGTAACTTTAATAGCAAGCACAGCAGATAATCCTTATTTTGTTATATACAAAGCAATATTGAGTAGAAGCTCAATATTTGAATTTAAAACTATAGAAAAAGAAGAGATATTTAAAGGATTAAAAAGAGCGGTTGGAAAAATTAGCGATTTATATTCATATGAAAAAATTAATATAGATGATGATGCATTAAAATGCATCTCTGAAATTTCTAATGGAGATATGAGAAGTGCTTTAAATAAACTTGAGCTAGCATTTAATTTAGGGATTGATATAAGAAGTAATAGCGTAAATGTAACTGTAGATACGGTAATAGAATCCTCTAGTGAAAAAGGTTTAAGTTTTGATAGGGGAGGTGATGATGGATATTCTATACTATCAGCATTTCATAAATCATTGAGAGGGTCAGATGAAAATGCCGCAATACATTATTTAGCTAGATTAATAAAATCAGAAGATATGCAAGGAATTACAAGAAGGCTATTATGTGTTGCAAGTGAAGATGTGGGACTAGCTGTACCTCAAGCTATAACTATAACACATGCTTGTGTTTCAGCTGCTTTGCAATTAGGGTTCCCAGAAGCAAGGATACCTTTAGCTCAAGCAACAATATATTTGGCCCAATGCCCAAAGTCTAATTCTGTTATTAATGCAATAGATTTGGCTTTATATGATTTAGATAATATTGAAACTGGTGATATACCTATACATCTCAAAGATGCTCATTATTCAGGAGCTAAAGATTTAGGTAGAGGTGTAGACTATAAATATCCTCATAACTACCCAAACAATTATGTGAAACAACAGTATTTACCAAATACTATAAAAGATAAGAAATACTATAGTCCAGGCGAAAATAAAAATGAACAAGCATTTAAACATTATTGGGAGAATTTAAAAAAATAGACTATAATAAATATTAGGGAGATAAACTAATAATAAAAAATTAAATTATTTATTTGTTTGAGTATTGTATCAGGGGGAAATTTTATGATTATAAAGCTTGATTCTTCTTATCATAATAAGGTTATAAAATATTTAGAAAGAGAATCTGAGTTTAACTTATTAACGATAGGGGATATAGAGAGATACGGATATGATAACTACTTTTTAAATATATGGGCAGATATTAATAAAAAAGGGGAAATTGAAGGTATACTTGTTAAATGTTTTGAATTTATTATCTTTTATGCCTATGATAGATTTGATGTAAATGAATTTGCAGATTTAATTAGTAGTATGGATTATTCAGAGATAAGTGGGAAATCAGAAGCAGTAGATAAATTAGCATATAAGATAAATTTAAGAAAAAGTA
Organism: Romboutsia sp. 1001713B170207_170306_H8; assembly: GCF_015550495.1. Classification (NCBI taxonomy): domain Bacteria; kingdom Bacillati; phylum Bacillota; class Clostridia; order Peptostreptococcales; family Peptostreptococcaceae; genus Romboutsia; species Romboutsia sp. 1001713B170207_170306_H8. The sequence continues at coordinate 300,039 of NZ_JADNAX010000001.1, forward strand.
GGAAAGTTAAATTTTGTAAACTTGAAGATAAAGAGTTGTTAAAAGAAGACAATGTGAATATAAAGGTAAAAAAAATGAAGTTTAGACATTTAGGAAAAGTAGCTAAATTGTATGAAGCTATTGATGAGTTTGAAAATACTACTGTAGATAATCTTAGAAATGGACTAAAAACAGGTAGAGGTTACTTTATTGAAGTGGATAAAAATATAGTAGCAATGGCTAAAAGTACTGCAGAAAATAAAAAGTATGCAATGATAGTTGGAGTAGGAACTCATCCAAACTATAGAAATAGGGGCCTTGCTACAAAATGTATAGTAAAAATATGTTCAGAATTATTAGATGAAAATAAAACACCATGTTTGTTTTATGATAATGAGAAAGCAGGCGCTATTTATCATAAATTAGGATTTAAAAAAATAGGAAATTGGAGTATTTATTACAAATAGCAAAAATTAGATTGAATTTAGAATGTAAATATATATATTATATTTTATATAAGTAAAAAATTAACAATGACAGGGGGAATTCAAATGTATAACATTGGAATTGATGTAGGAGGAAATAGCATAAAAGCTGGTCTAGTTGAAGATGGTATGATAACTATTAGATCTACAAAAGAGGTTAGCATGCTTACTGGATTTGATGGGATAATTGAAATCATAAAGGATGTTGTAAATAGTATACTAATTCAAAAAAATATAACTATAAATGAAGTAGAAAGTATCGGTATCGGTATACCTGGAGTTGTAAATAAACAAGGTTGTGTAAGTTGTGTAAACTTAGGCATGAAAAATGATCCATTAGAGAATAGAATAAGAGAAATATTTCCGAATACAAAAATTGTAGTTGAAAATGATGCTAATGTGGCTGCATTTGCAGAATACAAGTATGGTAGCATGAAAGGTTATGACACTGGAGTTATGATTACTCTAGGTACTGGAGTAGGGGGAGGTATTATTATAAATGGAAAACCTTTCTCAGGAGCTCATGGCATAGGATCAGAGATTGGACATATTATATTAGATTCTAATTATTATACTTGTAATTGTGGAAATAATGGATGTTTTGAAACTTTTTGTTCAGCAACAGCTATAATAAAATATGCTCAAAAATTAATTAAAGAAGGTGAAAAATCTATTATTATTGAAATGGCTGAAAATAATATGGATAATATAAATGCAAAAGTGGTATTTGATGCATATAGGGAAAAAGATATTGTAGCGATAAAGGTAATCAATAGATTTAAAGAGTATTTAATAAAAGGAATTTTAAGCATAGTTCACTTTATTGACCCAGAGATAATATCAATTGGTGGTGGATTATCAAACTCAAGTGATATTATTTTAGAGGGGTTAGAAGAAGAATTAAATAAAAGAGCAATATATAATGGTAATGGAGTTTCAAAAATAGTAATTGCAGAGTTTAAAAATGATGCGGGAATTTTAGGGGCATCTGCTTTATAAAATCTATAATGGAAAACTAACTAGTGAATAGCCTGATAATGCTATTTACTAGTTTTTTTAATTCATACAAAAATACTATGTTTTAAATCTTGACAAAAATACTAGGATATAATACAATAATTTTAAAGTTAATTCCTACTGAAACAGTATGATTTAGATTTCAGTATAGAAGGTGATTGAATATGAAATTATCTACTAAAGGTAGATATGGATTAAAGGCAATGTTTGAATTATCTATAAGTCAAAGCAAAGGTCCAGTACCACTTAAGGTAATAGCAAACAACCAGAATATATCGGAACAATATTTAGAACAGATTTTTTCTAAGTTAAAAAAATCTGGGATAATAAAAAGTGTAAGAGGTGCACAAGGTGGGTATCTATTAGCTAAGGATGCAAAAGACATTAGTGTAGGAGAAATATTAATAGCACTTGAAGGTCCTGTATCTCTATCTGAATGTGTACTAGATGAAGATGTATGCGAAAATTCAGGTACTTGTGTAACAAAGATAGTTTGGGAAAAGTTAAAAAAGGGTATAGAAGATGTTATAAACTCAATTACCCTACAAGATATGATAAATGATTACGACAAAAATAGATTTTTAGATAATGATATAACTAAATTGATATCAAAAGATAGGGAGTGTAACTAAAAATGGAAAAAAGAAGAATATACATGGATTATTCTGCAACTACTCCAGTTAAGAAAGAAGTAGTAGATGCTATGATGCCTTACTTAACTGATTATTTTGGAAATGCATCAAGTTTCCACTCATTTGGTAGAGAAGCAAAAGAAGCGTTAGATAAAGCAAGGAGTCAAGTTGCTTCACTTATAAATGCTAATCCAAATGAGATATACTTTACAGCTGGCGGAACAGAAAGTGATAACTGGGCTATAGAAGGAGTTGCATTTGCAAATAGAAATAAAGGAAATCATATAATAACATCAAAAATAGAACATCACGGTGTACTTCATCCATGTGAGTATCTAGAAAAGCATCATGGATTTGAAGTTACTTATTTAGATGTAGATTCAGAAGGTAGAGTTGATTTAGAACAATTAAAAAACTCTATAAAAGATACAACTATATTAATAACTATAATGTTCGCTAATAATGAAATAGGTACTATACAACCTATAAAAGAAATAGCAGAGATAGCTAAAGAACACAAGATAGTATTCCATACAGATGCTGTTCAAGCGGCGGGTAACATTCATATAGATGTAAAAGAATTAGGTGTAGATTTAATGAGTATGTCATCTCATAAAATATATGGGCCTAAAGGTATAGGAGCTTTATATATTAAAAGAGGCACTAAACTTCATACATTTGTACATGGAGGCGCTCAAGAAAGAAGAAAAAGAGCAGGTACTGAAAATATACCAGCAATAGTTGGTTACGGTAAAGCTGCAGAGTTAGCTAAAGCTAATATGGATAATCATATAGAAACATTAACTAAGTTAAGAACTAAGTTAATAGATACTATATTAGAAAAAATACCTCATACAAGAATAAACGGAAGTTTAACTCATAGGTTACCAGGGAATGTAAACTTTGGATTTGAGTTTATAGAAGGTGAAGGAATACTATTATTATTAGATATGTTAGGTATAGCTGCATCAAGTGGCTCAGCATGTACATCAGGATCATTAGATCCATCACATGTTCTTATGGCAATAGGATTACCTCATGAACTTGCTCATGGGTCACTTAGACTTTCAATTGGAGATTTTACAACAGAAGAAGATATAGATTATATAATAGATAATTTACCTAAGGTTATAGAGAGATTAAGAAGTATGTCACCTCTTTATGAATCTTATGTAAGAGAACAACAATTAACAAAATAATAAATTAAACGGAATTTTTAAGGAGGATATAATCATGCAATATACTGAAAAAGTTATGGATCATTTTATGAACCCAAGAAATGTTGGACAAATAGAAGATGCAAGTGGTGTTGGAGAAGTAGGAAATGCTAAATGTGGAGATATAATGAGAATATATCTTGATATAGATGAAAACCAAATAATACAAGATGTTAAGTTTATGACATTTGGATGTGGATCAGCTATAGCTAGTTCATCAATGGCTACAGAAATGGTAAAAGGTAAAAGTGTACATGAAGCTTTAGAAGTAACTAATAAAGCAGTTGCAGAAGCTTTAGATGGTTTACCACCAGTAAAGATGCACTGTTCAGTATTAGCTGAGCAAGCTATAAAAGCTGCATTAATAGATTATGCTAAGAAAAATAATATACACATACCAGAATTAGATGGTGTAGTTATAGATGATGATCATGATCATCACCATGATATAGATGAAGATGAAGAATAAGAAATAGTTTAGATAATAAATTATAAGTGGGAACTTGGGCTGGAATAAAAATCTACATGTAATGTAGATTTTTATATCCAGCCTTTCGCTTTAATATAAAAATGATGTTAAGATATATTTGTGATTATATAAATATAAGAGTATGAAGTAAGTTTATACTTTTAAAAAATGTACAAAGTAGATATAATATAGAGAATGAGGTGATTTTTAATGAGCAAAAAAAAGGTAATGATAGGTATGAGTGGTGGAGTTGATAGTTCTGTTGCTGCATACTTATTAAAGGAACAAGGCTATGATGTAATAGGAGTTACTATGAAGTTATGGCAAGATGATGAAGATGACGATATAATTGAAAATGACGGAGGATGTTGTTCATTAGCTGCAGTAGAAGATGCAAGACATGTAGCTCAAAAAATAGGTATACCTTTTTATGTACTAAACTTTAGAGAAGTATTTAAGGAAAAGGTAATTGATTATTTTATAGATGAATATTTAGAAGGAAGAACTCCGAATCCTTGTATAGCATGTAATAAACATATAAAATTTGATGATTTTTATAAGAGAGCTAGACAAATTGGATGTGATTATGTGGCAACAGGTCATTATGCTAAGATTGAGAAAGATGAAGAAACAGGTAGATATTTACTTAAGAAATCAGTTACTGATAAAAAAGATCAAACTTATGCTTTATATAATATGACACAAGACCAACTAGAACATACATTGCTTCCTATAGGTGATTATGAGAAAGAAAGAGTAAGAGAGATTGCTAAGGAGTTAGGATTTGACGTTCATAATAAACCAGATAGTCAAGAAATATGCTTTGTAAAAGATAATAACTATGCAGGATATGTAACAAAGCATGCTAACAAAAGAATAGAAGAAGGATTCTTTGTAGATACTAAAGGAAATGTATTGGGAAAACATAAAGGAATCGTACATTATACTATAGGACAAAGAAAAGGGCTTGGAATTGCTTTTGGTAAGCCTATGTTTGTTGTTGATATAGATCCAGTAAAAAATACTGTTGTATTAGGGTCTAATGATGATATCTTTAAAAAAGAGCTTATTGCAAAAGATGTTAACTTAATAACTATAGATGAGATAAAAGATCCTATAAGAGTACAAGCTAAAGTTAGATATTCAGCTAAACCATCTGAAGCTACTGTGTATAATAATGGAGATGGAACTATAAGAATAGTATTTGATGAAGCACAAAGAGCTATAACTAAGGGACAATCAGTTGTTATGTATGATGGAGATAAAGTTGTTGGCGGAGGAATTATAGTTAAAAGTTTATAAAAAATATATTGATTAATTTTGCAAAATTTAGTAAGATAACTATATATGAAGTCAAAAATAAAATTAATTAAAGACATTGAAAAGAAATAGTAAATTATTTGAAGTCTTACAGAGAGAGGGAATTGGTGGAAACCCTTAGAATAGAATAATTGAAGCAGTCTTGGAGTTACAACTTGGAAATTAAGTATAAGTTGTCGGTAGTTACGTTATAACTAAGGTTTTCCGAAGATATCATAACTTTTTATGATAATTAGGGTGGTACCGCGAAATAATCTCGCCCCTATAGTTTTTTATAGGCGCGAGTTTTTTTATATTTAAATTTAAATAAATAATTTGATGTTTTAAATATAAAAATATAAACACAATTAATATTTATAGGAGGAATTTAATATGCAAAAAATGGGATTAAATGAAATAAGAAGTAAATTCTTAAACTTCTTTGAATCTAAAGGACACTATGCTGCAAAAAGTGCTTCTTTAGTACCACATAACGATAAAAGTTTATTACTTATAAACTCAGGAATGGCTCCTTTAAAAAATTACTTTGCAGGAGTTGAAGTTCCACCAAGTAAGAGAATGACTACTTGTCAAAAATGTATAAGAACTGGAGATATAGAGAATGTAGGTAAAACTGCTAGACATGGTACATTCTTTGAGATGTTAGGTAACTTCTCATTTGGAGATTACTTTAAGAGAGAATCTATAAGATGGGGATGGGAGTTCGTAACAGAGCATTTAAATATACCAGAAGATAGATTATGGGTAACAGTATACGAGAATGATGATGATGCTTTTGATATATGGTCAAAAGAAATGAACTTCCCAACTGAAAGAATAGTTAGACTTGGAAAAGACGATAATTTCTGGGAAATAGGTACAGGACCGTGTGGACCATGTTCAGAGATATACTTTGATAGAGGAGAAGCATTTGGATGTGATAATCCAGATTGTAAACCTGGATGTGATTGTGATAGATATTTAGAGTTCTGGAACCATGTTTTCACTCAATTTGATAGAGATGAAGAAGGTAACTATGGACAACTTGAGCACAAAAATATAGATACAGGTATGGGTCTTGAAAGAATGGCTTGTATAATGCAAGATGTTGATAATATATTTGAAGTAGATACAATAAGACAAATAATAAGTGCTATAGAAAAAGTTGCAAATGTAGAATATGGTAAAAATGCTAAAACAGATGTTTCAATAAGAATAATAACTGACCATATAAGAGCTGTAAGTTTCTTAGTTGCTGATGGAGTTTTACCATCAAATGAAGGAAGAGGATACGTTCTTAGAAGACTGTTAAGAAGAGCTGCTCGTCATGGTAAATTATTAGGAATAAAAGAAAACTTCTTATATAAATTAGTTGATGAAGTTATAAAAGTAAGTGGAGAAGCTTACCCAGAATTAGTAGAAAAAGAAAGCTATATAAAGAAAGTTATAAGAATCGAAGAAGAAAAATTCAATGAAACTATAGATCAAGGTAGTGAAATATTATCTTCTTATATAGAAGAGTTAAATAAAAATAATGAAAAAACTTTAAGTGGAGAAAATGCATTTAAATTATATGATACTTATGGTTTCCCAATAGATTTAACTAAAGAAATATTAGAAGAAGTTGGTCTTGATTTAGATGAAGATGCTTTTAATGAAGAAATGAATAAGCAAAGAGAAAGAGCTAGAAGTGCAAGAGGAAATATGGACGGTGAAAGTTGGAAAGAAGATCCATTATCTAAATTAGATGAATCTGCATCAAGTAGCTTTGAAGGATATAATGATTTAACTTTAGTTGGAAAAGTTAATGCTATAGTTATGGATGATGAAATAGTAGAAGTTGCTAAAGAAGGAGATAATGTAGCTATAGTATTAGATCAAACTACATTCTATCCAGAAGGTGGAGGACAAGCAGGTGACTGTGGAATACTTTCTAATGATAACGTAGTAATAGAAGTAATAGATACAAGAAAAGGCGCTAACAATACTATAAAACACATAGGAACAGTTAAATCTGGTGAAGTAAAAGTAAATGATGAGTTAACTACATTAGTAAATAAAGAAATAAGAATGGCAAGTGCTAGAAACCATACTGCAACTCACTTATTACACAAAGTATTAAAAGAAGTATTAGGAGAACATGTTAATCAAGCTGGTTCTTTAGTTAATTCAGAAAGATTAAGATTTGACATAACTCACTTTGAGGCTATATCAAAAGATGAATTAAAAGTTATAGAAGAAAAAGTAAATGATGCTATACTTGATTCTTTAGATATAAATTGTGAAAATATGGGTATAAATGAAGCTAAAGAAAAAGGAGCTACAGCTCTATTTGGCGAAAAGTATGGTAAGGAAGTAAGAGTTGTATCTATGGGAGATTTCTCTATAGAGCTTTGTGGAGGTACTCACTTAAAAAATACATCTCAAGTTGGTATGTTTAAAATAATATCTGAAGGTGGAGTTGCTGCAGGAGTAAGAAGAATAGAAGCAATAACAGGAAGATCAGTTTATGAGTATTTAAAGGAAAGAGATGCAATTATAAATGAAGTATGTGTTAGCTTAAAAGCTAAAGAAGATAATTTAACACAAAGAGCATCTCAAATAGTAGATGAAAATAAAGCTTTAGCAAAAGAACTACATGAAATAAAGGCTAAAATGAGTTTACAATCAGCTGATTCTATATTAGATTCTAAGATAGAAATAAATGGAGTAAACTTAGTAACAGCTAAATTTGAAGGTATGGATATGAATACTTTAAGGGAAACAGCTGATAGCTTAAGAGATAAATTAGCTTCAGGTGTTGTAGTTATAGCAAATATAGCAGATAATAAAGTTAACTTTATTGTAACAGCTACTAAAGATGTACTAGAAAAAGGAATACATTCAGGTAATATAGTTAGAGAAGTTGCACAAATAGCTGGTGGAAAAGGTGGAGGAAGACCTAACATGGCTCAAGCTGGTGCAAGTGATGTAAGTAAGGTAGAAGAAGCTTTAAATTATGCAGGAGAGGTAATAAAATCTCAAGTAAAATAAATTTACTTTAAAGGGGGATTTACTTTGGATAAGAATCTAGATTATACTGTTAAATTCGAATGTGTATCTGAAGATAAAATGAGTGTTGGGGATACTATAGATTTTGTATATAAAGCATTAATAGAGAAAGGATATGACCCTATAAATCAAATTATAGGGTACATTCTTTCTGGTGATTCAAGCTATATAACTAGCCATAAAAATGCAAGATCAATAATAAAGAAATTTGAGAGAGATGAAATACTTGAAGAGGTAATTTCTTATTATTTAAAAAGAAAGTAGGTCAACTTCATGAAAAAAAAGATTGCATCGTTGTTAATGGCTATTATGATATTGGTATCTTTTATGCCAATAAATAGTTATGCAAATGGAAGTAATAATAAAGTTCAAGGAAAAGTTATATTTATTAATATGAATAGAACTAGCCTTGCAAGTATGCTACAAATATCTTCTTTAAAAGAAGAATTAGATAATAGAGGTTATATTGGTCTTATGAATATCAGAGGTGATAAGGGAACTGATGATAGAAGATCTTTAGCCACTATGGGTGCAGGTAGAAGAGCAAATGTGAGTACAGAAAGTTTTATAAATTTTAGAGAATCAAATGACAATTCTAGCAAGGTTTATGAAGCTTCTACAAATGCAAAAGCTAAGTCAATAAATGATTTAACTATTAATAGATCGTTAAATGAAAATGCTGAAAAAGGTGAATATGGAGCTGTATTAGGTTCTTTAGGACAGACTTTATCAGAGAATAATTTAAAAACGGCTTTAATAGGAAATAGTGATACTATAGAAAATGAAAATTTAGTTAGAAATAGAAATCTTGGATTAGTAGCTATGGATCAATATGGTCGAATCGATGCTGGTAATATTGATAACATAAATATAGAAGATTTATCTATGCCTTATGGTATAAGAACTGACTATAATAAATTATTAGAAGAAACTAAAAATCAGTATAAAGAAAGTGACGCTATATTTGTAGATATTGGAGATACATATAGACTTGATAAATATAGACTAAATTTAAATGAAGCTACATATAGTGCTACAAAGTCAAAGATACTAAATTATATAGATGAATACTTAAAAGAAGTATTTAGTATTGTAAATGAAAATGATACTATATACATAGTAAGTGCATTCCCTAGTGATATAGATTATTTAAATAGAAGAAGGCTATCTCCTATAATTAAGCTATCAAATGAAGGTAAGGGACTTTTAGCTTCTGCTACAACTAGAAGAGATGGAATAGTTGCTAACCTAGATATAGGAGTAGATATTTTAAATGAATTTGGATTAGAAAATGAGGATATGGTAGGTAAAAGCTTTACTACAATTGATAAAGATGATAATACTACATACTTATTAGATGAATATGAAAAAATAGTTTCTATATCTAATATAAGATCAACTATTATAAATACTTTTGTTGGTGTTGTGTCTGTATCATGGGTAATAGCTATGTTTGCAGTTTTATTTAGAAACTATATACCAAATAAAGAAAAAGTATTTAAAGTATTAAAGGAATTTATAAAACTTGGTTTTATACTTCCATTAGCATTCTTAGTTGTTGGAATATTTAATTTTAAAACACAAGTTTCAATATCATTAGGTATAACTGGCACAACTATATTACTTTATATTTTAGGAAGAATATTATTTAAAGATGATATAAAACATATGGGATTCTTTGCAGGCATTACAATACTAGCAATATCTATGGATTGTGTATTTGGAACGTATTTAATGAAAAATAGTATAATGAGTTACGATGCAATAATTGGAGCTAGATACTATGGTATGGGAAATGAATATCAAGGTATAGCTATAGGTAGTGCAATTTTCGCACTTGCAGTATTACTTCAATATAGAAAGATTCCAAAATGGTTAGCTGCAGTTGCATCAGTATTAACACTATTAACTACAGCATCACCAAGTATGGGTGCTAATGTAGGAGCTGCAATATCTGAATGTGTTGCATACTTAGTATTTTTATTAATAATATTTGATGTAAAATTAGACTTTAAAAAGGTATTTTTAATATTACTTGCTGCAGCAGGTGTAGTATTTGCATTTGCGGCATTTGATATAATTTCTGGAAGTGAATCTCACTTATCAGGATTTGTAAAACAAATTTTAGCTAACGGTCCAATAACTATAATACAAACATTCTCTAGAAAGATTCAAATGAACTTAAAACTAGCAAAAACTACAGTATGGGTAAATATATTACTTGTAGGAGTAGCAATTGTAGGTATTATGATATTTAGACCATCTAAGCATTTTAGAAACTTAGCTAATAAGTACAAGTATATATTTGATAGCTTTATTGCCACATTAGTAGGATGTTTTATAACGCTATTAGTTAATGATTCTGGTATAGTTGCGGCAGCCACAGCATGTATTTATATACTTATACCTTTAATAATAATAAGTATAAATATGATTATATTTGAAGATGAAAAATAAATAAGATCGAGCTGATATAAAATCAGCTCGATTTTATTTACTTGAAAATTATTTGCAAATAGATACACTTATAATATAAAATAAGATATGAATGTTTTTAAATTAAATAGGAAGAATAATTTAAATAAATGATAAGAAATATTTAAAAGTCAAAGGAGACAAATAATGCTAGACGGAAGAATTATGGGATTAGATATAGGAGATAAAACTATTGGTGTTGCTGTTAGTGACTTAATGGGAATGACTGCTCAAGGTGTAAAGACAATAAGAAGAGTAGGAAAGAAAAAAGATATAGAAGAATTAAAAGCTATAATAAAAGAAAGGCAAGTTAACAAAATTGTATCAGGATTACCTAAGAATATGAATGGTACACTAGGCCCACAAGGTGAAAAAGTTATAAAGTTTTGTGAATTAATAAAAGAAGAAACTGGTTTAGATATAGAGTTTTGGGATGAAAGATTGTCTACTGTTGCAGCAGAAAGATCTTTAATAGAAGGTGATGTAAGTAGACAAAAAAGAAAAAAAGTAATAGATATGTTAGCAGCAGTAATTATATTACAAGGATATCTTGATTCAAAAAGTTTTTAGTAAAATGTATATAAATTTATAGATTTATGATATATAATATAAATAATAAATAATAATTTGAGGTGAAACAAATGCAAGAAAATATAATCAACTTAATCGACGAAAATGGAGTAGAAAGCCAATTTGAGATAATATTAACTTTAGAAGCAGAAGAAAAAGAATATGCTATATTAATGCCTGTTGAAGATGAAGAAGCAGAAGAAGCTTTAATATTTAGAATAGACGCAGATGAAGAAGGAGAAATATTAGTTCCATTAGAAAATGATGATGAGTATGAAACTGTTGTTGCAGTATATAATGCAATAATGGAAGAGGAAGGTTTAAACTTCGACGAAGACGAACAATAAAATTTAGTAAAAAACCTACTTAATTTTTGATTAAGTAGGTTTTTTATTTTTGATTTATAATAAAATAATCTATTTGAGAATAATATGAGTGCTTTTCTTGCTTAAATTTGTAAAAATAGGGTAATAATATTATCATACGAGCACTTTAAATAGAATATTAAATTTAGAAAGGTTATTCTCAATTGAAGATTAAATTGACGATTGAAGTTTTAAAATCTTGACAATACCATAAATATTAGATAGAATTTTTAATAAGAATTATCAATTGAAAAATAAAAGGGTGATATACATGAAGAATATAATGGAAGAGTTAAAAGAAAAGCTAAAAGAAACAGGCTTTAAAATTACTCCTCAAAGACGAGCTATAATAGAGATATTGTTAAAACATGAAAATGAACATTTAAGTAGTGAAGAGATATACGATTTAGTAAGAGTTGATTGTCCAGAAATAGGGTTAGCAACAGTATATAGAACTATGCAACTACTAGATGAGATAAATGTAATATCAAAGCTTAATTTAGATGATGGATGTGTTAGATATGAAATTAGTTTAAATGAAGAAGATTGCCATCACCATCATCATCTTATATGCGGTAATTGTAACAAAATAATAGAAGTAAAAGAAGATTTATTAGATAGTATAGAAAGTGAAATACAATCTTTATACAAGTTTAAAATAGTAGACCATGATGTTAAGTTTTATGGTTTATGTGAAGAATGTAATAAAAATATAAGTCCTGAATAAGGACTTATATTTTTATTACAGAATAAAATATAAAAAATATTAATACAAATATAATTAACATTTCTAAGAAGTTACTAAAATGACCACCAACCTTTAAACTTCCTATAGAAATTTTTTTATTACTTAGTGGATAAAAAAGAGGAACTCCTTGTCTAGTAAATAAATCGCCTAAAAATATATGACTTGAGTAACTGATAGTTCCCCAAAATGATAAATTGTATATATTAGTTAGTAGTTCAATTTGTTTAAGGAGTAAATATAAAATGGTGATTGCTAGAACACTATGAGATACGCCTCTGTGCTTAAACCATGGGAAAATACCTAGCATTATAACAAATAGAACTATAAAAATTTTTGTTTTGACTAAATAAAGACAACCCCCCAGTAATAGAAAAGTCAAAGATAAAAATAACTTTCTTAAAAATTTATGGCTAAGTTTTGACTCTATTATAAATATTGAAATAAAAGTTATAATAGAACTTAAGTAAAAATTATTATTTATTTTTAAGGAAAAAAAGAATATTACTATATTTATTGTATATATTAATGATTTATATAAAAACTTAGATACATTTTTTTTGATAAATAAGTTTGATATTGTAGAATTAGGTTCATCTAAGTCTGGAAGTAATGAAAAAATAGCTGAAACTATAATTGAAAATATTGTAATAGGTATTTTAAAAATTAATGATGCTTGTATGGATGCTAAGACGCCTATAGCACAATGTGTTCTACCACGCATAAATCCTCCTATATAAATAAGTTAATATACTCAGAGAATATCAAAATAATTTGCTTTTGTCAAAATAATGAATTAAATGTATTTTAAATATTACTTAAAATATAACAGGATTTGTGGTACAATGATAATAACTGGTAGAGTTCGTGATTTGATATTATAAATTTAATGTAAAGATAGATTGGAATAAGAAAATTGAATAGACAGAAGGAGATGGTGCAATTGTTCAAGAAGAACACTAATAAAATTAAGGTAGCAGCCTTAGGTGGACTTAACGAAATCGGCAAAAATATGACCGTTATTGAATATAAAGATGAAATAATTGTAATTGATGCGGGGTTAAGTTTTCCAGAAGATGAAATGTTAGGGGTAGATATAGTTATACCGGATATAACTTATTTAGTAAGAAATAAGGATAAGATAAAGGGTATATTTATAACTCATGGTCATGAAGACCACATAGGAGCGCTTCCATATATACTTAAAAAATTAAATGTACCTGTATATGGATCAAGACTTAGTATAGCTCTTATACAAGTAAAATTAAAAGAGCATAAACTTAATAACGTTAAGTTAAATGTTGTAACTCCTAGACAAATAATAAAATTATCGAATATGGACGTAGAGTTTATAAAAATGAATCATAGTATACCAGATGCATTCTCTATAGCCGTACACACAGATCAAGGGATTATATTCCATACAGGAGACTTTAAGGTTGATTTAACTCCAATAGATGGAGATGTTATGGATATGCATAGAATTTGCGAGTTAAGTCAAAAGGGAGTTCTTTTAATGTTAGCAGATAGTACTAATGTCGGTAAAAGTGGATATAGTATGTCTGAAAAGACTGTAGGAGCAGGACTAGATGATTTATTTAGAAAAGGAAGCGATAGTAGAATTATAGTAGCTACATTTGCATCTAATATACACAGATTACAACAAATAATAGATATGGCTGCAAAGTTTGGAAGAAAAGTTGCAGTATCAGGTAGATCTATGGTAAATGTTGTTGGTGTAGCAAAAGAATTAGGTTATTTAGATGTTGAAGATGATATGATAATTGATTTAAATGACATATCAAAATATCAAAATAATGAGTTAGTAATAATAACTACAGGAACACAGGGAGAACCTATGTCTGCTCTTGCGAGAATGGCATGTTCAGAACATAAGAAAGTTGAAATAAAAAAAGGTGATTTAGTAATAATATCAGCTCATCCAATACCAGGAAATGAAAAATTAATATCTAAAGTTATAAATTTATTATTTGAAAAAGGTGCAGAAGTTGTATATAATGACATAGCTGATATACATGTATCAGGTCATGCTTGTCAAGAAGAATTAAAGCTTATGCATAGATTAGTAAGACCTAAATACTTCATGCCAGCTCATGGTGAGTATAGAATGTTAAAAAAACATGGAGAACTTGCACAAGAACTAGGTATGTCTGAAAAGAATGTATTTGTTATGCAAGTAGGGGAAGTATTAGAATTAGATAGAAACAATGCATCTGTGACAACACGTATACCAACAGGTAATGTATTAGTTGATGGCCTTGGAGTTGGAGATGTTGGGAATATAGTATTAAGAGATAGAAAACATTTATCAGAAGATGGATTAATGATAGTTGTTGTAACTATATCTAAAGAAGATGGAAAAGTTTTAGCTGGTCCAGATATAATATCAAGAGGATTCGTTTATGTAAGAGAATCGGAAGATTTAATGGATGGAGCTAAAAATATAATAAAAGATGTTTTATTTGAATGTGAAGAGAAAAATATAAAAGAGTGGGCTTATCTTAAAAATAATATAAAAGAAAATTTAAAAGAATACTTATATCAAAGAACTAAGAGAAATCCGATGATACTTCCTATAATTATGGAAGTATAAATAGAAATAGGCATAGATTAAATCTATGTCTATTTTTTTATGGTAATATATCATAAATTTAAGTAATTAAAAATAGAATATATAATACTAGGAGTTCATTTGTAGGAGGTATTTATGAGTGTATATGAAAGTGCTACAAAGCTAGCTAGTGAGATAAAATTAAGCGAAGAATATAAATCATTTAAAAAAAGCATGAATGAGCTTAAATCAGACTCTAAAAGTGAAAGCTTACTAAAGGAATATAAAATGAGCCAAATGGAGTTACAAAGAAGTCAGGTTCAAAATAAATCTTTAGATAAAAAAATAGTTAGAAAAATTGAAACTATAGAAAAGAAAATAAAAAAAAATAAAAAAGTATATAATTATTTAAGAGATGAGCAAGTTTTAGTTAATATGATGAATAATATTAATATAATACTGTCGGATGCAGTAGACAAAGATTATAAATAAACAAAGGAAGTGAATCTTGATGAAAATATTAATTATGAAAGTAAACCTTAGAGCTAGTTGGGTACATTCATTAAAAGAAAAAAGAATGGTAGTAAAAAGTATTATAAGTAAACTTCAGAATAAATTTAATATATCTGTTTGTGAGGTTGAAAATCAAGATTTACATCAAAGAATAACGATTGGTATATCAAAAGTTGACTTATCATACAGTCAATGCGATTCATCTATAGAATATATAGTAAGATATATAGAAGAAAATACAGATGCAGAAATTATAGATATAGAGGATGAAATAATAAATTATTAAAAAAATCCGTGTAATTTAAGAAAATTTTATTAAGTTACACGGGTTTTTTGCGTTAATTTAGTGAAAAATAAGCATATAAAATTTATATAGGAGGATATAATATGGAAAATAGAAAAATTAATAAAAATGCAAAAATAGCATTAAAACAAGTAAAATTTGAAATTGCAGCTGATTATGGTATGAATCAAGAGGATGTATTTGATATCATAGAAAATGCAAAGTCTAATGGAGTTTTAAGTAGATATTTTAGCGAATTAGAGAATAAAAAGGATTTAGTAAGTAGATTATGTAATACAACAAGTCAAATACCCCCTAGTCATTTAGAATAAAAAATAGTAACGGTGAAAGACTAATCTTAAATACAAATTAAGAGGTGACATATATGAAAAAAATATCTAGTATTATACTAGCTATGGTACTTATACTTACATCAAGTAGAATATCCTTTGCAAATGGAGACAATACAAATATAAGTATATCATCTAAATCAGCAGTCTTAATGGATGTAGGTAGTGGACAAGTACTTTATGAAAAAAATTCACATGAAAAACTACCTCCAGCTAGTGTTACTAAGGTTATGACAATGCTATTAATTTGTGAAGCCCTAGACAGTGGAAAAATCAAATTAGATGATCAAGTACAAGTAAGTGAGGTTGCATCTGGGATGGGAGGAAGCCAAATTTTCTTAGAACCAGGAGAAACTCAAAGTGTAGATACTTTACTTAAAGGAATAGCAGTAGCATCTGCTAATGATGCTTGTGTTGCTATGGCAGAATATATAGGAGGCAGTGTAGAGTCTTTTGTAGATATGATGAATAATAAAGCTAAAGAGTTAAATATGAAAGATACTCATTTTGCAAACACAAATGGATTACCAATAGATAACCATTATACTTCTGCATACGATATAGCTATAATGTCTAGAGAACTTTTAAAACATGATATAATAAGTAAATATCTAACAACATGGATGGATTCAGTAGTAGTAGGTAAAAAGCAAGCTACAATAGGTATTGCAAATACAAACAAGCTGATAAAACATTATCAAGGAGCTACTGGTGTTAAAACTGGTTTTACACAACAAGCAAAATATTGTTTATCAGCATCAGCTAAAAGAGGAGACACACATTTAATAGCAACAACACTTGGAGCGGAAACATCACAAGAAAGATTTAAGGATGCCTCAAGTCTTTTAAATTATGGATTTGCTAACTATGAAAGTGTAAAACTTTGTTCTAAAGATGATAAAATATCAACTTTAACTATGGAAAAAGCAGAAGATGATAAAATAAGCTTAGTTGCTAAAGAGGATTTATCTGTACTTATTAAAAAAGGTGAATCAAAAGAGTTTACAAAAAAAATAAAAGTATATGAAGATAGAAAATTACCTATTAAGGAAGGTACAGTTTTAGGAGTTGTAGAGGTTTACAAGGGAAAGGATAAAATTGGAAAAATTGAATTAGTTAACAATAAAGATATAAATAAAGCTGGTTACTTAAAAATGTTACAAAGAGTTATAGATAATATGTTATAAAATTAACAAAAAATAAATTAAATAAAGGTAGTGTAATTTAAAATAACTTTAAATTACACTATTTTTTGCGATAAAAAAATAGTAATTTTTAGAATAATTAGAAAATAACTTAAATTCAAGAAATAATAGAACTTTAGGAAGCATTGTCTAAAAAATAACAAAAAACTGTTGACTAAAATGGGAAAATTTATTAATATAGTCTTGCAAGGGTTTTCCTTGCAGAGGAGTTATAATATTTTAGGGAAATATTTTAGGAGGAGTAATTATGAAAAAGAAGATTGGACTAGTTCCAAAGTTGATCATGGGTATTATAGCAGGTATACTTATAGGTCAATTTGCACCAGAAGTTTTTGTAAGAGTATTAGTAACAATGAGTAGTTTATTTTCAGCATTTTTAAAGTTTGTTATACCTTTTATAATAATAGGATTTGTAACAGCTGGTATAGCTGACTTAGCTACTGGAGCAGGTAAGTTATTAGGAATAACAACAGGTATAGCATATGGATCTACAATAATAGCAGGTATTATAGCATTTACAGTTGCATCGACTGTGTTCCCATCGTTTATAGATCCAAGTGTTGCAAGTAAGATTGGAGACCCAGAAGCAGGAATGCTATCGCCATTTTTCACTATACCATTAAGTCCAATGGTAGATGTAACAGCAGCAATAGTATTTGCATTTACAATGGGACTAGGAATATCAGCTTTAAGAAATAAAGGTAAGGGAGAAACTTTATTTAATATATTCCAGGAATTTCAATCTATAGTAACAATGACTTTATCTACAGTTATAATACCATTACTACCTATATATATAGCAGGGACATTTGCTAATATAACAGTTGCAGGACAAGTATGGAGTATACTAGCTGTGTTCTGGAGAGTATTCTGCATAGTTATACCATTACACTTATTATACATATCATTCCAATTTATAGTAGCTGGAATTATAGCGAAGAAAAATCCTTTTGTTATGATAAAAAATCAAATACCAGGATATCTAACAGCAGTAGGAACTCAATCTTCTGCAGCTACGATACCTGTAAATGTTGCTTGTGCTGAGAAAAATGGTGTAAGTAAAAGTATAAGAGAATTCTGTGTACCTTTATGTGCAACTATACATTTATCAGGTAGTATAATATCTGTTACATCATTTGCAGTAGCAGTACTTATGATGAATAATATGGATAGAGGCGTATCAACACTACTACCATTTATACTAATGTTAGGTATAGCTATGGTAGCAGCACCAGGTGCACCAGGAGGAGCTATAATGAGCGCATTACCATTCCTTCCTATGATAGGTATACCATCTGATGGTGGATTAGCAAGTTTAATGATAGCTTTATACTTAACTCAAGATAGTTTTGGAACTGCAGCGAATGTATCTGGGGATAATGCAATAGCTGTAATAGTAGATCATTTTAATAATAAATTAAATAAAAATAAAGTGAAAAAAAGGGTATCTTAATTAAGAGTACAATTGGGGGATTAAAATAAGAAAAGCCTATTTGAGATAAATTTATCTTGAATAGGCTTTTTTCGTATACATGAATTTAGTATAAATTATTAAAACTTAAGTGAATTTATAAATATTTTGATTATATGTTTAGACATGTTATAATAGTAGTATTAAATATAAAAATAGGAGAGATAAGGCATGAGTTTTTTCAGCAATATATTAGTTATGTTAGTGGCTGTTGCGATAGCATTGTCAGTTCATGAGTTTGGTCATGCAGTTGCAGCATATTTACTAGGTGATAATACTGCAAAGGCATATGGAAGATTAACACTAAATCCAGCTAAACATATAGACCCAATAGGATTAATAGCTTTATTAGTTTTTCATATAGGTTGGGCAAAGCCTGTACCTGTTAATCCAAATAACTTTAAAAGTTATAGATGGGGAAATGTTATAGTATCATTATCTGGAGCAATCGGTAATATACTAGCAGCTATAGTTGCAGTAATAGTTATGAAGAATTCACATATGTATGCAATATATGCTATTGCATCTAAAACCCTAGCATTCAATGTAGCATTTGCAGCATTTAATTTACTTCCAATACCACCTCTTGATGGATGGGGAGTTATATCAGGATTTATACCTTTAAAATGGAGTGAATTTGTTTATAAGTATGAAAGCTATGGTCAATTAATACTATTACTTGCTATATTTACAGGTACTTATACTATAATATACTCACCTATATATAATGTAATAGCAGGTATAGTAGGGATATTTATATAAGTAATTAAATCTTAAGAGGTAGCTAAATGAAATATAACATACATTTACAAGTTTATGATGGTCCACTAGATTTACTTTATGATATGATATCTAAACAAAAAATAGATATAAAAGACATATCTATAATAGAAATAACTAGACAATACTTAAGTTATTTAGAAATGTTAGATAAGATGGACTTAGAAATAACTAGTGAGTTTATAACCATGGCATCAAAGCTTCTTCAAATAAAATCAAGGTACTTATTATATAAGCAAAAAGATGATGAGGAAGAAGAAGATCCAAGATTAGAATTAATGGAAAAGTTAGAAGAATACAAAAAATATAAATTAGCGGCAGAAGATTTAAAAACTAATGTAACTGATTTAAGTGAAGTATTCTATAGAAAAAAAGAAGAAATAGTAATAGATGAAAAGATAGATCTTGAGGATATATCAATAGATGCAATAAAAATGATCCTTCCATATATCTTAAAAGTAAAAACTACAACTGAAGATATTGAAGATAAGGATGAAAGATTAAATAAAATTGTAAAAGGAAGAATTGTTTCTGTTGAAGAAAAGATGGTATATATAAGGGAAATTATTAAAGAAAAAAATAATATTCATTTTACAAAAATAATTGAAAATTGTGACAAAAATGAGATAATAGCAACTTTCTTATCAATATTAGAACTTATAAAAGCAAAAGAAATAACAGTAGAACAAGACATATTCTTTGACGACATTTTAATTAAAAAAAGCGCGGAGTGATAAGATGAGACGTGAGGATATAAAGCATATTATAGAATCAGTAATGTTTGCATATGGAGAACCAATTAGTATAAAAGAGTTAAACTCTATAATAAATGAAGAACTTTCTCCAAAAGAAATAGAATATATGTTACATTCTTTAAAGGAAGAATATAAAGAAAGTAATAGAGGTATTCAGATTATAAAACTAGAAAGTAAGTACCAGATGTGTACAAATAAAAAATATGCAGACTATATAAAAAAAGTCCTTGAACCTAAGAGAAAGAAAACTCTAAGCCAGGCAACATTAGAAACTTTGACTATTATAGCCTACAAGCAACCAATAACAAAGGTTGAAATAGAGGATATAAGAGGTGTAAAGTGTGATAAGGTACTTCAAACTCTTTTAGAAAACGAACTTATAAGAGAAGCAGGAAGGCTAAATAAAATAGGAAAGCCTATAATATATAAGACTACAGACGAATTTTTAAAATTAATTAATATAGAGAGATTAGAAGATTTACCTCCTATAGAAAATTATGAAAGTATTGAGATTCAAAATATAAATGAATAATTAGGAAATAGCTTAAAACTAAAATTTAAGCTATTTTTTTATGCAATAAATTCTTATAAAAAGTATATATAAGTACATTTTAGAAAATAATAGTAACATGAAATATAATGAACTATTTAATATTTATGTAGTTATAATTTTAATACTTTCAATTATATATATCATTTATAAATCGAAACTTAATATAATATTCTCAATAGATATACATAATAGTGATTTTTTAATAAATTTAAATATAAAGTATTTATTTAACTTATTAAATATTAATATACAAATATATCCCCCTAAAAAAAGAAAAACTAAAAATAAAAAAAGAAATAGTAAAAAAGAAAAGGAGAAAATTAAAAATAATAAATTTAAGCTTTTGAAAAATGACATAGTAGGTATTTACATATTAGCAAAGCATATAAAACTAAAGGAATTCTATTCAGATATAAGATTTGGAAGTGAAAATATTTATTTTACTTCATTTATATACGTATTTATAAATAGCATTTATGGAATCTTAATAAATATAATACAACCACAAAAAGTATATTTAAATTGTAGTCCATGTTTTACAGAAAGTTATGCAAAAGTAAATATAAAAATACATATAGCTCCTCATATAAAAGAACTAATTAAAATAGGTAGAATTTTGTTTAAAATTTATAGAAATAATAAGGATGGTGTTAATAATGAGAGCAACAGGTTCAATACAAAGTCTTATGGAAACAACTCTTGAAACAATTAAAGGTTCTATAGATGCTAATACAATAGTTGGTGATCCTATACAAGCAGAAAATACTGTAGTTGTACCTATTTCTAAGGTGACTATAGGCTTTGGTATAGGTGGAGGTGAGTATTCAAAAGGATACGATAAAAGAAATGATAGTAAAGTTGATAGAGAAATAAATGACACTAATTTTGCTGGAGGAAGTGGAGGAGCTATTTCTGTTCAACCAGTTGCATTTGTAGTTGTAGAAAATGGAGAAACTAGACTTATGAGCCTAGATGATAATATAAACTTAGTAGATAATATATTGACTATTACACCTAAAGTTATAGAGAAAATACAAAAAATATCTAAGGACAGAAGTAGTAAGAATGATAAAATAAATAAAAAATAAATTTAATTTAAAAAATACTTTTTATAGAGTATAATAAAATAGTATAATGACATCTATAAATGAAATTTAGATAATTTGGCACTGGGGTGAGTATATGTCTGAAATAAATTTAGCACAACTGCTTTTACAAGACGTTGAAATATTTAATAATATGTTGAAAAATATTAACAAAGAAAGATCTAGAGAAACTAAAACATTCACAGAAAGACAATTTTTTGTTATGTTAAAAATATATAAACATAAAAAGATGGAGCTCAAAAACTTAAGTAAAGAACTAAATGTATCTACATCTAGTTTATGTATCTTATTAAATAAATTAGTAGAACAAGGTTATGTTTATAGAAAAGAAGATAGTAAAGATAGAAGAAATACTTTTTATGGAATAACTGATTTTGGAGAAGAAACTATTAATATAGAAATGCAAACAATATCTTTAATAATAGAGTCAAAGTTTAAAAAGCTAGATTTACAAGATAAAAGAATTTTAATAGAATCTTTACAAAATATAAAAAGTATTGCTGATAAGTATATACTAGTAAATCAATAGATTAAATATAAAAGGATTATGTTGAAATTATTATAAATTTAAACATAATCCTTTTATATTTAGTAATATACAATAGTAAAAAAAAGTAAAAAATAAGTAAAAATAGGAAATCGTTATTGTAATGATAAATTCTATATGTTACTATGAAATTAATTAAAATGAGATAATTGTTAGGGGGAAATATAGTGATAAAAGTCAATGAATCAAGTAAAATATTTAGTTTAAATACTAAAAATACCCAATATGTTTTTGGAATAGATAATGAAGGTCTACTAAGACATTTACATTGGGGGAAAAAAATAAATAATGAAGATGAATTAGATATTGAAATATTAAATGAAGTTTCAACAAATGATCCAGTATATGAAATTACTCCAGAGGAGTTTCCTGTATACGGTGGATTAAGGTATAAAGAGAACTGCCTAAAAGTTAAGTTTGCTGATGGTACTCGTGATATAGTCTATAAATATGAAGGTTATGAGATAGATAATGATAAATTAATAATTAAATTAAAAGATAAATACTATAATTTAATTATTAATTTATATTATAAGGTTATAGAAAAGCAAGATTTAATAGAAAGATGGGTATATGTAAGTAATAATAGTAATGAAGATATTGTTATAGAAGAGATATATAGTGCGCAATTACATATACCATATGAAAACTTAAGATTTTCAAATACTCATGGTCACTGGGCTGCAGAACAACAAAAATTTACTCAGAACGTTAGCTATGGTAAAATATATATAGAAAATAGAAGAGGTATATCTGGACATAATCATAATCCATACTTTATACTAGATAAAAATGCAACAGAAACAAGTGGAGAAGTATTTTTTGGAGCACTTAGATTAACAGGTAATTTTAAAGGTATAATTGAACAAACTGCTTATGGAGAAACCTTAGTGCAAATGGGATTAAACCCATATGATTTTGAACTAAGTTTAAAATCAAAAGAAAGTTTTACAACACCATCTATAATTTGTGGTTATAGTGATTGTGGATTTGAACGAATGAGCCATAATTTACATAATTTTGCAAAAGAAAATATTTTAAGAAAAGGTCTTAGACCTGTTCTTTATAACTCATGGGAAGCTACAGAGTTTGATGTTAAATGTGATGAACAAATTAAACTTGCAAAGGTAGCTAAAGAAATAGGAGCAGAACTTTTTGTAGTGGATGATGGTTGGTTTGGAGAAAGAAATGGAATACATAATGGTTTAGGCGATTGGTATGTAAATGAGGAAAAATTCCCTAATGGTTTAAATCAGCTTATAGAAGAAGTTAAAAACTTGGGAATGAAATTTGGTATTTGGGTAGAACCTGAAATGGTAAATCCATTATCAAAGTTATATAAAGATAACCCTGATTGGATATATAGTTTTGATAATAGAGAAAGAACTACTTCAAGAGGTCAGTATGTATTAAACATGACTAAAAAAGAAGTTAAAGAATATGTGTATAATACGTTAGATGAATTATTATCTAATTATGATATAGATTATATAAAATGGGATGCTAATAGACCTATATCTGAGCCTGGTGCTAAAAATTTAGGTGATAATGAGAAAAACTTATGGTATGAACATATACAAGCAGTATATGATATAGTTAAAAATCTTAAAGAGAAACATAAAGATGTTTTATTTGAAGCATGTGCATCTGGTGGAGGAAGAATTGATTATGGTATACTAGGTATATTTGATGATTTTTGGACAAGTGATAATACTGATGCTTATGATAGGTTATTTATACAACATACTTACTCTCAAATATATCCAATAAAAGCTATGAGATCTTGGGTTACAGACTGTCCTAACTTCTTATCTCAAAGAATAATACCTTTAAGATTCAGATATCATAGTGCGATGATGGGAACATTAGGTATTGGATCAAATATATTAAAGTATAGTAAAGATGAAATTGAATTATCTAAAAACATGATAGAAGAATATAAAAACATACGTCATATTGTTCAAGATGGTGATTTCTATAGGTTAGAAAATACATCAGAAAATGACTATCATAACTTTGAATATGTAAATGATGATGAAGCTTTATTATTTGTGTTTTTACCTCAAAGTAAAGTAGGACATAGACCAGTTAGAATAAGACTTAGAGGGTTAGAAGAGGATAAAATGTATGAATTTAAATATAATGGTGAAATGATAGTTAAGTCTGGAGCTTATTTAATGAACTATGGTTTAAAAATACATTTAAGAGGAGATTACCAAAGTGAATTAATTTACTTAAAAAGGAGGTAGTTAAGTGGCTACGTTAAAGGAGATTGCTAACGCTGTAGGGGTGTCTGTAGGAACGGTGTCTAGAGTTTTAAATCACGATAGCACTATAAGTGTTGGAGATGATACTAAGATAAAAATATTTGAAGTAGCAGAAGAAATGCAATATAAAACCTTAAAACAAAGGAAAACAAGTAGTAAGATAAAAAATAATAAGCTTAGAGTTGGTATTGTTGAAATGTATAATCATAGTCAACAACTTCAAGATCCATACTATCTACTTCTTAGAAGTGTTGTAGAGAAAGAATGCTTTGATAATGAAATAGAAGTTGTTAATTTATATAAATATGATGAAAATGAGTATAGATATATAAGTGAAGAAATTCTAAATGGAATAATTGCTATAGGAAAATTTACTAAAAGTGAAGTTTCTATGCTTAATGATATTTGTGAAAATATAGTATTTTTAGATTCTTCTCCTGATGAGCAGATGTATGACTCTGTTAAGGTGAATTTTAAGTTAGGAACACAAAAAGCTCTAGACTATTTAATAGAACTTGGACATAAAGAAATTGGGTATATAGGAAGTTCTAAAACACTAGATGACAAAAAAGAAAAAAATCTTGATAATAGATTAAAATTCTTTATGGAATATACAAAATCTAAAGGACTATACAAAAAAGAGTATATATTAGATACAAGAGAAATGACTGCAATGGATGGATACGAGGTTGTTAATAACTTTATAGAAAATGGCGAAAATATGCCGACTGCATTTTTTGTAAGTACAGATACCATTGCAACAGGTGTATTAAAAGCTTTATATGAAAATAACATAAGTGTACCAGATGATGTTAGTATAATAGGATTTAATGACTTAATTGCATCTCAACATACTATACCACCGCTTACGACAGTAAGAGTACATATAGAAAATTTAGCAAGTGCATCAGTAGATTTGATTTTAGAGAAGATAAATAAAAATAGAAAATACTGCAAAAAAGTAATAATACCAAGTGAGCTTGTAATTAGAGATAGTACAAATACAGTAAAAGTGAATATAGACTAAAAGGTGGATAACATAATGGATAATATATCAAGTGAAATATTATACAAAGATGGATTTTTTAAAGGAAATAATGATTTAGATATATACTATAGAGGTTATGCTGTCAAAGAAAGTAAAGCAACCATAATAATATCTCATGGATTTTGTGAAAGTGTAGAGAAATATAGTGAACTTATTAGATTTTTTAATGAAAACAACTTTTCAGTATACGCATTAGACCATAGAGGACATGGAAAATCAGGTAGGTTAGGTATAGATAAGCATCAGATTAATGTAGAAAAATTTAA
Organism: Romboutsia sp. 1001713B170207_170306_H8; assembly: GCF_015550495.1. Taxonomy (NCBI): domain Bacteria; kingdom Bacillati; phylum Bacillota; class Clostridia; order Peptostreptococcales; family Peptostreptococcaceae; genus Romboutsia; species Romboutsia sp. 1001713B170207_170306_H8. The sequence goes on from NZ_JADNAX010000001.1 coordinate 326,059, forward strand.
TTTTTATATAGATGATTTTAAAATATTTTTAGATACAATAGTTTTAAAACATTTAAAAGATGAAAAGTTATTTTTATTTGCTCATTCTATGGGTGGAGGAATAGGTGCATTATTTCTAGAAAGATATACTGATTATTTTGATGCAGCTATATTAAATTGTCCTATGATGGAAATTGAAACTGGAAACTATCCTCCTATATTGAGTAAGATATTATCAAATATTATATGTAAAATAGGTAAAGATAAACAATATATATTTGGTCATGGTCCATTTAGTAAAAAATCAGATTTAAATTCCTCTGGAACTAGTTGCGAAAAGCGATATAATGAATATTTTAATAAACAAATAAACTATGAACATTTGCAAACATCAGGAGGATCTTTTAATTGGCTAAATCAGTCTTTAAAAGCAACGAACCAATTGATAAAAAAAGATAATGCAAAGAAGGTAGAGATACCAGTATTATTATTTCAAGCTGGAAGAGATACCTTTGTTAAGCCAGGAGGGCAAAATAAGTTTGCTAAGTTTGCTAAAAATTGTACACTAATTAAGATAGATGACGCAAAACACGAGATATATTTTGAACAGGATAGAATTCTGAAACCTTATCTAGAAAAAGTTATTGATTTTTATAATAAAAACTTAAGTGTATAAAATAATAAATACGTAAAAAAAGAGTAGTAGTTTTAGTTATTTTAACTAATAATTATTACTCTTTTTTTATATTAAAAAACTTTATGTATTTAATTATTATAGTAAATCATGTTTAATATATACAATAATACATATTATATACAATATGTAGATGTGGTAAAATTTACAAATACGTCTTTTATTTAAGTATAATTATACTTAAATAAAAGAAATAATATATAAAAATAAAAATATGATGAAAAAAATATAGAAAAAATTTACTGAAAAGTATAGCAAATGTTTTCCTTTTCTGTTACTATATATATGAAAACGATTACTAATCGAAGGGGAGATTGAATATGGGTAAATTAACATTTAAAGAAAAATATTCTTATGGAATAGGAGCGTTAGGGAAAGACTTAGTATATGCAATTGTGTCTACATATTTAATGATTTACTTTACAGATGTTGTTGGTCTAAAACCAGCATTTGTAGGGACACTTTTCTTAGCGGCAAGATTATGGGATACAATAAATGATCCTATGATGGGTATGATAGTTGATAATACTAGGACGAAATGGGGGAAATTCAGACCTTGGATTTTTATAGGTACAGTATTAAATGCAGTAGTTTTAGTATTTTTATTCAGAAAGCCAGATTTAGAAGGAACTTCATTATATGTTTATTTTTCAGTAATGTATATACTATGGGGAATGACTTATACAATAATGGATATACCATACTGGTCAATGATACCAGCATTATCAAGAAATAAAGAAGAAAGAGAAGAGATTTCAGTTATACCGAGAATATTTGCAAGTACAGCTTGGTTAATAATAGGAGCACTTGGTATTTGGATAGTAAAAGTACTTGGTGGCGGAGATGCAGTTAGAGGGTATGGTAAGTTTGCATTTATAATAGCTATTATATTTGTAATTTCAAGTTTAATAACTTGTATCAACGTAAAAGAGAGAACTGAAACACCTAAGAATGCAGAAAAAGTAACATTTAAGCAAACGTTAAACATAATAAGAAGAAATGATCAATTAGTAGTATTTATAGGTATAGTTTTAGGTATGAATTTAGTAATGCAAATTTCAGGAGGAACGGCTATATATTACTTTAAATATGTAACAGGAGATGAAAATTTATTCTCATTCTTTACTACATTTGCAGGTTTAGCTGAGATAGCTGGATTAATGTTATATCCTATTTTAACTAAAAAAATAGGAAGAGAAACAGTATTTAAAATAGGTGGGATATTACCAATAGTAGGATTTATACTATTATTAGTTGCAGGATACATAGCGCCACAGAATATAGTATACATAGCTATATCTGGAATTGTATTGAAATTAGGAAGTGGATTATTATTAGGTTCTACAACTGTAATGCTTGCTGATGTTGTTGACTATGGACAATTTAAATTAGGAACTAGAAATGAAAGTATAGTATTCTCTGTACAAACATTATTAGTTAAGTGTGCATCAGCTGTAAGTGGATGGTTAGTAGGAGTAGGTTTAGATATGGTTGGATATGTTGCAGGTGCAGAGCAAACTGCAATGACTATATTAGGTCTAAGATTCTTAATGGTAGGTGTACCAATAATATCAGCAATAGTTATGTGTACTATATACGTGTTTAAGTATAAATTAAATGGAGAATATCATGATAATATATTAAAATCTTTATCTAATAAAGAAAGTGAATTAAACATGGCAGAGTAATAAATGGAAAGAAAAAGATTTCATATATTTAAAAATGTATGAAATCTTTTTTCTTTTAATAAAATCATAAATATAAAAGAAAAGTAAAAATAAGTATAAAAAATAAAAATTTTACTAAAACTATTTACAAAGAAAAGTATATTTTATATTCTTTAGATAAGAATGATAATTAAGGGGGATTTAGTATGTATTTAGGTGTAGATTATTACCCAGAACACTGGGATGAAAATATGATAGATGATGATTTGAATAATATATTAGAATTAGGTTCTAATGTAATAAGAATAGGTGAGTTTGCATGGCACATGATGGAGAATGTAGAAGGAAACTATGACTTTACATACTTCGATAGAGTTATAAAAAAAGCGAAAGAGAAAAATCTTAAAGTTATATTTGGAACGCCAACAGCAACTATGCCAGCATGGTTAGCAAAAAAATATCCTGAAGTTTTATCTGAATTTGAAGATGGAAGTAAAAGAGTTTTTGGAGGTAGAAGGCAATATTGTTTTAATAGTAGAGTTTATAATCTTTACTCAGAAAAAATAATAAGAGCTTTAGCTAGCCATTATAAAAATGAAGATCAAATAGTAGCATGGCAAATAGACAATGAGTTTGGGCATGAAGGTAGTGATGTATGTTACTGTAATGAATGTAAAAGAGAATTTAGAAATTATTTAAAAGAAGAATATAATAATGATATAAATAAATTAAATGAAATTTGGGGGACTATATTTTGGTCTCAAACATACAACGAATTTGATGAAATACCAGTTCCAGTTAAGACTATAACGACTCATAATCCAAGTCTTCGTATGGAATGGGAAAGATTTAGATCAGTAAGTATTGAAAAATATGCAAAGATGCAAGTTGAATTACTAAAAGAAATATTAGGCGAAGACTGTGTAGTACTTCATGATTTCTCTGGAGGGTATTTTGATAAAAGTTATGATTTCTCAAAGGTAGCTAAACATATTGATGTAGTAGCTTATAACAATTATCCAGTTTGGGGAGGACAAGCACAACCAATACCTCCATATGAAATAGCCTGTGGACTTGATTTTATGAGAGGTGCTAAAAAGCAAAACTTCTGGATAACTGAAGCTATAATGGGAGCTCAAGGTCATGATGTTATAGGATATCTTCCAAGACCAAGACAAGCTAAAATGTGGTCTTATCAAGGGATTGCTCATGGATGTAGCTCACTTATGTATTTTAGGTATAGAGGAGCTACAAAAGGTGCTGAGCAGTATTGTTATGGAATACTAGACCAGGATAATACTAAAAGAAGAAAGTTTTACGAAGTTCAAAGTTTATTTAATGAAATGAAGGAAAATGAAGAATTAGTTGAATCAAAAGTAGAAGCTAAGGTTGCCATAGTATATGATTATGAATCAATGGCATCCTTTAGAATTCAACGACAAAGCTTTTTAATGGATTATAAAAATGAAGTATATAGAATGTATAGACCATTTTATGAAAATAATATAAATATAGATGTTATACCATCTGATTCAAGTTTTGACGAATATGATATTTTATTAGTTCCAGTTATGATAGTTCATAAGCCTGAGGTTCAAGCTAAGATGAGAAAATTTGCAAAAGAAGGGAAAACTGTAGTATTAAGCTTTAGAAATAGTGTAAAAGATTATTATAATAATTTAACGTTAAATGAATTTAATCCAACTAATTTTACTGACTTTATTGGAGGATATGTTGAAGAAATTGAATCATTCCAAGGAGAACAAAAAATAACAGTTAGTGGAGTTAATGAATTTAATGGTATAAATGGAACTGCTACAGTGTTTAGAGATTTAATCAAAACAACTTCTGCGAAAACTTTATTTAACTATGATGATGAGTTCTTTCCAGGATTAGCGGCAATAACGTTAAATAATTATGAGGGTGGAAATGTTTATTACATAGGTTCTGGTGTTGATGAAACTATAATGGATAAATTAGTTGAAAAAATATTATCTGACTCTAATATAGAGGTTATAAAATCTCCTAAAGGAGTAGAAGTAGTAAAGAGAACAGTAAATGATGAAGTTAAATATTTTATTATGAACCATACTGATAAAGTTCAAACTTTAGGAAATATAAACTTAAAGCCATATGATGCTTTATTAGTTGATAGCATATAGAAAAAAGTAGGTACTAGTTAAGCTAGTACCTATATTATTATATATAGATATATAAAATAATATTTATATATATTTAAGTTTATATTAAAGTATAGTATATATAATATTAAAAACATTTAATATAATTATAGTTATATTAAATTGTGGATTTAAAAAGAATATTAACAGATTTATATAAATATAGAATATTATAAAATTTGGAGGATGAAATGTTAGAGGTTATAAGAAATAGACGTTCTATAAGAAAATATAACAATAAAAAAGTAGAAGAAGAAAAGGTAAAAGAAATTTTAAAAGCTGCTATGCAAGCTCCATCATCAAAAAATTCAAGTCCATGGGAATTTATAATTGTTGATGATAAAAATTTAATCGAAAATTTATCTAAAACACATCATAGGGCTAAGCATATAAATGGAAGTCAAGTCTGTATAGTAGTATTGGGTAACAAAGAAAGGTTTATAAAGGCTGGAAAGTGGATACAGGATTTAGGCGCATGCACTCAAAATTTACTTTTAGAGGCTGTTAATCAAGGATTAGCATCATGCTGGGTTGGAGTATTTCCTAAAAATAAAAGAGTTGAGTATGTAAGATCAATTTTAAATTTGCCAAATAAGTTTGTTCCATATGCATTAATTCCTTTAGGATATAGTGATGAGAAGGTTGAATTTATAGATAAATTTGATGAAAGCAAAATTCATAGAAATTTATATAAAGGTGTGTAAATGGAAAATATTCAAGTATTTAAGGATATTAAAGATGAAAGTAAGATTGAAATTAGCAAGATATTAAGTGAGCGGGTTTTAAAAAGAAAAGAAATTTTATTCAATGAAAGAGATGAATTAGATAAGTTATATTTTTTAAAAGACGGAAAGATATCTATTTTTAAAATGAATGAAAGTGGAGAAAGAAAAATAATATTTATTCTTAAAAAAGGTGAGATGATAAATGAGATACTTATAGATAATATAAAAACATCCTCTATAGGATGTGAAGCATTTGAAAAATCAACTATATTAGAATGTAAAACTTCTGATTTTATAAAAATTATGAAAAATGACTTTAACCTTACTAAAAATATTATGCTTCATATCCAAAATAAAAATAGACGTTTATATAGACAAGTTAAAAATTCTATTTCAATTCGTATTGATAAAAAATTGGCAGCTAAACTCTATCGATTGGGAAGAGAATTTGGTATTGAAAAAGGAGAATGGACTCTTATCAATATGAATCTAACAATTACTTATATAGCAGATATGTTAGGATGCAAAAGAGAAAGTTTATCTAGAGCGATGAAAGTATTGCAAGATGAAGATTTAGTAAGGGTAGATGGTAAGAAAGTATATGTTAGAAAAGAAAAACTTTCTACATATTTTAAAACGACATAATATATGAGCTACTTTGTAACTGATAGTAAATATTTAAATTGTATACTTTATTATTGGTTATGGAGTGGCTTTTTATTTTACAAATTGTGATATTTATCACAGACTTTTTATAAGTGAAGATGTTAATATTTATTTAACAAAGTCTAGGAGGAATATCTATGAAAATAAGATTAGATAAATCAAGTTTTGATGATGGATTAAAATTATTACAGTCAGAGTATAAAATACTAGCTCCTGTAACGACATCATTCAAAGGAACTTATTCAGATACGGATTTAACGAAATATGAAGAAATTAATAGTATAGATCAAATTGATTTTAATAAGAAATCAAATTTCTCAGCAAAAGAAGTTATACTTCCGATAAACCAAGTTCTTTTTTATTTTACTGAGAAAGAATATAAGGAAAGTGAAGTAGAAGATAAAAAATTACTTGTATTTTTAAGAGCATGTGATTTAAACGGAGTAAAAAGATTAGATGAAATATATCTTAATAATGGAATTGAAAAAGATTATTATTATAAGAGAATAAGAGAAAAAATAAAGTTTATTCTTATAGGATGTAAAGAAAGTTTTAGAAATTGTTTTTGTGTAAGCATGGGATCTAATAAAAGTGATGATTACTCAATTGGGTTAAGTATAAGAGAAAATGAAATATACTTAGACATAAAAGATGAAGAGCTTAATGTATTTAAAGGTAAAGAAACTGATTTTGTAATTGATTATGTTAAAAATAACACAATATCTGTAGAAATACCTGATAATTTAGAGTCTATAGCCATAGCTAAACATCCAATGTGGGATGAATATGATTCTAGATGTATAGCTTGTGGTAGATGTAATTTTGTATGTCCAACATGCTCATGTTTTACAATGCAAGATATTTTTTATAAAGAGAATGAAAATGTAGGTGAAAGAAGACGAGTATGGGCATCCTGTCAAGTTGATGGTTATACAGATATGGCAGGAGGGCATTCTTTTAGAAAAAAACAAGGAGAGAGAATGAGATTTAAAGTTATGCATAAAATACATGACTTTAATAAGAGGTTTGGGTATCACATGTGTGTAGGTTGTGGAAGATGTGATGATGCTTGCCCACAATATATATCATTTTCTGAATGTATAGATAAAGTAAATGAAGCTATATCAGTGAAAGAGGAGGTAAAATAAATGAATCCATATATACCAGTTTCTTCAAAAATAATAGACATAATAAAACATACAGATATAGAGTGGACATTTAGGGCTAGATGCAATACTGAAAACGTGCTTCCTGGAAAGTTCTATGAAATATCGATACCTAAGTATGGAGAAAGTCCTATATCAGTTTCAGGATACGGAGAAGATTATATAGACTTTACTATAAGAAATGTGGGTAAGGTTACAAGTGAATTATTTAATTATAAAGTTGGAGATGACTTTTTTATAAGGGGACCTTATGGAAATGGATTTGATATAAATCTATATAAGGGAAGAGAAGTTATAGTTGTTGCAGGTGGTAGCGGATTAGCTCCTGTAAGAGGAATCATTGAATATTTCTATAATAATTTATATAAATGTAAAAGTTTTAAATTAATAGCGGGATTTAAGTCTGAAAAAGATATATTATTTAAGGATGATATAAGAAAATGGAACGATAAATTAGATGTACTAATAACAGTGGACAGTGCAGAGGACAGCTACTCTGGAAATATAGGATTGGTAACTAAGTATATACCTAATTTAGATATAGAAGATATTGATAATACTTCAGTAATAGTAGTAGGACCTCCTATGATGATGAAGTTTACAGTAGGAGAGTTTTTAAAACGAGAATTAGATGAAAGTAATATATGGGTTTCTTATGAAAGAAAAATGTGCTGTGGAGTAGGTAAATGTGGACATTGTAAGATGGATGATACGTATATATGTATAGATGGACCTGTGTTTGACTACTCTTATGCTAAAAATCTTATGGATTAGGAGAAGATGTTATGATAAGAGATATAAATACTAAAAAAGTAATGAAGAATGCCTATAGAATTACAAAAAATAAATATGAAACTTCTCTTAGAGTTAGAATACCAGGAGGTTGTGTTGATCCAGAAAGTTTAATGATAGTGTCTAAGATAGCAAATGAGTATGGAAATGGTCAAGTTCATATAACAACAAGACAAGGTTTTGAGATACTTGGTATAAGTATGGAAGATATGGATGAAGTAAATAAATTAATTCAACCAGTAATAGATAAGATGGATGTAAATCAAGAGGAGAAAAATAAGGGATACTCAGCAGCAGGAACTAGAAATATATGTGCTTGTATAGGTAATAAAGTCTGTCCAAAAGCACAGTATAATACAACTGAATTTGCTAAGAAAATAGAAAAAGCAATATTTCCGAATAATTTACATGTAAAGGTAGCATTAACAGGATGTCCAAATGATTGTATAAAAGCTAGAACGCATGATTTTGGTATAATTGGAATGACATTACCTTTATATGATAAGAATAGATGTGTATCATGTGGAGCTTGTGTAAAAAAATGCAAAAAACTTTCTACAGGTGCATTAAAAATGGAGAACTATAAAATTATAAGAGATCATGATAAATGTATTGGATGTGGAGAATGCGTACTTAATTGCCCTACATCAGCATGGACTAGAGATTCTAAGAAATATTATAGATTAGCTATAATGGGGAGAACAGGAAAGAAAAATCCAAGATTAGCAGAAGATTTTTTAATATGGGCAGACGAAGAGTCTATAATAAAAATAATACGTAACACATATAAGTATGTTACTGAATATATAGATACAAATGCACCAGGTAGAAAAGAGCATATTGGATATATTGTTGATAGAACTGGATTTATGGAATTTAAAAAGTGGGCACTAGACGGAGTAGATTTAGAGGATATAGTTAAAGTAAGCGAAAATATTTACTGGAATGGAATAAGATATTAATAGATTTTTACTTATACAAAAATACCTTAAGAATATAATTTTTTCTTAAGGTATTTTTTATTTGGTTAGATTAACGAAAGTAAAAAAATATACAAGTAAAAATAAGTAAAAAACTAAATATTTTTACTAAAAATGGTGAAAACGTTATTGTAAGCCTTTATTTACTGTGTTATGATTATATCATAATAATAAATAATTGGAGATAAAGGGGAGGTAAAAATGAAAAATAGAATGTTAGAAATGTTTACTAAAGTTTATGGTGAAAGAGAAGGATTAAGAGTATTTTTCTCACCAGGTAGAGTTAATTTAATTGGAGAGCATACTGATTATAATGGGGGAAATGTATTTCCTTGTGCATTAAGCTTTGGTACATATGGAGTAATAGCTTTAAGAGATGATAAAAAGGTTAGAATGTATTCAGATAATTTTAAAGATTTAGGAGTTATAACTTTTGATATAGATGAATTAAAAAATGAAAAATATCATGATTGGGCCAACTATCCAAAAGGCGTTATAGATGTATTAAGAAAGCATGGTTATGATGTAAAGCAAGGATTTGATATGGTTGTATTTGGAAATATACCAAATGGAGCAGGGTTATCATCATCCGCATCCCTAGAACTTTTAATGGCTGTTATGATGGATGAAATATTTAAATTTGACATAGATAGAGTTAAATTAGTAAAATACTGTCAAGAAGCTGAAAATAATTTTATAGGTGTTAACTGTGGCATAATGGATCAATTTGCTATAGGTATGGGAAAAGAAAAAAGTGCAATATTATTAGATTGCAATACTTTAAATTATAAGTATAGCAAAGTAGACCTAAAAGATGAAGTTATAATAATAGCTAATACAAATAAAAGAAGAGGATTAGCTGATTCTAAGTATAATGAAAGAAGAAGTGAGTGTGAAACTGCATTATCTGAACTTCAAAATAAATTAAATATAAGATCTTTAGGAGAGCTTACTGAAGAAGAATTTGAAGAAAATAAAAGTCTTATAAAAGATGAGTTAAGAATAAAGAGAGCTAAGCATGCTGTATATGAAAATCAAAGAACATTAAAAGCTGTAAATGCTTTACAAAATAATGATATAGAGACTTTCGGAAAGCTTATGAATAGCTCACATATATCTTTAAGAGATGATTATGAAGTAACTGGAAAAGAGTTAGATACACTAGTTGAATTAGCGTGGAACCATCCAGGGACTGTAGGCGCTAGGATGACTGGAGCTGGATTTGGTGGATGTACAGTATCTATAGTAAAAAAAGATATGCAAGATGATTTTATAGAAACTGTAGGAAAAGGATATAAAGATGTAATAGGATATAATGCAGATTTCTATGTTGCAAATATAGGAGATGGAACTAGAGAAATATAAATATATATTTAAAGTTAATGGAGGTAAAAATATGATATTAGTTTGTGGTGGTGCTGGTTATATAGGTAGTCATGCAGTAAGACAACTTATTGATAGAAATGAAGAAGTTATAATTGTAGATAATTTAGAAACAGGTCATAAGGATGCAATACATCCAGATGCTAAGTTTTATAATGTTGATATAAGGAATGAAGAAGAATTAGACAGAGTATTTGCTGAAAATAAAATAGATGAAGTTATACATTTTGCTGCAAACTCTTTAGTAGGAGAAAGTATGACAAATCCTCTAAAATATTTTAATAATAATGTTCATGGAACAGAAATACTTTTAAAAGTTATGATAAAACATAATGTTAAGAAAATAGTATTTTCTTCAACAGCAGCAACATATGGAGAACCTAAAAATATACCAATACTTGAAACTGATCCAACTAATCCAACAAATGCATATGGAGAAACTAAGCTAGCTATGGAAAAGATGATGAAATGGGCAGATGTTGCTCATGGAGTTAAATACATATCTCTTAGATACTTTAATGTAGCTGGAGCACATGTAAGTGGAGAAATAGGAGAAGACCATAGTCCAGAAACTCACTTAATACCATTAATACTTCAAGTACCATTAGGTAAGAGAGAGTTTATTTCAATATTTGGTGATGATTATGATACTCATGATGGTACATGTATAAGAGATTATATACACGTAACAGATTTAGCAGATGCACATATACTAGCTGTTCATAAGTTAAGAGAAGGTTGTGATAGTAACATATATAACTTAGGCAGTGGAAATGGATTTACTGTAAAAGAAATGATAGAAGCAGCAAGAAAAGTTACAGGGCATCCAATACCTGCTAAAGTATGTGAAAGAAGAGCTGGAGATCCTGCAAAACTTGTTGCAGCATCTCAAAAGGCAAGATGTGAACTTGGGTGGGAACCTAAGTTTGAAAATGTTGAAGCAATGATATCTTCTGCATGGAATTGGCATCAAAATCATCCAGATGGTTTCTTAAAATAAGACATTTTAGGGGTGAATATAAATTTCTTTCATGCAACGAAAGGTGTTGTAATTGTCAGTGAATTTATATTTCACCCCGTTTGATTATTTATTAAAAATAAGTTTGAAGTGTATTTTAAAGGGGGAAAGATTATGAATATTAATATATATATAGAATTTGAAAGGCTTGTTAATTATGGATTAAGACATAATTTATTTGAAGAAGAAGATAAGACTTATATAAGAAATTCTCTTATAGAACTTTTTAAATTAGATGAATATATATTTGAAGAAGTGGATGATGAGAATTTAGAAAATGTCACTCCTATACTTAATAATATATTGGATTATGCATTTGAAAATGGTATTTTAGAATCTAATTCATCTGTATATAGAGATTTATTAGACACTAAGATAATGAGTTTACTTATGCCTAGACCTTCTCAGGTTATAAAAGAATTTAAATGTAAATATAAAGACGACAAAAAAAGTGCAACTGATTATTTTTATAACTTAAGTAAAGCATGTGATTATGTTAGAACAGATAGAATTGCACAAAATATGACGTGGAAGACGTCTACAGAATATGGAGATATAGATATAACTATAAATTTATCTAAGCCAGAGAAAGATCCTAAGGCTATAGCAGCAGCTAAAAATATGAAAAGTGCATCTTATCCAAAGTGTTTATTATGTAAAGAAAATGTAGGTTATGCAGGAAGAGTTAATCATCCAGCTAGACAAAATCTAAGAATAATACCTTTTAATTTAAGTAACGAAGAATGGAATTTACAATACTCACCATACTCTTATTATAATGAGCACTGTATTGTATTTTCAAGCGAACATGAACCAATGTTTATAAGTAAAAAGACTTTTGATAGAAATCTAGAATTTGTTGAAAAATTCCCTCATTACTTTATAGGATCTAATGCAGATTTACCGATAGTTGGAGGATCTATACTTACTCACGATCACTATCAAGGCGGAAGATATGAGTTTGCTATGGCAAAAGCTAAGGACGTATTTACATTTGATATAAAGGGATATGAAAATATAAAAATATCTATGATAAAATGGCCTTTATCTGTTGTTAGAATAAGTGGAGATGATAGAAGGGAACTAAGTGAATTAGGAGAAAAAATCTTAAGTCATTGGAAGAATTATTCTGATAAAGAAGTAGATATACATGCTTATACGGATAAAACACCACATAATACTATAACTCCAATAGCTAGAAAAAGAGATAATAAATTCGAGTTAGATTTAGTATTGAGAAATAATAGAACTAGTGAAGAACATCCAGATGGAATATTCCATCCTCATAAAGAGCTTCACCATATAAAGAAAGAGAACATAGGACTAATAGAAGTTTTAGGACTTGCAGTATTACCAGCAAGATTAAAAGATGAATTAGCTAATATAAAAGAATGCTTACTAGATGATTCTAAGGCCAATATAGTTGAAGATGATGATAATTTAAGAATACATTTAGAGTGGTTTAATGAAATAAAGTCAAAATATAATGAAATAAATAAAGATAATATTGATTATATAATAGAAGATGAAGTTGGATTAGTATTTAGCAAAGTATTAGAACATTGTGGAGTTTTCAAATGGGATGATGATGGGAAAAAAGCAATGGAAAAATACATGAACGATTTAAAACTATATGTAGAAAGTTTAGTAGGTGAAATGTATGAAATGTGTTAAAACTTTACTAAAAACTGTAGATAATAAAGATATAATTGCATATAATGTAAAATTTCCAAGTGGATTTGAATTTGAAATATTAAATTTAGGTGGAATTATAACTAAAATAAAAACCCCAGATAAATATGGAAATATTGAAAATATAGTAGTTGGATATAAGAATATAGAAGATTATATTATAAATCCTTTTTATTATGGAGGAATTATAGGAAGAACATCTGGAAGGATTTGTGAAGGTAAAGTTATAATTGAAGGAAAAGAGTACCAATTAAATAAGAATTACACTATGCATCAGGGACATGGTGGAAATATAGGATTTAGTCATAAGATATGGAATGTAGATGTTATAGAAGATAATGACAATGTAACTTTAAGATTTATATCAAAGTCTTTAGATAGAGAAGAAAACTATCCTGGGAACTTAGATGTATGTGTTACTTTTAAAATATATGAAGATTACAAAATAGAGGAAATATATGAAGCTATAAGTGATAAAACAACTTTAATTAACATGACAAACCACAGTTATTTTAACTTAAGTGGAGATATAAAAAGAACTATTACACAATGCAATCTTAAGGTAGATAGTGATGAAATATTAGAATTAGATAATACTTGTGTTCCAACTGGTAAAAAATTAACTGTAGATAATACACCATTTGATTTTAGAAATTTAAAAAACATTGGAAAGGATATAGATAATGATCATGAACAAATAAAGATTGGTAATGGTTATGATCATGTATTTTTATTAAATGATGGAAAATCTATTTATATAGAAGAACCTATATCACAAAGAACAATGACTATAAATACAAATCAAGATTCTGTTGTTATATACACTATGAATTATGATGATGAACTAGTATCCTATACTGGAGAGAAAGCTAAGAGACGATATGGAATATGCTTTGAAACTCAAGCTCCACCAATAGGTAGAAATATGTGCTTTATAGAAGATTCTATAGTAAATAAAGATGAAAAATATATACAAAAAACTACATATACTTTTGATATAAAAAAATAATAAAAAAGAGCTATGGTATAAATAAATTATACCCTAGCTCTTTTTTATTATTTTTAGTTAAAACTAGATTCATCACTTTTAAAAAAGTAAAAAGGTATATAAATAAAAGTTGTAAGACCTACAAAGATAAAAATACTCAAAAGATTAGAACTAGAGAAGCTATATGTGTAGCTTGCACCAAGTACTTTATTTAAAAGATATATAAAAGAAAAATAAATTGTACAAGCAATTAAATTATCTTTAATAGCATGCTTATTAAGTTTGAATTTTCTAACCTGCACCATATATACATTAGAATATAGTAATAGCATATTTGCGAAAATATACACTAGATGAAGAAAGTTAGGAAAATCATAAGGTATATATTTAAAGAATATTAAATTTCCTATAGAGCAAACTAAACTCCAAGAAAAATATACATTAAATAATTGATACTGCTTAAAAAATAAAATTGCTATGCAAATATATTCACTAAACCTACAAATATCTATAGGTAGAGAATCTAATGAAGAATAATTATTCATAGAAATATTAAATGCTTGTTCAAATAAAATTTCTAAAAGTATTAGTGTACATATTACTTTTTCAACAATGTGAACATAAGGTAAAAGATTTTTAGTTAACTTTGGGCAAAAATATAAGAATAATGCAAATAACAAAAGCACAGTAAGATGATTTTTTGAGAAAATAAAATTATTAATCATACTAATATCTCCCATTAAAAAATTACATTTATTATATTAATAGTATTCTAAATTTATATGTAAAATCCCTATATACATATTATATTTTCTTATAAAAATAATAGAATATAAAATTTAATGTAAGTAACAAAAAATAGCTTATCTAATAAATTAATAATATACGAAAGTTAGATAAATCATTTATAAGGAAGTGGATAATTTGAATAAGGGGAAAAATAGGGCTTGTATTGATTGTGGCAGCCAATATTGTCCATGTCATCTAGCATACTCTGGTGACTGTATTAAATGTAGTTTGTTAAGAGGAGAAAAAACTTGTGACTGCTTATGGCAGGGTATTTGTGTGTATAATGAAGTACAACATAATAAAAAAGAATCGTTGATAAATGAGAGAAAAGAATATTTATGTGAGATAAATAATAAAGAAGAGCTAAAAGATGGAATTTATTTACTTGAAATTAATATACCTAAGAATTTAACTGAAGAACTAAGTAAGGTAGGAGCGTATATTTTATTAAAGGATAAAGGTAAAGAAAATTTAGCTTATAATACACCGATATCTGTAATGGATGTAGATAAAGAGAATAAATTACTTAAAGTTGTTATAAAAAAGGCAGGAATAAAAACGAAAGCTTTACTAGATTCTAAAGAAGTTATTGTTAAAGGACCTTATTTTAATGGTATTTTTGGAGTTGAGAAAATAAATAATATTAAATCCTCTAATTGCTTAGTCGTATTGAGTGGATTATCTCAAGTTAATTCTATTAATGTCATAAAAAAATTACTAAAGAATAAAAATACAGTAGAAGTATTTTATAATAAGAACTCAACTATATTAGATGTAGTTATAGAAACATTAAATAATATGGGTGTTAACATTCATATTATAGATATAGAAGAGGATAAGAATTTTATTCAAGACTATATAAAACGTAATAATGTAAGCCTTATTTATAGTGGTGGTAATAATAATTTTAATAAAAAAATAAAAGGCTTAGTTGATGATGTAAGTAAGGAAATTACGTTAGCTATATCAAACAATAATTTGATTTGTTGTGGAGAAGGAATTTGTGGTGCATGTACAATTAACTTAAATGGAGAGAAAATTAAAACTTGTAAAACACAAATTAATAGTAAAGACTTCTTTCAAATTATGTAGATTATAAGATGAAATTTTGATTAGGGGGAGATTAGATGGCTACAGTTGTTGTTATAGGCGGTGGCTGGTCTGGATGTGCAGCTGCAATAGGTGCAAGAAAAGCTGGTTGTGATGTTATCTTGCTAGAGAAGACAGATCTATTATTAGGGCTTGGTAATGTTGGTGGAATTATGAGAAATAATGGTCGATATACTGCAACAGAAGAATGTATAGCTTTGGGCGGAAGTGAATTATTTGAAATAACAGATAAATACACTAAACATAAAGGTATAGATTTCCCGGGACATGATCATGCAAGTATTTATAATGTAACTAAAATTGAAAAGCCTGTGAGGGATCTAGTAAGGAATATGGGAATAGACGTAAGATTTTTTAGCAGAGTTGTTGATGTAGAAGTAGATAATCCAATACTAAGAGCTATAGAGCTTGAAAGTGGAGAAAAGATTTATGGTGATGCGTTTATTGATACAACTGGTTCATCTGGACCTATGGGGAATTGCACTAAGTATGGAAATGGATGTGCAATGTGTATATTAAGATGTCCTTCATTTGGAGGAAGAGTTAGTGTAACGGCTAGATGTGGTATAGAAGATATGATAGGAAGAAGAAATAATGGAGACTATGGTGCTTTTAGTGGTTCTATGAAAATATTAAAAGAATCTCTAAGCGAAGAAATACAAAAAGAGTTAAATGAAAAAGGATGTGCTGTAGTTCCTTTACCACAGGAACTTAGAAATTCAGAAAAACTGGATATAAAAGTATGTCAGCAATATGCTCTTCCAGCATTTTCTGAAAATATAGTTCTTATAGACACTGGTCATGCCAAATTGATGTCACCTTTTTTTAACTTAGAAAAATTAAGAATGGTTCCTGGATTTGAAGGAGCTCTTATAGTAGATCCATATTCTGGAGGTAAAGGTAACTCTATTAGATATATGGCTGTATCACCTAGAGATAATTATATGAGGGCAAAAGGTATGAAAAATTTATTTGTGGCTGGAGAAAAGTCAGGATTTTATGTAGGCCATACAGAAGCCATATGTACAGGAAGTTTAGCAGGTCATAATGCTGCTAGATACTGCAATGGAATGTATTTACTTCAACTTCCTACAAACTTATTAATTGGGGATTTTATTGCATATTCTAATCAAGAAATGCACAAAGATGATGGTGATAAAAAGAGATTTACATTTGCAGGAAGTTTATATTTTAATAGAATGAAAGAACTTGGTTTTTATACAGTTGATGTTGATGAAATAAGAAAAAAAGTAAAAGAAGTTGGACTTGAAGATATATATAATAAAAAAATAATTAAATAAGCTAAAAGGTGTAGCTAAGTTGCTACACCTTTTATATTAAATCCAATTTATATTAGGTGATTTTCTTGGTACTGTTCTTTTATATTTAACATCAGGATATCCTATTACTAAGCAAGATATTATTTCATTACTATTTTGAACACCAATTAAATCTAAAATTTCTTTATTATCTTGAGCGGCAATTAATAAAAAGCCACTAAAAAAAGTTCCTAGACCTAAAGCATCAGTCATAAGCTCCATATTTGAAGATGCTAGACCACCATTAATAGGTGTTGGTGAAGTTACGAATATTGCAAGTGGAGCATTAAAAAATAATCTATCATTATTTTGAGGATCTTTTTTATATTGCTCATAACTATATAACCACATATTAGCATATCTTTTAAGATGTTCTGTTTCCGGTGTTAGATTAGATAGAATATATTTTCCTTTTTTCTTTAGGCTTTCATAGGCCAAATCTCTCAACTTATTAATGTTTTTAGTGACTACAGTATAAGATACATCCTGGCTATTTGTTGAAGTTTGAGTGTATCTTCCGGCATCAATAATCTTATTTATTTTATCTTTTTCTACTTCTTTACTCTTAAATCTTCTAATACTTCTTCTAAATTTTATGAAGTTTAAAAGATTTTCAGCATCTAATGAAAAAGTTTCTTTATTATATGGTATTACTTCGTTCATGTTATAATCATCAGTAGATACTGCTTCTACTGGACAGATGGCAATACAGTGACCGCATTTTATACATCCTTCATTATTGATGTTTGCCTTTTTTTCTTTTAATGAAATAACACAAGCAGGACAATCTTTAATACACTGCATACAAGCTATACATTTATTTTTATCTACTTTAAACATTTAATTATCTCCTTCTAAGTTTATTTAATCCAAGATATAACATAAGTTAATTTACTATCTATATTATTTTTATTAGAATCAATTGATATGAATTTACCACTTATATTTTTTTCAATAGTACTTAAGTGAAAATGACAAAGTGCAATTCCAATATCAATTCTAGTTAAGTTTTTGCTATTAGTTAAATAAAAATGTATATTATCGTTATCTTTTAATACTCTCCAAGGCTGTTTATTTAAAGCTGATGGTGCTAGTCTTAGCATTTTTAGAGGCTCAAAATATTCCTCTGAGTTACTTTCTTCAAGTGGAGTATAGAAGTTTTGATCAAAGAAAATTTCTGAAAAATTTTTACGTTTTTTACTATTATCGCCAAATAAGCTTGCTATAAATGATTTTCTACCACCCTCATAACCTACAGGAGAAATTATTGGAAGTATTTCTCCATTTTCTAAATTAATGGCTTTTGCAAATTCACCTTTGTTGAAAGTGCCACCAAGCCAAACTGTACCTAATCCTAGAGAGGTACAATATAATATAACTTTTTCTAAAGTATATCCAAGGGCCATTAAAGATAAATCATCATCATAACAAGCAGCTGCTAAAAAATAATTTGCACCTTTTATAACACCATAAGTACCAAGTTTTAGATCTTTATTAAAGCTATCTTTTTTTATTAGTTTTATTCTTATATCCTTATTAAAAGGATTATCTACAGTCCTAATATAATTTTCTATTTTTTCTATAATACTTTCAGATAGAGGTAAGTCTTGGTAGTTTCTAACTGAGTGTCTTAGATTTATTAATTCACTTATTGATTTACTATAGATATTTTTCATAATAGATTTACTCCTTAAATTTTATTTGACATTTATATTTATAAAATTTATACTTTTTTTTAACTAAATGAAAATCTAATATATAATAATGTGATTATAGCACTATATACTTAGATGTGTCTAATTCGAATTATTTATAAAACGATAACTAAAAGTTATAAAAAAATTCAAATAAGATATATTATTAAGAAATCATATATAAATAATACTTAAACTATTAAGAGATAAAAATAAGGAGATTATATGAATTTACAACAATTAGAGTATTTTAAGGTAATATCTGAAACTAAAAATTTTACAGTAGCATCGAGCATATTATCTGTAAGTCAGCCGGCCTTAAGTAAATCAATATTAAAGTTAGAAGAAGAGTTAGAAGTATCTTTATTTGAAAGACAGGGGCGTAACATAAAAATTACTAAGTTTGGAGAAGTATTTCTGAAATATGTAAACTCGGCATTAAGGGAAATTGAACAAGGAAAAGAAATAATTAATGATATGAAAAGGTCAGATGAAAAAATAATATCTATTTCCTCAACTCATTGTATTGGAGCAACATTTATCCCATTATTAATAAGTGATTTTTTTAATAATAATTTTCAGATAAAATTTAATATTAATAATCAATCAACAGAAGATATTTTAAAAGATTTAAAAAGTGGGAAAATAGATTTTGGTTTTTTTGAAAGAATGTGTGATGCCCATCAATACCCCGAGATAGAAAGTATATTAGTAAGAAAGGAAGAGTATGTTTTAATAGTTCCTAAAAACCATCATTTAGCAAATAAAGAGGAAGTTTATTTAAAGGACTTAAAGGAAGAGTATTTTATAGTTTATAATAATAAATTACATGATGAAAAGGTATCATATTCTGACTTGATTGGATATACTCCTAAAATATCTGCAGAGCCTAGTGAAGGGATAGTACTTGCAAGTTTAGTAGCAGCTGGTGCAGGTATTGCAATAATTTTAAATACACCTATGATTAATACAAATAAAATATCAGTTATTAAGATTAAAGATGATATAGGATATAAGAGTATTTATATGGCATGGAATAAAGAAGTATATATTTCTAAAATTAAAAATGAATTTAAAAATTATGTATTAAATCTAAAATAACTACCATTGGTTAAATATTATATGAATAAAAAAGAGAGTTTAAAATGTTAGTTACTAATTAATTTAAGCTCTCTTTTTATATTTAAATTAAATTTATAACTTCATCTAGAACTTTTCCAATTGAATCATTTATAACTAAATTAGCTTTATAATCATAAGGAGTTTTACTTTTATTTATTAAAACAATATTTTTACCATTAAAGTAATTTATAAAGCTGGCAGCTGGATATACAACTAAAGACGTTCCTCCTATGATCAATAAATCAGAGTTACTTATTGCTGAAATAGTCTTAGATATAAGCTCATTATCTAAGCTTTCTTCATAAAGTACAACATCTGGTTTAATTATTCCCCCACAATTATTGCAATATGGTATGACTCCATCTAAAGATAGCATATCTTTAAGATTAAAAAACTTATTACAATTGGTGCAATAGTTTCTATGTATAGATCCATGAATTTCTAATACATTTTTACTTCCAGCCATTTGATGTAAACCATCAATATTTTGAGTTATAATAGCTTTCAACTTTCCTGTTTTTTCTAGATTACTTAAAGCAAAGTGAGCTTTATTTGGCTTAGCATTTATATATACAAGCTTATCTTTATAAAATTTATAAAAATCATAGGGATACTTAGTATAAAAGGTGTGAGATACAAGTTGTTCAGGAGTAAATTCTTTATTTAACTTCTCGCTGAATAAACCATTTGAACTTCTAAAGTCTGGGATATTTGATTCAGTAGATACACCTGCACCACCAAAGAAAACAATATTATTACTCATCTTTATCATATCTGATAATTTTTCTATACTCATATAAACATCTCCATATTAAATTAAATTTATTAGTATGATTTAGTTATATTTTGATTTTATGCTTTCATAAAATAATTATACTAAAAGAATATTTTAAAAAGTAGATAAATGTAATTAAATATTATAATTTTTTAATAAAAAAAGGTAAATGATGTTGAAAAGGTAAATATAGAATAAGAAAGTTATTTTAGAGGATGTGGTTATTTATGAATATTAGAGAAGGTGATTATCGTATGTTTGAGATATACGCAAGGGAATATAAAAAAAGAGTATCAGGTGAACTACCAGATAAATTAGATTATTTAAAAGTAAAAATGATGGAAATAAGTGATATACTAACTCCTTACGTAATAGAATTTTGTAAACTAGATATAGAATTTAAAGATAATGCCGATGAATTACCAGACCCTATTAAATACTTTATACAAAATGGTAAGATATTGAATCCTTATGAATACGTAACTAATACGAAGTGGGAAGGGTATTGGAAAAGATGTACAGGTAAAGATTTAGATTATTTTATATCATACTTAGAATATCCAATAATTTATCCGAATCATGAAAATTACTTATCTCATGGAAAAAATATAATAAGTATATTTAAATCTGAAACAGGATTTGAAAAAGTTCCTTATAGTATAACATGTGCTGAAAAATTAAATGAAAAATATTTTAAATAGAATAATTTGTCATCATTTACCAAAATGTATAATTATACTATAATAGTAAATATAATTAAACTTTAGAGTAATATATCTTAGAAAAGAGGGAGCAGGTTTGAGAAAAAGAATTGCTTTAGCAACTTTAGCGATGGTACCATTTTCTGTTTCTCATGCAAATGAAGCAGAGTTAGTAGGAATTGTTACAGCAGAGACTTTAAATATTAGAAGTGGACAAGGATCTAACGATGAAGTTTTATTTACAGTAAAGAAAGGTGATAAAGTAACTATTATTGAAACATGTAATGGATGGCATAAAATCCAAAATGATGAAGGTAAAGAAGGATGGGTTTCATCGTCATATATAAGCCTATCAGAAGGAATATATGAGGAAAGTACATCTAGATCTTCTACTATTCAAAAAGAAGTTAATACCAACGGATTGAATATGAGAAGTGGACCATCAACAAGTTACAGATCAATTACCAAGATTAATAAAGGTACAAAGGTAGAAGTAATATCAGAGAGTAATGGATGGAGCAAAATAAAATATGATGGAAGAATAGGATATGTATATAGCACTTATTTAAGTGATATAGAACCATCATATACTAATACTACTACTAAAACAGTAAATACAGATTCATTAAATGTAAGAAGTGGACCATCAACTTCATATTCAATTGTTGGAAAAATTAATAAAGGTACAAAAGTAGAGGTAATATCAGAGAGTAATGGATGGTCAAAGATCGTATATAATGGAAAAGAATGCTATGTATCTAGCAGATATTTAGATGAGGAGTCTTATAATTCAGGAAATACAGATAATGAAATAATTACAACAAAAATAGTAAATACAGATTCATTAAATGTAAGAAGTGGACCATCAACTTCATATTCAAAGTTAGGAACACTATCAAAGGGAAGTAAGGTAGAAGTAATATCAGAAAGTAATGGATGGTCAAAGATCGTATATAATGGAAAAGAAGCGTATGTATCAAGTACTTACTTAAGTGATAATACATCAAATGATAACAATACAGGAAATGATACGAATACATCAGTAGAAATAAAAATAGTAAATACAGATTCACTAAATGTAAGAAGTGGACCATCAACTTCATATTCAAAGTTAGGAACATTATCAAAAGGAAGTAAGGTAGAAGTAATATCAGAAAGTAATGGATGGTCAAAGATCGTATATAATGGAAAAGAAGCGTATGTATCAAGTACTTACTTAAGTGATAATACATCAAATGATAACAATACAGGAAATGATACGAATACATCAGTAGAAATAAAAATAGTAAATACAGATTCACTAAATGTAAGAAGTGGACCATCAACTTCATATTCAAAGCTAGGAACATTATCAAAAGGAAGTAAGGTAGAAGTAATATCAGAAAGTAATGGATGGTCAAAAATAACTTATAATGGAAAAGAAGCATACGTATCAAGTATGTACTTAAGTGATGCAAGTAATGATTCATCAGATAGTTCTTCAAGTTCAAATGGAATTATATCAGGAGTAGGAACATTTACTAATTTACAATTAAATTATACATTTGAGCAGCACTTAGCAAAACAAGTAGAAGTTGCTAATTCAGGATATAATAAAGCTCCAAATGGTACTAAAGCAACAAGAAGTCAAATAGAAGAAAAATTAAATCCTAGTAAAATACTATCATCAAGTTCTTATGGTAAGTTACAATTTTTAAGAATTGATAGATATACAGAAGGTATTACAGCTAGTGAATTAAATCAATTTTTAAATAGTAATGTATCATCAACTAATGTTTTTTATAATAAAGGACAACAGTTTATAGATGCAGCTAAAAAGTATAATATAGATGTAATGTATTTTGTTGCTCACTCAATGTGGGAAACTAACTATGGAAAATCTACACTGGCAAAAGGTCAAATATTAACTTCTTATAAAGGTCAACCGTTGAGCTCTCCAGTTACAGTATATAATTTCTTCGGAATAGGTGCATTTGATGGAAGTGCAAACTTATCAGGAGCAGAAACTGCTTATTTAAACGGATGGACAACTGTAGATGCTACAATAGATGGTTCGGCTAAATGGGTTGCTGCTAATTACATACATAGGTCTGCATATAATCAAAATACTGTATATAAAATGAAATGGAATAATGGAACACATCAATATGCAACAGATATAAATTGGTGTAATGGAATTGCAGGAATTATGAATAAATTAATTGGTTATTATGATGACCAAAGTAAGCTATTATACGAAAATTTATTATATAAATAAAAGGTAAAGGGGTATCTTCTTAGTAAGATACTCCTTTAATATTATGCAAAATATCTTCTATATTTGAAGAAAACGTCTATATTATGCTCTTTAACGATATTTTTTAAATTTCCATAATTATAAGTAGCTAAAGCATATTCTCTTATATTATTAAAAATAACTTCTTCTTTTGGGCTATTAAATTCAATAATAGTTTTTCCTATATCCCAAGCTCTAGATTCTCTATTTATTAGGTTCTTTTTTAAATCAATAACATACATTTCTAAATCTGATGGTAAATTATCTTTATAGAAATCTGCATCCGTAATATCTATATCATACTCAATTAATTTATCAACTATATTAGATAATATATCAGCATATTCAGATTTGGCAAGAGATATATCAGGATCTAGTATATGACCGACTTCATGTGAAATTATACACTTAGCAATTATGCTTATATTAAATGGTGTAATTGCTATATTTTTATTGTTTGAAGATTTTATAAATGAAAAAAAGTTAAAACAAAAAGATAAGAATCCTTGTCTAGATGCTAATACAAGTCTAAGTTTAGGCAAAGCACATATAGGTATGTTTCCAGATCGTGAATAGTAAAGATGAACTTTTTTATTTATATTAAGTTGCTTTATAGTTTTTTTAAATAACTTTTTTTCGCCTAGTTCTGAATAGCAGAGTATAATTTTTCTGAAATCAAGAATATCCGAAGCATTCATTTAAACACCGCCTTAATATAAAAGTCTATTTTACTCTCTAATACATAATATTAAAAAATATATATTTGTAGCTAATCCAAATTACTTTTAATATTAAAAATTTAAATTGTTCTAAATGTGTAATTTTAAGCATAAAGGGTATGATTAGAAAATAGATATTTAACTATATTTAATATATTACTTTACCTATGATATAATATTAATTCAAGAAAGGAGAGAGCTATGGACTTAGTAAAAGATTATTTAGAGAAATTAGAAATTAATAACACGATTTTGGCAAAACAAATGAAAGATGTTTATATACAAAAAGTTGTTTATTTTAAAGAAGATAAAATAGTGTATTTTTACTTAACATCAAAAGACATAGTATCTTATGAATTAATAGATAAGTTTAGAGAAGAATTAAAAGATAGCTTAGATTATTTTAAAGATATAAGAATAAAAATTAGATACACTGGTTTAGATAGAAAAAGTAATAAGGATATTATAAAAAGATACTGGAATAACATATTATTCATATTGAAAAGCCTTTGTCCAGCTATAGAGGGATGGTATAAGAAAGTAGAATATATGTGCTTAGATGATGTATTAAAAATAAAACTACCTAAAGATTTATTTTATGAAAAATTAATGAGAAAAAATATAATTCATGTACTAAACACAGTGTTAAGTGAAGAATTAGGAATTCATTTAAACATAGTTTTAGAAAGAGCTATAGACGAACGTGTTAGTGTACAAAAAATAATAGAGAGAACAGATAGAGAGATTGAAGAGAAAATAAGAAGTTTAGATTTTAATAGAAAAGAAGAGATAGAAGTAGAGGAAGAGGAGTATGTTATAAAACCTGAGGTTGATGAGCATTTAATTTACGGTGAAAATGTGAATGTAATAGTTGAGAATATTTCTAAATTAAATGTAAATTCAGGTACAACAGGTATCGTAGGTGAAGTTTTTGATATAGAAACAAAAGAACTTAGAAATGGTAAAATATTATTAATATTAGCAGTAACAGACTATACAAGTTCTATAAGTTGTAAGCTTTTCCTAAATGACATAAATAAAGATAATGTACTTAACCAAATAAAAAAAGGATCATACTTAAAAATTAAAGGGGATATAATTTATGATACTTACCAAAGAGAAATAAGTATGACAATAAGTGGTATAAGAAAAGAAGTAAAAGAGGAAAGACAAGATTTAAGTGAAAATAAAAGAGTAGAACTACATGCTCATACTCAGATGTCTTCTATGGATGCTGTTTGTAATGTTAAAAAATTAGTAGAAAGAGCAGCAAAGTGGGGGCATAAAGCTATAGCTATAACAGATCATGGTATAGTTCAAGCATTTCCAGATGCTATGAGTGCTGCTAAGTCTAACGGAATAAAGGTTCTGTATGGTGTAGAAGGATATCTAGTAGAAGATGACGCACTAATAATAGAAGAACCTAATGAAAAGCCACTATCTCAAAGTTTTGTAGTATTTGATATAGAAACTACGGGGTTTTCTAATGTTAATGATAAAATAACTGAAATCGGTGCAGTTAAGATAGAAAATTTCAAAGTGGTAGATAGATTTAGTGAACTTATAAATCCACAAAAAGATATATCTTATAAAATACAAGAGTTAACAGGTATAACTAATGACTTAGTTAGAGATAAGCCTACTATAGAAGAAATACTACCTAAATTTATGGAGTTTATAGGTGATAGTGTACTTGTAGCTCATAATGCGGAGTTTGATACTGGCTTTATATCACAAAAGTGTAGAGAGCAAGGAGTAGAATATAATAGTAAAAGTATAGATACTTTGATGCTTTCAAGAATTTTATTACCACATTTAAAAAGATTTAGACTAAATATAATAGCTAAAGAACTTGGAATACCATTACTTAATCATCATAGAGCTGTAGACGATGCGGAAGCTACTGCTCATATATTTTTAAAGTTTTTAGAAATGCTTGAGAAAAAGGGAGCAAAAACTTTAAAAGATGTAAATAGTGTATTAGGAAAAATAGATTATACAAAATTAACTACAAATCATATAACATTAATTGCTCAAAATTATACTGGGCTTAAAAACTTGTATAAAATCGTTTCAGATGCTCACGTAAATCATTTCTACAGAGCACCTAGAATACTTAGAAGTGTTTTAAATGAGCATAGAGAAGGTATAATAGTAGGTTCTGCATGTGAAGCAGGTGTTATTTATCAAGCAGTTAAGAAGAATATATCTGATGAAGAATTAGAAAAAATTATAGATATGTATGATTATATAGAAATAATGCCTATAGATAATAATAAGTTTATGATTGATAAAGGGGAAGTTAATGATAAAGAGGAACTTAGAGATATAAATAGGAGATTAGTTGAAGTTTCTAAAAAATTTGGTAAAATTCCTGTAGCAACTGGAGATGTCCACTTCTTGGATAAGCATGAGGCCATACTTAGAAGAGTTTTAAAGTATTCTCAAGGATTTAAACTTGATGATGAAGAAACTTATTTACATTTTAGAACTACGGATGAGATGTTAGAAGAATTTAGCTATTTAGGAGAAGAATTAGCTTATGAAGTGGTTGTTGAGAATACAAATAAAATAGCAGATATGGTAGAAAGTATAAAACCAATACCAGATGATACTTATCCTCCAGTAATAGAAGGTTCAGATACAGAATTAAGAGAGATGTGCTATGAAAAGGCTGAAAGAATTTATGGAAAGCCAATACCTGAAGTCGTTATAAATAGACTAGATAGAGAGCTAAATTCTATAATAAGCAATGGATATGCAGTTATGTATATTATAGCTCAAAAGCTAGTTACAAAATCTCTTAGCGATGGATACCTGGTTGGATCAAGAGGGTCAGTTGGATCATCTTTTGCAGCGACAATGAGTGATATAACAGAGGTTAATCCTTTACCAGCTCATTATATTTGCGATGACCCAGAATGCAAATACTCTTACTTTTTTGAAATAGGTGAATATGGTTCTGGAGTAGACTTACCAGATAAAGATTGTCCAAGATGTGGTAAACCACTTAGAAAGGATGGTCACGATATACCTTTTGAAGTTTTCCTTGGATTTGAAGGAGATAAAGAACCTGATATAGACCTTAACTTCTCAGGTGATTACCAACCAGTAATACACAAATATACAGAAGAGTTATTTGGTGAGGGATATGTTTATAGAGCAGGAACTATAGGTACGGTTGCTGAAAAAACTGCTTTTGGTTATGCAAGGAAATATATTGAAGAAAATAATATAAATGTTCCAACAGCAGAAGCATTAAGACTTGCAAATGGATGTACTGGGGTTAAAAGAACATCAGGACAGCATCCAGGTGGTGTTATGGTTATACCTCACTACAAGGATGTGTATGATTTTACTCCTATACAATATCCTGCAAATGATACAAGTTGTGGAGTTATAACAACCCATTTTGATTATCACTCTATAAGTGGTAGAATATTGAAACTTGATATACTTGGACACGATGCTCCAACAATGATAAGAATGTTAGAAGACTTAACTGGAATAGTTGCAACAGAAATTCCTCTAGATGATCCAGAGACAATGTCTTTATTTACATCAACAAAAGCATTAGGAGTAACTCCTGAGGAAATAAACTGTCCAATTGGATCACTTGCAATACCTGAGTTTGGTACAAAATTTGTTAGACAGATGCTTCTTGACACAAAGCCAACAACATTTGCGGCTCTTGTACGTATATCTGGACTTTCTCATGGTACGGATGTTTGGCTAAATAATGCCCAAGACTTAGTAAGGGATGAAATTGTTGGGATAGACGAAGTTATATCAACTCGTGATGATATAATGAACTACTTAATATTTAAAGGGTTAAAGCCAAAGTCAGCCTTTACTATAATGGAAAATGTAAGAAAAGGTAAGGGACTAAAACCTGAACATATTGAAGAAATGAAGGCAAATAATGTTCCAGATTGGTATATAGGATCATGTCAAAAAATAAAGTACATGTTCCCAAAAGCCCATGCAGTAGCTTACGTTATGATGTCTTTTAGGCTTGCGTATTGTAAGGTACATTATCCAGAAGCATTTTATGCTACTTATTTTTCTACGAAAGCAGAAGACTTTGATGCAGACTTGATTGTAAAGGGAATTGATGCTATAAGAGAAAGGATAAAAGAAATTGAAGAATTAGGGAATGATGCTTCAACAAAGGAAAAAAACATGCTTATAGTTTTAGAAGTTGCATATGAAATGTATGCAAGAGGTATAAAAATAGTTCCAGTAGATATTTATAAATCGGATGCTAAACTCTTCCAAGTTCCTGGCAAAGGATTATTACTACCACCAATGATAGCTTTACAAGGTGTTGGAGAAAATGCAGCAATTCATATACAACAGGAAAGAGAAAATGGTGAATTTATATCAAAAGAAGATTTAAGAAAAAGAACTAAGATATCTAAAACTGTTATAGAAACTCTTACAAATCATGGTTCATTAGAAAATATGAGTGATGAAAATCAATTATCATTATTTTAATAGATTATATATGCTAAATAAAAATTTGCAAATAAAACTATTCTATGATATAGTAGTATATAAAATAGTATATTTAGCAAAAACTAAGAGTGAGACAGTAGTGCTCACTCTTTTGTTTTAAATACTATAACTTACAACTGAATAGGAGGAAATCATATGAAAAAAAGCATAGAAGCTACAATAGAAGAATTAGTTCAACCTATAATTGACACTAATAACTTTGAACTTGTAGATGTAGAATATGTAAAAGAAGCTGGAGAATATTATCTAAGAATATATGTAGATAAAGAGGGCGGAATATCTTTAAATGAATGTGAAGTAGTTAGTAGAGCACTAAGTGAAATCTTAGATGTAAAAGATCCTATAAAAGATAACTACTATTTAGAAGTATCATCTCCAGGACTTGATAGACCACTTAAAAAAGACAAAGATTTTGTTAGATATCAAGGTAGAGATGTTGAAATAAAACTATATAAGCCGCTAAATGGTTCTAAACAATTAGAAGGTGAGCTTATAGGATTAACTGAAGATAAAAATATAAAAGTTATAATAGATAATGAAGAAGTAGAATTTAATAAAAAAGATGTTGCACTTATTAGACTTGCAATAAAGTTCTAAGGTTATTACATTAGGGAGGCAAAGTGATGAATCACGAATTTATAGAAGCATTAGATGAATTAGAAAAAGATAGAGGTATAGATAAAGATATTCTTATAGATACTATAGAACAAGCTTTATTAACAGCGTATAAGAAAAATTTTGGTTCAGCTCAAAATGTAAGAGTTGAGTTTGACAGAGAAAAAGGAGATGTTAGAGTATTTTCTCAAAGAGTTGTAGTAGATGAATCTGATTTATATGACACATTCTTAGAAATAGAATTGGATGAAGCTAGACAAATAAATCCAAACTATGAATTAGGAGATATAATAGAAAATGAAGTTACTCCTAAAGATTTCGGAAGAATAGCAGCTCAAACAGCTAAGCAGGTAGTTGTTCAAAGAATAAGAGAAGCTGAAAGGGATATAGTATATAATGAATTTATAGAAAAAGAAAATGAAATAGTAACTGGAGAAGTTGCTAGAGTAAGCAAAGGTTTAGTTTATGTAAACTTAGGTAGAATAGAAGCGGTTATGACGCCAGCAGAACAAATACCTCATGAATCTTACAAAGCAGGACAAAAAATAAAGGTATATATATTAGAGGTGAAGAAAACTAATAAAGGACCTCAAATAGTAGTATCTAGAAGTCATCCAGGTTTAGTTAAGAGATTATTTGAGTTTGAAGTTCCAGAAATATTTGAAGGAATAGTTCAAATAAAATCATTATCTAGAGAAGCTGGTTCAAGAACTAAGATGGCGGTTAAGTCAATAGATGAAAAGATAGACCCAATTGGAGCTTGTGTAGGGCCAAAAGGTTCAAGAGTAAAAAATATAGTTGATGAGTTAATAGGTGAAAAGATAGATATAATAAACTACAGTGAAAACCCAGCTGAATTTATATCTGCAGCTTTAAGTCCATCAAAGGTTGTAAGAGTAGATGTAAATGAAGAAGAAAAATCTGCTTTAGTAGTAGTTCCTGATTACCAATTATCACTTGCAATAGGTAAAGAAGGTCAAAATGCAAGATTAGCTGCTAAGCTTACTAACTGGAAAATAGATATAAAAAGTGAATCTCAAGATACTCAAGATAACGAATAGTAGGGAGGGATATCTTTGCAAAAAATAAAGAAAGTACCTCAAAGAAAATGTATAGTTTGTCAAGATAGAGACTCTAAAAAAGAGCTTATGAGAATAGTTAAAAATAAAGAAGGCGAGATTTTTATAGACATAAGTGGAAGAGCTAATGGTAGAGGTGCATACATATGTAAAAGTGTAGAGTGCTTAGAAAAGGCTATAAAGACAAAAGCTTTAAATAGAGCCTTTAAAATGGAAGTTTCTGATGAGGTATATGAAAAATTACTTGCAGAGTTAAAATCATATGAAAAGTAATGAAGAAAAAATATACTCATATTTAGGTCTTGCAACAAGAGCTGGAAAAATAGTTTCTGGAGACGACTCAACTTTATTAGAGTTAAAAAGAGGAAATGTAAAATTAGTAATAGTTGCAGAAGATGCATCAAATAATACTAAAAAGCTTTTTAAAGATAAAAGCTCATATAGAAATATACCTTATGTATATTTCTCTAGTAAATTACAATTAGGTTTATCTATAGGAAAAGCACCAAGAGCAGTAATCGGTGTTAAAGATGATGGATTTGCCAATAAGTTAGTAGAACTTTTAAAATAAAAAATTCAATAGGGGGTGATCTTGTGTCAAAAACAAGAGTATACCAAATCGCAGAAAAGCTAGGAATATCAAATGAGGATGTAATAGCTAAATTAAAAGAATTAGAAATAAGTGCAGAAAATGAAAATAGTGAAATAGACAATGATGATGTAGAGTTATTAGTTGAATTAGTAGGTGAAGAAGCAGTAACACATGATGGTCCTACAGTAACTATAACTGGAAAATTAACAGTTCAAGAAATAGCAAATGCTTTAGAAGTATCTGCATCAGAAGTAATAATGAAGCTTATGAAAATGGGAACTATGGCATCAATAAACCAAGAAGTAAGTGAAGAAATAGCTTCTTTAGTAGTTAAAGAATATGGATACACATTATTAACTTCAACAGAAGATGAAGAAGAAGAGCAATTAGAAATAGATGCTTTAATGGAAATAGAGGAAGATAAAGAAGAAGATTTATTACCAAGACCACCAGTTGTAACCGTAATGGGACACGTTGACCATGGTAAAACTTCTTTACTAGATGCTATAAGATCAACTAATGTAACTAGAGGAGAGGCAGGAGGAATAACTCAACATATAGGTGCTTCTGAGGTTTCAGTAAATGGTCAAAAAATAGTATTCTTAGATACACCAGGACATGAAGCTTTCACATCAATGAGAGCTAGAGGAGCACAAGTAACAGATATAGCAATACTTGTTGTTGCTGCAGATGATGGAATAATGCCTCAAACAATAGAAGCAATAAACCATGCTAAAGCAGCTGAAGTACCATTAATAGTAGCTATAAATAAAATAGATAAGCCAGATGCAAATCCTGATAAAGTTAAGCAAGAGTTAGCTGATCAAGGATTATTAGTTGAAGACTGGGGTGGAGAAGTTATAGCAGTTCCAGTATCAGCTAGACAAAAAACTGGTATAGATACATTACTAGAAATGATATTATTAGTTTCAGAAATGGAAGAATTAAAAGCTAATCCTAATAAAAGAGCAGTAGGTACTGTTATAGAAGCTCAACTTGATAAAGGAAGAGGACCAGTTGCTACAGTTCTTGTTCAAGGAGGAACTTTAAATGTTGGAGATCCAATAGTTGCTGGACTTGCAAGTGGTAAGGTAAGAGCAATGATAAACTCTAAAGGAAAAAGAGTAAAAACAGCAGGACCTTCTACAGCAGTAGAAATATTAGGTTTATCTGAAGTTCCACAAGGTGGAGATCAATTTGTTGCTGTTCCAACTGATAAGATAGCTAGAAGTGTTGCTGAAAAGAGACAACAAATAGCTAGAGAAGAAATGTTAAAATCTAACCAAAGAATGTCACTTGATGACTTCTTCTCTCATATGAATGATGGAGATGTTAAAGATCTTAACATAGTTATAAAAGCAGATGTTCAAGGTTCTGCTCAAGCAGTTAAGCAATCATTAGAAAAATTATCTAATGAGGAAGTTGCAGTTAGAGTAATACACTGTGGTGTTGGTGCTGTAACTGAATCAGATGTTATGCTTGCAGCTGCGTCTAATGCAATAATAATAGGATTTAATGTAAGACCTGTTCCAGGTGCTGAAGAAATGGCTAAGAAGCAAGCTGTTGATGTAAGAACATACACTATAATATACAAGGCTATAGAAGATGTTCAAGCAGCTATGACAGGTATGTTAGATCCAGAATATAGAGATGAAGATACAGGAAAAGCTGAAGTGAGAGAAATATATAAAATATCTGGTGTAGGTACAGTAGCTGGATGTTATGTAACTAGTGGAAAAATATTCAGAGGTTCTAAAGCTAGAATAGTTAGAGATGGAATAATAGTCCATGATGGTGAACTTGCTGCACTAAAGAGATTTAAAGATGATGTAAAAGAAGTTAACAATGGTTACGAATGTGGTATGAGCTTCGTAAATTATAATGATTTAAAAGAAGGCGACATAATAGAAGCTTATATAACTAAAGAAGTAGAAAGAAAATTAAAATAGTAAAAGAAGGTCGATATTATGGCATCATATAATAGAACAAGAAGAATAGCAGAAGAAATAAGAAAAGTAGTAAGCAGTATGCTTATTAGTGGCATAAAAGATCCTAGAATAACTTCTATGGTTAGTGTAACCGATGTAGAAGTTACTAATGACTTAAGCTATGCATATGTATATGTAAGTATATTAGGTGGAGACGAAGAATCGACTTTATTAGGACTTAAGAGTGCTGTAAATTATGTAAGAAGAGAAGTAAGTAGAAATGTAAAACTTAGACATACTCCACAAATTATCTTTAAGGTTGATGATTCAATTAAAAAAGGTATGTATATGGATAATCTTATAAAACAAATAAGTTCAAAAGATAATCAAGAACCTATATGTAAGGATGAGGAATATGATAAGTAATATTGATAATATTATAAAATATATAAAAGGAAGTAACGACTTTGTCGTTACTTCTCATATTAGTCCAGATGGTGATAATATTGGATCAACTCTTGGTATATACTATTCTTTAAAAATATTAGGTAAGAATGTGTACTATGTATTAGATGATAATGCACCTTCAAATCTTAAATTTTTAGTAGAAAATGTAACTAAGTTAAGTTCAATAGAATTCAATGACTTAAATATAAATGAGTTTAATTTAATAGCATTAGACTGTGGAGATAAATCTAGAGTTTGCGTAAGTGAAGAAATAAAAGAAAATGCAAAAACAATAATCTGCATAGATCATCACGCAAGTAATGATTCTTATGGAGATTTAAACTATATTGACGTAAATGCTTCATCAACTAGTGAATTAGTATACAATATTTTAGTTAGACTAAATGAACTAGAAAATATGAGTATAATAAATGAAGATATAGCAACAGCTCTTTATACAGGTCTGGCAACAGATACTGGTAATTTTTCTTATTCAAGTACACATCCAAGTAGCTTTGAAATGGCTAAAAATTTATTATTAGCAGGAGCTAAGAGGGATAAAATTATTCAAAATGTTTTCCAAAGTAATTCTTATAACTACTATAAATTGCTAGGAGAAGCATTAAATACTTTAGATATAGTAGATAATAAAATAGCATGTATAAGTTTAACTATAGATATGCTACAAAGAAACAATATAAGTTTTAATGATGTAGATGGTATAACTACATACACAAGAGATATAGAAGGTGTAGAGGTTGGAATTCTTTTAAAACAAAAGAAGGAAAATGAGGTTAAGGTTAGCTTAAGGTCTAAAAACTATGTAAATGTAAGTAAGATTGCTCAATCATTTAATGGTGGAGGACATATAAGAGCCGCAGGTTGTACTATATATGATACTGTAGAAAATGCTAAAGAAAAAGTTCTACAAGCAGTTCTAAAAGAAATTTAAGGTGATTTTAATGAACAAAATAATAAATATATTAAAACCTACAGGCATGACATCTCATGATGTAGTTAGCAGAGTTAGAAGAATTTTAAATACTAAAAAAGTTGGCCATACAGGTACCCTTGATCCAGATGCATCAGGGGTACTACCTATATGTATAGGAAAAGCTACGAAGGTAAGTGAATTAATACTTAATAAAGATAAATCATACATTTGCGAGCTTACATTAGGAATGACAACTGATACATATGATTCTTCAGGAAGTATAGTAAAAAGAACAGAAGATTTCAAACTAAGTAAATATGATATTGAGAAAGCTTTTGAAACTCAAAGAGGAGAGATTGAACAATTTCCTCCAATATATTCAGCACTGAAAGTTAACGGTAAAAAAATGTGTGATTTAGCTAGAAGTGGAAAAGCTGATGATATAGTTATAAAATCTAGAAAAGTAAACATAAAAGAATTGAATATACTTAGTATAAATGATAGGAAAATAATGTTTTATGTTAAATGTTCTAAAGGAACTTATGTAAGGAGTATTTGCCATGATATAGGGGAATTTTTAGGCTGTGGAGGTCATATGTCTTTCTTGCTTAGAACATCTTCTGGTAGATTTAACTTAGAAAATTCAATTACATTAGAAGAACTAGAAGAATTTAATACTAGTGGAACTTTAGATAAACATTTATATGATATAGATTATGTTCTAAATAATTTTAAATCAGTGACATTAAAATCAAGTGCATTAAAGTACTACAGCAATGGTGGTATAATTGATAGTAAACGATTTAGTACTGATGGAATAAATGAAAATGATGAATTTGTAAGGGTTTATAGTGATGGAAACTTTTTAGGTGTAGGTAAATTGATAAAAGATAATAAGATTATAAGTCTAAAAAGTGATAAAATATTTATATAAACTATAATTCTAGTGGGGAAATCATTATGGATATTGTTAAATCTATATGGGATGTAGAGAATTTAGGCGAAAGTGTTGTCACTATAGGTAAATTTGATGGTCTTCATAATGGCCATAAAGTTCTGATAAAAAAAGCAGTACAATGTAGCAAAAAAAGAAGAATAAAAAGTGTTGTTTTTACTTTTGAAAATCATCCAGCTAACTATTTTAGAAATCATAGTGTGAAAAACATTATACGTGATAAGGATAAAATGGAAAAATTAAGCTATTTAGGTATAGATATTGTAGTTAATGTACCCTTTGATGAGGAAATGACAAAGATATCTGCAGATGATTTTGCAAAAAAGATACTTAAAGAAAAATTAGGAGCCAAAAAGGTAATTGTAGGACATGACTTTACCTTTGCTAGAAATAAAGAAGGAAATGCAAAATTATTAAAACTCTTAGGTGCTAAGTATGATTTTAAAGTTGAGGTAGTTAATCCTGTAAAAATAAATAATATAAGAGTAAGTAGCACTTATATAAGAAACTTAATAGCTGAGGGAAGTGTAAATAAAGTGAAAGAGTATTTAGGACGTAATTACCAATTAGAGGGAGAAGTAATAAAGTCTAAGCAACTAGGAAGAACTATAGGATTTCCTACTGCAAATATGAAAATTGAGGGTGAAATGCTTATTCCTAAATGCGGTATATATGCAACTAAGGTTTACTTAGATGAAAAAACCTACTTTGGAGCAACTAATATAGGGTATAACCCAACTGTAAATGGAGATAATCTATCTGTAGAGACTAATATACTTGATTTCAATGAAGACATATATGGAAAATTTATAAAAATTGAGTTTTTAGAAAGAATTAGAGATGAAAAAAAGTTTAATTCTTTAGAAGAGCTGAAATCTCAGTTAAAAATTGATACAAATTATATTTATGAAAAGTATATTTGCAAAAAATAAATTTATATGATAGAATAAGTAAGTAAATTAACCATTACTCAGCATTTGAACACTCCAATCAATGCTTAGTAATTGGCGATTTAATAAAATTTTATGGAGGTAACTCAAATGAACAAAACTGAAATAATCAAAGAGTTTGGAAGAAAAGAAGGAGATACTGGTTCTCCAGAAGTACAAATAGCTTTATTAACAGCTAGAATAAACGAATTAAACGGTCACTTAAAGACTCACAAAAAAGACCACCACTCTAGAAGAGGTTTATTAAAGATGGTTGGTAGAAGAAGAAACTTATTAGCTTACTTAAAGGAAAAAGATCTTGAAGGATACAGAACTTTAATAGCTAAATTAGGATTAAGAAAATAATTATATTTTCTATATAGAACAGGAAGGCATTGGCCTTCCTGTTTTTGCTTAAAATAATAAATTTAGTATAGTATATATGTTTTTAATTAATACAAAATATAGATTTATAAAATTTTAAATAGATTTGACTATGATAGCATAAAATAATAAATAGATATGTAAGAATGCAAAATTCATGAATAAATAGTATAATTAATAAAGAAGTATAAATACAAATTATATGAACTATGATTATATTTAATCTAAGGAGTAAATAATTAAAAAGGTATAAAATATAAAAAAATAATATATGCTTTATTTTAGGAGGAGATATAGATGAAAATAAAGTTAATTTGCGATAGTTTATGTGATGTCCCTAAAGATTTGGTAGAAAAATATGATATAGATGTGATTCCTTTAAATATAATACTTGGAGATAAAGAGTATAAAGAAGGTATAGACATAAGTAATGAAGAGTTTTATAAAAGGATGAAAGAGAAAAAAGAAGTTCCAAAAACATCACAAGCTACATATATTCAATTTAAAACTGCTTTTGACAAATATAAAGATGATTACTCTATAGTATGTATAAATGGTTCTTCGAAATCATCGGGTACTTATCAAAGTGCTGTAATGGCTAAAAATGATACAGAAGGAGATATACATGTATTTGATACGTTAACATTATCTCTAGGAAGTGCCCAATTTGTTGTTAAAGCATGTGAATTAATAGAAAATAATAATGAAATAACTCCACAAGAACTAATAGAGGAATTAGAAAAGTTAAGAGATTCAGTAAGTTTATTATTTGTTCCAGATACACTTGAATACTTACAGAGAAGTGGAAGAGCATCATTAGCAACTGCAACTATAGGTAATATGTTAAAAATAAAGCCTATATTTACAGTAGAAGATGCAAAAATATTTATACTTACAAAAGTAAGAGGTAAAAAACATGCTATAAATGAATTGATAAAGTTAACTATAGATAAGTATGATACTTTAGAAGATAAGAATGTAATAATTGGTTGTGGCGATAATGTAGATGATTTTGAGAAATTAAAAGAAGAAGTTAACGCAAAAATAAAATGCAAGAATCTGTATTTTACTAGAGGTGGAGCTTGTATATGTTCTCATACTGGACCAGATATATTTGCAATTAGTTGTTCTTATTAAATGATTAATTTTATATTAAGTAGCAAATACTATACAAAAGTATATAGTTTAGTATCTAAGAAAATACAATAAAAGTCATAAAATGAGTTTTGTATTGTTAATTTATAGTATTTTTGATAAGATATTAGTTAAGATATAAAAGCGGTTTTAGTGAAAGAGGAGGTACAAGCATTAATGTTTGAACATAAAATTTTCAAAATGGATTTAGCAGGAAGAGAACTTTCTGTTGAAATAGGAAAAATATCAGAGCTTGCTGCTGGTAGTGCTATACTTAAATACGGAGAAACTATGGTTATGATTAACGTATCTAAATCAGCAAAGCCAAGAGATGGTATAGATTTCTTCCCACTAAGTGTTGATTATGAGGAAAGATTATATTCAGTTGGTAAAATACCAGGTGGATTTTTAAAGAGAGAGGGAAAGCCTTCAGAAAAGGCAATACTTACTTCTAGATTAATAGATAGACCAATAAGACCTTTATTCCCAAAAGGATTTAGAAATGATGTACAAGTTGTTGCTACTGTACTTTCAGTAGATCAAGATTGTACTCCTGATATAGTAGCGATGATAGGTTCATCTGTAGCCTTATCTATATCTGATATACCATTTAATGGTCCAACTGGTTCTGTTTTAGTAGGATTAGTTGACGGTGCGTTAGTAGCTAACCCAACTGCAGAGCAAAGAGAAAAGAGTTCTCTTCACTTAGTAGTATCAGGTACTAAAGATGCAATAATGATGGTTGAAGCTGGAGGAGAAGAAATACCTGAAAGCTTAATGTTAGAAGCTATATTATTTGCACACGAAGAAATAAAGAAAATAGTATCTTTCATAGAAGAGATAACTTCAGAAGTTGGAAAAGAAAAAATGGAAGTAGAATTACATAAAGTTGATGCTGAGGTAGAATCTGCTGTTCGTAATTTTGCAACTGATAAAATGAAAGAGGCAGTAAGAACTGTTGAAAAACTTGAAAGACAAGAAAAAATGGATGCAGTAAGAGAAGAAACTCTTGCTCATTTTGAAGAAATAGTAGATGAGTTTGGATCAGATATAGAAGAAGTTCTTCAATCAATAATAAAAGAGTCTGTTAGAATGCTTATAACTCATGAGCAAGTAAGACCAGATAACAGAAAATTAGATGAAATAAGACCAATATGGTGTGATAATGGATTTATACCAAGAGCTCATGGTTCTGGATTATTTACAAGAGGACAAACTCAAGTAATGACTATAACTACATTAGGTGCTTTAGGAGATGTTCAAATACTAGATGGTTTAGATGAAGAAGAAAATAAAAGATATATGCATCACTATAACTTCCCAGCATACAGTGTTGGTGAAGCTAGACCATCAAGAGGTCCAGGAAGAAGAGAAATAGGTCATGGTGCATTAGCTGAGAGAGCATTAGTTCC
Organism: Romboutsia sp. 1001713B170207_170306_H8; assembly: GCF_015550495.1. Taxonomy (NCBI): domain Bacteria; kingdom Bacillati; phylum Bacillota; class Clostridia; order Peptostreptococcales; family Peptostreptococcaceae; genus Romboutsia; species Romboutsia sp. 1001713B170207_170306_H8. The sequence goes on from NZ_JADNAX010000001.1 coordinate 365,420, forward strand.
TGTAATACCTTCAAAAGAAGAATTCCCTTATGCAATAAGATTAGTTTCTGAAGTATTAAGTTCAAATGGATCAACATCTCAAGGTTCGGTTTGTGGATCAACATTATCATTACTAGATGCAGGTGTTCCAATAAAAGATATGGTTGCAGGTATTGCAATGGGTCTTATAAAAGATGAGGACAAAGTAGCTATACTTTCAGATATACAAGGTATGGAAGACCATTTAGGAGATATGGACTTTAAAGTTGCAGGTACTGAACATGGTATAACAGCTATACAAATGGATATAAAAATAAATGGTATAGATGAAAATATATTAAGAGCTGCACTTGATCAAGCAAGAGTTGGTAGACTTCATATATTAAATGAAATGAGAAAAACTATAGATGCTCCAAAGCCACAATTATCTAAGTATGCTCCTAAGATAATAACAATGAATATAAATCCAGATAAGATAAGAGATGTTATAGGGCCAGGTGGTAAGGTTATAACTAAGATTATCGATGAAACTGGTGTTAAGATAGATATAGAACAAACTGGTGAAGTATTTATAGCAGGTATTGATCAAGAAATGATAGACTTAGCACAAAAACTAATAAATGACATAGTTGCAGAAGCCGAAGTTGGTAAGACTTATAAAGGGAAAGTGACTAGAATAACTACATTCGGTGCTTTTGTTGAAATACTTCCAGGTAAAGAAGGATTACTTCATATATCTCACATAGCTCATGAAAGAGTAGCTAAGGTTGAAGATGTTCTTAATATTGGAGATGAAGTAGAAGTTAAGGTTACTGAAATAGACGAAAAAGGAAGAGTAAACTTATCTAGAAAAATTTTATTACCTAAGCCAGAAAGAACTGAAAAGAAAGAAGAAAAATAAATAAATAATAAAAAAAAGATTAACTTTTCTTAGTTAATCTTTTTTTTATTATAGTTTATATTTGCATAAATAGGACAATTATTTAATAAGATTAACTAAGATATAATTTGTACATATTTTAGGGGGAATCTTAGATGTTAATAATGGTGGCTAATAAGAAGAAACTAAAGAAGATAGGCATAGGAGTTTTAGTTATATTGCTTATTATAGGAGGAGTATTTTGGGGGATGAAAAGCAGTATAACTCCGACTTTTAACTTTAATGATCTAGCTGACTTACCTTACGAAAGAGGAACTAAAGCTAATAGTGGCTACGTTGCAATTACATGCAACGTAGACCTTGGCTGGGAAGATGAATACATAGAGTCGATATTAGATACTCTAAAAAAAGAAGATGCAAATATAACATTTACTATAACAGGTAAGTGGGCAGAAAATAAAAAAGAACTTTTACAAAGAATGATTTCAGAAGGTCATGAGGTTGGAAGTCATGGATATAAACATTTAGACTATGCTAAGTTAAGCTATGAAGAAAATTTAGAGCAGATGAAAAAAGCTGAATCTATTATAGAGGAAATTACAAATCAAGAAATTAAATTTTTTCAAGCTCCAGCAGGTTCTTTTGGCGAAGGGACAATTAAGGCAGCTAAAGAGTTAGGATATACAACATTTAAATGGGATGTAGATACAATTGATTGGAAATACAGAGAGGAGCCTGATGTGATAATAAACAGAGTAAATAAAAAGGAAATTAAAGATGGAAGTATAGTACTTATTCACCCTACAAAGGCAACCACACAATGTTTAGATGATATAATATCTATTATAAGGGGAAAAGGACTTAAAGTAGGTAGATTAATGGATATTTTTTAATAACTTAATTTTTATTGAATAAATAAACCTACTAAACTATAATGAAATACATATACTTATTTAGATTTAGAACTAAAGTTTAACCAATAAATAATAGTCTATATAAAATATTGTTACAAATGGAGGATGATATGTACAAAGTAAAAACATTAGAGAATGGACTTACAATAATAGGTGAAGAAATACCTTATGTGAAATCAATATCTTTAGGAGTATGGATAAATGCAGGATCAAGAATTGAAGATAATAAAGTGAGTGGAGTATCTCATTTTATAGAACATATGTTATTTAAAGGGACAAATAAAAGAAGTTCAAAAGATATTGCAAGTGAAATTGATAATTTAGGTGGTCAAATAAATGCTTTTACAAGCAAAGAATGTACATGCTACTATGTAAAATTACTAGATGAACATATAAATATAGGGTTAGATATATTAAGCGATATGATACTAAACTCTAAGTTTGATGAAAAAGATATAGATAAGGAAAGATCAGTAATTTTAGAAGAACTTAAAATGTATGAAGATTCACCAGAGGACTTAGCTTATGATATGTTATTAGAGCACATTTATAAAGATGATGGACTGGGAATGAATATATTAGGTAATAGAAAATCCTTAGATTATATAAATAGAAAAGAGTTATTAGAATATTTTAATAAATATTATGTACCTAATAATTCAGTAATATCAGTATCAGGAAACTTTGATTTTGATACTATGTTAGAAAAAATAGAAGAAAAATTTAAAAGTTGGAAAAGCAAAGATGTAACTATAGAGCTAAAAGAAGCTACATTTAATTCTTGTCATATAGCTAAAAATAAGGATACAGAACAAGTGAACTTAACAATGAATTTAAAGGCTATTGGATTAGAGGATGATGATGAAGTATATGCATTAGCTGTTATAAATAATATATTTGGAGGTAGTATTAGCTCTAGATTATTCCAAAAAATAAGAGAAGAAAAAGGGCTAGTATATTCTATATACTCAGCACAAAGCTTATATAGAAAATGTGGAGAACTAGGGATTTTTGCTAGTATGAGTAATGAAAATTTAGAAGAAGTATGTGAAATTATAAAAAATGAAATAAAAGACTTAAGAGAAAATTATTTAACAGAAAAAGAAATACATGAAAGTAAAGAGCAATTAAAAGGTAGTTACTTATTAGGTTTGGAAAGTACAGGAAGTAGGATGATGTCTATGGGAAAATCAATGCTACTTGTAAATAAAGTAAAAACTACAGATGAAATTTTAGAATGTATAAATAATGTAAACTTTGACAGTATAAAAAAGGTTATAAACAAAGTATTTGATTTGAGTAATCTTGGAATTTGTATAGTCGGCAGAGATGTAGAGGATATAAAGTTGTAATTAATAAGTTTAGGGGGGATAAGTATGAATTTATCTGAAATTGCAGGGAAAGAAATTGTTAACCTAGTTACAGGGGAAAGACTAGGTGTAGTTGGTGAATGTGACCTTATAATAGATGAAACAACAGGAAAAATATTGGCATTATTAATACCAAAAGAAAAAGGCTTTTTTGGACGAAAGAAAGAAGGCTCAGTTCTAGAAGTACCTTGGAGAAGCGTAAAAAAAATTGGTAACGATATGATAATTATAGAATATGATGGAGTATATTAAATGTAGTTATTAGGGGGGAATATATGGGAGTATTAGTACAAAAATTTGGTGGAACATCAGTAGAATCATATGAAAAAATGAAAGAGGTTGTTAATATAATAAAAAGCTATAGAGAAAAGGGGAATGATTTGGCAGTAGTTGTATCAGCTATGGGAAGAAAAGGTGCACCTTATGCAACAGATACATTAATAGATTTATGTAAAAATGTTAATGAAAAAGCATCAAAAAGAGAACTAGATCTTATAATGTCCTGTGGAGAAATAATATCTGGAACTATTTTGTCAAGTATGTTAGAAGGTGAAAATATACCATCTATATTTTTAACAGGAACTCAAGCTGGAGTAATAACAACGAATTCTTACTCTAATGCTAAGATAAAAAAAATAAACTCACAAAGAATTGAAACAGAATTATCTATGGGAAAGGTAGTTGTAATAGCTGGATTTCAAGGTAGTACAGAGGATGGAGATGTAACTACTCTAGGTAGAGGAGGGAGTGATACATCTGCAGTAGCAATAGGTAAAGCATTAGGAAGTAAGAAAGTTCAAATATATACTGATGTAGATGGAATAATGACAGCAGATCCTAGAGTAGAGCCTGATGCAAGAGTGATAAAATTTATAGAATATGAAGAGGTTTTTCAAATGGCAGAGCAAGGTTCAAAGGTAATACATCCAAGAGCTGTAGAGCTTGCTAAAAAGGCTGATATAATACTAGAAATAAAAAACACATTAAATCCAGAGTATGAAGGAACTAAGATTGGTTCAATTAAAAACCTACAACATGGAAATCAAAGTTATGAGGAAGAAGAGGGATTTATATCTACAGTAGCTCATAAAAATAATATAGCTCAAGTAAAAGTAAAATCTTGTGAAGATGTATTTTCTAGAATACTAAATGAAATGGAAGATAAGAAAATAAATATGGATATGATTAATTTTTTTATAGAAGATAAGGGATTTGCTATTAACAAATCAGATGTAGATGTTGTTGAGGAAATACTTAAAAAGAACTCAGTACAATATGAGATAAACAAGGATTGTGCAAAGGTTACTTTATTAGGTAGTAAAATAACTGAAACACCTGGAGTTATAGCAAAGATTATGAGAGGTTTAACAAAGATTAATATAGAATTACTTCAGTCATCTGACTCTTATACTTCTGTATCTTGCTTGGTTAAAGAAAAAGACATGGTAGAAACTATTCATATTATACATAATCTTTTTTATAAAAATGAAGATTAGATAGTCTCAAATTAAAAAGAATATACTAGTTTAGTATATTCTTTTTAATTTGAGACTGTTAGCATATAAAGAATAAAATATTATTGACAGTGGTAAAATTATTCAATAATATTTTATATTGATAAAATAATTATATAGAAGACGTATATGGAATTATCAAAAATATTAAATAAAAAGTTATCTTTATTATCATTAACATGGCCAATATTTATAGAGCTGTCATTACAGCTATTAGTAAATAATATTGATCAGGTAATGTTAAGTAGGGTATCTGATAAAGCAGTAGCAGCAGTTGGAAATGTAAATCAAATAATGAATGTATTAGTAATAACTTTTAGTGTGGTAACAATGGCTACAACAATACTTGTATCTCAGTACTTGGGAGCGAAGAATCATAGTAAAGTATCTGAAATCTATACAGTATCTATTTTTACTAACTTTATATTTGGTATAGCATCAGGAATTTTATTATTTATATTAGGAAGTTATATACTTAATTTAATTAAACTCCCAAATGATTTGATTAATGATGCAAATATATATATGAATATAGTTGGAGGGGGATTATTTTTACAATCGCTATTTTTAACTTATTCAGCTATATTTAGAAGTAATGGTTTGATGAAACAAACTATGTATATTTCTATATTAGTAAATATACTAAATATAATTGGTAACACTATCTTACTAAATGGGTATTTCGGACTACCTAAGATGGGAGTAGATGGTGTTGCAATTTCAAGTGTAATGAGTAGGTTTATAGGAGTTGTTATAATAGCATATATTTTTAAAAAGGAAGTAAATGGTGAAATTTCATTAAAATATATTAGACCATTCCCGAAAGATACTTTTAAGAAATTAATAAATATAGGTATTCCATCAGGAGGAGAAAATATATCATATAATATATCACAGACAGTAATTTTAGCCATAGTAAATACCCTTGGAACAACTATTGTTACTGGTAGAACTTATATAGGTATTATAGTAATGATTTCATATTTATATGCAAATGCAGTATCTCAAGCAAATCAGATTATAGTGGGACATTTAATTGGAGCTAAAGAAGAGGATGAAGCTTACAAATGTGTATTAGATACTCTAAAAAAGGCAATGCTAGTTACTTTAATTGTATCTGGTTCAATATTTATTTTTAGTGACTATATTTTAGGAATATTTACTAAAGATATAACAATACTTAGACTAGGCAAACACATATTATTTATAGATATTTTCTTAGAACTAGGAAGATCTATTAATATGGTAACGATAAGAGGAATGCAAGCTGCAGGAGATATAAAATTTCCTGTAATGGTGGGAATAATATCTATGTGGCTAATATCGGCATTATTTTCATACATATTTGCTATACAATTTAATATGGGATTATATGGTGTATGGCTAGCTATGGCTATGGATGAAATTTTAAGAGGAATAATATTTTATAATAGATGGAGAAGAGGTAGTTGGAGATCTAAGCTTGTAATGTAATTATTATATAAATCAAGCATTAAAGTATGAATTTTTTACAAGGATTTGGAAAAAATAAAAATAATAATGCTTGAGAGGAGAATTAAAATGAAATTTAATGAAGATAATATTGAATATAATAATTACATAAACAAAAATATGGATAATTATAATTTAGAAAAAGATACTGTGGATATAGAAAAAATAAATTCTAATTTATTAATGCAAGATCAAAATAATAACAATAACAATAATAATAATGCAAATGATAATGAAATGGAAGATATAAAGCAAATGGGAATTCCACAAATTCCAAATCAACCTAAGAAAGATATACAGTGTATTACAATAATAGGAGAAATAGAAGGACATTTTATAGGAAATCCACAAAAAAAAGCTACTAAGTATGAACATATAATTCCAATGTTATATTCGGTAGAAGAAAATCCAGATATAAAAGGTGTACTTGTAATTTTGAATACAGTTGGAGGAGATGTAGAAGCAGGTCTTGCTATGGCAGAGCTTCTAAATAGTGTATCTAAAAAAATAGTAACACTTGTATTAGGTGGAAGTCACAGTATAGGCGTTCCTCTTGCAACTGCAGGAGATTATTCATTTATAGCTCCAACTGCTACTATGATAGTTCACCCAATTAGAACAAATGGATTAGTAATTGGTGTAAATGAAACATTTGAATATTTTAAAAAGATGCAAGAGAGAATTGTTGAGTTTATAACTAGAACATCAAAAATAGAACGAGATGAATTAGTTAAATTAATGCATGCTAAAGATGAATTAGTTAGTGATGTTGGTAGTGTTCTTATAGGAAAGGAAGCTGTTGACTGTGGTATAATTGATGAAGTTGGAGGACTTAAAGAAGCACTAGCTAAACTAAAAGAACTAATAGCAGAAGATGATAAGAGCAAAGAAAATAAATAAGTTTGTTTAAATAATACAATATATGATATAATTAAGTAATATAAGTATAAGTATAAGTATAAGTAGAAAGTGTTAGTGTTTAGGCATTAACACTTTTTATCGATTAAAGAACCTATAATTTATCAGGGTAGAGATGATTTATAAAAAGTAAGAGGTGAGATGAGTGGCAAAGAAAAAAAGCAAAAAGAAAAAAGATAAAGACCTAGGATTTAGAGCAGAGTATCATAATCTAGTTACAATATTTGTAGGTATATTCTTATTATATAGCTTAAATTCTGCTTCTATGGGATTAATAGGAAACTTTATGCAGAATATATTTAAAGGCCTATTTGGAGGATTATCATTTACAATACCTTTTATAGTTATTATTGCAGGTATTCTTGGATTCTTTGAAGGAAATGAATATGTTTATAGATTAAAGAATAGTAAAATGTACTATATTATAGTAACATTTGTATTTGTATTTTATGGATTATTAAATGCTAGAACTATACCTGTAGATTCACCATTTAAATCCACAATGATTAGTGATGTAATGCAAATGGGAGTAAATGGAAATGGAACTGGACTTATAACTTCTACTATAGCATATTATATAAAAGCAATCTTTGGTATAACTGGAGGATGGCTAATTAGTATATTTGCATTATTATTATGTGTAATGTTTACATTTAATATATCAATACAAGATTTTATATCGAATGTAAATTTTGGAAGCAAAGGAAGTAAAAAAACAAAGCTAAAAGGCAAGAATTTAAAAGAAAAAGTTTCAAATTTAAAACAATCTGCTTTAGACATGATAACTGATGAAGTAGATGATAGTACTATGGAACAAACTATGATAGAAGAAAAGAAACCAAGTATTTTTAAAGGTATTATTGATAAAAACAAACAACATAAAGCTAACAATGAGCAAAAAGAGCCAGCATTAAGTTTAGAAGATGATGTAGATGACAAGACTATAAAAATAGTAGGATTTAATAAAGCTGAAGATGATTATTTAGAAATATTAGAAGTAACTCAAACTGGTTCAGAACTTGATGTATTAAAAAATCTTCAAGGTTCTAAAACTGAAAATTTATCTAAAGAAACTTATAATTTTGATAAAACACAAAATATTGAACGTACTCAGCCAATAAACTTAGACATGGATTCGGTATCAAAATATGAAAATTATAAAAAACCTGGATTTGACCTATTAAATAAGTTTGATAAAAAAAGTGATGAACACGGAAAGAAAAAAGTACTAAAAAATGCGTCATTATTAGAAAAAACACTATCTGATTTTGGAGTTGAAGCTAAAGTAAATCAAGTTACAGTAGGACCTACAATAACAAGATATGAAATTCAGCCAAGCCCAGGTGTAAAGGTAAGCAAAATAGTAAACTTAACTGATGATTTAGCACTTAGTTTAGCTGCAAAAAGTATAAGAATAGAAGCACCAATACCTGGTAAGAGTGCAATCGGTATAGAAGTACCAAATGAAGAAAGCCAAATGGTAGGATTAAGAGAAGTATTAGAAAGTGATGAATTTAAAAACTTTGAATCACCACTTGCAATGGCTTTAGGTAAGGATATAGGAGGAAAACCAATCATAGCAGATATTGGAAAGATGCCTCACTTACTTATAGCAGGTTCAACAGGTTCAGGTAAAAGTGTTTGCGTAAATACGTTAATAAATAGTATATTATATAAATCTAATCCAGATGAAGTTAAGTTTTTACTTATAGACCCTAAAGTGGTTGAACTAGCAAGCTACAATGGAATACCTCATTTACTAATACCTGTTGTAACTGATCCTAAAAAAGCTGCTAATGCTTTAAACTGGGCAGTCACAGAAATGAATAGAAGATATAAATTATTTGCTGAAAATCAAGTAAAAGATATAACAAGTTACAATGAAAAATGTGAAGAAAAATTACCTAAGATTGTAATAATCATAGATGAGCTTGCGGACTTAATGATGGCTTGTGCAAATGATGTAGAAGATTATATTTGTAGATTGGCACAAATGGCAAGGGCTGCAGGAATGCATTTAATTATAGCAACGCAAAGACCATCAGTAGATGTAATAACGGGTGTTATAAAAGCAAATATACCATCTAGAATAGCATTTGCAGTTTCATCACAAACAGATTCTAGAACAATACTTGATTTAGGTGGAGCAGAAAAGTTGTTAGGTAAGGGTGATATGCTATTCTATCCATTAGGTGCTGCTAAACCTGTAAGGCTACAAGGAGCATTTATATCAGAACATGAATCAGAAAGAGTTATAGATTTTATAAAAAATCAAGTAACTGAAGAAGTAAAATATGAAGATGATATAATGGATACTATTTCAAAATCAGTTTCTATAAAATCGAGTGATGAAGATGACTTATTAGCAGACGCAATAGAGTTTGTTGTGAATAATGGTCAAGGTTCAGCATCTATGCTTCAAAGAAAGTTTAAAATAGGATTTAATAGAGCAGCTAGATTAATTGATTCTATGGAGGAAAGAGGTATAGTTGGACCAAGTGAAGGAAGTAAACCTAGAAAAGTTTTAATAACGAAGGAAGAATTAGCTAATTTAGAAGGTGAATAAAATTTGAAGACAATAAATATAGAGGACGCTTTAAAGCTTAAAAATACAATTTTTATAGATGTAAGAACAGAAAAAGAATATGAGGATGACCATATCTTAAATGCTCATAACATGCCATTATTTAGTAATGATGAACATCATGAAATAGGAACTATTTATAAAACTCAAGGTAAACATGAGGCTATAGATAGAGGATTTGATTTTGTATCACCAAAGCTAAAGGATATGTATAGAGAGGTTAAAGAATTATCAAAGCAATACGAACATGTAATTATATATTGTGCAAGAGGCGGAATGAGAAGCGGAAGTTTTGCTAACCTATTAGCTTCTATTGGAATTGATATATATAAACTTGAAGGTGGATATAAATCATATAGAAACTATGTAATAGATTATTTAAGTAATGTAATGAAGAAAAAACAATTCATAGTACTTCATGGTTTAACTGGAGTTGGAAAAACAGAATTGTTAGTAGAACTAGAAAAAAATAATATTGATGTAGTTGATTTAGAACAAATGGCAAAAAATACAGGCTCTGTATTTGGATTTATAACATTTGATGAAAAACCACCAACACAAAAAACTTTTGAGGCTAGAATATTTAATGCATTGTATTACTCTAAAACAGACTACGTGTTTATAGAAAGTGAAAGTAAAAGAGTTGGTCATGTACTAGTACCAAATGAAATTTATGAAGGAATAATAAGAGATGGATACCACATACTTATAGAATGTGATATAGAAGATAGAGTAAAAAGACTTTGTAAAGATTATATTTATGATAGAGATGAAGGAAATATAGATATATTAAGAGAATGTATAGGTAGATTTAAAAAAAGACTAGGGAATAAAAAAGTTGAAGAGTATTTACAAATGTTAGAGGAAGAAAAATATGAAGAGCTTGTAGAAAAGTACTTAGTTGAATACTATGATCCATTATATATGCATTCTGTACAGCAATATAAATATAATGAAGTGATTCACTTTAAAGACATAAATGATACAATGAAAGAATTAATTAATTTTCATAAGACAGCAAGAAAAGGAGCAGAAGAATGTTAAAAATAGCACTTGAATCATTAGGTTGTTCAAAAAACTTAGTAGACGCAGAAATAATGATGGGTATCTTAAATAAAAAAGGATACAAATTAGTAGGAAATATGGAAGAGGCTGATATAGCTCTAGTTAATACTTGTGGGTTTATAGAATCAGCAAAGCAAGAATCTATAGAAACAATAATTGAAATAGCACAGTTAAAAGAAACAGGAAACTTAAAACTTCTTGTAGTAACAGGGTGCTTAGCTCAAAGATATTCAGAAGAGTTAAAATCAGAAATACCAGAAATAGATGCAATAGTTGGAACAGGAAGCTACCAAAATATAGATGAAATTGTTGCAGGACTTGAAAAAGAAAATAAAATAGTAAGCTTAAATGATATAGAGTTCGCATTCAATGAAGAACTTCCAAGATATGTTTCAACACCAAGTTACATGGCATATTTAAAAATAAGTGAAGGGTGCGATAAACATTGTACTTATTGTATAATACCTAAGTTAAGAGGTAAGCAAAAAAGTAGAAAGATGGAAGATATATTGGCTGAAGCAAGAGATTTAGCATTAAGAGGTGTTAAAGAACTTGTAGTAATAGCACAAGATAGTACAACTTATGGAACAGATATATATGATGGAGAAGCTAAATTACCTCAGTTATTAGAAGAATTAGCTAAGGTAGAAGGTATAAAATGGATAAGAATAATGTACTCATATCCAGAATCAATAACAGAGGAATTAGTTCAAGTTATTAAAAAGTATGATAACATATGTAATTACTTTGATATGCCAATACAACATGCAAGCAACAAAATACTTAAATTAATGAATAGACACACAACTAAAGAAGATATATTAGCAAAAATAGAAATGATAAGAAATAATATACCTGATGCAACATTAAGAACTACAATAATAACTGGTTTCCCAGGTGAAACAGAAGAAGATTTTGAAGAATTATTAGAATTTGCTCAAATCGTCAAGTTTGATAGACTAGGAGCTTTTGCATACTCAAGAGAAGAAGGAACTGCAGCAGATAAATTACCAGGCCATATAGAACAAGAAATAAAAGAACAAAGAAGAGATAGACTTATGATGTTACAACAAGGAATATCTCAAGAAGTTATGGCAACTAAAATAGGTAAAACATATGAAGTTCTTATAGAAGAGCAAATCGAAAAGAATGTTTATATGGGAAGAACAGAAGGTGATGCAGAAGAAATAGATAGTATAGTTTATGTAAAGTCTAAAAGAAGTCTTAAGCCAGGCGAATTCGTAATGGTAGAGATTAATAATGCATTAGAGTATGATTTAATGGGAGATGTAATAAATGAACTTGCCTAATAAATTAACATTATTTAGGATATTTTTAATACCTGTATTAATAGTAGTAATGCTACTTAATATACCAAGTAAATTTTTAATTGCATGTATAATATTCATAGTAGCTTCTATAACTGATGCTATGGATGGGCACATTGCTAGAAGTCGCAACTTAGTTACTGACTTTGGTAAATTTATGGACCCACTTGCAGATAAACTATTAGTTATATCAACACTAACTTGTATGATAGAAGCAGGGTTAGTGCCAGCTTGGATGGTAATCATAATAGTTTCTAGGGAGCTTACTGTAAGTATATTAAGAGCCATAGCAGCAGCTGACGGTAAAGTTATAGCAGCAAGTGGTGGAGGAAAATTAAAAACTATAACACAAATGATATCTATAATAGTTTTATTAATAGGTGCAAACTTTAATAATACTTTATTATTAAATATAGGTTTTGTGTGTATATTAATTGCTACATTGCTTACATTATATTCTGGATGGGAATACTTATATAAAAATAAAGAATTATTTATGGAAAGTAAATAATAAAATACCTTGAAGATATTTTTCTTCAAGGTATTTTATTATTTAGAAAACTATATTTTAAAAGTCTCATATAATTCAATTGGCAGATTATCAGGATCATTAAAAAATGTAAATCTGCACTGAGTGACTTCGTCTATTCTTATATTCTCAGTAGGTATACCATTGTTATTTAAATAATCTATAGCTTCACCAATGTCATTAACTTCAAAACATAAATGTCTAAGTCCACAGGCCTCAGGATAGCTTGATCTTTTAGGTGGATTATCAAAAGAAAAAAGTTCTAATTGGCAATCTCCTACTTGTAAATCTAGCTTATATGAGTTTCTATCTTTTCTATAAGTTTCATTTATAATTTTTAAACCTAAAATATTTACATAAAAGTTTTTTGACTTTTCATAATTTGAGCAAATTATAGCTGTATGATGTATCTTATTTAATTTCATAATACCCCCTATGAATAACTTTATATAATAATTGTATATTTATATTTTCATAGATTCAATTGAAAGTTTAAATATATAGCAAAAAATTAAAATTATGATTATTGAATAAGAATAAGATGGTAAGAAGGTTTCAACATACTCTTATAAATTTTAGGGAATATTAAAATTTATAGATTAAATTAGTATAAAAGATTATAAAAGGGTTTATAAATGAAATAAGTATGGTAAAATTTTACTATCAACGTTTGTTGAATTATAGTGAAAAATAGGTCTATATATTAAATGAAGAAATTTGACTAGAAAGATGTAATAAGGTATAATTATATACGAACAAATGTTTGATGATAAGAATTTAATTTAATATTTAATAGATGAAAGGAAGAATATAAATATGAGTATTGAACAAGAAAAGCTGAAAGCCCTTAACCTAGCTTTAGGGAAAATTGAAAAAGACTTTGGTAAAGGTTCAGTAATGAGACTTGGAGAAGCGACATCTATGAATATAGATGTTATACCAACAGGTTCAATTGGACTTGACATAGCTGTTGGTATAGGGGGACTTCCAAAAGGTAGAATAGTAGAAATATATGGACCAGAATCTTCAGGTAAAACAACAGTTGCTCTTCATACTGTGGCAGAAGCTCAAAAACAAGGTGGAATAGCGGCATTCATAGATGCAGAACATGCACTAGATCCAGTTTATGCAAAAGCATTAGGAGTAGATATAGATAACTTAATAATATCTCAACCAGATACAGGAGAACAAGCACTAGAAATAACAGAAGCATTAATAAGAAGTAATGCAATAGATATAATAGTAGTTGACTCAGTTGCGGCATTAGTTCCAAGAGCTGAAATTGAAGGGGATATGGGAGACTCTCACGTTGGTCTTCAAGCAAGACTTATGTCTCAAGCACTAAGAAAACTAACAGGATCAATAAAGAAATCTAACTGTGTTGCAATATTCATTAACCAATTAAGAGAAAAAGTTGGTATAATGTTTGGTAATCCTGAAACTACTACAGGTGGTAGAGCACTTAAGTTCTATTCATCAGTAAGACTTGATGTTAGAAAAATAGATACTATAAAACAAGGTGATAAAGTTTTAGGAAGTAGAACAAGAGTTAAGGTAGTAAAGAATAAAGTTGCTCCACCGTTTAAACAAGCAGAATTTGATATAATGTATGGAGAAGGTATATCTAAAATAGGTGACTTATTAGATATAGCAGCAGACATAGATATAGTTAAAAAGTCTGGAGCTTGGTATAGCTATAATGATATAAAACTTGGACAAGGTAGAGAAAATGTTAAAAAGTTCTTACAAGATAATATGGATTTAACTAATGAAATAGATACAAAAGTAAGAGCTCATTATAAGTTAGATGAGGCAAAAGATAATGCAGCAGATCATGAAGACAACGAAAGTATAGATAACTTTGAAGAATAAAAAATCAATACCTCCTATTAATCCTATTAACTTGACATAAGCTAGAAAAAATAATAAAATTAAGTAAGGATAAATTATGTAAAATAATTTTCTAATAGAGTATGAAAATGTACTCTATTAGACATATATAAGAAGATTATTCTTTGAATATAGTTTATTATGTAGCATAGTTTACTTAATAATAAAATTTTGAAGTTGCAAAGGTGACATTTTGGGATTATTACAAAGGAGGTGGATGTCATAGAAACGATAGCAATAGGCGTAGTAGCGGTGCTTGTTGGTGTTGGAGTTGGATATTTTGTAAGAAAAAATATTTCTGAAGCAAAAATTGGTCAAGCAGATCAACTAGCTAAAGAGATTTTAGATAAAGCAGAAAGAGACTCAGAAACATTACAAAAAGAAAAGCTATTAGAAGCTAAAGAAGAAATTCATAAGTTAAGAACAGACGTAGAAAGAGAACATAAGTCTAGACGAAACGAATTACAGAAATTTGAGAATAGATTAGTGCAAAAAGAAGAGGCATTAGATAAAAAATTACAAAATTTAGAATCTAAAGAATCTAATCTTAATGAAAAATTAAAAGTGGTTCAAACAAAAGAAGAAGAAGTTGAAACTATAAAGAATCAACAACTAGAAAAATTAGAAAGCATATCAGGTGTAACATCAGATGAAGCAAAGGAAATTATATTATCCAAAGCAGAGAGAGAAGTTAGACGTGAAATGTCTATAATGATAAAAGAAATAGAAACTCAAGCTAAAGAAGAAGCTGAGAAAAAATCAAGGGAAATTATAGGTTATGCCATCCAAAAGTGTGCAGCAGATCATGTTGCAGAAACTACTGTAACAGTAGTTAACTTACCTAATGATGAAATGAAGGGAAGAATCATAGGTAGAGAAGGTAGAAATATAAGAACTCTAGAAACAGCAACTGGAATTGATCTTATAATAGATGATACACCAGAAGCAGTAATTTTATCTGGATTCGATCCAATAAGAAGAGAAGTTGCAAGAATTGCACTTGAAAAACTTATAGCAGATGGTAGAATACATCCAGCTAGAATCGAAGAAATGGTAGAAAAAGCTAGAAAAGAAGTCGATAATATAATTAAAGAATATGGGGAACAAGCAACTTTTGAAACCGCAGTTCATGGATTACATCCAGAATTAGTTAGATTATTAGGTAGACTTAACTATAGAACTAGTTATGGACAAAATGTATTAAAACACTCTATAGAGGTAGCTCATATAGCTGGTATAATGGCGGCTGAAATTGGAGCTGATGTAAAATTAGCAAAAAGAGCTGGTTTACTTCATGATATAGGTAAAGCAGTGGACCATGAGATGGAAGGAACTCATGTAGAAATAGGTATGGATTTACTTAGAAGATATAGGGAATCTAAAGAAGTAATACATGCTATGAGTACTCACCATGGAGATTATGAGCCTCAAACAATAGAAGCTGTATTAGTAACTGCAGCAGATGCAATATCTGCAGCTAGACCAGGAGCTAGAAGAGAAACTCTTGAAGCATATATTAAGAGATTAGAGAAGTTAGAGGAAATAGCTAACTCATATGAAGGTGTAGAAAAATCATTTGCAATACAAGCTGGTAGAGAAATTAGAATAATGGTTAAGCCAGAAAATGTTTCAGATGAAGGAATACACTTACTAGCCAGAGAAATGACTAAGAGAATTGAAGATGAGCTTGAATATCCAGGTCAAATAAAAGTTAGTATAATAAGAGAGACTAGAGCAATAGAATATGCAAAATAAAATGAAACCTGTTTTAAGATAAGAAATCTTAAGACAGGTTTTTTTATTAATATTTAGTATTATAAATATAAGAATTAAACATAATAAGTAATAATTTATATATGGACGGAGAGGTTAAAGTTATGTTTAAGATTAAAATTATTTTTATAGTTATAGTATTTTTAATCGGGAGTACAATTAAAATAAATGGATATGAAGTTAATGATAATACATTAATACTAGGTGGAACTTATATAAAAGAAGATTGCACAACATGCGAGTTTGATGTAAGAAATGAAGAAGAGTTTTCTAATTTAGAAAGATTTTTTAGACCATCAAACATGCCAATATTAAATGATAAAAGAGAAAATGAACTATATAATTTTTATGGAAATAATTATATGAATATAACTTTACCAAAAGAACTTATGAAATCACCAGAAGATACTATAATAAATTACTTTAGTGTACTTAGAGAAGCTGCAAATCCTACTGAGGATACTAATACAGGTTGTGGAAGTTTAGGTGATACCAAAGGACCTTATCCAGTAGCATATAATTTTCTATCTAGTTCTTATAAGTTAAAGTATTCTTATAATGAGTATTTAAAATCATTTGAAAATAAATTACATATTAATTTAATTAAACTAAATAAGGTAGACTCAGAGGAAGAGGAATCTAGTGAATTAAAGTATTTTGTAGAGCTAGAGGTTATAGAAGGCTCAAAAGAAAAATTAGGTTTATTTGCTTACTACTATGGATATATTTATTTAGAAAAAGAAGGTCATACATATAAAATTAAAGATATGGAGTACTTAGGTGAGAATTATTTATGTGCACCTTATCATGGTTGGAAATATGATGCAAAATCATTTATAGAAATTGAATATAGAGATTGGTGTTCACTAGTAGATGGAAATATAGAGATTACACAAGATGGATATAAAAAAAAGGCATATTTTAAAGATAAAAACAAAAATGAATATTATGTTCTATTTTACCAATTAACTAATGGTGTAGATATAAAGATAGCTGATTATAAAAATAATAAAAATAATAAGTGGGAGTTAATACATATATATCCTGAGAAATGCTTAGATAAGAAAAAGAATAGATAGTGATAAGAAGACAAAATCTTTAAAAAAAGAATGAAGAGAGTTCATTAAATTAGTATAGATATACGAATCTAGTACTAGAAAATGAACTCTTTTTTTATAATTAAGATAAAGCTTTAAGAGCATCTATATTAAGAATTTTTATCTTTCCTCTATTAATTTCTATAATTTTATTTTTCTCAAATTTTTTTAGTATTCTACTTACAGCTTCCCTTGCAGAACCTAAATGATTTGCAATAGATTCATGAGTTATATAAAGAACATTAGAATTTGTAAAATTGGATTGTTCTATTAGTAAATTAGAAATTCTTGAGTCTAAACTAAAAAAAATAGCCTGTTCTAAAACACCCATAACATTAGATAACTTATCTTGAGTTAGATTAAGTAAAAAGTTTAACACATGAGTATTAGACTTAGATAATTCATTAAAAAATGAACTATCAATAATAAGCGCTAAAGATTGCTCTTCTGATTCTAGATTTACATCATATGTAATATTTTTAAATGCACAGCCAGCAGATAATATGCAGATATCCCTTTCAAGCAATCTAAAAAGGGTTAACTCTCTTCCTGATGGAGCAGATATAAAAGCTCGAAATTGACCTGAGATTGTTATTAAAACTCCAGTACAAGTAGAGTTTTTATTGTGAACTAGTTCCCTTTTTTTATATGATGATAAATAACTTTTAGACATTAAGTCCTTAATTTCTTCAGGTGATAAATTATTGTAAAAAGATAAATTTTCTTTTAAAATTTCAATTTTATCTATATCCAACATAAATTCCTCCAATCAATATTATTTATAGAAAAATGTGTATATTAATAAATATACATATTAATATACACATTAGTTTAATATTTATAAACTTATTTTTTTATAATAGACTTAGGCAGTAGGTATCCACCTAACATAAATAATATTACAACTATAAATAATCCTATGAAGCCTATATTAAATACTGATGGATACTTAGGAGATAAGTTAAATAAAGTCATATTTCCTAAATTAAATCCAGATATAAGTCCTCTTTCATTTAAATATCCATATGATATTGAGAAAGCAAAGGCACTAAGTAATCCACAAAGGATTGTACTTATAGCTTTTTTAAAATTACTACCACTTGCTGCACCTACACAAGTTCTAGAACAAGTACCAGCAACACCAAATAATAGTCCAAATATAATTCCTCCTATTATAAACCTTGTATTTAAAGTTTTTATATCCAAGTGACTTATATCGAAAATACCTATATAGTTAGCAATAGATAGTAACACACTTGGAAGACCTATAGCGAATAGTGTAATCTTTACTAAATCTAAGTCTTCTAATCTTAACATTGCTAATAATTTTCTAGGGTTAGTAGCACCAGCTTTATATAATGCATATCCAAAGAATGAACCTAATATTATACCAAGTAATATTTTTATATTGTAATCTCCTTAATTATAATTTATTTTTACTTATTATTGCTGTTGGAATTGCAACGGTAAATACTACAGCTGCAAATACATAACCGCTTATACTAGATTGCATCATACCCATCATCATATGTCCATTTGTACATCCACCAGCAAATCTTGACCAAATAATAGAAAAATCTTTCTATAAACATAGTTACATATCTTCATAGAAACCCTTTATTTGCGTTAATATTGCATTTATAGTTTGTTTCTTCGTAGGATTCATTATTTAATTTTAATGCTTATTTAATATAACAAATTACAAAAATAAACTCTGTGACTTTATCATATAATGAATTGATATTTTAATATAAAAATAAAGAAAATGGATTTAAATGATAAATAAAAACTATTTGACATTATAGTTTACATAGAATATTCTAGTAATTAAGGCAAGGGAAATGATATTATAGACTTCATTTCCCTATTTTTTTGAAGATTATTTAATTAATGTAGTAAGGGGAGTAAGTATATGGGTGAAAGAGAAATATTTTTAAGATTATTATTAGCATTAGTAGTAGGTGGAGTAACAGGTATAGAAAGAGAAAGATTAAATAAATTTGCAGGATTTAGAACCCATATACTAGTATCTTTAGGTTCTTGTATATCATCAATAATTTTACTCGAATTATTTTTACAGTATAGTGGTACTGCTAATTTAGATCCAGCTAGGTTATCAGCACAAGTGTTATCAGGGATAGGTTTTTTAGGTGCAGGAACAATACTTAAAACATCTAGCGGTGTAAAAGGATTGACTACAGCTGCTGGAATATGGTCTACAGCTTGTATAGGAATAGCTATTGGATATGGATATTACTTTCTTGCCTTAGTATCTTGGATATTTTTGATTATAGTACTATATGCGCTACAATATATGGAGATGTGGCGTAAAAGACAAAAAAGTATAAATATAATTATTACAATGAATGAAGGTATGTCTATAGATAAGCTAGTAAAGTTACTATGTGATATGAGTAAGAATGATATAAATTTTTCTATGGATAAAAATGATAATACTTTGATATTTAAACTAAAATTAAGTGATGATAAAAGTATAGATCATATTAAATTGCTAGAAGAAATATCAAAGATAAATGAGGAAATTTCTGTAAAGTATGTTTAAAAATTAACTAGTGAATATTTTATTGACAGTAAAAATAATATTAAGTATAATTTAATTAAATCAACAGGAAAACGTTTGAAGGAAAAATTAATAATTGGGCGAAGAGTAGAGAGAGCCTCCTATACAAATATAAATAGTGTAGGGGGCTCTCTATATTTTTTCAAAAACTAATATAAATATGGGGGTAAAAGTATGTATGATATAGCAGTAATAGGAGCTGGTATAACAGGTAGTGCCATTGCAAGAGAGCTATCTAAATATGATATAAATGTTATTGTAATTGAAAAGGGAGTTGAAGTATGTCAAGGAACAACAAAGGCAAATAGTGCTATAGTACATGGTGGATTTGATGCTAAAGAAGGAAGTTTAAAGGCTAAATTAAATGTTAGGGGAAATGAGTTATATCCACAGTTATGTAATGATTTAAGAGTAGAATTTAAGCAAATAGGATCTTTGGTATTAGCATTTAATGAAGAGGAGAAAAAACATCTTGAATCTCTTTATAAAAGAGGATTAATAAATAACTCTAAAGGTCTTAAATTATTAACTGGAGAAGAAGTAATTTCTATAGAGCCAAATATTAACAAAAATGTAGTTGGAGCTTTGCTTTGTGAAAGTGCAGGTATTGTTTGTCCATTTAACTTAAATATAGCACTTATGGAAAATGCAATAAATAATGGTGTAGAATTGAAACTTCAAAGTGAAGTATTAGATATAAAAAAAGAAGATGATATATTTAATATAAAGACATCGCAAGGAATTATAAAGTCTAAATATGTAATAAATGCGGCAGGAGTGTATGCTGATAAAATAAACAATATGATAGGAGGAAATGAATATTATATAATTCCTAGAAAAGGTGAGTATAAGATACTTGATAAATCAGAAGGAAAGATTGCAAATCATGTATTATTCCAATGTCCAAGTGAAAAAGGAAAAGGAGTATTAGTTACTCAAACTGTTCATGGAAACTTAATGATTGGTCCAAATGCTAACGAAGTTGAAGATAAGGAAGATATAACTACAAGTAAAAATGGTATACAAGAAATTGTAGAAGCGTCTAAAAAAACAATTGAAAATATAAACTTTAGAAAAACTATAACATCATTTGCAGGACTTAGAGCAACATCATCTACAGGAGATTTTTGTATATTTGCATCAGATATATCTAAGAACTTTATAAATGTTGGAGGTATTGAATCACCTGGATTAGCATCAGCACCAGCTGTTGGCGAATATGTGATAGAGATTTTAAAAGAAGAAGGATTAGAATTAGAAACAAAAGAAAACTTTAATCCAATAAGAGAAAAGCATAAGGCGTTTTCACAAATGAGTATAGAAGAAAAAAATGAATTAATAAAAAAGGATGAAAGATATAAAAAGATTATTTGTAGATGTGAAAGTGTAACAGAAGGTGAAATAGTAGATGCTATAAATAGACCTTGTGGAGCAAGAACTGTAGATGGAGTTAAGAGAAGGGTTAGACCAGGTATGGGAATATGTCAGGGTGGATTTTGTGGACCTAGAGTAATAGAGATTTTATCAAGAGAATTAAATGTACCTGTTGAAGAAATATTAAAGGATTATGAAAATTCTAATGTGGTTTTAGGAAAAGTAAAAGAATTAAGGGGTGATTTAGTTGAGATATAATATTGTAATTATAGGTGGGGGACCAGCAGGACTGGGAGCAGCAGTTGAAGCTAAAAAAAATGGTATAGAAAATGTTCTTATAATAGAAAGAGATAGAGAACTTGGTGGAATACTTAATCAGTGTATACATAATGGCTTTGGACTGCATGAATTTAAGGAAGAACTAACAGGACCTGAGTATGCAGGTAAGTTTATAGAAATGGTAAAAAAAGAAAATATAGATTACATGCTAAATACAATGGTACTTAATATAAATGAAAATAAATCAATAGAAGCTATTGGAGAAGATGGATTAATAAATATAGAAGCTGATGCTATAGTTTTGGCAATGGGATGTAGAGAAAGAACTAGAGGAGCTATAGATATTCCCGGATATAGACCAGCTGGAGTATACACCGCAGGGGCAGCTCAAAGACTAAGTAATATGGAAGGATATATGGTAGGAAAAGAAGTAGTTATTTATGGATCAGGAGATATAGGTCTTATAATGGCTAGACGTATGACTTTAGAAGGTGCTAAGGTAAAAGCAGTTGTAGAAATAAATCCTCACTCAAGTGGTCTTACTAGAAATATAGTTCAGTGTCTAGATGATTTTAATATACCTCTAAAACTAAGTACATCTATAAGTTATATAGATGGAAAAGAAAGGGTTAGTGGAGTAACTTTATCAAAGCTAGATGAAAATAGAAATCCAATACCAGATCAGGATGAATTTATAGAATGTGATACAGTTTTATTATCAGTAGGATTAATACCAGAAAATGAGCTAAGTGTAGGTGCGGGTGTAAATTTAGATATGAGAACTAGTGGACCTATTGTTAATAATACAATGTCAACTAATTTGGATGGCGTTTTTGCTTGTGGAAATGTTGTTCATGTTCATGATTTAGTTGATTTTGTTACAAAGGAAAGTAGAATAGCTGGTAGAAATGCAGCTAAGTATTGTCTAAGTAAGTTAGAAAAAAATGATACAGTGAGTACTGAAGCTGGAGAAGGTATAGGGTATATAGTACCTCAAAATATAGATACATCAAATGATGAAGATGTTAATTTATTTATGAGAGTAAGAAATATATATAAAAATAAAAAGCTCGTTGTAAAAAGCAATAATGAAATTATTTTAGAAAAGAAAAGAAAACATATGATACCATCCGAGATGGAAAGTATTAATATAAGTAAAGATTTATTAAAAAATATTACAGGCAATATATCTGTAAGTGTAGAGGAGGCTTAAAATGAGTTTAGAAGAAGTTTTAGCTAAAAAAGAACTTACATGTATAGTTTGTCCAATGGGATGTAAGTTAAGTGTAGAATGTTTAGGAGACGATTTTAAAGTAGAAGGGAATAATTGTAAAAGGGGAGAAAAGTATGCAAAAGAAGAGCTTACAAACCCCAAAAGAGTTATAACTACCACTGTAAAGCTTGGAAATTCGTATTTGCATTTACTTCCAGTTAAAACAGAATCATCAATACCAAAAAATTTGATGTTTGAAGTAATGAAAGAACTAGATAAAATAAAAGTAGATGCTCCGATAAAAGTAGGAGATATAATAATAAAAAATATACTAAACACAGGTGTTAATATTGTAAGTGCAAAAACTGTAGAAAAATTATAAATGTCGTTATAGGAATAAGATGTAAATTATTTTTACATCTTATTTTTATTCAAGATACAGAATATAATGTAAAAGGAACTCTCTGTAGATATAGTCATATAATAATATTGAGTAATTTTTAGAATTTTTATGGGGGACATTGATATGAAAAATCAGTACAATGAATGTGGGATTAAAAAATTAAGCCCTTATTATGTATCAGATGTATGTAGTGGACATATACAAAATAATGAAAATAAATATTATAGAGGAAAATCAGAAGTTGTAAAACTCAAAAGAGGAGTAAATTCTGTTGTTACATTGAAAAATCCTAAAAATTCAGAGGTTATTGTATATGTTAATAATACTATCGTAGCTAATATATCAGATGTAGTAGTTACTGAAAATATATACTATTCGGCAAGTGCGACGGGTAATTTAATCAAATCTAATAATATAATATCAAGTAATGCACCTTATGGAAAAAATACAAAAGCTCATAGTGAAATATATTATGGAGAAGATATAAAAATAAGCAACGGAGTAAGTACACGAACATCGATGATACTACCGTATAGTAATTTACTAGGAGATGATAGTGGATCGGTAATACTGTATCCAGGCATGGAGGTTGTTATTGAACTTTATTTATCTGATTCTACTAAAGAAGGAGAAGGAATTGTATCGTTTATATGGTGGGAAGAACCTATAAAAATAGTAGAGGGTGATTAGAAATGGATAAATCATATCCGTATTATATTGCAGATATAAGTAGTGGATATATACAAAATAAACAGCAAAAATACTTTAGAGGTAAAACTGGAGTGATTAAGGTCAAACCAGGACTTAATGCAGTAGGTGTTTTATCTAATCCAATAAACTCTGGTGCTAAAATATATGTAAATAAAGTATTAGTAGCAAACTTATCAGATGTTCCTTTTGTTG
The DNA here is from genome assembly GCF_015550495.1 of Romboutsia sp. 1001713B170207_170306_H8. Lineage (NCBI taxonomy): Bacteria > Bacillati > Bacillota > Clostridia > Peptostreptococcales > Peptostreptococcaceae > Romboutsia > Romboutsia sp. 1001713B170207_170306_H8. The sequence goes on from NZ_JADNAX010000001.1 coordinate 389,505, forward strand.
AAAATGTATACTATCAGTCTGGACTAAAAGGAAACTTATTTGAATCATATAATATAGCATCAGGTAATAAAGGTGATAAAAAAGATTTAAAAAAATTAGGCAAAATATATTATGGCGAAGATATAAGTATAATTGAAGGAATAAGTCCAGAGACTTTTTCTGTTGGTCCATATCAGAACTTTAAAGGGAATCCATCGGGTTCTGTTATATTATATCCAGGTATGAACTATATAATAGAGGCATATATAATTAATACTCAACAAAGTGGAGGTTGTATTATGTCTTTTGCATGGTGGGAAGAAATTATCTAAATGTATTAGATTATAATTATATGGCATTATTTATAAAAATAAATAAAAAGAATGGGAGCATAAGAGCTCCCTATTTTAATTTTTAATATCATTTTTAGAGTTCTCAATCAAAACACTTTTGGCTAAATCTATAAAATATCTTTCAGCAATGTTTAAATAAGAATTGTTTAAATATAAAACAGCAATATCCCATTTTATAGGTGTATTTTCTAAATGAAATAAATCAAAATCATAAATAGCTTTAGTAGTATTTAAAATCATTTCAGAAACAAAACAAACTCCAAGGCCAGACGTTGCTAATCTAAATGCAGTAGCAGTATTAGAGGTTTCTAAAATAACATTTGGTTTAAAATCAAAAAAATTAAAAAGTCTTTCAGTTAGATTTCTTATTCTGTGATTTCTTTTAGTTAGTATAAAATCAACATCTTTAAGCTTGTTTATATCAATCACATTTGAGGTGTTGGGAAGTAAATAGTCTTTTCCTAAATACCCCTTTTTAGATGCAAGCATTACTTTTTCTTCGTATAGAACCTCACAGGTTATTTTCTTATTATTACTTGGTAGAGATGTGAAAACTAAGTCAACCTTCCCAGAAATTAAAGATTCTTCTAAGAAGTTAGAGTCTCCTTCTATAATTTCAATTTCAATACCTGGGTATTTTTCTGAAAATCTAGGTAATATAAAAGGTAGTACATATGTACCTCTTACAGACGGTATACCTAGAGTTATTTTTCCTTTTTTCATATTTGAAATATCACTAAATTCTTTTTTTAGATTATGTTCTAATCTTAGAATTTCTTTTGCTGTTTCAACATATCTTTCACCAGCATAAGTAAGTGAAATTGGATTAGTAGTTCGATTAAAAAGTTGAACTCCTAAATCTTTTTCGATATTTGATACTATATTACTTAGTGATGGTTGAGATATAAATAGATGTGATGCGGCTTTTGAAATACTTTTTAGTTCAGCGATTGTAATAATATATTTTAATTTTTTAGAATTCATCAAATCCTCCTTTATATAAATTACTAATCTAAATTATATTTAACTTTTATAAAAATATAAATACATTTATTTAGATGGAAAACATTTATACATACATTTTTTTGTATGAGGAATATATAAATTTATATATTTTACATTATAAGTATTTAAGTTTACTATGAAAATATAAGTTAAAATAATTAAAAATAATATTTATATATTAAATAAAAAGGAGCGGATTAATGAATTATAAGATTGTATTAATAAAAGGGGATGGAATAGGTCCTGAAATAAGTAAGGAAGCAGTAAAGGTATTAAATACAATTTCAAATATATATAATCATAATTTTAAAATAGAGGAAGTAGTTGGTGCAGGAGAAGCTGTAGATAAGTTTGGAGATCCACTACCGAAGGAAAGTTTAGAAGCTTGTTTAGAAAGTGATGCTGTAATAATAGGAAATGTAGGAGGAAGTAAGTGGAATTCTGTATCATTATGTAAAAAACCAGTAAAGGCAATTTTAAAAATAAGGGAAGCTCTTAATTTAACTTCTAATTTAAGACCAATAACATTAAATCAAAACTTAAAAGAATTCTCTCCATTGAAAGATAATATAATTTCAAGAGGTATAGACATTCTTATTGTAAGAGATTTGGCTGGGAGTGTAATTTGTGGGGAAAAGAAATCTTATACAGGTAAATTTGGTAGAGAAGCAAGTGACTTAGAATATTATAATGAAGAAATAATAAAAAAATCAGCAAATAGAGCTTTTTCTTCTGCTATTATAAGAAATAAAAAAGTTTCAAGTATAGATAAATCTAATATATTAGCAAGTTCTAAACTTTGGAAGGATGTAGTAAATGAAACATCAAAAAATTACCCTAATATAAAAGTTAAGCATCATCTTGTGGATACTGCAGCTATGGAAGTAATATTAAATCCGGATAAGTTTGATGTTATACTTACTTCTAATATGTTTGGTGATATACTTGCTGATGAACTTAGTCAAATAACAGGTACAGCAAGTATGCTACCTTCAGCTGAAATAGATTCTAACGGTAAAGGACTATTTACACCAAATCAATTACATCATCCAGATGAAAGTATAATAGGAAAGAATAAAGCAAATCCGATTGGACTTATATTATCAGTTGCACTTATGCTTAGATATTCATTTAAGTTAGATGATGAAGCTAATATTATAGAAAAATCAATAGAAGAAGTTATTAATAGAGGATATAGAACAGAAGATATTTACAGTGAAGGTACAAAATTAGTTGGAACAGATAAAATGGGAGATTTAATTTGTAGTTGTATAAAAGAATCAAATAAAAATAATTATAATATGAGAAAAATAGCAATGTAAACTTAAAGTAGTGGCAAGATTTTATTAATAAAATCTTGCCACTACTTTAATTATTATATATTAAGGTTTCAGTATAATCATCAACATTTATAAGATGTATTTCAATATTGCTAAAGTCAATATCACCACTATTATAATTCATAGGAACATAGTAATGAGCCAGATTTTTTTCCTTTAAGTTATTAACTTTTTCAATAAAGAAAATATCTTCAAAATCATTAGATTTAAGTTTTACAATATAATTATCTTCATTTAATTTAGTGTTTTCTGTAAAGAAATAAAGGAGTGCTTTATCATCTTCAACAAGTAAACTCTTTAGTTGAATATTAAATTCATTAAACTCTATTTTCTTATTAATATTATAATATTTAGATAGATTATTTTCTGTATCCGATTTTAATAGAGCATTATTAAATACTAATTTTTTAATATTGTTAGTATTAGATGACTTGATTAGATACTCTATTTTAAGAGAGTTAAATGATTTGCTCAGAGGTATAAATATAGAAGTTACTTCTCTTTTAAATTCAGATAAATCATTTTCACCCAAAATAATTTCGTTACAATTAGAATTATTTAAAATTATTTTAGGAATTACTTTAGCTGTATCCTCAGATATTTGAGATCCATCTAAAGTTTCAACAGTATACTTAGTTAGTAGATAATCTTCATATAATGTTGAATTTATAATATCTATATTGTAATTTTCGATTTCCATAGCAGTAGACATTATACTTTTAGTGTTTAATTTATAAAATATGATAAGAAAAACGCTTATTATAGGAATAAGTATTAAAGTTAGCTTTGATATTTTCATTTTACCCCCCTGATTAATGAATAATATATGTATAAATATATTATATAATAGAAAAAGATAAAAAATATAACAATTAGATTTACATTTTATTACAAAAATATATTTAATATCTGTTAAAAATATATATTTAAATGAATGTAAATAGAAATTATATTTTAGATATATACTTAAATAAATATATACGTAATATGTTAATTTACAATACTGTAACATTGTTTAGATTGATATGAAATAGCATAACTGATATTATAAATTTATCATAGATAATAGGGGGTAGTTATGAATCAAAATACAGATAAATTTGAACTATTATGTCAAGGAGACAGCAGAATATTAAAAATAAATGCAAATAGAGGAGATATTTTTAGAGTGGAAGCAGGATCTATGGTAGCTATGACTCCAACATTTGATCTTAAGGTTAAGGCAGGAGGCATAGGCAAAATGCTTGGTAGAGTTATGTCAGGAGAGTCTGCATTACTTCAAGAGTACAAAGCAATATCAGATGGAGAAATACTACTAGCTCCTACGATGTCAGGTGATATAACAAAGGTAGAATTAGATGGAAGTAAGCAATATAGAATAAGTAATGGAAATTTTCTAGCATGTACTGAAGGAATAACATTAGAAACTAAAGCTAAAGTAAAAGGTATATTTGGTAGTGGAGAAGGTATATTTGGATTAAGAACTGTGGGATCAGGTACTTTATTTGTAAATTCTTGCGGTTCTATATATGAGATAAATTTAGGTATAGGAGAAGAATATATTGTAGATTCAAGTCATCTAGTATTATGGGAAAATGATATGGAATTTTCTACAGAGTTAGCTGGAGGCGGATTGGCATCATCTTTTCTAAGTGGTGAAGGATTTGTTGCTAAATTTAGAGGTCCAGGAAAAATTTGGATTCAGACTAGGAAACCCATAGTAGTACCAACGAATGGATAAATTTTAATTGTATATTATATCTAACTGTAATAGATTTAGTCTTATTGACAATGCAAAAGATTATTATATTTAGTTTAGAAATAATATATTTGCAGTAGCATATTTGATACAAAACCAAGATATAAGTATAAAGATACTTGGATGTAGTGCAGGCTCATTAATTTTTACTTAATTCCCTAAAAGTAGATTAAGTTGATAAAAAAGAAAGTTTTTGTGTATAAGACAACATAAAGACTTTCTTTTTTTATGTTAACTTTAAAAACTAAATCGAATTTTTATGAAATAATACTAAAAATAAAGTTAATATCTAGAAGGCTATTTAATGGTAAGTAGAGAAGATTAAGTAATGTTTTTATATAAAGTAAACACTAATAATATTATTCATATAGTATACAAGGATAAGGTGTTTAATTTAATAAGGAGAGTAATTAATGAAAAATAGTATTAAAATAGTATCTATGTTGATTATAATACTTATAGTATCTGTATCTAGTTCCATTAACCATAGATTTAAAGGTGATTTAATTTCTGATAGAGTTTATGAACTGTCTTATATAGAAAAAGAAGAAGGGATAGAATTTACAGATATTGATTTTTATGATGAAAATATTATAATAATTTCTTCTTGTGATATAAAGAATGATAAAACTGGATTTAAAGCATATGATTTAAGTACAGGACAGCTTATTTATCAAGACTGGGTAGATTTTATATTTTATCCTAAAATAATGAAATTTGAAGATAGTTCTTTTGCCTTATATGATATGTCAAACTTTGTTTTATATGAGAAAATAGAAAGCAAACCTACTTTAGAGAAATATCTAGATAATAGAATAGTAGAAAATGAAAATGATGTAGAAAATTATATATTTTATTCTAAGGATAAGTACTATATGACAAAAGAGGCTATATTATATAAAGTTGATTTTAATGGTGAAAGAGAAGTTTTAATAGATTTATCAGAAGAATACGATAAAATATGTGCGAGTGTTCTAAATGATAAATTATTACTAATTCAGTGCTTAAATTCAAATCTATATGAAGAAAAAACACTTATCTATAATAAAGTTGATAAAAGTATTTATGAAGATGAAAATATAAGTAACACTATGCCTTATATATATAAGGATACTACAGTTGTTCAGCATTATAATACTAGCAATATAGATATATATTCATCAAAAGATAAAGAATATATGTATTCTATTAGCTTAGAAAATCCTAGCGATAAGGAAATGATACTATTTGCAGATAGTAATTTTATAATGACATATGAATATGAAAATAATAATCTAGATAAAGAAAATTACAGGATATATTCCATTGAAGATGGTGATTTAATATATAAAGAAAAATTATTTACAGAATCAGAGTATACTTATAAATTCGGAGCATTCTCTGACAATAAAGACGTTGCTATAATAGGTTTAAATGAATATCAAGAATGTGATATTGATATAGCAAATACACAATTTTTACTTATAGATATGAAAATTTAAATACATTAGAAAAGAAAGTAAGTAATTATAATGATGCAGAAGAATTAGTAAAAAGTATGAATGAAAAGTATAATGTAGATATATTTATAAAGGAGGATGCAATAGGGAATTTTCCAGATTTTACAGGAGAGGTGTTAAAAAATGAAGATAATATAATAGGAGCATTAAGGGGAATAGATGATGTTTTATCAAAGCTTCCAAGAGGATTTATAGATGAACTTTGCAGTGAAATTGATGAAAATTCATTGACAGGAGTCAATATATATATAACTGGAAAGTTAAGTTCTAATGCAGATGATGCAATAAGTAGTCCAGTAGGTTATGCATATAGTGATAATGATTTAAAGAGAAACTGCATTGTATTAGATGGAGAACAATCTATGTTTAATATAAAATATAATATGCAACATGAGTTAATGCACATTATTGATAATAGGATAAGTAAATATAGTGATGATTTTCAATCATGGAATAATTTTTTAATTAATGATGCTAAGTATAATTACTCTTATATTGGATATGAAAATGATTATTCTAATACAGTGGTTGATAGTGATTCAAGTGAAGGTATTTGTTTTATAAATACATATTCTAAAACTTATCCTAATGAAGATAGGGCAGAAATATTTAAATTATTATTTTATGATGGAGATGAAATACCTAGTGAATTAAGTTATCCCATAATAAGAGAAAAGGCATATTATATTTGTAGAGTTATAAGAGAAAACTTTAAATCTGTACAATCAGAAGATAAGGTATACTGGGAGAGATTCAAGTAAATATATGCAACTTAAGGAGCAGATTATGATATTTAAAGACATTAGTATAGACTCTAAGCAAGAAATTGATAAGTTTACTTTAAAATCAAATAGAGACTCTTGTGATTTTAACTTTACTACATTGTATATGTGGAAATATGCATATAATACAAAGTATTATACTGATGAAGATTTTTTGCTAATACTCGAAGAACATGAAAGTAATGAACTAGATATATATGTGTTAGCAATGTTAGATAGTATTTATAAGGCAGTTGATTTTGTATTAGATTATTTTAAATATGAAAATAGAAGTATATATTTAAAGGGTATAAGTAAAAGTGAAGTTTTATATTTACAGGATAAATATAAAGGACAATTTAAATTTAATGAAGATAGAGATTCATTTGATTATATATACTATGCAAAGGATTTGAAGGAGTTAAAAGGAAGAGGAAATAGAAAAAAGAGAAATCATATAAATAGTTTTGTGAAAGAATATAGTGGAAGATATGAATATAAGCTTCTTAAAAATGAAGATTTTAAGGAATGTTTAAATTTTATGAAATTATGGTATATAAATAAACAGTTTAAAGATGAATTTGATATTAAAATGAAATATGAATTTATGGGGGTAAAAGATATTTTATATAATTATGATAAGTTAAAAGATATATTAAAAATAGCAGGTATTTATATAGATGAAACTTTGCAAGCATTTACAATTGGTGAAAAATTAAATAATGATATGGTATTAATTCATACAGAAAAAGCTAATACTAATATAAGAGGTCTTTATACGTTTATAAATCAGCAGTTCTTAATAAATGAATTTGATAATGAAGGTTTTGTAAATAGAGAAGATGATATGGGAATAGCGAATATTAGAGAAACAAAGATGTCTTATCATCCGTGTAGATTTATAGAAAAGTATATAACTAAAATCATATAAATATACTAAACATAAATTGTAATAATTAGGATAGACTTGGAAATAATAAATATAAAAATAAAAGATGTGCTTAATTTAAGCACATCTTTTTACTATTAAAATATACCATTTAAAATAAGAATAAAAATATTTATTTATCAAATAAAATGTAAATTATATTCTAGAAAATAGTAATGTCAAAATAACAGTAAAATACTATAATTATTATTAGAGAACTTATTTTAAAAGCAGAAGAGAGGGGTTAATATGCTTGAACTTAAAAACGTATCTTTTAAGATTGAGAACAATGAAGGTAAGACAGAAATAGTTGATAATATCAGTTTTTCTGTTAAAGATGGAGAAATAGTAGTTATAACAGGTCCTAACGGTGGAGGAAAATCAACACTGGCTAAGCTTATAATGGGAATAGAAAAGCCAAGTAGTGGACAAATATTATTTAATGAAATTGATATAACTAATAGGAGCATAACAGATCGTGCAAAACTTGGAATTGGATATGCATTTCAACAACCACCAAAATTTAAAGGGGTTACTGTCAAAAAGCTTTTAAAGCTTGCAGCGTCACAAAATATAGAAGAAGAAAGATGTTGTCAATACTTATCATCAGTAGGATTATGTCCTAAGGAGTATATAAATAGGGAAATAGATTCATCTTTATCTGGAGGAGAGCTTAAAAGAATAGAGATAGCTTCGCTTATGGCTAGAAATCCTAAGCTTTCAATATATGATGAACCAGAAGCAGGTATAGATTTATGGAGCTTTTCTATGCTAGTAGATACTTTTGAAGGGTTTAGTGAAAATAAAAATCAAGGAATAATTATAATTTCACATCAAGAAAGAATTATAAATTTAGCTGATAAAATTATAGTCATTGGAGATGGAAGAATACAACATAATGGAACAAAAGAAGATATACTACCCTTATTAGAAGTTGATATAAATAGACAATGTGGTTGCAAGGGAAGAGAGGTGGCAATTACTCATGAATCAAGATACTAAAGATCTATTAAAAACTATTGCAGATATATCAGATACACCAACTGGTGCTTTTAATATAAGAAGTAATGGTAAGGGAGTGCAAAGACACTGTACAGAAAATATAAATATTATTCCAAAAGAAGATAAGCCAGGTATAGATATAATTGTAAAGGAAAATACGAAACACGAGAGTGTTCATATTCCTGTAGTCATAACTGAGTCAGGTTTAAATGATTTAGTATATAATGATTTTGAAATAGGGCAAAACTCAGACATACTAATCATTGCAGGTTGTGGAATTCATAATGATGGACATGCTAAAAGTCAACATGATGGTGTTCATACTTTTAATATAAAAAAAGATGCAAAGCTTAAGTATGTCGAGAAACATTATGGAGAAGGAAAAGGAGATGGAGAAAGAGTATTAAATCCAACAACTATAGTTAATATGGAAGAAAACTCTTACTGTGAAATGGAAATGGTACAAATTGCAGGTGTAAATTCCACTATAAGAGAAACAACTGCAAATCTTGCAAAAGGAGCAAAATTAGTAGTAATAGAAAAGCTGATGACGCATGATAATCAGATTGCAGAATCAAATATGACAGTATATTTAAATGGAGAAGATGCAACTGTTCAAGTAATATCTAGATCTGTAGCAAAAAATAATTCACAACAAATATTCCATCCAGCAGTTGTTGGGAATGATAAATGTAAGGCACATGTACAATGTGATTCTATAATAATGGATCAAGCTAAGGTAAGATCTGTACCTGAAATAGCTGCAAATCATACTGATGCACAGATGGTACATGAGGCAGCTATAGGTAGAATAAATAATGAGCAGCTTATAAAATTACAAACTTTTGGAATGGATGAAGAAGAAGCAGAAGGTGTAATTGTTGAGGCATTTTTAAATTAAAAGATAAAGAAAAAGTCTAACTCTTTAATTTAGAGTTAGACTTTTTCTTTATCTAGGCATAAAAGTTTCACAGCTTGCATCATGTGCATTAATTTTAACTGATTCAGCCTTGCAATATTTATTATCATTATAAGTACAGTTAACTGCATCACATTTTATATCATCTGGTTTAGTGCAGTTACAATTAGTTGAGTTAGTAAAAGAAGAATTATGACCACTTACAAATGTTGAACAATAAGTATTTGATGTAGTTGTTGCACTTTTACCATCTACATTTATTTTACCAGCATAGCAATTACCAGAATTATTATATCCACAATTAGTTGCGGAACAATTTAAATTTGACATATTATTTACCTCCTAATTCTTTAATCACAATTTATTATGTGAAAAAATAAGAAAATTATAGTATTACATTTAATTTATTTTTGGTAAATATAGAATTCATTATTAGGAGATTATCATATTAGCAATATAAAATGGTAATAATAATAAAAACTAAGAGAAGGGATGACTTTTTTATGTTAAACAAATTAGCAAAAAATCAGTATGTGAAATTAGTAAAATCAAATGGTAATGCAAAAGAAGTAGAATATGGAGTAGTATTAAATGAACATGGAGATCAATACGATATAATAAGTGTTGGATTTGAAAATAAAGATGGCCACTTTTTAGCATATCCGCCAAATGTGGAAAACTTAGTTCAAACATATACAACTAATGAAGGAACTATGTTTGATGAAGTTAAAGAAAATCAAGTAAGAAGAGCAATGCATGTATGGATAGAACAAAATTATAAATTATAAAATAAGGGGGAAGTATATTACTTCCTCTATTTTTATAATTGTTGAGAATTGACTTAAGTTAATTTTATGAATAAGGAATATGGCAAAAATTAGATTAAAATGATATAATTTTATTATAAAATAAAGGGGGAATCAATGTGAGCCAATACGTAAATATTAACTCTCAACTAGATGCATTAAAGTTAAAAGAAGTTGAAAAAACCTTTTACCAAAATATACAAGAGAATATTAATATAGTTCCTAAAGTTACTCCTTTTAAAGGGATTAATACAGATTTACTTTATATAAAAGATAATCAAATTTTATTTATAAAGTTTATGGATACTACAGAGGATTTATACTTTATTCTAGAAGAAGAATTACTAGAAGTTATGAATGAAGAATATGAATCTATGAAATTAAAGATGAATCAATTTAATAAAAATATAAATTATAATTATGTATTTATTATGCCTTATGTAGAAATAGAAGATAGCTGTGGATTTGATGATTTTGTAAATAATAATATTATAGATAAAAATAAATTAGAGAAAATAAAGGAAGACAAAAGTAACCTTGATAAATATTTAAAAGGAATAAATAATGAAGTAGAATTAAATTTATTATTATTAGATATATGTCCAGAATATTATTTGTTAAATAATAGACTACATATTAATGATAAGTTTAAGAAAATTTCTTTTTATAATGATGAATATAAATATAGTGCTGCAATGTTAGAAAAAGAACAAATTGAAAAGGCTATTTCAGTATATTATGGAAACACCATATTTAAGGGTGGTTCAGGAAGTGGAAAAACATCAATTATGTTAGCTCGAGCTATAAAATTAGCAAGAGTATATCCACATCATAAGTTTTTGATATTTACTTATACAAAGCAACTTAGAAATGAATTGATAGAAAGTTTGAATCTTCTTTATAAAGACAATAATAACTTAGAAGTACACACATTTAGTTCATTTATTTTTAAGTTAGCTAAGAAATATAATTTAGTTGTAGATTATAATATGTTGAAAACTGATTATGAAAAAGCTTTTAATAACTTAATAAAACAAGCTAAAAACATAATAAAAAATAAAAATATGTTTAAAGGAATTTTTATAGATGAAGTAGAAAGTTTCTCTAATAATGAAGTAGAGTTTATAAGAGAATTTTTATACAAATCAAAATATATATTTAATGTATTTTACTGTGAAAGCTTAAATATATCGAATCATTTAAATATATTTAAGCCAGCTTTTACAAACTTAGAATTTGGACAAGAAATAATATTAGATAAAAACTATAGGCAATCAAAAGAGCTAATTGAATTTACAAATAAGTTTGTAGAAAATTCAAATGAATATATAAAAGTGCTTAGACCTAACTTAAATAAAGAAATATTTACAAGGACTAATCCTGTACTAAAAGAAGGTAAGGTAGTAGATATAGTAAAAGTAAGTGATTTAGATGAGCAATTAAGTGCTATACTTTGGGAAATTGAATATTTTACAAAACAAAAAGGATTAGATTATTCTGATATTGCTATAGTATATCCATATAATAAAAAAAGGTTGAAAAATGGAAAAACTATATACTTCCAATATTTAATAAGAAAGGCTTTAGAAGAAAGAGAAATAGAATATATTTATGCAGAAGATACTCTTACCAATTTAAGTAAAAAAAGTGGAGTGACAATATCAAATATATTTTCTATTAAAAATTTAGAGTATAAGGCTATAATTTTCTGTGAATTAGAGATGTTATATAATCAAACTATAAATGATAAAGAACAAGATTATCAAATAAATGATTTTGTGGGGGATTTAAATAAAATATATTTAGCAATAAATAGAGCAACTGAATATTTAAGTATAATAACGACTTTGAATGAAGATGGTAGTGATTTAATTAAATTACTAATTAATTCTAGACAATAAAAATAGAAACCTGGCAACCAATTGATGCTAGGTTTCTATTTTTAATATTTATACCATAGCAGCTCCAGTGAAATAGAAGTATCCAAGAACTATTATACCAAGAACAATTCTATAGTATCCAAATGCTTTGAAGTCATGTTTTTTAATATAGTCTAATAAGAACTTAATTGCAAATACAGAAACTACAAATGCAACTATAGAACCAGTAGCTAATAGTACCCATTCAAATCCACTAAAGCTAAATCCTGCTTTTAAAAGTTTAAGTGCACTAGCACCAAGCATTGTAGGAACAGCTAAGAAGAATGAAAATTCAGTAGCAACAAATCTAGATGTACCAAGAAGTACAGCACCTATTATAGTAGACCCAGATCTAGATGTACCAGGTATAAGGGCCAAGCATTGGAATAGACCAATACCTAATGCTAACTTATATGTAAGTTGACTGAAGTCTGAAACTTTAGGCTTTTTGTTTCTATTTTCTAGCATTATCATTATAACACCATAGACAATAAGAGCTATAGCAACTGTAGTTGGGTTGAAGAATAATTCATCGATTTTATCTTCAAATAATACACCAATTACACCTGATGGTATTATAGCAACGATAACTTTTGCCCATAAGCTTAATGTTTCACTCTTTTGAGTTTTAGTTTTTGATGAGTCGAATGGATTTAATTTCTTAAAGAATATCATAAGTACAGCAAGGATTGAACCAAACTGAATTACTACTAAGAAAGTACTTACAAAAGTCTTAGATTGATTTAGTTGAAGGAATTGATCAACTAATATCATATGACCTGTACTACTTACTGGTAACCATTCAGTTATACCTTGGACGATACCTAAAATAATAACTTTAAGAATTTCGAAAAATTCGTTCATATTTTATTACCTCCAAATAAACATTAGCCCCATTTAGTTAATAAGTGGATGCTTTTTATAATTTACACTTTTAATTGTAAAAACACTAAATAAAAGTATATCAACAATAAGAAATATATTCAAGATAAAAGAAAAAATGTTATATTTATAGTAATAGAAATAAAGGAGGATTTATGGATAATAACACTATTTTAAGTGAGAAGGAGTTTTATATATTTAATAAGTTTTCAGAAAAACTTAATCCTGCGACTAAACATGATTATTTATCAAAAGTAATATTAATGAAAGTTTATTTAGAAGAAAAAGACTTACTTGATGTTAATAAATATGATTGTCACAATTTTATTGAATATGTAAAAGATAGTTATGCAAAATCTACAAGTGAGAAGATTTATAGTTATTTACATAGTTTTTATAATTTTATGCATAAGAATAAGTATATTGAAATTAACCCATTTACTTATGTAAAAAAGCCAGAAGTAAGTAGAATTAAAACTAAAGATGATGTACTTAGCATTCAAGAAATAAATCAACTTGTAGAAATACTCCCTAAATTAAATATAAGAGATAGAGTAATAATGATATTTTTAGCAACAACAGGATGCTTACTAAACGAGCTTGTTAACTTAAAATGGAAAGATTTACTTATGGATGAAAAAAATAATACATATGTAAGATTAGGGAAAGGCAAGAAAGAAAGAGTAGTTAAGCTTCATCCTTATTGTTTTAAATTGATAGAGGATTATAGAGATTACTCTGGTTTACCAGAGGTTATACTTCCTAGTGAAGGCTTCGTATTTACGACTCAAAAAAGCAATTCTATAACAGATAGAAATGTAAGATTAATAGTTCATAAAGCTTTAGATTTAGCAGGTCTTCCTCAGTATTCAGCTAAAGATTTTCGACACTCATATGCAGCTATAAGCTTAAGACTTGGAGCAGATGAAGAGGATATTAAAAATCAGCTTGGATGGAGTGACAAGTACTATGCTATACGATATAAACATGTACTAAATTTTGTGGATAGTGAAAGTATAGATTATTTATCTAATAGTGAGCACTTAAGTATAAATAAGAAATAAATAAAAGAGATTGAATTTTGATTAAAATTCAATCTCTTTTATTTATTTAATTTTCATTAGAATTATTAGTCTCATATATATTATCACTTGATGTATGAATTTGTTCATGTAAATGGGTATTTTCTTCTTCTAGGTTATTAATTTTTTCTTTTAGATCTTTATTTTCTTCGGTTAAGCTTGTTAACTCTTTAGAGGAGGTATTTTTATTACTATTACAAGCACTACTTTCTAGCTCTTTTATTTTAGATTTAAGTCCACTATTTATTGATTCTAAAGCTTCATTTTCTCGTACTAAGGCATCATACCTATCTTGAAAATTACTACTTTCAATACTAATTTTATTATTATAATGTACAAGAAATATAACAGTTAAAATTAAGCATATAAATAATGAAATAAATAAGTAAGTAAAAACTTTTTTTATCTTAGAGATACTTTTCATCTTTTACCTCCAACCCTATAAACATATTTTATAATATGATAATTATAATCGAAGTTATGATAAATGTAATTATTTTTATTATTGTTATTCTTAATAGAGTGAGATTTATATGATTAAATTTGAGAATATATATAATTTGATTTATATTCATAATATTTAGAAAATATAGTTAGAAAACTAAATAAAAGGGTATCTAAAAAGTATAAAAATAAATAAAGATTAAAATGAAATAATAAATTGATGTAAATTATATAAAATATAAGAATACTAGGAGGTTAAGATATGAGAATAGAGATTTTTGAAAAAAGTGTATATGGTATTAAAGGATTAGTAAGTTCTAGTAATGATATAGATTTAATAAAAATGAGTAAATATATAGAAGATTTAAATAAAGAATTTGATTATTTAGAAATAAATAGGTATGAAGTTATAGAAAAACCAAGATACATTAGTTCTCTTATGAATATTAGCAATAATAAAGAATTTATAGTAAGAAACAAGTCAGTAAGTTCGTTAACTAGTATAAATACAAATAATTCAATAATATTAAGTAATAAAAGTTTACCTATAATATTAATAGATGGAGAAATAGTTAAATGGGGAGAATATCCAAATATTATTGAGCTTAGAGAAATTATATCTTCATTAAAGCAGAAAAAAGTTAACTGTATATAAATTAAATTATTAATAGTTAAATATATAAAATGGCCATATCTAATTAGATATGGCCATTTTATATTATCTGTTATATTACCTAAATTTGTCGAAATGTACCATTTAAAATTATTCAAAATTATGGTATAAATAAATATAGTTAAATTACTTATAAGAGATAAGGAGAATATGATGCAACTTACATTAGAAAATAAATCAGACAGCAATGTAAAGAAAAGTAAAAAAATTAAATTACCGACAGCATATACAATATTATTTTCTATTATAGTTATAATTGCTATTATAACACATATTATACCAGGAGTTATTCCAGCTACAATATCAGATGTAGTTATGGCTCCTATGAATGGTCTAAAAGATGCTATAGATATATGTGTATATGTACTTTTAATGGGAGGATTTTTAAATATAGTAACTAAAACAGGAGCACTTGATGCTGGTATTGGTGAAATAGTAAAAAAACTAAATGGAAAAGAACTTTTATTAATACCAATATTAATGTTTATATTATCATTAGGTGGTACAAGTTTTGGTATGGCAGAAGAAACTTTAGCATTTTATGCTTTAGTAACTGCTACAATGATGGCAGCTGGATTTGATTCATTAACAGCTGTTGCTACAATATTGCTTGGAGCTGGAGTAGGTGTTCTAGGCTCTACAGTAAATCCATTCTTGGTAGCAACAAGTGTAGATTCATTAAAAGGTGTAGGAGTAGAAGTGAATCAAGCTATAGTTATGGGAATTGGAACAACACTTTGGGCATCATCACTTTTAATATCTATATACTTTGTAATGAAATATGCAAAAAAGGTTAAAGATAATAATGCAAATTCATTATTATCAAAAGATGAATTAAAAAATTCTAAAGAAGCTTTTTTAGAAGGTAAAGAAGATGTACCGGAATTTACAACTAAACGAAAAATAGTTATGGCTATATTTGCAGTTGCATTTATAGTAATGGTACTTGGAGTAATACCTTGGGAGAGGTTTGGAATAACAATATTTTCTCATACAGATTTTCTAACTGGAGTATCTCTAGGTAATTGGTGGTTCAGTGAATTGGGTATGTGGTTTGTACTTATGTCTATATTAGTAGGATTAGTATATGGATTTAAAGAAAAAGATATAGTATCTTATATAATTGAAGGTGCAGGAGATATGGTCGGAGTAGCACTTATAATAGGTATATCAAGAGGTGTATCTGTTATAATGTCTAGTACAGGACTTGACGCACAAGTTTTGAATAGTGCATCATCTGCATTAAGTGGTATGTCTCCTATATTATTTACAAATGTTGCATTTTTAATATATATTGCACTATCATTCTTAATACCATCAACATCAGGACTTGCAAGTGTATCTATACCAATATTTGGAGCTTTAGCTCATAAATTAGGATTCTCACCAGAGTTAGTTATATCTATACTTGGTGCAGGTTGCGGACTTGTAAACTTAATAACACCAACATCAGGAGTTGTAATGGGTGGTCTTGCAATAGCTAAAGTTGAATATGGTACATGGATTAAATTTGCTACTAAAGTAATAGTATGTATATTTATATCATCAGCGATTATACTATCAGTTGGAATGATGTTATTATAAAAAAATAGACTATCTTAAAATGAAACTTTGTTTTAAGATAGTCTATTTTTTATAAATTTAAAATAATTATTGACTATCCACATACTGGATAGTTTAAGATAAACAGTATGATTAAAAGAAAGGATGGTAGTTTATGAATACAGAAAACATACTAGGAACAGATAAGATATCTAAACTATTTATAAAATTCTCATTGCCAGCAATTATAGCCATGGTTATTAGTGGAATGCAAACTATTATAGATGGAATATTTTTAGGTAATTTTGTAGGAGCAAATGCAATGGCTAGTGTAAACTTAGTTCAACCATTTACACAGCTAATTATAGGAAGTAGTATGATAATAAGTATAGGTTGTTTAAGTTTTATAGGTAGAACATTAGGAGAAGGAAAAGTCGATGAAGCTAGAAATATATTTAAAACTTCTTTTATAATTATGATTATTACATCTTTGATAATAACTACAATTGGAGTGATTTTTAATAAGAATATAGCTATAATTTTGGGAGCAAATAGTGTATTACTAGAAAGTGTATCTTTATATATAAAGACATTGGCTATGTTTGCAATTCCTATGTCAACTATGTTTTTATTTGGATTTGTGGATAGAGCAATAGAAAAGCCAGAACTTTACTTAAAAGGAAGTGTGCTAAGTGTTTTTACTAATATAATACTTAACTACCTGCTTATAAAGTAATTACAATTAGGTATAAAAGGAGCAGCTATTGCAACAGGAATGTCTTACTCAATAGCTATTTTGGTAGTTATAATGCCTCTATTAAAGAAAAGTACAGTAGTAAATATATTTAAAGGTAACTTTGATAAGTCTACAATATGGCCAGTTATATATAATGGGTCATCAGAAGGTGTAACTGCAATAGCTATTGCGACAACTGCTTATGTTTTTAATATGGCTTTTATGAAGATAGCTGGAGAAATAGGAATTGCAGCATTTACAAGTATTAGCTATATTTCACAATTTGGAACATTAATAATGTTTGGTATATCTGATGGTATAGGTCCAATAGTAAGTTATAACTATGGATACAAAGAATTTGGTAGAGTAGAAGAAGTATTAAAAATTTCTTATAAAGTTACTCTATCTGTAGGTATATTTTTATTTTTTGTATTATTCTTATTTGGTAAGAATTTAGTTGGTATGTTTGCAGGTGGAAATAAAGATGTATTAGATATGGCTATAGAGGGATCTAAAATATATGCATGTACATTTTTCTTTAATGGATTTAATATAGTTTACTCTGGGTATTTTACTGCAATAGGAAAAGCTAAAGAATCTATAGTAATATCTGCATGTAGAGGCATAGTATTTATTATAATTGGTATATTTATTTTACCTATGATATTAAATTTAAATGGTGTATGGTTAACAATTCCATTTGCAGAGCTAATGACATTTTTAGTTGGAACAAAAATGATGAATATAAATAAATTTACAAAGAAAGTAGAAGCCTTAGTTTAGAAATACAAAACTGAACTAAAAGTAAAAAGAACTTGTTATCGTTCGGATATTCTTGTATAATAAAAAAGTAAAATAAGATTTTAAGGACGGTGCTAATAATTATGATAGATAACAAATACACTACTTATACTAACCCATTAACAGATAGATATTGTAGCAAAGATATGAGTTATATATTCTCTCCTCAATTTAAATTTTCGACTTGGAGAAAATTATGGGTTGCTCTTGCAGAAGGTGAACATGAACTAGGACTTAATATAACGAAAGAGCAATTAGATGAATTAAGAGCAAACGTAGATAATATAAATTTTGAAGAAGCAAGAAAAATAGAAAAAGAAGTTAGACATGATGTTATGAGTCATGTTAAAGCGTATGGATTACAATGTGATAAAGCAAAAGGGATAATACACTTAGGTGCTACTTCAGCTTATGTTGGAGATAATACAGATGTAATACAAATGACAGAAGCGTTAAAACTTATAAGAGTTAAATTAGTAAACTTAATTAATAATTTAAAAGAATTCTCATTAAAATATAAAGATATGCCAGCTTTAGGATTTACTCATTTCCAAGCAGCACAACTTACAACAGTAGGTAAAAGAGCTACATTATGGACTCAAGATTTAATAATTGACCTTGAAGATTTAAACTTTAGAATAGAAAATATGAAACTGAGAGGAGTAAAAGGTACTACTGGAACTCAAGCTAGTTTCTTAAATTTATTCGAAGGTGATCATGATAAAGTTAAAGAATTAGATAAAATAATATGTAATAAAATGGGATATAAATCTTCATATGCAGTAAGTGGACAAACATATACTAGAAAGTTAGACTATCAAGTAATAAGTATATTAAGTGGAATAGCTCAAAGTATGCATAAAATGACTAATGATATAAGACTTTTACAAAGCTTAAAAGAATTAGAAGAACCATTTGAAAAAAATCAAATAGGTTCATCAGCTATGGCATATAAAAGAAACCCAATGAGAAGTGAAAGAATAGCTTCTTTATCAAAATATATAATAAGTGAATCTTTAAGCCCAGCTTTAGTTGAAGCTACTCAATGGCTAGAAAGAACATTAGATGACTCTGCTAATAAAAGACTTGCAATACCTCAAGCATTTATGGCTGCAGATGCTATTCTTGAAATAGGAATAAATGTAACAGATGGATTAGTCGTATATGAAAATATGATATCTAAGAGAATAAATGAAGAACTACCATTTATGGCTACAGAAAATATACTTATGGAAGCTGTAAAAAGAGGTGGAGATAGACAAGAATTACATGAAGTTATAAGAGAATTATCTATGAAAGCAGCATATAGAGTTAAGCATGAAGGAAAAGATAATAACCTTATAGATTTAATAATAGATAGTAATGCATTTAATATGAGTAAAGAAGAAATATTATCTATAATGAATCCTAAAAACTTTATAGGAAGAGCTCCAGAGCAAGTTGTAGATTTTGTAAATGATGTTGTAGAACCTGCAATAGAGCCATTTAAAGAAAGTATAGGAATAGATGTAGATTTACACGTATAAATTAAAACAAAAGGGGCCTTATGAGTTAATCTCATTAGGTCTTTTTATGCTTGTAAGAAATGATAGTGAAAAGTATAATAATAAAAGAAAATTTTATAATCAACATTAGGAGGAATTAATATATGCCACAAATTAAAATAAGAGGAATTCATGAAAATGAAATATGTAAAATAAGTGAGAAGATGATAGATGAATTAGTAGAGGCAGTAAAATGTCCAAGAGATTATTTTGAAATAGAATGTATAAAGTCTATAGCAATTAGAAATGGTAAGATAGCAGATGTATATCCTTTCGTAGAAGTTGCTTGGTTTGATAGAGGCCAAGAGGTGCAAGACAGAGTAGCTAAAATAATTACAAACAATATAAGAGAAAATTTAAGTATAGAAAGTATGGATTTAGCTTTTACAGTTTTTGAAAAGAGTAAGTATTATGAAAATGGAGAACACTTTTAAATAAAGTTTAAAATATATGAATTAAAATGATATTTAATGCAAAAAGTAACCCTATAAAACTAAGGAGGGAGACTTATGGCAGAAAATAACAATAATAAGAAACTAACTTTAATAGCATTAATATTAATGATATTTACTTCAGTATTTGGTTTTGCTAATATGCCTAGAGCATTTTACTTAATGGGATATGCAGCAATACCATGGTATTTATTAAGTGCTATATTATTTTTTATACCATATGCATTTATGATGGCTGAATATGGAGCTGCTTATCAAAATGAAAGTGGTGGTATATATTCCTGGATGGAGAAATCTGTAGGAGCAAAATATGCTTTTATAACTACTTTCATGTGGTATGCGTCATACATTGTTTGGATGGTAAATGTATCATCTTCTATATGGGTTCCTTTATCTAATGCAATATTTGGATATGATAGAACTTCTGAATTTGCATTATTTGGATTAAATGCTACCAAAAGTTTAGGTATATTAGCCGTTATATGGATTATAGTTGTAACCTATATATCAACAAAAGGTGTAGAACAAATAAGAAAAATAACTTCTATTGGAGGTTCAGCTATAGCATTGCTAAATATAGTTTTATTAATTGGTGGTTTAACTGTATTGTTATTAAATAAAGGAAGATTAGCTCAACCGATAGAAAATGTAGTAAGAAGCTTTACTTTCTCACCAAATCCAGCATATCAGAGTTTAATAAGTATATTCTCTTTTCTAACATATGCAATATTTGCATATGGAGGACTTGAAGCTCTAGGAGGACTAGTAGACCAAACTGAAAATGCTGAAAAAACTTTCCCTAAAGGTGTAACTATAGCAGCGATAGTTATAGCAGTTGGATATTCACTTGGAATACTTGCATGTGGTCTATTTACTAACTGGAATAATGTATTATCTGTAGAAGGTGTTAATATGGCTAATGTAGCATACATATTAATGCAAAATCTAGGATATGAGCTAGGTATTGCACTTGGTATATCAGCAAATACTTCACTAACTATAGGTTTATGGATAGCAAGATTTACAGGATTATCTATGTTCTTAGCTTTAAGTGGAGCATTTTTCACATTAACATATTCACCATTAAAGACATTAATACAAGGATCTCCACAAGAAGTATGGCCAGGTAACTTTGCAAAACTTGATGAGGGGATGCCTAAAAATGCCATGAAAGTTCAAGCTACTATAGTAATAGCACTTATAGTATTAGTATCTTTTGGAGGAAAAGGAGCGGCAGAATTTTTCTCACTACTAATAGCAATGACAAATGTAGCAATGACAATACCATATGTATTTTTAGCAGCTGCATTTCCTGCATTTAAGAGAAAACAATTAAAAGGTGAAGTAGACAAGCCATTTTTAGTTTATAAAACTTATACAACGGCACTAGTAGCTACTGTTATAGTAAGTATAGTTGTAACTTTTGCTAATATATTTTCAATAATAGAACCTACATTTTCTGGTAAAACTTTAGATACAATAATGATGATAGCAGGACCTGTTATATTTGCTGTAATAGCATTTGTATTGTATACAAATTATGAGAAAAAGCACATAAAAAGTAAATAAATAATAAAAAATAAAGAACTTATTAAATTTAAATTTAATAAGTTCTTTATTTTTTATTTGGTAGTTTAAAAATAGCTTATATTATTGATAATTTAAGGGAAAACTATTGTATTTTGGATAATTTTAATGTAAACTATTAATTGTTAAAAAGTTAATAAACTAAACATCTGGGGTGATTATATTATGAAAGGTATAGTATCAAATACGATAGGTTTTATTTCAAAAACGTTTCCAGCGTTATATTCAAGTTTCTACTTAGATTATTTAAAACAATACTGTAGTATATATGACGTGAATAAGACACAGCTAAGAGCATTAGTTTTTGTAAATAATAATGGACCAATAAGTATGACAGATCTATGTGCTAAGTTAAACATAGAAAAGGGGAGTTTAACAAGCATGGTAGACGATTTAACTGATAAAGGATATGTTGTTAGGGATAAAGATATTTCTGATAGAAGGAAATATTTAATAACTATAACGGAAAGTGGTAAAAATGTTGCTTCTGATTTTATGAATAAGTTAAGTAATAGTTTAGAAGAAAAGCTTTTCAAATTAACAGAAGAAGAGCAAGATAAGTATATGGAAGCAATAGGAACATTACAAGCTATTCTTAGTAAACAAGAATTAAGTTAGCCATTAAATTAAAAAAACTGTAGTTAACAAAAAGAAATATTTACTAATTGTTAACTACAGTTTTTTATTTTATATATTCCTCTAATCCTTCTTTTAATATTTGGGCTGCTCTTTTTAAGTCTTTTTCATTTAAAATATATGCAAGACGTATTTCGTTTTTACCTAAGTTTTTAGTTGAATAAAATCCTTCAGCAGGGCATATCATGACTGTTTCGTTATTTCTATTGAACTTACTTAACATCCAAATTGCAAAATCTTCAGCATCTTCTATAGGAAGTTTTGCTAAAATATAAAAGGCTCCATGTGGTTTTTTACAAACTACACCATTTACCTTCATTAATTCATTATATAAAACGTCTCTTCTTTTATTGTACTCATCCTTTATATTATTAAAGTATGATACAGGGGTATTATATAAATCTACAGCACCTATTTGATCAAGGGTTGATACACAAAGTCTACTTTGGCATAGTTTTAATATTTGAGAAATTAAATTTTTATTTTTTGAAGCAATAGAACCTATTCTAGCGCCACAAGCACTATATCTTTTTGAAATACTATCAATTATTATAACTCTATCATTTACTTCATCTATATTCCCAAAACTTGTATATATAGAATCATCATATATAAATTCTCTATAAACTTCATCGGATATTATCCATAAATTATGTTTTAAAGCTATTTCAGATATCATTTTTACTTCATCTTTAGTATAAACTGTTCCAGTTGGATTGCTAGGATTAGTTAGGAGTATTGCCTTGGTATTTGAATTTATCTTTGAAGTTATGTATTCTTTAGACGGAAGCCTAAATCCATCTTCTGCTGTTGTTGTAATAGGTACAATATTAACATTTGCCGCTTGAGTAAATCCTAAATAATTAGTATAAAATGGTTCTGGAGTTAAGATATTATCATTTGGATCACAGACTGCCATTATAGCAAATAGCAAGGCTTCACTTCCACCATTTGTAACTAATATTTCATCTTTATCAAATTTAATATCATAATTTAGATAATAATTTTGAATTGCAGATACTAATTCGGGTATACCTTGAGATGGGCAATATTCTAAAACATCGTTATTGAAGTTTTTAACAGCATAAAAAAAGTCGCTGGGTGTTTTTATATCAGGTTGCCCAATATTTAAGTGATAAACTTTGATACCATTTTTTTTTGCTGCTTCTTCAAAAGGTGATAGCTTTCTAATAGGAGAGGATTGCATAGAGCTAACCCTTTTTGAGTAATTCATAAAAAAACCCCCCTTTAAATAAAATTTTACTTAAGTTTAATAGTAGCAGATATAGATATAAAAATCATTATAAAGTAGATATATGCTAGTATTAGGATAGTGTATAATTTAAATGAAGTTTATAAAAAATTTATATTTAAATTATAGCTTATGAGTAAAGAATAATATTGATAAAATTTATATATTCAAGGTATGTAAAAAATGAATTATAATAAGTTTAATAAGTCATTATAATCAAGAGGTGTGAATATGAGAGAACTTAGAAGAGATCCTATTACTAATGATATAGTTGTACTTGCAAAAAATAGAAATAAAAGACCTATGGATAAAGTCAAATTTCAAAATGATATAGAGACTAAAGAATCATATATAAAAAATTGTCCTTTTTGTAGAGGGAATGAAAAGCATACAGAAAGATCTACATTTGAAATAATAGGAGCAGATGGATGGTTAGTAAGGTCTGTTTATAATAAGTTTCCTATAGTTGAGCCATGCTCAGATGAAATTTATGGGGAACATGAGGTTATGATTGATACAAATAGACATAATGGTAGTTTTTATAATATGAGTGAGAAAGAATTTTTATACTTATTGAAGATGTATAAAAATAGATATATAAGTTTATCTAAAAATATTAAAGTAAGATATGTAAGTATTTTTAAGAACTTTTTGAGAAGAGCAGGAGCATCATTAAATCACCCTCATTCACAAATTATATCTTTATCTATAATACCACCTGAGGTAGAGAATGAAATTAATATATCTAAAAGATATTATGAAAAATATAAAATGTCATTATATCAAAATATTATAGAGGAAGAAATTAAGTATGAAAAAAGAATTATACATGATAATAAAGACTATTTAGTCATGGTTCCTGAGATAAGTAAATATGGTGGCGAGATACGAATTTTATTTAAACAGAATACAAGATTCGAAAATATTAAAGAAAGTGATTTAAATGAATTAGCTATTATTTTCAAAAAATTATTTAGAAATATATATATAGTGCAAGGATATAACCCTTTTAATATATGTATACATACACATCCTATTAATGGAGAAGATCATGATCACTTTTATCCTCATATACATATAATCCCTAGAAAATATAGCTTTGGAGGGTTTGAATTAGCTACGGATGTTTATGTATCATCTATAGATGCAGATAAATTAGCACAAAGTTTGAAGTTTACATAGTAAAAGCTACCTAAATTAAAAATGGTAGCTTATATTATTATATTAAAGGTATGATTATAATAATATAACTTAGGGTATCTTAAATAATATAAATAAAAATACATAAAATGACAAAAGTTAAATTAATATGATAAAATTAAAATCAATTAATAAACTAAGGAGGAACATATGAAATTTATATCGTGGAATGTTAATGGTATCAGAGCTTGTGTAACAAAAGGATTTTTAGACTTCTTTAAAGATGTAGATGCCGATATATTTTGTCTTCAAGAAACTAAGCTTCAAGAAGGTCAAATAGATTTAGAGCTAGAAGGATATTATCAGTACTGGAATTATGCTCAGAAAAAAGGATACTCAGGAACTGCAATATTTACTAAAATAAAGCCTATAAGTGTATCATACGGAATAGATATAGAAGAACATGATAATGAAGGTAGAGTCATAACTTTAGAATTTGAAGATTTTCATTTTGTAACAGTCTACACTCCAAACTCACAAAGTGAATTAAAAAGATTAGATTATAGAATGAAGTGGGAAGATGACTTTAGGGAATATTTATTAAAATTAGATAGTAAAAAGCCTGTAATAATGTGTGGAGATTTAAATGTAGCTCATAAAGAAATAGATTTAAAAAATCCTAAGACTAATAGAAAAAATGCTGGATTTACTGACGAAGAAAGAAACAAATTTACAGACTTCTTAAATTCTGGATTTATAGACACTTATAGATATTTTAATCCAGATAAAACAGATATATATTCTTGGTGGTCTTATAGATTTAAAGCGAGAGAAAAGAATGCAGGTTGGAGAATAGATTATTTCTGTGCATCAAAAAAATTAGAGGACAGATTAGTTAGTGCAGATATACATACAGAAGTACTAGGGTCAGATCATTGCCCGGTAGAATTAGTTATAAAATAAAAAAGGTTTCACTTAAATAAGTGAAATCTTTTTTTTATAGAATAAATTATTAATAACATGAATAATATTTATAGTGATAAGATCATGATCGTGAATAAAGTATGAAAGTATTTTTAAGGGGGATATCAAAATGAACTTATTAGATTTAAGAAGCAAACTAGAAAAGGGTAAAGAATTACAAGGTGAAGTAGTATACATAAAAGAAGATAATCTTATATCGGGAATAGACTCAGTGTATAAAAATCAAGAGGATAAAAGCGTGGTTTTATTAAAGTCTAAAGAAGAGACAATAAAGGTAGATCATCTACTTGAAATATTAAATGAAATATATGCTTTAGTAGGAGATGTAGAAGTTTTTACTTCTGATAGAGAATTAAGTAGAGATATAAGTAAAAAAATACAATCTGTAGAATTTGCACAATATGAATTAGTAAAAATGTTATTTATAAATGTATAATATTGGCGAAAATTCTGTATATATATTGTTATTATACAGAATTTTATGATACACTAAAAAATATGATATTTATATAAAAAGACCTTAGGGTCTTTTTTATATTTTAATATAGACTTTATAAATAATTCAGTTAGGGGAAATATATGAAAAAAGTATTTGGAGTATTATCTATAATAAGTATAGTTTTTATTGGGGCGAATTTTATATCAAATAAAGCTGATTACAGAATTGAAGCTGAAAGTAAATCATCAAAATATATTGATATTTCAAAAAAAGTAAATGATGAAAGTAATGATATAAAAATTACACAGGAATATATAGAAGGTGTACAAGCTTTATTTGTAAATGATATAGTAGTAGTAAATAAAGAGTTTGGACTTCCAAAAGATTATAGAGCACCAAAAGAATTAGAGGTAGAGGCCTTAAATGCAGCTGAAAATATGATAAAAGATGCATTAAAAGAAGGTATTATTATAAATATTAAAAGTGGATATAGGTCTTATAAAACACAAGAAGCATTACATGATTATTATGTAAAGAGAGATGGCAGTAAAGCAGCTAAAAGATACTCTGCAACTCCAGGGCATAGTGAGCATCAAACTGGACTAGCATTTGATTTTACGACTAGTAATACTCGTAAATCGATTGGAACGTGGTTTACAGATACTCAACAAGCAAAATGGTTATATGAAAATGCATATAAGTATGGATTTATAATAAGATATCCACAGGGAAAGGAAGATATTACTGGATATCAGTATGAATCATGGCATTATAGATATGTAGGATATGAACATAGTAAGAACTTTGTAATGAATAACTTAACATTAGAAGAATATTTAGGATTAGACTAAATTTAAGAGGTGATTTATAAAATGAGTGAATATGGAAATTTACAAAAAGTTAAAAATGGAAAAAGAACTTACGCAATAACACCCCATATACCAGGAGGATTTGTACTTCCAGAAACTCTTATAAAAATAGCAGAAGTAGCTAAAAAGTATAATGGTGTATTAAAGATAACTTCGGGTCAGAGAATACTTATAACGAATCTTAGACAAGAGGATTTAAAGGATATTTGGAATGAGTTACAAATGGAGCCGGCAGTAAGGGTACAAAATTCATTAAAAAATGTTGAAATATGCCCAGCAAATTATTGTAAGAGATCAAAATATTCTACTATAGGTATAGGCATGAAAATAAGTAAGAACTTTCATGGTATGGAGTTACCATGCAGAACAAAGATAGGGGTTGCTGGATGTAGAAATGCATGTGCAAGTGTCTATGCAAAAGATATTGGTGTAATTGTAGATATAGATGGTAAATTTTTTGTAACAGTAGGTGGTAGTGCAGGATTTTATCCAAGACCTTCTGATATAGTAACAAAGGGCTTATCAGAAAAAGAAGCGTATAACTTAGTAGAAGTAATACTAAGTTATTATAAAGAAAATGCTAATCCAGGAGAAAAACTTGGAGATTTTATAGATAGAATTAGTATAGAAAAATTTAGAGAATATATACTAAAAATAACTAATTTAAATATAATACTATAAGAAAAGTCTAGTTATAAAAATAGAAAAATTTTATGACTAGACTTTATTTGCATGAAAAATGTTTTCCTTTGAAGAATATAAATACTTTATGTTATAATAAGTGTAAACTATTAACAATGAATTAGGGAGCGATATACATGAATATAATTGATATAGCTAGACTTGCTGGAGTATCAAAATCAACTGTGTCTAGATATTTAAATGATGGATATGTAAGTGAAGAGAGTAGAAAAAAGATACAAGAGGTAATAGATAAAACTGGTTTTGTTCCATCTACATATGGTAAAACATTAAGGACTAAAAAAACTAATTTAATTGGAGTAATATTACCTAAAATAAGTTCAGAGACAATAAGTAAAATAGTTGGTGGTATAAGTGAAGAAATATCAAATGATGATTATAATATTATACTAGGTAATACTGATTTAAATATAGAAAAAGAAATTGAATACTTAAATATATTTAGAAATAAGAATGTAGATGGTGTAATTTTTGTAGCTACTATAATAACAGAAAGACATTTAGAGATAATAAAGCAAATGAAGGTTCCAATAGTTATTGTAGGACAAAATATTGAAGGGTATCCTTGTGTATATCATAGTGATTATGAAGCTGCATATGAAATGACTAATTATTTAATAGAGAATAATCACAAAAAAATAGCATATATAGGAACTAATGATGAAGATATATCTACTGGAATAAATAGAAAGAATGGCTTTATAAATTGTTTAAAAGATAATTCTATAATATGTGATAAAAGTTTAATAAAAAATGCTAATTTTTCTCAACAATATGGATATGAAATGACAAGAGAACTTTTAAAAATCAACAAAGATATTGATGCAATATTCTGTGCAACATATACAATGTCATTAGGAGTATTATCATATTTAAGAGAACATAACATAAAAGTACCAGATGAGATTAGTTTATGTGCAATAGGAGATTCTAAGTTTTCAAATTTAATAACACCAAGTATAACTACTGTACAATACTTTTATAAAGAAAGTGGTATAAAGAGCACAAAGATGCTATTAGACATATTGAGTGGAAGATGTAAAAAAGAAAATTTAGAATCTATTAAGTTAGGATATAATTTTTTAAAAAGGGATAGTGTAAGACATAAATAATATTTATAGATATAAAATTTATGAAAATGTTTACAAAAGTCCTTACTAATTATATAATTTAATTATAATTTAGCCATATAAAATTAGTTATTATTCACAGAACAGAGTATTATAATAAGATATCATAAAGAATTATTTAACAAAATGAATTACTTATAGTAAAAATTTATTATCAACGTTAATATTTAATTATAAATTATTTAGATTGTAAATTATAGTTTTGTTAAATAGGGGATGTAAGATATAATATTAAATCGTAAGGGAACGTTCCCTTATGATTTATATGGGAACGATACCTCAAGTTGTAATTCTATGTTTTAGGCATAAAAACTGATTAAAAAAAATAATAAAAAAAGGAGAGATGTATACATGAACTACAATGCAGTAGCAAAAAGCATTTTAGAAAACATAGGAAATAGTGAAAATATAGAATCTGCAGCTCACTGTGCAACAAGGCTTCGTATAGTACTTAGAAATGAGAGCCTTATAAATAAGGATGCAATTCAAAATATAGATGGAGTTAAAGGCGTATTTATAACAGCTGGACAGCTTCAGATAATATTTGGAACAGGAATTGTAAATAAAGTTTTTGAAGAGTTTGCTAAAATAGCAAATATAAAAGAAGCAACAAAAGAAGAAGTTAAACAAGTTTCTGCGAAAAAAGGTAGTCCATTAAAAAGAGCGATACGTACATTAGGAGATATATTTGTTCCAATATTACCAGCAATAGTTTCTTGTGGATTAATGATGGGAATAGTTGAAGCTTTAAAATTCTTAGCTTCTAGTGGATATGTAGATATAAATACAAGTGGATCACTATTTGTAATGTTAGATTTATTTAGTAGTGCCGCATATAATTTTTTACCAATATTAATTGGATATAGCGCTGCAAAAGTATTTGGTGGAAATGTTTATTTAGGTGCAGTTATAGCTATGATAATGATACATCCAAGCTTACAAAATGCGTGGACAGTAGCAAGTGAAGGTGTACAATCTACTCAATCAGTTTGGTTTGGACTTTACAGTATAGATATGATTGGTTATCAAGGACATGTAATACCAATAATGATAGCTGTATATGTTATGAGTGCAATAGAGAAGAAACTTCATAAAATAGTACCAGAAATGTTAGATTTATTTGTTACGCCATTAGTTACTGTGTTTGTAACAGGTTATTTAACTTTAACTATAATAGGACCAATATTTGTTGTTTTAGAAAATGGAGTTTTAGATGCAGTACAATGGCTAATACAAATACCTTATGGAATTGGTGGATTCATAATGGGTGGAGTATATAGTACAACTGTTGTTGCAGGGCTTCATCATATATACAATATAATAGATTTCGGGCAATTGGCGCAATTTGGGTTTAGCTATTTTGTTCCTATTGCTTGTGCAGCTAACATATCTCAAGGTGGAGCTGCATTAGGGGTTGCTTTAAGAACTAAAAATCCAAAAACTAAAGCATTAGCATTGCCAGCGGCATTAAGTGCATTACTTGGTATAACAGAACCAGCTATATTTGGGGTTAACTTAAGGTATATGAGACCGTTTGTTGCAGCAGCAATAGGTTCAGCATGTGCGTCTTTATATGCAGCTGTAGTAGGATTAGGTGCAACAGGTACTGGTGTAACAGGGATATTTGGAATACTTCTTACTTTACATGCTCCTTTACATTATGCAATATTGTTTGCAATTGCATTTTGTGTATCATTAGTTTTAACTATGATATTTGGTATAAAAGAAGAAGAATAGCATTATAAAAAATCTAAACATAATTATGTTTAGATTTTTTTATTTTAATGAAAAAATGAAATTTAATAAAATATTTTGAAAATGTTTACAATATTAAAGTGGTAATATATAATCAAAAGGTGGGAACGATACCATAAAAATATTACTTAGTTATGAATTTAATTTATATAGAACAATATATTAAAAAGGAGGTTGTATATGAGTATTATAAAAAGAGAACTTTCAAAAGTACTTGAAGTTTACAAGAGTTATGAAAAAACAAAAGTTGATAAAGATGAGTTTAGATTGAAGTTTCATTTAATGCCTCCAATAGGTTGGCTAAATGATCCTAATGGATTATGTCAATTTAAAGGGGAGTATCATATATTTTATCAATATTCACCATTTGAAGTTAAAGGTGGAATAAAGTTATGGGGTCAATATGTATCTAAAGATTTAATAAACTGGGAAGATAGAGGGGCAGTAATTTTTCCTGACACAATTTATGATATTCATGGTGTTTATTCAGGAAGTGCATTTATAGAAGATGATAAAATAAACTTTTTTTATACAGGAAATGTAAAACACTTAGGAAATCATGATTATATATCTTCTGGTAGAGGTCATAATACAATGATGTTTACAAGTGAAGATGGAATAAATTTTAGTGAAAAAAAAGTTTTATTAGAAAATATAGATTATCCACAAAATATGACTTGTCATGTTAGAGACCCTAAAGTATTAAAAAAAGATAATAGTTATTATATGGTATTAGGAGCTAGAGATAATACAGATAAGGGATGTATATTATTATATAAATCAAATAATTTAGAAGATTGGAATTATATAAATACAATAACTACTAAGGAAAAATTTGGATACATGTGGGAGTGCCCAGACTTAATAAAGCTAAAGGATGTTAAGAATGGAAATATCAAATACATGTTATCTATGTCACCACAGGGTATAAGAGAAGATGGATATAAGTATAATAATATATATCAAAGTGGCTATTTCTTAGGTGATATGAATTTTGATAAAGGAGAATTTACCTTTGGAGAATTTGTTGAACTAGATAGAGGTTTTGACTTCTATGCTCCACAAACTTTTGTAGATGAAAAAGGAAGAACTATACTAATAGGATGGATGGGTCTTCCAGATATAGAAAAAGATCACTATACAAATCCAACAGATATAAATGGATGGATGCATGCATTAACTATGCCTAGAGAATTAATTTTTGTAAATAATAAATTACTTCAACTTCCAGTAAAAGAAATTGAAAAGTTAAGAAAAAATAAGATTACAAATTATCTAAATAATATACAAGAATTTAGTGAGTTAAAAGGCGATGTTTATGAACTTGAAGTTAAATTTAATAGTGAAATCGATAACTTTGAATTAAACTTAAAATCAGACTGTAATATAAAATATAATAATGATGAAAAATTAATAAAATTAAGCTTTAAAGAAAGTGGATATGGAAGAAGATTAAGAGCAGTTAAGATTGATAGGCTAGAAAGTTTAAGAATATTTGTAGATAAATCTAGTGTTGAAATATTTGTAAATTACGGAGAAGAAGTATTTACAAGTCGTATGTATTGCAAAGAAAGAAATAATGATATAGAATTTAAGGGTAATTTAAATGATATAAAAATTAATTTATACGAATTGGGAGAATATAAATATGTATAAAATAATGACCATTGGAGAAGCATTAATAGACTTTATACCAAATAAAAAGAATTGTATGCTAAAAGAAGTTACAGAATTTGAAAGGATTGCAGGGGGAGCACCAGCTAATGTTGCAGCTGCAGTTGCAAAACTAGGTGGAAACGCATACTTTGTATCACAATTAGGAATGGATGCTTTTGGAGATCATATAATAGATGTTCTTAATGATGCAAGTGTCAATACAGAATATGTATTAAGAACGAATAAAGCTAATACAGGGCTTGCTTTTGTTTCTTTAAAAGAAGATGGCAATAGAGATTTTTCATTCTATAGAAACCCAAGTGCTGATTTATTACTTGAAGAAAATAATATAGAAGAAGATTGGTTTTTAGATTGTGGAATATTACATTTCTGTTCAGTAGACTTAGTTGAGTCGCCTATGAAGTATGCTCATAAAAAAGCTATAGAACTTGCTAAAAAAAATAAGGCAATAATAAGTTTTGATCCAAATGTAAGGTTACCACTTTGGAAAAATGAAAATGATTGTAAAAATGTAATTCTAGAATTTTTACCTTTATGTAATATAGTTAAAATATCTGATGAAGAATTAGAATTTATAACAGGTATAAAAGATGAAAATAAAGCACTAGAAAACTTATTTGTAGGTAATGTAAAGGTAGTTATATATACAAGAGGAGCTAATGGAGCTCTATTTATAACAAAAAATATGAATATTATAGAAAGTAATGGATTAAAAGTAGATGCAATAGATACTACAGGAGCAGGAGATTCTTTTATAGGGTCATTTTTATATCAATTAGGTAGAGAAAATGTAACTGTAGAAAATATAGATAAATTAGATGAAAAAATAGTAAAAGATATGTTAGATTTTAGTAACAGATATGCTGCAGACACAACTACTAAAAAAGGTGCGATAGCAGCTATGTGTACATTAGAAGAAATAAAATAATAAATACAGAGGAGAATGAAAATGGGATTATTTGATTTTTTTAAAAAGAAAAAAGATGTGGTTGTAGAAGATAAAAACACAGTAGAATTAAAAGGAATAGTATGTCCGACAAATGGAGAAATATTAGATATATCTGAAGTTCCAGATGAAGTATTTTCTCAAAAAATGATGGGGGATGGGTTTGCTGTAAAAACTTCTGATGGAGTTTTTGTTTCACCAATAAGTGGTACAGTAGAAATGGTATTTGATACTAAGCATGCAATAGGATTAAGAAGCAATGATAATGTAGAAATGCTTATACATATGGGAATAGATACAGTTAATTTAAAAGGTCAAGGATTTGAGGTATTTGTAAAAGCAGGAGATAAAGTAAAAGCAGGAGATAAGCTTGCTAAAATGGATGTTAAATATGTTCAAAAAAATGCTAAATCAGATATAACTCCAGTAATATTTACAGCATTAGAAGATGGAAAGTCTTTAAAAGTTATTAAAGGAGATGCTAAAGCTAAAGAAGAAAATAGAATAGAATTAGTTTAGTATAAAGAAAAGGCGAAAATTATTAAAGTTTTCGCCTATCTTTTTTTATAATTTACTTTAGAATCTTTAGCTTCTGTTAAAAATTGATTTGTTTTGCCCATTTTATATGCTAAATCTATTATTTTTTTCTCTTCTTTTGTTAAAGAGCGTTCTAAAATTTTTTCAAATTCACTAAATAATTTATCGTAATTAACTTCTTTTTTTGATTTTCTTTTAGATTGTGATGGCTTTACGGGAGTATAAATGTACACATCTGGAACTATGCTTGGATTATTTATTTTTATGAATACTTGAGCAGTATAATAAGCATCATTTAAAGCATTATGATAAGATTTATCTTGATTTAATCCAAGTATTGAAATTGCATTTTGAAGCCCTATGCTTTTACCAGAAGGATTATTAAAATATTTAGATGCATGTTCTTGTATATTAATATAATTTTTTGGTAAAGACTTTGATGGTAAATCATAATAACTTACATTCCTATATAATTCTTTTAAGTCAGCAGTACCCCAAACACCGAATACAGCTTTCTTAGAAGAAATAAATTTTTTGAACTCTTTAAATACTTGAGGGAAACCTTGAGCATTTTTTACATCATCCTTAGTAATGCTAGTCATTTTTTGTATGAAAGGATGAATATCTTTATATATCTCAGGTTTTACATAAGCATTAAAAGTATCTATCATATTAAAGTTAGAATCCAACTTAATTGCACCTAATTGTATTATCTCAAAAGGACACCTTTCGTTAGATACAGTTTTATTAAGAGATCTATCAAAACCTTGATTAAACTCTAAATCAAATACTATATATTCCATAGCTTTCTCTCCTAAATTTCTTTGCATTTTATTAATAATAAAAAAGTTTTTATATTAATAGTATACCCTATAATAATAAAAATTTGAAATATAACTATCAAAAGAACAACAAATATAACTAGAAAAGTTGTATAATAGATAGATGAAAGAAATGAATAATAAAAATATTGCGAACTTTTAAACTCTAATATATAATATTGTAAAGAATAAAACGAATAAAAATATACAAAATAAAATAAAAAGTAGCATAAGCGCATCTTAAGGGGGAGTTATCAATGAGTAAATTACTACATGTAATAGAAAAAGAAAGATTTGACGCAAATGAATTAAAGTCTTTGCTTAAAGAACACAAACACATAAAATTTGTTTCATTAGTAGGTGTTGATTTGGGAGGAAATGCAACTGATGAAAAAATACCTATGGAACTATTTTTAGATGATATAGAAAGTTTCTTATCATCAGCAGTTCAAACTGATGGATCAAGTGTTGAGCTTTACGAAATAGCAACTTTAAATAATGCTAAAGTTGACTTAATGCCAGATGAAAGTAGTAGATGGTATGTTGATTAT
This sequence comes from Romboutsia sp. 1001713B170207_170306_H8, assembly GCF_015550495.1. Lineage (NCBI taxonomy): Bacteria > Bacillati > Bacillota > Clostridia > Peptostreptococcales > Peptostreptococcaceae > Romboutsia > Romboutsia sp. 1001713B170207_170306_H8. Next base: position 424,957 of record NZ_JADNAX010000001.1, read on the forward strand.
AACTTAGAACATATAGATGAAGAAACTAATTTACCAATAGGAACATTAAAAATACCTGCTTTTTTAATACACGATAACAAAAAGGTATGTTCAAGGGGAGTGCTGCAAAAAGCTGAAACTTATTTTAAAGAATCACTTTTAGAAATATTTAATGAATATCCTCATATGATAAACAACATAGGAATTAAAGATGTAAGTGAAATTGATACTATATTATTAACTTCTGCTACTGAATTAGAATTTTGGGTGAATACTCCAGAAGATAAAGCAGATCTAGAAGAATTATCAGTATCTCAAAGTTTAAAAGAACAATATTGGAAAAGAACTCATGGTTTAATAAGAACTTGTTTAGAAAAAACATTAATAACTCTTCAAGCTAAAGGTATATGTCCAGAGATGGCTCATAAAGAAGTTGGAGGAATACAAAGTACTATAAGTATAGATGGTAAAACAAATCATGCTATGGAGCAATTAGAAGTGTCTTGGAAATTTGCATCACCTCTTCAAGCTGCAGATAATGAACTTGTTGTAAGAGAAGTTATAGAAGATATATTTACATCAAATGGTTTAGAGGTAACATTTAAAGCAAAACCAATACATGGTGTAGCAGGCAGTGGAAAACATACTCATGTAGGTGTAAGTGCTAGGTTAAAAGATGGAAGTCTAAAGAATTTATTTGCACCAATAGATATGAAAGATGACTATTTAAGTGAGATTGGATATGGTGCATTAATGGGTATACTTAATAACTATGAAGTATTAAATCCATTTGTAACATCAACAAATGATGCTTTTAATAGATTAGTGCCAGGATTTGAAGCTCCTGTTTGTATAGTTACTTCACTAGGTCATACATATGAAATTCCATCAAGAAATAGATCTGTACTTGTAGGACTAGTAAGAGATGCAGAAAATCCAAAAACATTAAGATTTGAGTTAAGAGCTCCTAATCCATTATCAAATGCTTACTTAGTAATAGCTGGATGTTATCAAACAATGTTACATGGTATAAAGGCTGTAGCAAAAAGTAAACTTACAACTAAAGAATTAGAAAAAGAATTATCAAAAGATATAGGTGAAGAAAGTTTTTACTTAGATAAAAATAGAGCTTATAGAGATGAAAATGATGTATTTGAACACTATACTCAAGAAGAGTTAAATGAAAGATTTTCAGTACCACCAGCTACAGTATATGAAAATGTAAGAAACTTAGAAATATATGAAGAAAAATTAGAAGCATTAAAACAAGGGGATGTATTCACTGATAAAATAATAAATTCATTTAAAGTCGGATCAATAGATAAATGGAAAAAGGAATTAGAATATAGAATAATAAAAACTTATTCAGCAAGAATAAGAAATTATGTAAAATTACATACAAAAGAAAACATGGATGCATTAGATGAAGTTATATGGAATTCAATATCAGATATTAAATTCAATGTAATGAAAGATACATTAACAAGAAAATCTTTATTTACTCAAATAAGAGATGCTATCGAAGGTGAAGACTATGAAACTGCATCAAAATTACAATTAGAATTAAAGAAAAATATGGTTGAAGTAAGAAAACTATATATGCAATATAAAAAGAATATATATTAATTTTATTTAGAAAATGACTACATTAAATTTTGGTTTTAATGTAGTCATTTTTACATTGAATACAATAAAGTGAATAAAACTTACATAATTAGTCTATATTAATATATAGTTGTAAAAGGAGGATAAAAAATGGATGAAAATTTTAAGAAAGTGATATTACATTTATTTGTATCACTATTATTAGTCATGTCCGTTAGTATTAATAAAATGTCTTATGCATTTGGAGAAGAAAATAAGTTAGATATGTTAATAGAGAATAAACAAAAGCAAAGTTATTTAAAGGCTAAAATAGATGAATTAAATAATAGATTAGAATCAAAGAAACAAGAATTGAAAAATGATGGACAAGATGATTTAAATGATGATAATGAATTAGAAATTGTAAAATTGAGTTTTATACAAGAAGATAGTATATCAGATGAAGAAGAAGCGATAAAATCTGATATAAATAATATGGAACAAGAAAAAGAAACTTTAGGTAAACAATTACAAGATGAATTAATTGAAGGCGTACAATTAGAAAAATGTTTAGAAGAAGAAGCAGCAGAGAAATTATCATCAGAAGGTATAGACTTTATAAAAGGAATATGGCCTTTAAAGGAATATAAGGACATAAGCTCAGGGTATGGGTATAGAATACATCCTATAACTAATATAAAAAGCTTTCATAAAGGAATAGATATACCAGCACCACAAGATACTGATATATTAGCAATTGATGATGGTATAGTTAGTTTTTCAGGATATCAAAATGGATATGGAAATGTAGTAAAAATAAATCATTTTGATGGTAAAACAACTATATATGCACATAATAATTATAATATAGTTCAAGAAGGCGATATTGTAAAGCAAGGACAAGTTATTTCAAAAGTTGGTACAACAGGAGACTCTACAGGAAATCATGTTCATTTTGAAGTTAAAATAAAAGGTGAAAATATTAATCCAATAAACGGAGTAACAAAATAGTTAATTAAGAATATAAGGCAAAGTAATAATACTTTTAGCCTTATATTTTTTTATCAAAAATATAATTATAGGGGTGAAATTTTTAGTAATTAAAAGCATATAGATTAATATGAGATAAATTTGATAGATAAAAAGTTCTGACAAGTTAAAGTCAAACTTTTATTTTTATATAAAATAAATGCTAAAAACTAAGTTTAAAATTATTGCTAGAGGAAGTGATAAAAATAAAACGTAAATTATTAATTGATTTTACAATCTATATAGCATCGCCTATAATTTTATATTATATAAGTGGAATGAACAAATTTGGTTCTTACGTTTTTTATTTAATATTAGCAGGAATTTGTTATACTTCATATACAAAATATAGACAGAATAGAGTGAGTGTATCAGGATTAAGTATAATGATAGCAATGACATTATGTATTTATTTTTCAAAATATCACAAATCAGGAATAGAAATATATACTTATATAACTTATTTAATTGGCTTATGTGCTGGGGTTATATTATTATTAAATTTATTTAACAGAAATATTTTTAGTCAAATTTATTCAGATATTTTAAATACAAACTCCAGTAGAAATTTACAAATAAATACTATTATAAGAAAGAGAAAACTAGAGAATGAATTTGATTTTTTGACAAGTACTTTAATACTTCAGCTCCTAGTATCAATATTTATAAGATTTTATTCAATTATAAACTATGGAATTTTAGGTTATAACAATGGATATAGCATTGAAATATTAAGTTTAATAACATTTAGTGGAATAGAATTATACACAATATATAAAATTATTTTAAAAACAGCAGTAGATAAATCAATTTCAAATAAAAGTAGTATTAATGGTAAAAATGAAGGAATAGTTATAAATTTAAATAAATATAAAAAAGTTAATAAATAAAAATAAAAGGTGCTAAATTAGCACCTTTTATTTTTCAATACTTTTATCTTCTATTAATTCACATATATAATTATATATATTTTCAGGATGAATAGTTTTCTTAAAGTCGACTATATTTTCTAACATAAATTTAATTATTGAATTAAACTTATTAGATACTATAGATTCAAAAATTTCTTTAAGATCTTCATCATCATTATAAATGATTCCAATACCTTTATCTACAATAAACTTAGCATTTTCAATCTCTTGACCAACCTTAGGTAATTTTACAATTATAGGTGTCTCTGAGTGAATTGCCTCAAATAAAGTAGCACCACCTGGCTTTGTTAGCATTAAATCATAATCTTTTACTAATTCATGCATATTTGTGACAAAACCAAGAACTTTTACATTACTTAAAGGTTTTTTTTCTGTTAGGTTTTCGTAAAGTTTTTTATTCTTTCCAGCAACAATGGTAACTTCCAATATATCTTTATTAATGCCTACAAAGTTATCTATCCAATGCATAAAGTTCTCATCAAAATCAAATAATCCACGACCACCGCCTAGTAAAAGTAGTCTATATTTTCCAGGTATATATTTCTTTTGAGAAACATTAAAGTTTTTATTTATAGGTACACCTGTAACTTTAATGCTATTAGGTGTAATACCTTTACGTACCAATCTATTTTTTATTTCTTTACTAGGAACAAAATACATATCTGTATTTGGATAAATCCATTCTAAACTATCAACAACATCAGTAATAACTGTAATGCATGGAATAGGATCATGTTTAAGATTAAAGTTATATACACAAGATGCAGCTAAGGGGAATGTAGATATAATTAAATCAGGATTTATATCTAGTATGTACTCTGATAATTTTGGTGTATATATAATATGAGAAATATCATACTTAGGATTAAAAGATTTCTTTAAATAGTAGTAGTAATTATAAAGCTCAGGCATATACTTTGTATTTTTCTCATACATCTTGACCATAGGTTTATTAATTCTAGGTAAGCTAGCATTTATAAAATTCTGTATTACTATATTATAATTATCATCATGTTCATTTATGTAATCTTTAATTGCATTAGCAGCACTTATATGACCTGCACCAAATTGTGCTGTTAAAATTAAAATAGTTTTATTTTTTTTTTCTAAGCTCAATATATCACCTCTATAAAGACCGTATTTATTTATTTATTTTATTTATAGTATTATACCGTATCACATTCAATATAAGCAATGATATAAAATTTATTATTTAAGGAGGATATATAATTTTAAGGTTGAAAAGTTAGTAAGAGGTGATTTTAATGGAAGGAATAGATAAAAATAAAAGTTATGAGAAAGATGAAAATGACTCCTTATATATTTTAAAAATGATTTTTTACTCAATAATTGGAATCATAATTTTTTTCATACCTATAAATATAAATAATCAAACTCAAACTATGTTATATCATATATCTGATTTAATTCAATTAAATTATAGAGAGTTTTTGAAAATATATATAATATTATTTATGATAATAGGTAGTATAAAATCATTTATAGATAATAAAAATAAAATTTATTTTTCTTTTAGAATTTTAAGTGTAATTATATTATTAAATGTATTTTATGGTAATAATTATATATTCTTTCAAAATGATAATACACCATTAATAATAAAGGATGTAGTTTTAAATTTAATAACAGTTTTGCCAATAAGTGCAGTATTTATGCCATTTATATTAGAGTATGGATTATTAGAAATTATTGAATCCTATTTTCATCCTATTATGAAAAAATATTTTAAGATAAGTGGAAAAGCATTAATAATCATATTTATATATTTATTTACAGATTGTTTTTGTGGATATTATATGACTCATTTGATGTACTCTAAAGGAAAGCTTAGATTAAATGAACTATACACACTACTAATAAATTTTTCAACTATGTCATTTTATATGATGAGTTATACATATTCAGAATTGAACTTAAATAGTAAAAGTTTTATCTTAGTATCATTATTAATATTAATAATAAGTAATATGGTTTTATGCAGAATATATCCATTAAGTAAAATAAAGAAATCATATTATGTAAAAACAAATTATAAGGAAAGTATACATAAAAAGGATAAATTTAAAAAGGGAATAAATAAGCATTTAGAAAATAAAGAGAATAGAAATATATTTGAATATATAATAGAAAATTTAGGACATGTATTAAATTTAAATATGAAATTAATATCTAATTTAATAGTAGTGTTTTTTCTAGGTGATTTACTTTTTAATAATAATTCAGTAATAGAATTTCTTAGTCAAATATTTTATCCAATAATAAGTACAGTTAAATTTCCAGATACCTCACTGATTAGCAAATCTATAATAAGAAGCCTTTATAATTCTATATCAACTATAGATTTAATAAACTTTAGCATTTTATATGATACAAGGTTCATAATAGGAATATTTTCTGTTATTATTGGTATATCTTTTACAACAAATTTAACATATATATACAGTGCTAATATAAAAATAGATAAAAAGTATTTTATAATTATGTATTTTGAAAAAGTTGCATTAACTATATTACTATATTCAATAATATATTATTCCTATAGGGGTTACATTATATAGTTGTATGAATATAATAAATTAGGGAAAAGGAAGACTTATAATACATGGAGGTAATATGAACAACAATTTATTATATAGATATATATGTGAAGTTTTAAGTATTCCAAGTCCCAGTGGATATACAAAGCAAATTGAAGAATATATAGTAAATTTTCTTAAATCTTTAGATGTAGAATTTAAAGTTGGAAATAAAGGCAATATATTAGCTACGATAGAAGGAGAAGAAAATAATTTTACTACTACTTTTTCAATTCATGTAGATACCTTAGGAGCAATCGTTAAAGAAATAAAAGAAAATGGACGATTAGGAATAAGTTTAATAGGTGAGTACGTAATTAGCTCTGTAGAAGGTGAAAATTGTATAATTTACACAAGAAATAATAAAAAATATGAAGGAACATTACAAAACATAAAACCGTCTATTCATATATATGGAGAAGATGCTAATAAAGTTGAAAGAACTGTAGAAAACTATGAGATAATAATAGATGAGGAATTATATTGCAAAGAAGATGTAATTAAATTAGGTATAGATGTAGGTGATATAGTATCCTTTGATACAAGAACGAAAATAACAAGTTCGGGATTTATTAAATCAAGATATTTAGACGATAAAGCAGCTTTAGGTGCAGTTTTATATATTATAAATTATATAAAATTAAACAAAATAAGTATAAAAAATACTATAAATTTTTTATTTACAAATTACGAAGAAGTAGGACATGGAGCATCTTCACTTATACCTGAAAATACAAAAAATTTAATTGCAATAGATTTCGGATGCCTTGGTGATAATCAAAATTCTACAGAAGATAGCGTTAGTATCTGTAGCAAAGACTTTAACGGGCCATATGATTATGAGCTTATAAGTTATCTTGTTTATTTATGTAAAGAAAATGATATTAGTTATAGATTAGATATTTATGAAAACTATTGTTCAGATGCAATATCAGCTTTGAGTACCGGGATAGATGCAAAATTTGCTTTGATAGGACCAAGTATATACGCATCACATGGATATGAAAGAACTCATATAAAATCTATTGAAGAGACTATAAAATTAATACTAAAATATATTATAAAATAGGCGTTATTAATACGCCTATTTTATTTACATATAAATAGATTTATTTAATTTTAAATATAACTTGATTATAATAAAATACTATATTTTTAATTAAATTAAAAGACGAAAAAGTTAATATATTGTAAAAAAATAGAAAAAATCATAATGATATGGTATAATGTATAAAAACTAATACAATGAGGGATGCTTATGAATAAATTATTAAAAACTATATTTTTAAGCACTACTATTTTGTTCAATACAGCATGTACAATAAGTGATAGTAATATAAGTGGCATAGATGACTTAGATAAAACTAAAATAGCTAAATTTTCTAGTGAATCAAGTAACTTAATAACTATACCTATCCAGATCGACTTTGATGATCCTTCAAAAATAGTTGAAGTAAAGTGTAGTGAAAATGATAGTATAGAAGAAAAAGTGAATTTAGTATTAGATACAATATCTAAAGAATGCTTTAATAGTCTTCCTATAAAGGGAGAGATTGTCGGAAATAGTGTAGTAGAAATAGAGTTAAATGAGTATGATGAAGAATCAAAAAAAATATCGTGGAAAAGAGATTATTTAAATGAATATACAAAGGATTATACTATAAATATTATAGTACAAAACTTAATACAAGATACTTTAAAGACAGAAACTTATAATATTAAAGATGTTAGAGTATACTATGATGATAGACTAATTACATTAAATTAAATAAAGTAAAATAAAGGGAATGACTCAAAATGTGAGCATTCCTTTTATTTATTAAAAATTTACTTAATAAAGTCATTTAATATTATTTCTTCTTCACTTTCAGTATTAGGAGTACTTATATTATCATCAACATCTATAGAGTCATTAGCTAAATATGTTGCAACAGATAATATACCTATACCAGCAAATAATTTTAATTGTTGTTTTCCTAAATATTTAAATGCGGGAAATAAAACTTTTCTAGCTTTAGGGCTAACTAAAGTTGCAGCAGATAAAACTACACCTGATGCAATTAAAGTAGATAAAACAGGATAATTTGAAACAAACTCTGAAGTACCATTACAGCTTTTACAACAACATTCACTTAAGTCGTCTTTCATATTTTTAAATTGATCAGAAGTCATAAAATCACTCCAATACTTTAAGTTTAGTAAAGCCTTGTTTATAGATTATGTAATAAATCAAATTTTATAATTCATAAAATATGTTAAAGTAAAAAATTAAAAAACAAAAAATACCTTAAATTAGTAGAGAATACACAAAAGATAAATAATTAGTAACCAGTTTAATTTGCTTTCATATAATTATATTAAACAACATAAGTAATACTTATGTCATTTTAAAAATACAGCAAAGGGGTTTTGACATATTATGAGAAAGAAAAAAAAACAATCTTGTTCATGCACTCCTCAAAACAATGCTTGTAATCAAGTTAAACAATGTAAAGTAGCAGACACATGTTCAAGTAATTTATGTAATCCATGTAAAAAACCAGTTAAAAAATACGTAGAAGATTTATGTGGGGATTATGAAATAACATGTGTAGATAAATGTGTTAATTTAGCTAAAAAAGCAGAGGAATTATTTGAAAAAGCATTAGAGTATGATTGCAAAGCTACAGAAACTTATAATCAAGCAAAGGAATGTGAGCAATCTGCTAAAGTATTACAACAAAAAGCTAATAATTTATTACAAAATTCAAGTTGTACTGAAAAAGAAGCAAAAGCAGCAGAGTGCAAAGCTAAAGAATTAATGGAAAAAGCAGAAGAACTTGCTGCTAAAGCTAAATGTTTGTATAAACAGGGGAAAGAAATACAACAGGAAGCTGAAGCTAATTGTGAAAGTGCAAAATGTCTATATGAAAAAGCACAATCTTATAACGAACAAGCTAAAGAATTATATAATCAAGCAATGAAATGTGATGAAAAAGCATTAGAATGCTATAAAAGTGCAGGAGAAAAAATTAAAGAATACGAATCTAAATCTAAAAAATGTGAAGATATGATTAACAAATGTGAAAATAAATTAGATGAATGTGATAAGAAAGTAAAAGACTCAAAATGTATGAAACCGATAGAAAAATGTATGAAACCAGTAGAAAAAGTTAATTATTGTACTTCACCTAAACCAAGTTGTTCTTGTAAATATGAAGAGTATGATTATACATGTAATCCACCTAAGAAAAAAACTTGTGGCTGCAAATCTATGAATAATTGTGAATATAAACCTATGAATAATTGTAATAACATGAATACAACAACTAAATCTAAACAATCAGATATAATGTACGTTGAAGATTGTGACCTTTGTTCAGGTAATTTATGTTCAACTTATGTTAGCCCAATGTATGATATGACACCAATGCAATGTATGGGAAATATGTGTGATAAATATCCATCATTAGATATGCCATATATAAATACCGTTCAAGATATGAATACAATGCAATATATGAACACTATGCCATATATGAATACAATGCAAGATATGAATGATATGTGGATGAATTATTATATGTATATGCAAAATATGTACATGCAAAATATGATGCCTTTTGATGAAATGTAGTAAAAAATTTATATAGTATATAAATAAAAAATAAGGTAAGTTATTATTAAATAGCTTACCTTGTTTTTGTTTTAAATGTAATAAAAATGCACAATATATTAACTTTAATAGTATCACATGAACTGTAAAGGTTAAAAATAAATATTGGTATGGATATATAATTTTTATTAATATATAATATACGTAGTATTAAATAGAATTTTAATAATTAATATATTTGAAATTAAATTCAAGGAGGATATAAATGAAAAAGATATATATATCGATGATGACAATACTAATAAGTATAATGATGATAGGATGTAAAGACAATAAAGTAAGTAAAGAAGATTTAGGTAATAAAGAAGAAAAAGTAAAGGTATATGCAACTATATTTCCACTATATGATTTTGCCAGAAACATAGGAAAAGATAAAATAGATTTAAATTATATAGTACCACCATCAGGTGAGCCACATGACTATGAAATAAGTGCTAAGATGGTTAAAGATATACAAAATTCAAATATACTTATAAAGAATGGACTAGGAGTAGATGCTTTTGCAGATAATATAGCTTCTGAATCAGATAACTTGAAAATAGTAATAGCAAGTGATGGCGTAGAAAAGCTTAAGTATGATGAAGAAGATCATAGTGAAGAAGAAAATGTACATAAACATGGAGAATATGATCCTCATGTGTGGTTAAATATTAATAATGCAATAAAAGAGTGTGAAAACATAAAAAATATGCTTATAGAAGTTGATAATGAAAATAAAGATTATTATGAAGAAAACTACAATAATTATATTAAATCATTAAAAGATTTACAAGACAGCTACGATAGTAACTTAAAGGATGTAAAAGGTAAAAGTTTATTAGTTTCTCATGGTGCATATGGATACTTATGTGAGGAATATGGGTTAAATCAAATTTCTATAACTGGAGTAAGCCCAAATCAAGAACCATCTATAAGTAAAATAACTGAGCTTACTGATTATGCAAAGTCAAATAATATAAAGTATATTTTATTTGACGGACTTGTAAACCCAAAGGTATCTCAGACAATAGCAAGTGAAGCAAAGATAGATACAGCAATTTTATATTCCATAGATGGTATAACTAAAAATGATTTTAATAATAATGAAGATTATATATCATTAATGGAAAAAAATTTAGAGACACTTAAAATGGTTTTAAAGTAGGTAAATAATTATGGTAAATATAATAAATTTTAAGAATGTAAGTTTTGGATATGAAGACAAAACTGTACTAGAAAATGTTAACTTCAATGTAAATCAAGGTGATTATATAGGAATTATAGGTCCAAATGGATCAGGAAAGACAACTTTATTAAAACTTATAATAAACGAGATCAATCCAACTAAAGGAAAAATAAAAATACTTAATAAAGATATTCAAAATTTTAATAATTGGGAAAAGATAGGATATGTAAATCAAAAATCAAATTCATTTACATCATCTTTTCCAGCCACAGTTACAGAAGTTGTAGCAATGGACTTAGCTCCTAAGATAGGTTTATTTAAAAGAATAAAGAAAAAACATTTAGAAGAAGTATATAAGGTCTTAAAACTAGTAGGTATTTATGAGTTTAAAGACAGGTTAATAGGTAGCTTATCAGGAGGACAGCAACAAAAAGTATTTATATGTAGAGCTCTTATGAGACACCCTAAAATATTAATACTTGATGAACCAACAGTTGGTATTGACCTAAATGGTCAAAAGGAGTTTTATGAAATTTTAAAGAAGCTAAATGAAAAATTAAATCTTACTATAGTTATAGTGTCTCATGATTTATTTATAGTAAAAGAAGAAGTAAAGAAAATTGCAGTAATTAAAGATAAAAACATTAAGGTAATAGATAATATAGATGATAATGTAACAAAAAATACATTACTAGACCTTTTTGAAATGTAAAAGGGAGGTAGTATCTTGGAAATTTTTCAATATGATTTTATGATAAGAGCATTAATTTCGGCTTCAATAGTAGGGTTAATATGCCCACTTATGGGAATGTTTATAGTTTTAAGGAGATTGTCACTAATAGGAGATAGCCTATCACATATAGCCCTATCAGGTATTGCAGCATCTACCTTATTTAATTCAAATCCTATAGTAGGCTCATTAATAGCATCATCTTTAGCAGCACTTGTAATTGATAGATTAAGAACTAGTTTAAAGGAGTATGCAGATTTATCAATTGCTATAATAATGGCATTAGGAGTAGGTATATCTGGAATATTAATGAGTTCTTCAAGTGTTAATTTTGATTTATTCTCATTTATGTACGGAAGTATAGCAACGGTAACTAAAGAAGATATAGTTATAATAATGATAACTGCAGTAGTGGTAGTAGTATTTATAAATTTATTTTTTAAAGAATTAGTATATATTACATTTGATGAAGAAAATGCTAGACTGTCTAATATACCAGTAAAAATGATAAACTCAGTATTTATGATTTTGGTGGCAGCAAGTATAACTATGACACTTAGAATAGTAGGAGTATTATTAGTTTCATCCTTAATAGCTATACCTGTGGCTACAAGTTTAAAAGTAGCTAAAAGTTTTAAACAATCAATTTTTTATGCGATTTTATTTGGAGAAATATCAATACTTAGTGGGGTAATAATATCATTTTATATGGATGTTGCACCAGGTGCAATTATAGTTATAGTTAGTATATTACAGCTTATAATAGTTACTTTACTAAAAAAAATAACAAATAAAAATAAAATCAAAAAAGTAATAAATAAAAAAATGGCCTCAAAATAAATTTATTTTGAGGCCATTTTTTTATTTATTTTATAAGTTCTTTTTCTATTGTCTTATAAAGTCTTTCCATCATAAGGTTAAAATTTTTAGTGGCTTCCATATAATTTGATATAAGTGGTAAATTAAAAAATGTATCATATTCTCTATCTAACTTTTCTAATTTTGCAGATAAATCTTCTTTACTAGATCTAGAGTAAATTGCATTTTTTTTATTAAGATAAGAGTCAAATTGTCTTTTTAAAGATCTATTCTTATCAATATCCATTTTACATTTATTCATATACTTAAACTCATTAGTATTTTTTATATAAGCTGCAAACTCTTTTGCTTTATGATTAATATCCATTATAATATACCTCCTATAAATTTGATATATTATATTTTATAAGGTTATAGATGTATATAGAACATTTAAGTAAATTTCATAAATAAAACTGTGTCAAAAATATAGATTATATAATATTATATAATGTAGCAAAACAGACAAGATGTAAATTTGACAACGTGTAAATTAAGCTACAATTATATATAAGACTATATTGATATTAAGTCACCTAGGAATATTTCAAACATTACACCATCGTTTCTATCAGTGTTAAACTGAGATGTATAGTTTATTGTTTTGTATATAAAGTTAGTTGATGTTTTTACAGCAAATTCTAAATCATAGTTATTAGTCAATAATCCACACACAATAGATGTAAATATATCTCCAGTACCACTATAAGAACGATTGTTATATTTTACAGCTGTAAAGTATGATTTATTTTTAGCTTTGTTATAAGCTAAATTGATAATATTATCATCTTCTATAATACCGGTAATAATTATATTTTCTGGGCCTAAACCAGATAAATCTTTAGCAATCTCAATTAGTTCATCTCTTGAATAGTTATCATGATATTCTTTATCTGTTAGAATACAAGCTTCTGTTAAATTAGGAGTTGTTAAAGTTGAAATCTTTACTAACTCTTTTATTTTATTGCACATTTCTTTAGTAAATGTAGGATATAATTCTCCATTATCACCCATTACTGGGTCTACAACTACTAAAGAAGTTTTATTTTCTTTTATAAATTTAGACACTATATCAATTTGTTCCATAGAACCTAAAAATCCACTATATATACAATCAAAATTAATCTTTAATCTATTCCAAACTTCTTTATATTTATCCATCTCATTAGTGAAATCTAAGAATGTAAATTCTGGATAATTTGTTTGACTAGAAAGTATAGCTGTTGGAAAAGGGCAACACTGAACTTTTAAGGCTGAAAGTATAGGTATTGCCACAGTTAAAGAACATCTACCAACTCCTGATAAATCATTTATAGCTGCTACCTTTTTTAGCATAATACTCCTCCATAAAATTAAAATTATAAATATATATTACTATTAAAATACAGAAAAAAATATAATTTAAGGATAAATAAATATAAAAATTTTAATGTATCAATACAATTAACAATAAATAAAATTTTTTAACTATTAATTGGACATAATAAGATAAATAAATTCTATATCAAAATGATGTACTAATCGTTGGGAGGTGCTTTGTTTGAAATTACTCAAAAATAAAAATGAGTACATCAAAAAAATATGGATATGTTTATTCTTAACAATATCATTAGGAGTAGGTGTATTTATAAGTAAGGGTGTATATGATAAGATGGCATATAATAATAAAAACATAGAAGAAGAGGTGTTAGAAGCTAGCTCATTAGACACAGATACTAACAACGCAGAAAGTAATGAACAGTATCAGGTATTACTAGAACATTTATTTGACTATAGGAATAAAGCCATATTAGATCAAGATACAGATATACTAAAAGAATTATATGATACAAATAAAAAATTTGGATTATGGGCATATGAACATGAAGTAAAGAAAATGAAATATATAGAAAATTGGTCCAATAAACAAGGTGTAAATTTTAATGATATTAAAACTAGAGTAGTTGTAAAGAAATTTAAAGAAAAAGAAGAAGACTTATATGGAATAATTTGTACAGTATCTACTGAGTATAAGTATTCTTATGAAAATGAACCAGACGTAACCAATATGTTTAGAATTGGTACATATCATTATTTAAATGTTGTTATTAGAGATGATCAATATGTAATAGTAAAAGAGTGGTACACAGACCCTTTTGAGGATTCATTAAATTTAGATAATATTGATACAGTTGAAATTGAAAATTATATAAAAAATCATGAAAAAGTTGAAGTTCAATTAACTAATGAACAACAAAAAGCTATAAACTATGCTCACCAATATTGTGGAGCAGCAGCAGATGAAGAGTATGGTTTTAAATATAATAAAAACTATAGAGATTTTAACCCTGAAGGTGGAGACTGTGCAAATTTTGCATCTCAAATACTATATGAAAGTGGTAGATTTAAGAAAAATGATACATGGAATTTCAATGGCAAGGATGGAACAAAAGCATGGGTAAATGCTCAAGGGTTTAAAAATTATATGATTTATAGTGGAAGAGCGCAGTATATAACAAAAGGAGCTTATAATGATGTCTATAAAGAGGCATATAATTTACGCCCAGGTGATATTGTAGGATATGAAAAGGGTGGAAGGATAACTCACGTTTCAACTGTAACAGGATTAGATTCTAAAGGATATCCTTTAGTTACATGTCACAATACTGATAGATATTTAGTTCCTTGGGACTTAGGCTGGAGTAATAAAGACATTAAATTTCACTTGATTAAGGTTAATTACTAAAAATGTTTTCCTAAAAGATGGAGTGCACTAGAATGGCTTGTTTACTAGCTTCTAGCCATTTTATAAATCATGTATAAAACTAATAATATTTGACAATAATGAGCATATATGGTAAAATTACAATAAAGCTAATTTAATTTTAGCTGAACAATTGTGTGTTTTTTAGGAGGATTTATTAATGAAAACTGGTGTAGTTAAATGGTTTAACAACGAAAAAGGATTTGGATTCATATCTGTAGAAGGTGAAGGAGATGTTTTCGTACATTTCTCAGCTATACAAGGAGATGGATACAAGTCTTTAGAAGAAGGACAAAGTGTACAATTTGACGTAGTTGAAGGAGCAAAAGGTCCTCAAGCTTCTAATGTAGTTAGATTATAATTAAAAATTCATATATATTAGTTTTATTGCTATAATTCTAGTAGTATGTGAGAAAGCCGCTATATAGCGGCTTTTTACTTTTTAAATATTTATAAAGTTTTTACTAAACCTATATCATCTATAAATTTAAATTCTTTTTCATTTAATAATACATCATATAATTCTTCAGAAGTATATTTACAGAAATTATCTATACATTCTTCTAAAGAATCTTCTAGCTTATCAAATTCATTATACATATCAAATGTTGCAGCAAATTTTTCCATATCACTTCTTAACTCATCTATATCAACTAAAAACTCTATCCATGAAGAGTCTAATTCTTTATTTAAAATCATAGATTTAAACTTAGGCAATAATTCTGACTTATTTTTTATAGGTATTATTATTTCTTTCTTTTTATTTTCACTATCTATAAACTCAGATATATCATCGGCCATAGATAAAAGATTATTTTCTACATAGTTAAAGAAGTCTTCTTTATTAAATTCACGATGAATATTATCTGTAAATAATTCTTCCATACTAGATTGCCATAATCTTAATGCGTATATGTTAGCATTAGCACTTTTTATAGGATTACCTCTATAGTCATATAGTTTAGGATAAGAATAGTTGAAATGTTTTGCTATTTCTACTCTGAAAAAATATCCAGCATCATCCTTTGGCATTAAATTTATGATAAATTCATCTAAATCGCTACCTAAGTATACATGAGTAGACTTAAATATGTTAATAATATTATTTAGGTTGTCTTTATTTATAATCTTAATGTTGTTTTTTAATGCAATATTATAGATTTTATTTTCATAAACTTTATTTAAAATATTTTTTAATTCAGTATAATAATCATAAGTATATATCATGTCGTTCCTCCTAAAATGAATATATAATATTTATACCCAAAAAAAAATATTTAAAATAAAAATTTAAATAAAATACTAAATATGATAGAATTAATATGTAAAAGAAAATAAAAAATATGTTTTTATAAATAAATGTATATAAATCCTTATATTACATATTTGGAGGTGTAGTGTAATGAACATATTATTTTTTTTAACACCTAAAAGTGAAGTTGCATATATATATGAAGACTACACAATGAGGCAAACTTTAGAAAAAATGGAATATCACAGATATTCTTCTATTCCTATTATAAATAAGGAAGGGAAGTATGTAGGAACATTAACAGAAGGGGATTTACTTTGGACATTAAAAAATGACTTTTCACTAGATATGAAGTCAATAGAAGACATACCAATTATGAGTATTAAAAGACGTAAGGATAATGCCCCTGTATCTGTTGAAGCAAATATAGAAGACTTAATTTCAAAATCTATGAATCAAAATTTTGTTCCAGTAATAGATGATAATGAGACTTTTATAGGGATAATAAAAAGAAGAGACATAATTGATTATTGCTATCATAAGATGAATATACAAGAAGGTAGCAAGACAAAATAAGAAGATAATAATTAAAAATTACATAATATAAATAAAGCCTAGTAAAATTTACTAGGCTTTATTTATATTAGATATTAGTCGTTGAATTTAACCATATCATTGTATTTAGTTTTTAAATCATTGTATTTGTTAGTGTAAGCTTCACTTTGTTTTTGGTAAGTTAAAGCTTTTTCTATTTCGCTTTTAACTTCTGCATATTCAGATTGCCCACCTTGTTGTCTATCTTCTAATTTTATTAAGTGATATCCAAATTGAGTTTTAACTGGTCCAACTACTTCACCTTTATTCATAGTGAATACAGCTTCATCGAATTCAGGAACCATTTGTCCTCTTTCGAAAGTACCTAAATCTCCACCAGCATCTTTTGATGGGCAAGAAGAATGTTCAGTTGCAGCAGCCTCAAAAGTAACTTCTCCAGCATTTATTTTATTTAATAAATCACTAGCTTTTTCTTCATTATCTACTAATATGTGTTTAGCAGAAGCTGTATCAGGCTTTACAAATCTGTCTTTATTAGCATTAAAGAAAGCTTCTTTTTCTTCTTCTGTTAAAGTAACACTAGTTAAAACTTTGTTCATAGCATATTGCTTTAACATATTTTCTTTAACTCTTTCTAATTCAGCTTTGAATTCAGCGTCTTGATCGAAGTTGTTTTCCTTAGCTTCTATGTATAATAATTCTTGGTTAACTAAATCTTCTAGTATTTGCTTTTTTCCTTGATCAGAGTTGAAGTGAGCTGCTTGATAAGGATCTAATCCTCCTAATATTGCCTCAACATCTAAATTAGTTATTTCTTTTTCTCCAACTTTAGCTAAAACTTTTTTTTCCATAATTATTGACTCCTTTATATGTATTCATTATTAATATTAGCCTTTAATATAAATAATATCAAAAAAAATTTGATATGTCTAATATTTCCAGTATAAGTAAAATATTAGTAAAAGATTGCTATTGAAATTAATAGTAGAGATGATATTATTCCAACTACACCTTCTTCATTTTTAAATTTGAATACCATTTTACAAGAAAAATAAAAATAAACAAATATTGAAATGAATTTTAAGTATAATAATGTAATATTAGTTGGAAACAATAAAAAATTAGAAAGCGTTAGTATATAAGAAGTAGAGGTACTTAATCTATACCATAAATTTATATCTCTTAACTTTTTTTCTTTTGTATAATATAAGATTATAGCAATTATATAAACTAGACCACAAAATGTATAAATTGAAAAGAGTATATACTCAATATATTTATTTTGTATAAAAATCCATTTATAGCAAATTATTGGCCAAAATAACAATGTTAAAAATCTAAAATACTTTTCAAAAATTAAATCTATTTTCAATTTATCACATCCCTTACATTTACATTAATATTAATAATATATAAATAAATTAAAGCATATATTTATATTAAATGCTAGATTTATATTATATTTTATATCATTAATTAGATTTTTTTAACATAAATTATATACATAGGGGGGGTTATATGTATAGATATTACACTAAAGGTGTATGTTCATCTTCTATATTATTAAATATAGAAGATGATATATTAAAAGATGTTGTATTTGAAGGTGGATGTGCAGGAAACTTAATTGCATTAAAAGAATTAGTTGAAGGCAAAAATATAGATGAAATCATAGATAAATTAGAAAACATACCATGTAAAGATAGAGGAACGTCTTGTCCAGATCAGCTTGCAACAGCACTTAAAATTTATAAAAAATATGTAGATAAAGAAGATGAGTAGCTACATAAAAAAGAGTGTCCTTAAAGGCACTCTTTTTTGCATATATATGATTAATATTATTGCTTATTAACTAATATAGCTATCTTTTCATCTGGATTGTAGCTTATTTGGATTAATTGATTTTTTCTAACATGCTCTAAATCTTCTCCACCGTAAGCTATTTGTAACTTAACAGGTAATTTACCTTGCTTTATTATTGCAACATATTCTTTTTTACCTTTTTTCTCTAAGCTTATTAAGTTACCTACATAAGGTTTAAAGTTTTGGTACTTTTCTCCAGATTTTTTTATGTAGAAATAAGATGCAACTGCTATTAATACATTTATACCGAATATTAACCAACCATTGATATCTGCAACCGCACCAACTATGATTAATACTAACATGATTACTATAGGTAAAATTGCTTTTTTCATTAATAATTTCCCCATAACCTCATTAGCTTTTCTCTCTGGTTCACTCATAGTTTTTGATCTAGCAAATGATTCAGCGAATTTGTCTTTTAAGCCCATATTGACCTCCTAGTTTAAATAAATGTTTGATTATAATAACGTTTTAGGATTGAAACTAAAAATTTATGTTATTAATATTATGTTCAATCTCTACATTTAAATTTACAATATGCAAATGAAAATACATTAAATATTTTATCATAAATTATAAGAAATGAAAATAAATGAAATTGAAATCTTTAGAAAATATTAAATTTATATTCTAAATTAATATAAAATTTAAAAAATTCATTATAAATATATCTATTATAATTAAATTTACGTATATATTATCATAATAAAGGTAATAAAAATTTAATTATAATAAGATTTTAAATAATATATTTTATCATTTTATGTTAATATATTATGAATAGATAATAAATAATGAAATGTTACTTTTAAGGAGGACATATACATAATGGCAAAAAAATATATAATGGCATTAGATCAAGGTACAACTAGTTCTAGGGCCATATTATTTAATGATAAAGGTGAAATAGTAGAGACTGCACAAAAAGAATTTACACAAATATATCCTAAGCCAGGATGGGTAGAGCATAATCCAATGGAAATTTGGGGATCACAAAGTGGTGTTATGAGAGAAGTTATAGAAACTGCAGGGATTACTCCAGATGAAATAGCAGCTATTGGAATTACAAATCAAAGAGAAACAACTATTCTTTGGGATAAAAATACAGGCAAACCAGTCTATAATGCCATAGTATGGCAATGTAGAAGAACATCGGATATATGTAATGAATTGAAGTGTAAAGGCTTAGAAAATATAATAAAGGATAAGACAGGCCTTTTAATAGATGCATACTTCTCAGCTACAAAGGTAAAATGGATACTTGATAATGTAGAAGGTGCTAGGGAAAAAGCAGAAAATGGAGAACTATTATTTGGTACAGTAGATACATGGCTTATATGGAAATTAACTCATGGGAAAGTTCATGTAACTGACTATTCTAATGCATCAAGAACTATGATGTATAATATAAAAGAATTAAAATGGGATGAGGATATATTAAAAGAATTAAATATACCTAAATCTATTCTTCCTGATGTAAAACCATCAAGCTATATATATGGACATACAGACTCACAAATGTTAGCAGGAGCGCAAATTCCAATATCAGGATGTGCAGGTGACCAACAATCTGCATTATTTGGACAAACATGTTTTGAAGAAGGTTGTGCAAAGAATACTTACGGAACAGGATGCTTTTTACTAATGAATACAGGTGAAAAATTAGTTAGGTCTAATAATGGACTTATAACAACTATTGCTTGGGGTATTGATGAAAAAATACAATATGCCCTAGAAGGAAGTATATTTATGGGGGGAGCATCAATTCAATGGCTTAGAGATGAGCTTAGAATGATAAAAAATGCAAAAGACAGTGAAGAATATGCAACTAAAGTAAATGATACAAATGGAGTATATGTAGTTCCAGCATTTACAGGGCTTGGAGCACCTTATTGGGATATGTATGCAAGAGGAACGATACTAGGACTTACAAGAGGAGCTAAAAAAGAGCATATTATAAGGGCAACATTAGAATCTATAGCATATCAAACTAAAGATGTAATAAATATAATGGAACAAGACTCTAATATTAAAGTAAAGAATTTAAAAGTTGATGGAGGTGCAAGTAGTAATAATTTTTTAATGCAATTCCAATCAGATATATTAGATATAAATATAGATAGACCAGAAATAACAGAAACAACAGCATTAGGAGCTGCATATCTAGCAGGGCTAGCAGTTGGATTTTATAAAAATAAAGATGAAATAACATCAAAATGGAAAGTTAAAAAAGAATTCAACCCAAATATGAAAAGTGAAAAAAGAGAAAAGCTATATAAAGGATGGAATAAAGCAGTATCAAGATCCCTACAATGGGCAAAAGAAGATGAAGAATAATATTGATATAACTACTTAAGGCAAAGGGTTAATGAAAAATATCCTAGTCATTTGCAGCATCTTTCCAGCTGCATGACTAGAATATTTTCATTACCTCCTGCCCAAAGAGCTTATATTAAAAATAGTATTTTTACTACTTAGTAGCTGCTACTATTGATATCTCAACTAATAAACATTCTCTAGCCATTTTAGCTTCTACACAAGCTCTAGCAGGTTCATGTCCATCTTCAACCCAATTATCCCAAACTGAGTTCATATCAGCAAAATCATTCATAGATTTTAAGTATATTGTAGCAGATAATATATGATTTTTATCTGAGTTATACTTTTCTAGTAAATTTTCTATTTTACTTAATACACCGATAGTTTGTTCTTTAACATCACCTTCAGCATGAACTTGACCAGATAAATAAATTGTATTGTTATGTACTACAGCAGAACTCATTCTACCATTATTTTCATATCTTTTGATTTCCATAAAAAACCTCCTAATGTTAAATCATTTTTGTGTAAATAAAATTATAATACAAATTAGTATATTAATCTAGACTGTATAAATTGAAAATATACTATAATAACTTTGTAGGGGTAAATAATATAATTTTATTGTTGTATTATAGAAAAGGGGAATAGATATGAAAAAAGTAAAAGTTGCAGTAGTAGGTGCAGGAGTAAGAGGGACTTATGCATATGCTCCGTATATTTTTGAAAATCAAGAAGTTTGTGAAATAGTGGCTGTAGCAGAAACTAAAAAGGGAAGACGCGATTTATTTTCTAAGAAGTATAATTTAAAAGAAGAAAATGTATTTGAAAGTGCAGAAGAACTTTTTGAAAAAGAAAAAATAGCTGATGCAATAATAATAGCAACTAATGACGATAGACATTTTAATCTAGCAAAGTTAGCTTTAGAAAAAGGATATCATGTTCTTTTAGAAAAACCTATGGCTAATAGTTTAGATGGATTAGTACATATAAAAGAGCTAGCAGAAAAATATACTGATAAAGTATTTATGACTTGTCATGTGCTAAGATATACAGAGTTTTTTAAGAAGTTAAAAGAAATAATAGATAGTAAGGAATTAGGAGCGCTAGTAAGTATACAACATAATGAAAATATAGGTTATTTTCACTTTGCACATAGTTATGTAAGAGGTAACTGGAGAAATAGTAGTGATACAGGACCTCTAATGTTGACTAAAAGCTGTCATGACTTAGATATACTATTATATCTTACAGGAAGTAAATGTAGAAAGATTGCCTCATTTGGAAGTTTAAAACATTTTAATAGTGATAACTTTAAATTAACTATGAGTGAAAGTTGTTATAGATGTAGTGAAGAAGAAAATTGCCCTTATTCATGTAAAAAAATATATTTAGAAAATGAAAGAATGATGAATAATGCAGTACATATAAATCCAACAAAAGAAAATCTAGATACAATTTTAAAAAAAGGTCCATATGGAAGATGTGTATATAGATGTGATAATAATGTAGTTGATAATATGGTAAGTATTATAGAGTTTGAAAATGATGTAACAGCAACATTTAACTTATCAGCATTTACTAAAGAATGTACTAGGACTATAAAACTTATGTTTACACATGGTGAAGTTGGTGGTAATTTTAAGGAAAATGAAATACGAATTAAAAAGTTTGGAGATATAAAAGAGGAAGTATTAAAGCTTGGTAAAAATGATTTAAGTCATGGTGGTGGAGATAAAAATCTTATTAAGCATTTTATAGATTTAATTATAAATGAAAAGATTGATAATAGTATTAATGAATCTATAGAAAGTCATATAATGGCATTTGCATCAGAGTATTCAAGAGTAAGTGAGCAGGTTATATATATAGATGAATTCTTAAAAGATGCAATAGACATGACAAGCGAAATAGAAGATACTTTATTTTAAATAAAAAAAAGTAAGTTATAAAAATTAGCTAACTAAGACCTATTTTATAACTTACTTTTTTATTTATTTATCATCTTCGCTAGAGTCTTTATTTTTTCCTATATCAAATACGTCTACGCATTCTGATAATAGATAAGATAATATGGCAAATAATATTTCTGTATGTGTAGGTATGCTTATAGAATTCATAAATAAATCTATAATATTTACAGTGATAAAGGTTAGTAATATATCAATTAAAGATTCAATAATCTTATAAGCTTTATAAGGTAATTTATTTACATACCTAAAAATATCTAAAAAAGAAGTACATAGAAAATCTATAGGACTTCCAATTAAGAAATAAATCGCAAAAAATAGTATTACAGAGCCAACTGATTTATATTCAAAGCCTAAAAAAGACAAAAATCCAATACCTACAAAGGTAAATATTACAAACGATATTCCGAAAAATACTATAAAAAATAAAATCAAAGAAAGGATTTCAAAAAAAGGAATTTTATATTTTTTATTTATTTTAATCACTCCTCAAGTCTAACTATACTATATAATAGTTTACTATAAATGGAAGAGAAAATTACATAAAAATATTAAAAAGTTTAAATAATTTATATGAATAACAACATTCTTAAAACTTCATAGTAATCATTACTTTCAAATAATATAGTTTGAGAATCTACTGATTTCACATTAGGATAAAAAGATGCTTTAAAAGCTTTATAGTGTTCTTTATATTTAATTTCGACTTTAAAATGTTTTGGTAGCTTTATTAAATGTCGAGATAAGTCTCCTGATAGAGCTTCTTTCACACCTAGTTTAATGTTTTTTAGAGCAAGGTATGGATGTATTGATATAGAACTATTACCAATTCCTTTTGAAACTGGAACTGTAATTATGTTAGGGGTTAACTGTTTTGCATGACGGCATAACATTTCATCTCCACTTAAAAAAGCAACAGGGACATTATAATATAAACTAGTATAAGAATTGATTGTAAATTCAGAAGCTATAGAATCATTTATTTTTATATATTCAAATTGAGTATCTAAAGTATGAGAAAGTGGATTTCCATTAAATGTAGCAGGGCTATGATATCCTATAAACAAGGATGCGTCAAAGCTTTTATCTATACCAGCCATCATAACATGAGGGTCTTTCGTCCATCCTCGAAGAATTTTTATATTTTCAGGTAATTTCATTGGGTTAATATTTCGGCCACTATCATGAGCATCTTTAATTAATATATCACTTTTTTCAATTTCATTTATTCCAAGATAAGCAGCATTAACTTCTTGAGTCATTTGTTGTTTACTATATGTTGATAAATTATGTTCAAGTTCAGTCTCATTCCAATCTACAATACCGCAAGTACCTTCAATATCAGCGCTTATATAGATCTTCATAATATACCTCCAATTCTTAAAAATTAAGACTATATTAGTAATATCATCTTAATTTAAAGTATAGAATATTTATGACCAAATATAAACTAGTAATTAAATAAGGGAGGAGTAAGGTTTGAATATACCTAAAAATCTTAAAAAAGGTGATACTATAGGAATAATCGCTCCATCTGGAGATTTAAGAGAATATACAATTAATGAAATTAAATTAGGAATTGAAAGTTATGGATATAAAGTTAAAATAGGTAAGAGTTGTTATTTAACTTATAGAGGATACTTAGCAGGTAATGATGAAATAAGAGCTTCTGATTTAGAAAATATGTTCTTAGATACTGATATAGATGCAATAATGTGTCTTCGAGGAGGATATGGGACTAGTAGAATATTAAACTTGATAAATTATGATATAATAAAAAATAATCCTAAAGTATTTATAGGGTTTTCTGATATAACAGCACTTCATATAGCATTTAATAAAAAGTGTGACTTAGTAACATATCATGGAATTATGGCAAATACAGTTAACAAATGGGATGATTTTTCATATAAATCCTTAATTGAGTGTATTAATTTTAAAGATGAATTAATACTTAAAAATCCTTGTAAAGATTCAATAAAATCTTTATATAAAGGTAAAGCCAGTGGCGATATAATTGGTGGTAATTTATCTATGATAGCTTGTAGTTTAGGCACAGAATATGAAATTGATACAATGGGCAAAATATTATTTATAGAAGAAGTTGGAGAATATATATATAGAGTAGATAGATTATTAAACCATTTAAGTTTAGCAAAGAAATTTGATGACTGTAATGGAATCATATTTGGCGATTTTAATGATTGTAGAAAAAGTACTAAACAAGATTGTGACCTTATTGATTTATTAGTTGAAATTGCTAATAGATATAAAAAGCCAACTTTATATAATATTAAATCAGGACATTGTAAGCCTATGGTGACAATTCCTTTTGGCATTAAGTGTAAAATAGATGCAGATGAGTGTAGTATAATATTTAATAAAAAATAATTTAAAATAAATTTATTATAAAAAGATATGAATATATATTTATTTGTCTTAAGTATGATATAATCTTATACAAGTAAAACTTTTGCTAGGAGGAATAGATATGTCTGATGATAGAATAATCGATTTTAATGAACTAAAAAATAAAGTAAAAGATACAGATGTAGATAAATTTGAGCAATATATATATAATTTATATTTTTCTGTGATGGATGGAAGCATGAGTATGTCTGAATTTTCTAGAAAGATATTTGATTATATGAAGGATAATAATATATCACAAGAGAAGTTTATGAATATACAAAAAAAATTCATGGAGAGATATGGAATGGATCCGAACGAAGTTGAAAATCAATTAAAAAGCTTTGGTATAGATCCATCTACAATAAATATGGGAAATTTAGATCCTACTAATATGAGTGAGGATCAATTAAATAATATAAAAAAAGCTGCAGGGTTCTATGAAAGATATGGAACTAAAATACAACCTAAAAGTTGTATAAGTGCTACTATAAAAAATGACACTAATGATATTAATATAGTTATAGATCAAGAAAAAGTTATGCTTTTTAGTAATAAGAAAATAAACTTAATGGATGCAGAGTTAAATGAGTTTTTATTATCATACAAAAACATGTTTAATAATAAAATAAGAGTTGTACTTTGTGAAAACTACACAGAATATGATTATTAATAAAAAATGGATGAACCATAAAGTTCATCCATTTTTATTAATCTATTACAATATTTTTAACAACTTTAATTCCATTTTGAATCATACTGTTTAAGAAAACAATATTTGATAAATCTCCACAGTGTACATTAGGAATATCATATGTATCTACTAATTCAACTGGAACAATAATATTTTTATTAATGTTATTATGAATAAAATAAGTTTTTAAGGTAACTGCAAATTGATATATACATATATCTGTACAGTCTCCAACTATTATTATATTATCTACACCATCAAAGTTAATTTCACCTAATGCAAAAAATCCATTAGTAGAGTTTTTAGGTAATATCTGAAGATTTTCTATAGATTTTAATTCATCTATTACTTCACTTTCAGTATCATTTTCTAGACAG
The DNA here is from genome assembly GCF_015550495.1 of Romboutsia sp. 1001713B170207_170306_H8. Lineage (NCBI taxonomy): Bacteria > Bacillati > Bacillota > Clostridia > Peptostreptococcales > Peptostreptococcaceae > Romboutsia > Romboutsia sp. 1001713B170207_170306_H8. The sequence goes on from NZ_JADNAX010000001.1 coordinate 451,671, forward strand.
TGAATAGGGTAATTAGAAAATTCTAGGCAATCTTCACTGTGAGTATCGCTAAAAGCAACTAATCTATGTAATCTAGAAGAAAGTTTTTCTGTAATATTTGAAATAGGATTAATAAGAGCTTCTATTCTAGGTGAATATAAAGCACCTCCTTTTGCAAAGCCATTATTCATATCTATTATAAATAACTCAGTTTTACTAAGATCTATTGTAGATATATTTAAATTTGGTAAATTATCTAAGTTATTTTTTAATATTTCTAATTCTTTTAATAAGTTATTCATAGTGCACCCCTTTTTATTTTCATTTATTTTTCATTTATATAGATATATAATACACTAGAGTAAATACTAGTGTAAATACAGTTAAGATTTATTTGTATAAAAATATAAGCAAATTAAATAAAAAAAGGCTATATTTTATATAAAATATAGCCTTTTTTTTATTTAATTATAAGTTTTGCAACTACTGTTATTATTGGTAGAGCTATTGCAGTTCTTATTAAAAATATTACGAATAAATCCTTTAATTTAAGTGGAATATCAGATTTTAATATAACTGCACCAGTTTCAGTTAAGTAGATTAATTGAGTTATAGATAAAACACCTATTATAAATTGTGTTACAGGACTTATATCAGATCCAGATACCATTATTGATGGTAAGAACATATCTGTAAATCCTACTAAAACAGCAGGAGCAGCAGCACTAGCATCAGGTATTTGAAGAAGTTTTAGTATAAATACTACTGGTATTGATATTATGTTAAAGAATGGAGTGAATTCAGCTACGATTAAAGCTAAAGTTCCCCAAGCCATAACTAAAGGAAGCAGTCCTAAATACATATCTATAACAGTTTTACATCCGTTTACTAATATGCTTTTTACTGTTGGAGCATTTTCAGCTCTCTTCATTGCTTTTTCAAAACCAAATTTAAAAGTATTAACACCTTCGGGAATAATATCTTCTTTTAAATGAGGTACATTGTTATAAGTTTTATCATTAAATCCTTTCAATGGATATATACGAGGCATAATTAAAGCACAAGCTAATGATGCTAAACATACTGTTCCATAAAAAGGAACAAATAATGGCATAAATCCAAGTTGATCAGCTATTACCGTTGAGAAAGGTAGTGATACTAATGAGAAACAAACTGATATTATAGCAGCTTCTTTTGCCGTATAAAACCCTTGTTTATATTGAGTATTAGTTATCATAATTCCTAAAGTACCATCTCCTAACCAAGAAGAAACAGCATCAATTGCAGAACGACCAGGAACTTTGAATAAGTTATACATAAACTTAGATATTACTGTACCAAATAAATCCATAAGACCAAAGTCAACAACTAGTGGTAATAAAAATCCTGATACTAAGAATATTGCAAGAAGACTAGGAAGTAAACCAATCATAGTAGCACCAGTTAATTCTGATTTTATAAACTCAGGTCCTACATTAAATAAAGTCATAGTTATAAATATTGCACCAAGTATTCTACATATTAACCAAAATGGTGAAACATTTAATAAATCTCTTAAAAATTCATTTTTTATATTTATAAACTTGCTAAGTATAGATAATATAGCTGATGTCACTATTACAACTAAAGCAATACTTTCTAAATAATTAGCTCCAGCTATTTTGATAAGTTCAGCTAAGAATCCTATACCTATATTGAAAGATGATAAACCTTCTAAAGGAACAAAACTTCCATAAGGCATTGGTATAACAAATAAAAATAGTCCTAATAATGATGGTATTAAAAACTTAAATAAATTAACATTTTTTGATTCAACATTAGATTGAATTGTTTTTTCCATAATAATTTCCTCCTAATTAATAATTATAAATAAAAACGATTAAATTCTATTTTGCAAAATAAATTAATTCTTTATATTAAAAAAGTCCCTTGGTTATAAAACCAAGAGACGAAATATCCGCGTTACCACTCTCATTGTCAAAATTATGCAAATTATAATTTTAACCACTCAAATCTCTTAAGGCGAGATGACCTATTATCATACTAATAATTTCAAATAATATTCTCCAAAGCTCTCTTCAATTAAACTTCAATGCTAAGCTTCCACCATCCTTAGCTCTCTATAAAATTCATTTAATATACTCTCTTTTTCACAGAATTTAAAATATTGACTTGTTAGATATTAATATAAAATAATTGGTATAAAAAGTCAACATTTTATTTGAAAAATAATAATGTTTTAAATTTTCCATATAAATATTTATATTTATGAGATGTTAAAAAACAGTTGATTATTCTAAGTATTTAATGGTTTATAATTACTATTTATAAATTAATTCCTATTTATATAAATCAGTCTATAAGTAAAAACTATAAGTGATTTAATTAAATCATTTAAGGAGGAAACACCCATGAAAAAAGGATTATTACCAGTAGCATTAGGAACTTTAGTAACAACAGCAGGCATAGTTATAGACTGTAATCAAAGTAAGTGCCAGATGTGCAAAGGAAATGATTACTTAAGTTTAACGGGAACTTTTCTTTTAGGATTAGGAGTGGCACATATATTACTTGGTGGTATAGATATTGTAAAAGAATAATTAAAAAAATAAACAAGATAGATATATAAACTATCTTGTTTATTTTTTTTATGAAAATTGTTAATTTGATAAAATAAAATTCATATTAATAATTGTAGTAACATAAATAAATTAAAAAAATAAAATATATTATGATTAATAGCTTAAAATGGGGGCGAACATATGGCTATAAATAAGATGTTTAAAGAAATGTTTAATGAGCAAAAAAGGAAAAAAGAGTTAGAACATCAAAAAGAAGTTTTAAAAAAAGCTTTAGAAGAGCAAGGATCTATGATTAATGAGTATGACAGGGCAATGGAGCTTTTAAAAATGAAAGAGTATAAGAAAGCTATACCTATTTTAACTAAGTGTGCAGATAATAATAATACTGGAGCACAATATGAACTTGGAAGACTTTTAAAAGATGGAATAGGAATAGAAGTTGATAAAGTAAAGGCCAAAAAATATTTAATAAGCTCATATAAAAATGGATATAAAAAAGCCGGTGCCCTACTAAGAGAGATGAATCATAAGGATAATGAAGTTTGTAAAAAGATAGTTGATATTGAATATGAAAAGATAAATAGTAATTTGGGATATACAATAGATATGCCTAAAAATTGGATTAAATTAGAGTCAAAAAATAAAGAATGCTTTGATACTATAGCCATTGACAAAGTAGATGGAGATGTTATTTTTAACATTAAAATGCAAGTATTCTTAATAGAAATACCTAATAACATGTCATACTCTGTGAATTTAGATAGAATAGCAAACAATATGGGATGTATTGAGTCTGTAAGTTTTAACAATGGTCATTGTGAAGGAAAATTAATTTGCGGAGAAGGATTAGATGGAACTTGTAACTATATATTTATAAGCAAGGGTAGTAAGGGGGTATATGATTTAAGAGTTATAGTTGATAAGTATCTAGATCCTGTTTATGAAGAAGTAATAGACCATATAATTTACAGTTTTGATATAGAAGATAAAATAGATGAATAAATTGAAATAAGGTTGAGCTTTGAAAGTTTATTTAAAGCTCAACCTTTATCTTTAATATTTTATTCTTCTAAAGAATCTTTAGTGAAGTACTCATCTTTATCCATTAATATATGTCCACTTTCATACTCTTCATCATCAACTAAAATTTTAAATTTATCTAAATTAAAGTTTTCTATATAAGTTTTTGCAACTGAATTAAGCATCATGGATTCAAAACCACTGCCTAAGTTAAAGTTATAAAACTCTTTGGATAAATTAAGAACACCTACAAGATTATCTTCTTGATCTTCAAATGTAGAAAAGCTTTTTACACTAGTATTAGAAGTAACTACATCTTCATTTTTTAATTCTTCTAAAATAGATTCAGAAGATATTTCATTTACTTTTACTTTTTTATTAACTATTGAGTCACTATCAATATCTGATACATATATATTTGCGAAAACTTCTGATGAATCTTCATTGTTACTAGTTATGTAATCAGGTGAAATTACTTCTAAACTAGAAGATTTATTTTCTGTTGAATCATTAGTAGTTGTAGTTTCTGTAGATGCTTTATCTTTAGAGCATGCACAAAATAGTAGCATACAAGAAAAAATGAGTATAAAAGAGCATGTATATTTTTTCATTAAATTACCTCCTTAATTATCTAGTTAAATAACTAGGCTAGTATCAGAATATGATATGAAGTGTTTAGATATGATAGATTAAAGAAAATAAAAGATATTATAATAAGCATTAAGCAAGCTATAAAACTATAGTGTGTCAATTTGGATACAAATCTTGTATATAAATTGGAATATATCTCAATAAGGTGTATACTAACTTTAAAAATAAAGACATAAGGGAAAAATACAGCATTAGATTGCGCAGTTTATATTATTGATAAAATGACTGAAAATGTATTTTTCATTTACGATGATAGAGGTATAGATATATTCAAATAATAGTAGATTATAAAAAAGAGTAATAAAAAAAGCTATTTAAGAATGCATTAATATAAAAAAATAGCAACTATATATGATATTAAATATCAATGATAGTTGCTATTTTTATATTAATTTTTAGAATTAGCTATTTCTTCAGCTAAGTTATTTAAGTATTCCCATCTTTCATACTTATATTCAAGCTCTTTTTCAAGATTTGCTTTTTCATCAAGTATTTCTTGAAGCTTAGTAAAGTTTGTAGCAAATTTAGAAGTACTATTATCTAATTCTTCAATCTTACTTTCTAGTTTTGCTATATCATCATCAATAGTATCAAACTCTCTTTGTTCGTTATACGAGAATTTAAGCTTTTTATCATTTTTAGGTTTTTCTTTCTTAACTTCTTTAGGAGTTTCTTCTTTTCTTTCGGAGTTTTGAGCTTCTTCAAATTCAATTCCTTGAATTTCTTTATATATTAAATAATCACTATAGTTACCTGTGAAGATATGGATGTTACCATTTCCTTCATAAGCAAATATCTTATTACAAATTCTATCTAAGAAATATCTATCATGTGAAACTGATATAACAACACCTCTAAATTCATCAAGATAATCTTCTAATCTGTTAAGTGTTTCTATATCTAAATCATTTGTAGGTTCATCTAGTAAAAGGACATTTGGAGCACTCATAAGAGTTCTAAGTAAATGTAGTCTACGTCTTTCTCCACCTGATAATTTTCCAATAAGAGTGTATTGCATAGTTGAGTTAAATAAGAATCTTTCACACATTTGAGATGAAGATATTTTAGTTCCATCAGCAGTTTCTATATAATCACTTGCTTCTTTTACATAATCTATAGCTCTCATATTTAAATCCATATGAGCATCATCTTGTGTAAAGCATCCTATTTTAACAGTTTCACCAATTTCTATAGTACCACTATCAGGAGCTAACTCACCATTTAATATTTTTATAAGAGTTGACTTACCTTGTCCATTTTTACCGATTATACCGATTCTATCATGACGAGCAAGAGTATATTCTAAATTATTTATTACAGTTTTATCTTTAAACTTTTTAGAGATATTGTGTATTTCTATTATCTTATTACCAAGTCTAGAAGAACCAACTGATATATCCATTTTCTCATCAGGAGTTATAACTTCTCTATTTGTTAACTCTTCAAATCTTTCAAGTCTAGCTTTTTGTTTAGTAGTACGAGCACGAGCCCCTCGTCTTACCCAAGCTAGTTCTGTTCTTATAAGATTTTGACGCTTTTCTTCCATACTAGATTCTATAGCAAGTCTTTCCATCTTTCTTTCTAAGAAAAGAGAATAGTTTCCATCATAGCTAAATAATCTACCTTTATCAAGTTCTATTATTCTATTAGTAACTCTATCTAAGAAATATCTATCATGAGTTATCATAAGAAGTGATGCCTTAGAACTATTTAAATATTCTTCTAACCAATCTATAGTATCATTGTCTAAGTGGTTAGTAGGCTCATCAAGTATTAATAATTCACAAGGCGTTATAAGTGCAGAAGCTAAAGACACTCTTTTTCTTTGACCTCCAGACATTGATTTTATTTTTTGATTAAAATCACTTATTCCAAGTTTAGTAAGAACAGCCTTAGCTTCACTTTCTAAATCCCAAAGATTAAGCGCATCTATTTTTTCTTGTAATGATAAAAGTTTATTATTTAAATTTTCATCAAAAGAAGTATTTATCTTTTCTAATACATCTTGATATTCACCAAGTAATTTCATTTCAGCTGAAGTACCTTTAAATACTTGTTCAAGAACAGTAGCCTCCTCATCATAATCAGGATTTTGAGGTAAGTATTCAACTCTAACCTTATTAGCTTTAGTTATAGTACCGCTTTCTGCTTCTTCAGCACCAGCTATTATTTTTAAAAGTGTAGATTTACCAGTACCATTAACACCAATTAAACCTATTTTTTCACCTTCGTTTATTCCAAGAGATATGTCTTTAAGTAAAGTCTTTTCAGAATAACTCTTGCTTATGTTTTCTAATGTCATTAAATTCATATACATCACCTTTAGTTATAATTTTACTTTTATGTTTAATTATTTATATTTTTTTTAAAATGTTGATAATCAGGGTTTTTCCAATATCCTCCCCATGTCCATCCTCTTTTTACAAATGCATTATAACATGGGTCATTTTCTACTATCATACCCGTTATAAGATTATTTCTATCAATAAACTTAGTAGCAGTAGTTGGGTTAACCTTATTTGTAGAAGTATTTACATGAGGATTATATAAAGGATTAATATCAATTGCAACACCTTTACCATGATTAGATATTTTATCAGTTCCTGCAATTGTTCTATAGCAAAATGAGGAAGTGTTATTATCCTGCATAGAAAGTTCATCATCAGCATTATATTCGTCTATTAAGTTTATTTTTTCAATTGGATATTTTGCTTCATAAAGCTCCTTAAATATGTCTACAACTTCAGCTGCAACTTCCTTATTTACAATCATTTCTCCAATATGAGTTTTATCATCAAATCCATAGTATGATAACTTTAGATAAGATAAAGATTCAAACTTTATAGGTTCATCTTCAGGCATAGAACATCCTATCATTTTTTCTTTTATTTCAGATGGAATATCAGAATAAGAAAATATAGGTTCTTTATTTACATTTAAAGTTTCTTCTTTAGTGATATTAGAATCATCTAAAGTTATTTCCTTACTTTCACATCCAACTAAATTAATTAATATAAATAAAAATAATATGTATTTAATTTTATTTAGCAAAGTATCCTCCTTAATTTATAGATATTACTTAAAATATATACTAATATAAAGTTAGTATATATTTTAGAAACACTACCTTAAAACAATATAGTATTAATTATAACCTATAATGTAAATTTAATCTAATAGTTAAAATTAAGATTACAAATAGATAAAATAAGCAAGCTAGGAGTGAAAAAATGAAGTTTTATATATCTCAATTAGATGAAAACAAAAAAATAATACCAATAATAGAAAAGTACGATGTAGGTCTTGAAATAGTTCAGTTTTCAAATCCATTTATATTAGATAATAAAGAAAAATTTATAAAAGAATATAAAAATGAGTGGGGAAGCTTATTAAATGAAATAGATATATCAATACATGGACCATTTGCAGATTTATCATGTGGAAGTAGGGACAGTATAATAGCCAGTATAACTAAAAAAAGATTTGAACAAGGCTATGATGTAGCAAAACAATTAAATGCTAAAAAAATTGTTTATCATAATAGTTATGTTCCTAAGCTTTATACATATGAAGAATGGATTTATAATGCTGATAAGTTTTGGAATGACTTTTTTATAAATAAAGATGATAATATAGATTTTTATTTAGAGAATGTTTTAGAGTATGATACTGTTCTTATTAAAAGGATTTTAGAAAATATAAATAAGAAAAATTTTAGTGCATGTTTAGATATAGGTCATGCTAATGTTTATTCAGATGTTAGTATAAATGATTGGATAGAAGAGTTAGGTAGTAAGATAGGGCATATGCATATTCATAATAATTATGGAAAAGAAGATAGTCATTTAGGAATAGATAAAGGGAATATAGATGTTAGAAATATTATTAGTCAAGTAGAAGATAAAAATAGTGATGTTAGCATTTCCTTGGAAATAGTGGATACTAATGATCTAAAGGAAACATTAAACACTTTATATGAAGAAGGTTTTATAAAAAGGAGGGATTGAAAATGGAAGATAAATCTATAAAAATAATGTGGGAAAATTATTTAAAATCAATAGGTGAAACTATTGAAAATACAGATAAAACATACGAAGCGTGGCATTTTTGTAATGATAAAGAAACTGCAAATAAATTAGCTGATTTAGTTATTAAAGGCATAAAAAGAGGAACTACATCAGTTTATAAATTTTACGAAGTAGAAAATGAAGAAATACCAAAAGAAGGTACACACAGCATAATTACAAATTGGGACGGAGTAGCAAAATGTATTATAAAAGATAAAAAAGTATATGTACGTCCATTTAAAGATGTAGATGAAGTTCTTGCAGGAATAGAAGGTGAAGGAGATAAATCAATTTCTTACTGGAGAGAAGTGCATATAGAGTGTTTTACTGAAGAATTAAAAGAAATAGGAATTGAATTTAATGAAGATATGCTTGTAGTTTTTGAAGAATTTGAAGTTGTATATAAGTAATTTTGTGAGGTGTTAATTAGTGCAAGATTATAATAAAGCTATTAAGTATTTATCAAAAGATAAATTAAGTAATTGTGCATTATTACAAGTATTAAAACGTAATACTGCTAATATATTAAAAGCAGAAGAAGATGGAGTACTTTTGTTTGATGAAGTTAGTAATGCCTATATGTTAAGTGCTGAAAATACAGAAAAAATATTTGAGTGTCTTAAAGGTTTAGAAAACTGTTACTTATTTTATGTAACAGATAATTGCTTTGTGAAATATTTACAAAAGCTATATAACTTAGATGAAATTTTAATATGTAAACAATTTATATATGAAGATGAGCATATAGTTGATTATGATAAAAATCTTGATATAAGAGAGCCTTCTAGTTTAGATATGGATATAATTAAAAAGAATTATGATAAGATTACAGATGAAGAATTAGAAGAAATTAATAAGTTACATAATTTATATGTAGGATATGATAAGTCAAAAAATATGGTGGGGTTTATTGGGAGTCATTTAGAAGGGAGTATGGGGATTTTAGAAGTGTTTCCTCAGTATAGAAGAAATGGATATGCTAGTGAGCTTGAAAGATTTATGATTAATGATTTTATAAGAAAAGGTATGATACCATTTTGCCAAGTTGAGGTAAATAATGAAAAATCTATTAGATTGCAGAGAAAACTGGGGTTAAAGGAAAGTGAAAAAGTGGTGTATTGGTTAAGTGATAATTTAGAAGTGAAATTTAAAATTACAGATGAAATAAAAGAAGATAAGTAAGAGATTTTTAAAGCTATAATTTCAATGAAATAACTTAACATTATGAGCACATATATTTCTCATATACTTTTTATCTAACTATCAACTTTATACTATAATAAATTTATATAAAATTGTATAATTTAATTATAAATTAATAAAACAAGGAAGTGATTATATTGAAGACAAGCTTACTAAGCCCTAAGATAGATTTTGTATTTAAGAAAATATTTGGTTCAGAAGAACATCCAAAAGTATTAATATCATTTTTAAATGCAGTATTAAAACCAATTAAACCAATTATTGAAGTAGAAATAAAAAATTCGGATATAGAAAAAGAATACATAGATGATAAATTTTCAAGATTGGATGTAAAAGCAAAAACTAGTAACAATGAAATTATAAATATAGAAATACAATTAAAAAATGAATATAATATGATTCAAAGAAGTTTATATTATTGGAGTAAATTATATGAAGAGCAATTAACAGAAGGGGATAGATATGACAAACTGTGTAGAACTGTTTGTATAAATATTTTAGACTTTAAATATCTAAAAAATGATAGATTTCATAATGGATATAGATTAAAAGAAATAGAAACTAATGAAGAGTTGACAGATTTAGAAGAGATACATTTTATAGAAATACCAAAACTTAAGAAGTTAGAAAAATCAGAGGAAGTAGTTGATTTATTAGAAGGTTGGGTAGAGTTTTTAAGAGATCCAGAAAGTGAAGTTGTAAGAAAATTAGAAATGAGTAATAAAGAAATAAGAGAAGCAAAGGATGAATTATATAGATTAAGTAGAGACTCAAAGGAAAGAGAATTATACTTTATGAGAGAAAAATCTTTAAAAGATGAGATAAGTGCATTAGCTAATGCAGAAGAAAAGGGAATGCAAAAAGGAAGAGAAGAAGAGAAAATTAATATAGCTAAAAATATGATTTTAAATGGTATGAGTAATCATATGATATCAAATATAACTGGATTAACCATAGAAGAAATAGATGAAATAAGATAAACATTTATAAATTTTAAGTGAATAAAAGAGGCTTGATATTTGGATATAACCATATCAAGCCATTTTTATTGAACATCTATTTGAAGTTTTTTAGTAATTTATCATAACAATAAAAAGACTTTTCTTTGTCAAATAAGTTTATTTTACCTATAAATTTAAATCCACATTTTTTTAATAATGAGTTCATCTTAGTATTTATAGAGTAAGTATCTGTTTTTAAGTAGACAACATTATTATAATAGGCTAATTTTTCAGCAAAGTTTATAAGCTCAGTTGCTACTCCTTGTTGCCTAAATCTAGGATTTACTGCCATTCTGTGTATCATCATTGATTTATCATTAGATGACCAGTTTAAACCTTCGTATTCAACTGGTTCTATAAAGTTAACACAGATAAAACCTTTTATATGACCACAGTCGTCATCTACATATAAATCCCCATTTTCTATATCATCAGCAAAATCTTCGTCTAGAGGATAGTTTTCACCCCATTGAGTATTATTGTAAGTTTTCATTTCTTCAATTGTGGATTTTATTATTTCCATTATGGTGCTTATATCATTTAACCTAGCCTTCCTAATCATATTTAGAACACCTCCAAAAGTGCTTGAACTTTCAATTAAATAGATTCTATTATATAATAAATTATAAATAAAAATTGGATAAAGAGATATTAAAATTTATATGAAACATTGAAAATTACGTTGTTTTATAGGAGGGATATAATGAGTAAATATACAAGTGAAGAAATAGAAAATACATTAAAGATTATCGAGTCTACAATTATAAATTGTGAAAAAATACAACCTAAATTTAAAGAAGGTACACCTCAATTATCGCTTTCTAGAAATCGTATAAAAGCTTTAAATATTTCAAAAACATTAATAACAAATGATGAGCATAGTTATACACAAGAAGATTTGTCAAAAGCAGAAGTTCAAATAACTTCTATTATTAATAAAAGTAAAAAGGCCTTTATTAATGCAAAAGAAGGTACAGGCACATATACACGTTTGAAGAGAATAATAGATGCTATGACAATTTCATTAGATTATATTCAAGAAGGTATAAATAATTTAATAAAAATGTAGGTTAACTTTATAATTATATAATGAGGGAATATTATTAGAAAGTATATACGCAATTGTTATATAATGAGAAGTAACGATATTATTTATATTATATATAGTAATTTGTAAGTGAGATTATTTTAGTAAATAAGAGAGGATGTAATAAATGTTTAATACTTTAAGTTATATAGGAAAAAAGTTAAATGATGCAGGTGTAACATGGGGAGTTGGAGCATCTATACTGCTTAATAAGTTTGGTTTTATAGACAAAACTAATGATATAGATATTTTTATAAACATTGATGATATTAAAAAAGTAGATGAAATCCTTAAAAGTATTGGAGAAAAAAAAAGAAATGGGAAAAGAGTTCAACATACTCAACAAAATATTTTTATGAGTATGTAATAAATGGATTTGATGTTGATGTAATGTCTGGATTTGCAGTTAATCATAATAACGGAGTATTTAGATATATATTTGATAATAATTCTATATCAGAATTTAAATTAATTAATGGTGTAAATATACCATTTACTTCATTAGAAGACTGGTATGTAATTTATCAGTTAATTCCTAACAGACAAACCAAGGTAGATATGATAGAAACATATATTTTATCTAATGGAATTAAGAAACCAATGCTCTTAGAAAGAGCATTAGAAGGTTGTTTACCTGTAGATGTAAGATTGAAAATTGAGAATATATTAAATTCATAATTTAATATATCGATTAGATATGAGTGACAATATTAATAAATTACGAACTATAACGGTAGGGTATCAATCCTACTTTTTTATGCCTAATAATAAAGATTATTATCTAACTTAAATTAAAAATAAATATAGCCACCTTTAGCTTAGGTGGCTATATTTTGAGCAATGTACAAAGTCTTTAGTCATATTAATGAAGTAAATTTTATGTTAATACCTAGGATTTTGTTCAGAAGACTGTGCATCTGATTTAGTATTATGAACAGTACCAAAAGGATGTTTAGGTGGAGCATAAACAGAGTATACTTTAAGAGGTTCATTACCTGTATTGATTATATTATGCCATTTACCTGCAGGGATTATGATAGCAGAGTCATCATTAACTCTTCTTTCAAAGTTTAAGTTATTTTGACTATCACCCATTCTAACAATACCTTGACCGTCCTCAATACGTATAAATTGATCAGTTGTTGGATGCATTTCTAAACCTATATCGTCTCCAACATTAATACTCATTAATGTTAATTGTAAGTAACTTCCTGTCCATAAAGCTGTACGGAAAGTATTGTTTTGAGATGTGGCATCATCAATATCAATTGCAAATGGATTTGGTCCATAATCCTGTAATTGAGTATATTGTTGATTTTGAGTATATTGTTGATTAGAATTTGGAGCATACATTGGTCTATTATTCAATGAACCATATTGATAGGCATTATATATTTGTGAGTTAAGCCAAAACAAATATGGATACATATTATACATTTGTGGATTAACCATATAAGGATAGGGATATGATGTAGGAATATGATACATATTTATCACTCCTTCTTTTTTTAGACTTTATAACATTATATTGAATTATATTTATTAATATTACTATTTTTATAACTCAACTGTCTAATATCCCATTTATTAAATTATATATTTAATAAGACTATTAGGAAAAACATTTTTTATTTCAGTCATGAAGAAATCTTTCATATCAGCTAATTCCTCTTTAGTATAAACATATTTACCATATCCAAACTGACCATATTTAAACTTTCTATCATCATTGTTCATAGGTAAAGTAGTCTCTGGAAATATTTCAAGTACTCTATTCTTAGCCTTAGTAGTATATCTATGTGATATTACTTCAAATATAATTTGTTTATCAAAATCTTTAGGTAATTTTTCTTTTATACTTTTAATTAAATCTCTATATTCATCTTTCCAATTTTCATAAAGAAAAACAGGCGCTATTATAAAGCCTATTTGATATCCAGCATTAGCAACTTTTACAGCAGCCTCAATTCTTTTATTAGCAGATGCAGTATGATGTTCATGAGTATCTATTATTCTTGGAGTGTTTATACTAAATCTAATTTCTGTATGATTATTATGCTTTGCATCTAATAAGGTATCTACATCGTTATATTTGGTTACAAATCTAAATCTACCTTTTTCTTCTTTGCCTATGAATTCTATAGCTTTTTTCAATGAATTAGTATAAGGTTCAAGGGGTACAGGGTCAGATGTTGCGGCACCTTCAAATATAGTTACAGATGGAAGTCTTTCATCTATGTACTCTTTAGCTTTATTTAAAATTTCATCTATATTAACAAATACTCTTACATAAGGTTTATCACCTAATTGAGTATTTAAATAACAATATTCGCATCTTCCCATACATCCACTAACTAAAGGTAATTGATAGTTTGCAGATGGTTTACATGTTTGAAATTTTAAGCTTTTACGTTCTCCAACAACTAATGTTTCTTTACCAGATCTATATTGGTCATGTAAATTATCTCCTGGTATATGACTCTTAATTCCATTAGAACTTGCATTTATAATTTCAATTTTAGGATTATCTTTTACTTTATTATAAATGTTTTTGCCAATCTCTGTATCTAGAGAGTCTTTTTCAAATATAACTCTTTTAGGAATAAACATTATATCACCTCTTAGTATATTTTATTAATTTGATTTTATTGTTTGTTTATTTAGATTTTACATACAGATATAAATTAAAAAGATAATAAAAAAATAGCTAATAACAAATAATATAGAAATAATATAAAAAATGGACAATATAGTAGGTGACAAGTTATGAGAAAGCCAAAATTAATTATTAGCAAATGTCTTAATTCAGAAAAGTGCAGATATAATGGTCAAATTTACGATGACAAGGTCATATCTTTATTAAGAAAATATGTAGATTTAGAAACTGTATGTCCAGAAAAAGAAATAGGCCTTACAGTACCGAGAGAACCTATAAGAATTGAAAAACATGATGACAAATATAAATTAATGCAACCTAGTTCTAATATAGATTACACATCTCAAATGACTGAATTTGCAGAAGAATTCTTAAGTAAAGTAGAAGATGTAGATGGATTTATATTAAAAAGTAAATCACCATCTTGTGGTATAAAAGATGTTAAAATTTATCCTAAGAATCAAAAATGTAGCATAAGTAAAGATGGACGAGGTGTTTTCTCAACTAAAGTTGTAGAAAAATATTCAAGTATTCCAATAGAAGATGAAGGTAGATTAAGAAACTATAGCATTAGGGATGAATTCCTTACAAAAATTTTTACAATAAATAATCTAAAATGTGAAAATAGTATTTTAGATTTTCATAATAAGAATTCATTATTATTAAAATCATACAATGAAGATATTTATAATGAACTAAACACTATAGTAAGTAAAGAAAATATAAATGAAGATGATATAAATTTATATAAAAATAAGGTATATGAAATTTTAAATAACAAAAGAGATAAAAGCAGTAAATTAAATCTTGCTAGAAACTTATTTGAAAAATATACAAATTATTTAAATGAAAATGAAATAAAATACTTTAATAATTTATTAATTCTTCATGAGAATGAAAAAATACCATTTAGTTCAATTCTTGTTGCACTACAAATATATGCAATTAGATTTGATGATAAAGATTTATTAAACCAAACATTTTTTAATCCTTATCCAACAGATTTAATAAGTATAAGTGATTCAGGAAAAGGTAGAAATATATAATTTAGGAGGGTAATAATGGAAGTTAAATATGTACAAGGAAAGCCATTATTTACATATATAAATAAAAATAAAAAACAATACCCATACTTAACTGAAGATATAGAAACTGATGTATGTATAATAGGAGGAGGGGTTACGGGAGCTATAGCATCTTATTATTTTAGTAAAAATAATGTTAAAGCAGTTGTTTTAGAAAAGAAAAGAATAGCTCATTTAAGTACTAGTGTAACTACATCTCTTTTACAATATGAATTAGATGATAACTTATCAGATCTTACAGAATATACAAGTTTAGAAAATGGAATAAAGTCTTATAAATTAGGTCTTAAAGCACTTGATGAAATTGAAGAATTTATAAAAGCAAATGGTAATAAGTGTGATTACAAAAAAAGAGATACACTTTTATACACAGCTAAAAATAATGAAGTAAATGCTATAAAAATAGAGTATGATTATAGAAAAGAAAATGGACTAGATGTTGAATATATAGATGAAAGTAATAATAAATTTAGTTTTGATTTAAAAGCAGGTATGATATCAAAAAATGGTGGAGCAGAGTTAGACCCATATAAATATACAAATCAATTATTAGATGTATCTTGCAATATGGGTGCTAAAGTATATGAAAATACAGAAGTTGTTGATTTAATTCATCATGAAGATTATATAGAAGTTATAACTGAATTTGGATATAAAGTAAAAGCTAAAAAGGTTATAGTTGCAACTGGTTATAATACAAAGTTATTTACTAAGAGAAATTTTGGAACTAAAACAACTACTTTTAATATAGTTACTAAGCCTGTTTCTAACTTTGATGGATGGGAAGAAAAGATACTTATAAGAGATAACTGCGATCCTTATAACTATCTAAGAACTACAGTAGATAATAGACTTATAATTGGAGGAGAGGATGTTGATTTTATACCAGATATATTTGATGAAAAATTAGCTAATGAAAAATATGATATTTTAGAAAATAGATTAAAGTCTATGTTTAAAGATATTGATAATATAGAAGCTGAGTTTAAGTATTGTGGAGCTTTTGCTTCAACACCTGATAATTTAGGATTTGTGGGACCTGGTAGTGAGCATAAGAATTTATGGTATTTATTAGGTTACGGTGCAAATGGGATTTTATTTGCAATACTTGGTGCAATGATGTTAAGTGATTTATATAAGGGTAATGAAGATAAAGATATGAAGTTATTTAAGGTAGATAGATTTGATAAATAATTATATTTTCTGAAAATTAAGAAAATGTTATTGACATGTAAAAATAAAGATAGTATTATGTATATATAATACTTAATAAAACAAAAGCAATGACAAAGACAAAAATACTTAGAAGTGTAAATACAGAGAACCAACATTTGCTGAGAGTTGGATATTACATAAAGTATATAATGATCACTTTGTAGCTTTCATGGTGAAATTAAAGTAATCATGAACGTTTACCAGCGTTATATGGTTAGGATTAAGACTTAAAAAAGTCCGATCTGATGAGTGGTAGCTTAATTTAAGCTGCAAATAAGGTGGTAACGCGAAATTATAACTTTCGTCCTTATATTATGAAAATATTCATGTATAAGGACGGAAGTTTTTTTATTTATAGAAAAAGGTGGTGAGATAAAAGTGGACATTGATATTAGTGACATAGGACTGATACAAATTGAAAATACTGAAAATTTAGAAAATAATAAGATGAAATTATGGGGAGGAATAAGTAAAATGAGTTCTTTAAAAAAAGTAAGTGATGTAGCATCAAAATATATGGCTTTAATAGTATTAGTAGTAGCAGGATTAAGTGTACTAAGACCAAGTACATTTTTATTTGCAGCACCTTATACAAATCAATTATTAGGGGTAATAATGTTTTGTATGGGAGTAACTTTAAAGCTAGAAGATTTTAAATTAGTATTAACAAGACCAAAAGATGTACTTTGTGGAAGCTTAGCACAATATACAGTAATGCCACTTTTAGCATACCTTGTATCAAAGTTATTAAACTTACCAACAGAATTTGCAGTTGGCTTAATATTAGTAGGATGTTGCCCAGGAGGACAAACATCAAATGTAATGGCTTATATAGCTAAAGGTGATGTAGCTTTATCTGTAACGTTAACATCATTATCAACAGTATTAGCTCCACTTGTAACACCAGCACTTGTTTTATTATTAGGAGGAGAATCTGTAAATGTATCAATGAGTGCTATTTGTATGTCTATAGTTAATGTGATATTAGTTCCTATATTATTAGGATTTTTATGTAATAAATTCTTCTCAAAAGCAGTTGAAAAAGGTTTAGATGGATTACCACTTTTATCAGTAGTAGCTCTTAGTCTTATAATAGGTGGAATAGTAGGAAAGAATTCACAATTATTTATGTCTTCAGGCTTACTTTTAGTAGTAGCAGTAGGAATACATAATATGTTTGGATACTTAGTAGGTTACTTAATAGCTAAGGCAGTAGGTATGGAAGAAGCAAAAAGAAGAACAATGTCTATAGAAGTAGGCCTACAAAGCGGTGCACTAGCAACTTCTTTAGCTACTCAATATTTCTCACCGATGACTGTTATACCAGGGATTGTAGCTAGTGTTTATCATGCAATATCTGGAGCACTTTTATCTAATTACTGGTCAAGTAAGGCTTTAGATAAAAATAAAGATAGTAAAGAATATAATAAGGTATTAGTATAAAAATGAAATCATAAATTAATTATAAAGATAAGTTTATATTTAATAATGAGAAGAGCAGTATAGTATACTGCTCTTTTTGCTATGAATTAATAGTAATATTTGGAATAGAATGTTTATATAGAGTTTAAATAAAAGTAAATAAGGAGGAATAGATGAAATACGATGTTATTGTCATAGGTGCAGGTATATCGGGACTTACAGCAGCTGCCTTATTATTAAAGAGAAGATTAAAAGTATGTGTTATAGACGCACAATTTAAACCAGGTGGTTCTTGCGGAATATTTAAAAGAAAAGACACTGTATTTGAACAAGGAGCGGCTATGATTTATGGATTTAATGATAAAGGATTTAGCCCACATAGATTTGTATTTAATGCACTAGAAGAACCAATAGATATAATAAAACATGATAAGCTTTATGCTATAAACTTTGGAGAGCATAGAATAGTATTTCATGAAGATATAGATTTATTTATAGATGAATTAGCAAAAGTATTTCCAAAGGAAAAAGAAAATTTCAAAAGATTTTATAAGGATTTATCAAAGCAATATTTAAAAGTAATAGCAGAAAATCCAGCCTTTATATCTCCAGATGCAATAAAAAAAGAAGATGGATTAAAATCATTTTTAAGACATCCAATAGAGTACATAAGATTTTTAGGATATATGAATAAAAATACAGAAAGTATATTAAAAAAATACTTTAAAGATCCAAATGTATTTGATTTATTTGATAAGTTAACATCTACATATTGCTATACAAATGTAGAAGAAACACCTGCTATATTATCTTCAGTAATGTTTGTGGATAATCATTTTGGAGGTAGTTATTATCCAGCAGGCTCAACATTAAATTTAATTGGTAAGTTAGAAAAAGTGATTGAAGAAAATAATGGCGATATGATATATAATTCAGAAGTTGTAAAAATAATAGTAGAAAATAACAAAGCTATAGGTGTGAAACTAGATAATGAAGAAGCTATATATGGAGAATATATAATAAATTCTGGGACTGTTTGGAATTTATATAATAAATTATTAAAGGATAGTGCAGATGAAAACAATATAAAATGGGCAAACTCATTAGAACCATCATACAAGTCAAGTGTATTATTTGCACTTGTAAATAAAGAAGTAATACCAAAAGAAACACTTCCAATAGAAATGCTTATAGGAGATAAAACTAAATTAAATGAAGATGAAATTACAGTATACATATTAAGTATAGATGATAAAACACTTTGCGAAGAGAAGTATCACAGTATTATGGCAATAGGCCCTAGTTTAAAAGATTGGCCAAAAGGATTTAAAAATAGATATAACACTGAAGAATATAGAAATATGAAAGAAATTGAGAAAAATAGAATGCTAGATGTTTTAGAAAAAAGATTCCCAGGATTTAAAGAAAACTTATGTCATGTAGAAGTAGGAACACCTACAACATTAAATAGATATATATTAAAAGAAGGTGGAAGCGTAGCAGGTCCTAAACAAAAACTAGGGCAACATATGATGAAAAGATTAAAATCAAAAAGTGAAATAGAAAATCTTTTTAATTGTGGAGAATCAACAGTTATGGGAACAGGAACTCCTGCTGTTACAATATCAGGTATAAGTGCAGCAAACCTTATACTTAGAGAACTAAATTTAGATGAATTTGAATACAAAGAAAATATGAAAAACTATGTAAATATAGTTAAAAAGCCATTTGACTTTAATCATATCAAAATAGGAAAAAATGAAAAAGAAAATAATCTTGCTAAATTAGCTTTAAAGTGTCAGTTTTGTGATAACCCATCTTGTGAAAAAGCATGTAAATATAATATTTCAATAAGAGATATAAATAGAAGAGTTGCAGTAGGTAACTTTTATGGAGCTAAAAAATTATTAAAAGATAATAAGTCATGTAAAAACTGTGAAAGCAAAGACTGCGAAAATAAATGTATTAGAAAAAGTTACAAAGAATCTGTAAGTATAAAGGAGAT
This sequence comes from Romboutsia sp. 1001713B170207_170306_H8, assembly GCF_015550495.1. Lineage (NCBI taxonomy): Bacteria > Bacillati > Bacillota > Clostridia > Peptostreptococcales > Peptostreptococcaceae > Romboutsia > Romboutsia sp. 1001713B170207_170306_H8. The sequence goes on from NZ_JADNAX010000001.1 coordinate 471,644, forward strand.
AAATTCACAGCTATAGGAGGGATTTTATGTATATCCTTCAAGTAAAAAATTTGCATAAAAGGTATGATGATTTTGAGGCAATAAAAGGTATAAATTTAGATATAAAAAAATGTGAAATATATGGACTATTGGGTCCAAATGGAGCAGGAAAAAGTACTTTAATAAAATCTATATGTGGTCTTGAAAAAATAACATGTGGAGAAATAATATTTGAAGAAAAAGAAAATAACGTAAATAAATATAAAAGAAATATAGGACTTTTACCACAAGATATTGCTATATATAATGATTTTACAGCAAAAGAAAATGTATCTTTTTTTTGCTCCTTATATGGATATAATGGAAAAGAACTTAAAAAAAGAGTAAATAAAGCATTAGAATTCGTAGGGCTATTAGATGTTGAAAATAAAGTATCAAAAAACTTTTCAGGCGGTATGAAAAGAAGATTAAATATGGCTTGTGCAATAGCTCATAGTCCTAAATTAATAATAATGGATGAACCAACTGTGGGAATAGACCCTCAGTCTAGAAATCATATATTACAGTCAGTTAAAAAACTAAATGAAGAAGGATCAACAATAATATACACATCTCACTATATGGAAGAAGTAGAAGAACTATGCACTAACATATCAATTATGGACAATGGAAAAATAATAGCAAATGGAAGTAAAGAATACTTAAAGTCAAGCTTAGTTAATTACAATACATATACAATAAACTTAAAAAATGAAATATACAATATAGATAAATACATAAGAAAAATAGAAGGTGTTCAAAAAGTAGAAATAGATAAAAATAAAATAAAGTGCTATTATTCAAAGGATAAAAATATAACTCAAAAGCTTATAAACATTATATCAAATCATAGTGGTGTTATAGAAAATATAAAAAGCGAAATTCCCACATTAGAAAGTGTATTTCTAACATTAACAGGTAAAAAACTAAGAGATTAATATAACTGAGGGATGATATGATTTTAATAACTTTAATTAAAAAGGAAATTATGCAGTTTTTTAGGGATAAATTTAATGTGTTAGTAATGTTTATATTTCCTGTATTTCTTATAGTAGTAATGGGGTGTGCCTTAAATGGATTAATGAATGTAGATTACAATATATTTGAAAATAAAAAAGTATATTATAAAATAAATGATTTAAGTAAAGAAAATAAGTACTATAAAGTATTTAATAGCTTTAAAGATATCTGTGAAGAAACTATTAAAATAGAATTTAAAGAAATAAATGATGATAATAAAGCAAAAGAATATATTAATAAATCACAAGGTCTAGCATTTATAAATATACATGAAGATAAATTTGATTTTTATAGAAATGAAAAAAAAGAAAATGATTCACAAAAAATATTTAGAAGTATTTTTGAACAATATATAGAAAAATATACACTTACTGATACTATAATAAGAAAAAATCCTAATATTATAAATGATTTAATAAAAGAAAGTAATATAAAAATAAAAGAAGAAGGTACATTAAGTAGCGGAATAGATTCATTTACTTATTATACATTTTCAGAACTTGTATTAATAATACTTTACATATCTCAAATAACCTGTGTATCAACATATAAAGAAAGCTTTCAAGGTACATTGAGTAGATTAAGAATATCTAAAATTAGCAACTTTAAAATAATAATATCAAAAGTAATTTTAGGTATAATAGTAGGTTTAATACAAATTTTAGTAGTATATTTTATAAGTAGAGTTTTTCTTAATGTAAATTGGGGGCAAAATTTAGTCAAAACCTTACTTGTATTAATATCTTTAATAATATTTAGTTCAGTACTTGGAATCACAACTAGTATAATATTTAAAGATAATAAAACTTCATCTAGTTTAATTAATACATTATTAATAATTTTAGGTTTTTTAGGTGGAGCATATGTACCAATTTCACTTATAAAATCAATTAAAATAACAAACATACTATGTCAAATAACACCTACCTATTGGGCAAACATATCATTACTTAGCCAAAGCTTAAAAATAAATACTAATTATTTTTATATATCAATAAGTTTATCCCTAGGATTATCTGCGTTATTAATGATAATAGGAATTTTGGGATGTAAAGTAAGGTTAGGTGATTATAATGATTAAAATTATTATAAATACAATTAAATTATTGATAAAGAAAAAAAGCTTTATAGCTATGTCAGTAGTAGCACCAGCAATAGTTATAGTATTCTTTAGTTTTACATTTGGAGGAAACTCTAATTATAAGGTAGGAATAATAGATAAAGATAATAGTTACATATCAAATGAAATAATAAATACAATAAATGAAATAGAAAATATAGATATAGTAGATATAAGTAATGAAAGCGATGAAATGTTATTAGCATCTCATCAAATACAAGTAGCAGTAATAATAAATGATGGCTTTAGTGAAAATGTATTAAACTTAGATAAAGATAATATAATTGTAAAATCAATTTCAAACAGTGATGTTAAATCAATATTATTATCTATTATAGAATCTAAAATAGATAATCTAAATTTAATAGCTAAAGTAAGTAACAATGATATAGAAGTTTTTAAAGAATATAATGAAACATTTAAAGATAAACTACTTACATATAATATAAATAATGTTAAAGAAATAAGACCATCTATAGATAACTCACTTGGAATAGTTATTATGATGGTTCTTATAAGTGGAATAACTATTACTAATTTTTTAATAGAAGATGAAGAAAATAATACAAAATCAAGAGTATTAGTTAGTGGAATAAATAAATTTAAGTATTATAGCTCACTTTTTATAGTATTTTATTTACTATCTAGTACTAGCAGTTTTATATATTATACTGGTTGTAAAATGCTAGATTTAGATTTTAATATGGATAATACGACTAATTTTTTTATAGTTATGCTTATATTTAATTTAATTTCTATATCATTAAATTTGTGTATAGTAAGTTTTACTAGAAATAGGTACGTTGCTAGTACTGTAAATATACTGATTGTTATACCTACATGTATGCTATCAGGGATGTTTTGGGACTTTGAAGTTATGCCTACTTATCTTCAAAATATAGGAAACTTTTTACCGCAAAGATGGATATATATGTGTGTAGAGAACTTGCAAAAGTATAATAATTTAGGAGCTATAAAAGAATACATATTATATATGATGATACTATCTACAGTACTTTTTAGTATAAGTTTAATTTTATTTAGTACAATAAAAAAAGTTTGACGTCAAACTTTTTTTATTGTACTATTAGTTTGACATCAAATTAACTTAATTAACAAAGGAGAAAAATATGAATGTTATAGAAGCAATACAGGCACGTAAAAGTGTAAGAAAATTCAAAGATGAAGTAGTACCAAAAGAAGATATATTAAAGATGCTAGAATTAGCAACAGAAGCTCCTTCGCCAAAGCATCAACAAAATTGGAACTTTGTTGTATTAACTAATCGTGAAATAATAAATAAAATGGCTGATATAGTAACTGAAAGTCATGAAAGATTAGGTCAAATAGCAAAGACTGAAAAAGATAGAAAAATACATATGAGTGTAATAAAATATTATACATGTTTTAGAAATGCTCCAGCAGTAGTAATGGTATATGGTTCTGAATACAAAATGATAGAGTATAAAATACTAAAAGAGAATGATGCATCTCAAGAAGTATTAGATACATTAGTATCACCTCAATCAGCTGCTCAAGGAATAGGTGCTGCAGTTGAGAACTTCTTATTAGCAGCAACAGAAATGGGATATGGTACTTGTTATATGACAGGACCTACTCATGCTAAAGTAGAAATTGAAAATTTAATAGGTTTTGATAAGCCAGGATTTGAATTAATGTCTATGATAGCATTAGGAGTTGCTGAAGAAAATACAGCTCCTAAACCACCTCGTAAACCACTTGAAGAAGTAGTAACATTTATAGACTAAAAATAATAAAAATAGAAATGCCTATATGAATAAAGCATTTCTATTTTTCATTTTCAACCTTAAAGTTAGTATTAAGTTTTCTAAGTAATCTTAAGAATTCCTCTTTTTCCTCTGGAGTAAAGTTTTTATAAGCAGTTTCTCTTACTTGTGATGAAATAAAATTAAACCTATCTTCGATATCCCTAGCTTTTTTAGTTAAGCTTATATAAGCAACACGTTTATCTGTAATAGATTTTTCCTTTTCTATATATCCTAAACTTATAAGTTTGTTTACTAGTGGAGTTACTGTAGATTTATCTTTACCAATTTTTTTAGCTATCTCTTTCATAGTTAGCTTCTTATCACTTTCATAAAGAGCAGTTAATATATTCCCATGTGTTGGTATCAATTCAGTCAAATTATTTTCTTTTAATTTATTTTCAATAAACTTTATCATATTAGCTTTAGTTCTACTTATAAAATAAATAATATATTTATCCTTCATATTAATTCTCCAATCTAGATAAAAGTATATTCATCTTAATATATAATACCACATATAAATATATATTTAAAAAATAAAAATGCCCAGTAAATAATTTACTGGACTTTATCAATAGTTTATTTATACTACAATATTTCCACCGTTAGGATGCAATATTTGACCAGACATATAAGAAGAATCATCACTAGCTAAAAATAAAAAGCAAGTAGCAACTTCATATGGTTGCCCAGCCCTTTTCATAGGAACTTCACTAGTATATGTTCCGAAAGTTTTAACTTCCTTTGCAGAAAAAGAAGCAGGTATTAAAGGTGTCCAAATAGGACCAGGTGCAACACCATTAACTCTAATTTTTTTGTCCATTAAAGATTGAGATAATGATTTAGTAAAAGTAAGTATAGCACCCTTAGTAGAGCTATAATCAATTAACTGTTTATTTCCTTCAAATGCAGTTACAGATGTTGTATTAATTATAGAAGCACCTTTTTTCAAATAAGGAAGAGCAGCTTTAGTCATATAAAAATAAGAAAATATATTTGTTCTAAATGTTTTTTCTAATTGTTCTATAGAAATATCTAAGAAATCATTTTGAACATATTGAACAGCACAGTTATTTATTAAAATATCTATTTTTCCAAATGTGTTGATAGTATTTGTAACAACTTCATCAGAAGAATTAGGAATAGTCAAATCACAAGGATTTAATAAACATCTTCTACCTATTTCTTCAATTCTACATTTTGTTTCTTGAGCATCTTTTTCTTCACTTGGGTAATATGCTATAGAAATATCCGCTCCTTCCTTAGCAAAAAGATAAGCAACAGCTCTACCAATACCACTATCTCCACCAGTTATAATAGCAACTTTATCTTTTAACTTATCACTTGGTTTATGACAAGGATTCTCTGAAATAGGTCTTGGAACCATTAGATATTCTAATCCGGGCATAGTATCTTGGTGCTGAGGAGGGAAGGCTATATTCACATCTCTACATATTGTCTCGCTACCAATAAACTTATAAATAGGATACATATATTACACCACCTTAAAATAGTTTAGTTAACTATAAAATGTATATTAGAACTAAAGAAAAGTATTACTAAAAGTATAAAATTAAAATATATTAATAATATAATTTTAAAAATAATTGTACTTCATCAAAAACGGAACGGTATAGACATTTTTTGTCTGAAATTTATGAACGTATGTTTGGTAAAACTATTGAAATATATTTTTAAGACTGATACTATTAAATTATGAAAGGGGGGGAGATAAAATGAAAAATAAAGATTTAGAAAAAATTATAAAAATGTATGATGTAATTGAAAAATACTTTAATATTCATGGATATGCACCAAGTGTTAGAAATATAGGAGCAATGCTTGGAATATCATCAACATCCACAGTACATAGAAGACTAAATAAGTTAGAAGAATTAGGATGGATAAGTAAAGGCAAAAACATTACCAGATCAATAACTCTTAACTCTATAACATGGAAATAAAAAGGGGATAAAAAATGGCTTTGTATAGAAATGTAAATGTAGATATATGGAAACATCCAAAAATTTCTGTTGATATGAATCATAAAGAAAAATTACTTTTCTTATATATTTTAACTAATAACTCAACAAAACAAAGTGGGATTTATGTTTTACCAATAAAACAAATTGGATTTGATTTAAATATACCTCAAAAAACAGTAAAATTAATTTTAAATAAGTTTGAAAATGATTTAAATTTAATAAAATATAATTTTAAAACTCATGAAATAGCAATAAAAGGATGGGGAAAATATAATTTTAAAAATTGTGGTAAACCAATGCTTGATTGTATAAAATCAGAACTAAAAGACGTTAAAGACTTGGAATTACTTAAAGTTGTAAGTCAAAATATAAGTAAAAAAGAAGTAAAAGACTTATTTGAAAGAGCTTATAATGGTGAAAATATTCAAGAAGAAAAATTAACGTCACGTGAATTTAAAAATGAAGAAGATAAAAAATTAAAATACCAAAAAGAAAAACAAAAACAAAAACAAAAACAAGAAGAAAAAGAAAAAGAAGTTCAAAAGAAATCTAATATTAGATCTATAAATTTTTACCAACCCAAAGAAGAAGATTCACTTTATAAATTACCAAGTAAAGAAGATTTAGAAAAAGCAAAAGCTATTAGTCAAATAGATTTATAGGAGAATTAAGATGGATAAAAGTAAATATAAATGTGACAAGTGCAAGGATATGTTATTTATTTTAGATAATGATGAAGCTACACCATGTTCTTGTAGAAGTATAAGAATAGCTGAAGATTTACTCAAAAAGAGTGGAATTAGTGAAGCATTTAAAGAAAAAAGCTTTGAAAATTTCAACTATAAAGTAGATTATCAGATATTAGATGCATATACAAAAGCTAAGACATATGCACAAGATATAATAATCAATTTTAAGCAAAATAAAAGAGCTTTAACTAAAGAAAGCTCAATTATATTTATGGGACAAGTATGTTCTGGGAAAACCCACTTGTCAATGGCAATTGCCAACAGTTTACTAAACAAAGGCATAAGCGTAATATATATGCCTTTTAGAGATATTATAACACAAGTTAAACAAAATATGTTAGACGAAGAGTATTATAGAAAAACTATAGATAGATATAAAAATGCAAGAATTCTTTTAATTGATGACTTATTTAAAGGTAATATTACCAAAAGCGATATTAACATAATGTTTGAGATAATAAATTATAGATACCTAAACAAATTACCTATGATAATTAGTACAGAGTGCACAAAAGATATGTTACTAAATATTGATGAAGCTTTAGGAAGTAGAATAATTGAAATGAGTAAGGACCACATAATTGAACTTAGAGGTAAGAAATTAAATTATAGAATTTACTCATAAATATAGGGGGAAATAAATATGGGAATGTTAAATAAATTTTTTAATAAATCTGTAAAGGAAAATATATATCCTTTTGGAAGCAAAGAATGTACAAGCTATTTAAGAGAAGCTTATAAAAATAGCATAGATGACACTATATTATTAACTGAAGATATTTATGAAAAATTAGAAAAATATGATGAAATAAATAAAATGTTATGTGAATTAGAATTTGATAAAAAAGTAATAGAGCATTTCTTACAAAATGAAATGAAAGAATACGAAACAGCATTTTGTAAGGAAAGAAAAATAACTTGGAAAAGTAGTGAAAAAACAACAATAGATACTAAATCATTAAAAAAAGACAATCCTGAACTTGCAAGTAAATATTCAAAAACAACTAAATCTAGAATGTTTAAAATATATTAAGTAAAAGGAGAAATTTATATGGGAACTATGTTAGATAAAGTAAGTTTAGATGATATTCCAGAAAGCTTTAGAGAATTAGCAGAAATTATTGGGATAGATGCTTTTAAGAAGTTGGTAATTAATTATGGTGGAACTTCAATTTATGTTCCTGTAAAAGAAAGTATTAGCAGAAGCGTTAGGGATAAGATTTTAAAAGATACATTTGATGGAAATTATAAGAAAAGTGCAAGCACTTATAGAATTAGTGAATCTCATGTAAGAAGAATATTGAAAAACACTTAAATATACACTAGTATAATTTAAAATAAAAATTTCTAGTCATGTGACTTAGGGGATGCCACCAATGACTAGAAATTCTTGTTTTGATTCAAATATATGTAAATATTAAGAATTTATTTGAGAGATAAAAGGGTTTTAGATAAATCATTTATACTGTTTGATAGTGCTTGTAGTTTTCCTTCAATCCTTATAAGTAAATACATAGATAAGGCTATTGGAAATCCTACGTTGGCTATAACAGTTAAAAAATCACTATCCATAAAATCACCTACTTAAGATCGTATTCAGTAGAGTTAGTTTCAACTACTTTAGCTTTTACTACTTCTATTAAATCAACTTCACCAGGACAGAAGATATTTTTTTCTATGATTAAGTTCATAGCAGATATAACTTCACTTTCAGATAAGTTTTCTTTTGGATCATCAATTGTTAAGTTTACGTTTTTATCACCTTGAGATTTAAAAGTCATTATTAATTTTTTAGTAGTTTCCATAAATAGTACCTCCTATATTTAATAAGTATTTTTTATGATAAAGATGTAGAGTCAAGTTTTAAAACATCATACAAATCATGTTTTTGTAAAGAAGCTATAGCATTAGCTACTTCTAAAACATCATCAGCATTAGCATCTGATTTTAAATTTGAAAAAGTTTTACTACCTGTTAATGCTTTACCGTCTGTTCCAAGACCCTTGTCAAATTGTAGCTTTAAAGATGAAGCATTTTTAAATTCTGTTGCCATAAATATTACCTCCTTTTTATTTGGGAAACTTCCCTTGATTTAATTAAATGATATAACTTTTATTTATTATGGGCTGGTAATATATGATAAAAATTATTGGGGTGATTATATGAGAAATTTTATTAATATAGAAAAAGGGCTTGCTTTAGTAGAAGCTCTAGAAGGACAAACTAAACAAGATAGAATAAATGGAGTAAATAAGTATGCGAGTATTGTAGCGTTAGAAGAAGTAAAGGGATTAGAAGAAGAGATAAGTCTGTTAAGAACAAAGGCTTCTTATTTAGATAAAATTATGAATCATAAAGGTACTATTACGGTGACTACTATAGCAGATAATTATGGTATGAGTTCTAGAATTTTTAATAAGCTACTTCATGAGCTTGGAATTCAGTATAAGCAAAGTGGAGTTTGGCATTTGTATAGTAAGTATAAGGATAGGGGATATGTGAATATTAGCTATATTGAGATGAAAGATAATACTATACCTAATATGAGATGGACTAATAAAGGAGTTATGTTTTTGTATAATAAGTTAAAAAGTGTGGGGATTTTACCTGTTTTTGAGAGGGTTATATAGGAAAATAAGTAAAATTATGTATATATAAAAGAATAATGATATAATTTAATAGATATTTAATAATGTTGTTAATTAATTTTAACAACAGGGATATATAAAATATGAAAACTAACTTACACAGATGGAATATAGCACATAAAGGACATTGTAAATGGTATTATGTAGACCATAACAATGAAACAATACATATATTCAATCAAAAACACGACTTAAATATGGAAACAGAATTAGAATATATATTTGGATATCATAAAAATCATAAATGTTTAATAGAAGAATTTAAAAATAAATCTTATAATGTAATAGTTTACAAAGGTAATGAAAATAACTTATATGATGAAATCTTAGTAAATCCAACTTATTATATAGATAAAGGTAATAACATTCACTTAGAAAAATTATAACATTAAACATATGACATTAGGGGGATTAAAATGGAAACCATAGGGGAAAGAATTTATAGAAGAATGAGAGAGTTAGATTTTATCCAAAAAGAACTAGCAAAAAAATCAAATATAACAGAATCAAACATATCTAGATATATAAATGGACTAACAGAACCTAAATCAGCAGTAACAAAAAGAATAGCAAATACACTACATGTATCAACAGACTATTTATTAGGATACGAGAAGAAAATAGAAAAAGATATAAAAGTTATATTAGAGAAAGTAGCAAAAATATTAAAAGAAGATAATTTAACCTATAACGGGAAAATAGCATCTAAAGAAACAATAGATGCTGCTTTAATGACTATAAATATGGGGATTTTATATACTAATGATATTAATAAGGATACTGTAACTGAATAGACACAATTCATCAGATAGAATATAATTTATTCCTAAGGTGGAAAATAAAAATAATAGGGGGAATACTATGAGATATTGTATGTTTCCATGCAATTTAAGTAAATATGACATATTAGGTAGCTTTTTAAAAAATGGATTTGTAGATTATGGAACAAAGTTTGATTTAAACGTAGGGGATGAAGTATATATATACACAGGAGCACCATATAGTGCAATATTTTTAAAATGTTCAGTTAGGGCTATTCTTAAATATGAAGAAACTATAAATGATGAAGAATTTAGCATAGAAAATGATGAAAATCAAGAAATATCTAAGAAGCCTAGATATGTAAGGCTGGTACCTGTTAAGAATTATTTAAATAAAATAGATAAGGTTAATAGTGAAAAGTTAAGAGATCATGGAGTAAAAGGATTTTCATTCCAAGTTCAACTATCACAAGAAACTATTGATTACTTAGAAAGTATATAGTTAAGTAAAAGCTAGTCGAAAAAGACTAGTTTTTATTTTATTAAGGGGAGGTAACTTTGAAAGAAACACTAAAGAATCCTTTTGGACTTATAAATGGAGCATTATATCATGTAAAGGACATATCAAAACAATGTGATGTATATTGCTCAGAATGTGGCAATAAGTTAATTTTAAAAGATGGAGATATAATGGTTAAACACTTATCTCACAGTATAAAAAGAGATAACTGTATAAATGAGAGCATTATACATAAATATATAAAACAATATCTATATGAAAAAATAGTAAGCTTGATTATAAAAAATCATAAAGTGATATTTGAGGGAAATAAGTTAAAACTTGCAAAAGAAGAATTATTAAATATAAAAGAAAAGTATATAGAATACAGAAACTTAGATATAAACTATATACCTGATATATTTCTAGTACTTGAATGAAATTATAATGTGGCTATAGAGATATGTTATAAAAATAAAAAGGACTTAGATTATCTAAATAAGATACTAAGTAATTCAAATATAGATATAGTACTAGAAATATGTGTGACAGAGGATGATTTGATAGATTTTAATGAATATGAATTAATTAAAAAAGCTAATGTAATATACAATAAAATAGAAAGAAAATATAGTATAGCTCAGGAAAAGGTTAATAAATTAAGTATTGAAAATAAAAATCTTAAAGAAAGGATTAAAAATGATTATACTTTAGAAAATAAGAATTTATTTAAAAGAATTAAATTTCTAAATGAAGAACTAAAAAGATATAAAAGCCTTGTCCAACATTTAGGCAAAATAAGTGAAAATCAAAGAGAAGAAATAGAAAAATTAGAAGAAGAAAATGAAAGGTTAAAAAAAGAGAGTTTGATTTATGAAGAACTTGAATTAATAAAAAATTATTAGCAAAAGTTTATTCAATAATTAATGAAAATAGTGTTATAGATCAAACTTATCATATAGATTATTATAAAGTTATAAGTGAGGATATATGTAGTAGATTAAGGGATTTATCGAATAAAATAGATATTTTAGTAGAAGGATATAGGGATATTGAGGATTATATAAGTTATGATATACATAGTTTTACTAATCAAGAGATATTAAAATCATTATCTGATTGTAAGTTTAAATATGAAGTAAATGATTTTAAAAGTGTAATTGAATCAATAGTTAAGCGAGTTGAAGATATAAGTAAGGGACATAAGATAAACAAAAATATAGATTATTATAAAGATAAGGTTAAAAACCTAGAGAATACAATACAATTGCAAGAGGATATATTAAGGTATTTAGGTTTATTAGATGGCATTAGTGATAGTTTTGATAATGCTAAGAAATTAAAGCTATATATTGATAAAATTAATTTAGATAATAATATCTTAAAAAGAAAAGTTGCATATTATGAAGAAAATGGTGTCCAATCTAAATTTGTTTAGACAATATAATAAATATATTATAAAATTAATAAAGAGTGCTATAATCTTCGGGGGAATCATCAAAGATGACCCATTTCAAAGAGAGGCACTCAATTTTATCTAATTATAGTATATGTTTTGTTATTTAATTATTGCCAAGTTTTAAACTAATATAACTATACTTAAATATTATAACTATTTTTATTATAATGTCAATTGAAAAATATGCAAACCAAGGTATTTATATAAGAATATATGATATTTAAATAATAAAATAGGGAAAATAAGTGCTAAATACCTAGCACTTATTTTTATGTTAATATATAAATAGAAAATCATACAAGGGGGAATACATTTGTATCTAGGAAATGAATACACACTAGTAGAAAAACCAGCAATAGATTACCTAAGACAATTAGGATATTTATATATAAATGGAAAAGACTTAACACCAGAACATGGAGAAAGAGACACACTAAGCGAAGTAATCCTAGCAAAAAGAATGAAAACTTCCTTAAAAAAAATAAACCCATGGATAAGTGAAGAAAATATAAACAAAGTAGTAAGAATACTTCAAAGACCAGAAAATCTAGGAAGTGGCTTACTTGAAATAAATGAAAAAATATACAACTATATAATAAATTTAGAATTAACAGTAAGCGAAGTAATTGATAATAAAAAATCAACACCAACAGTTAAACTAATAGACTTTGAAAACATAGAAAATAACGACTTTTTAGTAGTAAATCAGTTTAAGGTAAAAGGAGAACAAGAAAGTATAAGACCTGATATAGTAATTTTTATAAATGGTATGCCAATAGCTGTACTTGAATGTAAATCACCATTTAAAGAAGGTAACTCTAATGAAAATGTAGGCAAAAATGATGGATATGAGCAGCTATGTAGATATATGAATAAAAGAGATGCCAATTATATAGAAGGAGCAGAAAGGTTATTTTATACTAATTTTATAACTGGAATATTAAATAAATATACAGCTTTTATAGGAACTATAAGCAGTGGTTATAAGCATTATGTAGAATGGAAAGATGCTTATCCAGTTTTAAATAGTGAAGTGAAAGATTATAAAGATAGCCCACAAAATATATTACTTCAAGGTGTATTTAAAAAAGAAAATTTATTAAATATAATGCAAAACTTTATAGTATACGATTTAGATAAAGAAAACAGTATAAAAATAAAAAAAGTTGCTAGATACCAACAATTTAGAGCAGTTGGAAAATGTTTAAAAAGAATAGAAGAAGGAAAAACACCACTAGAAAAGGGTGGGGTAGTTTGGCATACTCAAGGTTCTGGTAAATAACTTACAATGGTATTTTTAGCTAGAAATATAAGAAATACAAAGAAACTAAGTGATTCTACTATAGCAATAATTACAGATAGAACTGATTTAGATAAGCAAATATTTGAGACTTTCCAAAATAATTTAAATAATACTACTCCAGTAAGAGCTGATAGCATACAAAAAATGAAGGAGTTACTTAGAAATTCTAATGCTCAAATAATAACTACAACTATACAAAAGTTCCAAAGTGAAAAGGAAGAATTAAATATTGTAGGATTAAATGAAGAAGAAGCTAATAATATAGGAAATCTATATTTTGAAAAGGATTATGAAGTACTCTCAACTAAGAAAAATTTAATAGTAATGAGTGATGAGGCTCACCGTAGTCAATATAGCACTACTACTGCGAATCTTCGTTATGCTTTACCTAATGCTACTTTTATAGGATTTACAGGTACTCCTATAGACAAAGAGGATAAGTCTACTCCTAGAACTTTTGGTTCATATATAGATAAGTATTCTATAAAAGATGCAGTGGCAGATGGTGCAACTGTAAAAATAGTGTATGAAGGTAGAAGACCTGATTTACATATAAAAGGAGATACCTTAGAAGATATATTTGAGAAAGAGTTTAGTGATAGAAGTGATGAAGAAAAAGAAGCTATAAAAAATAAATATGCAAATAAAAGAACTGTTGTAGAAGCAGATGATAGAATAGATGAAATTGCTAAGGATATATTAAAACACTACAAAGAATTTATATATCCGAATGAATTTAAAGCTCAGATTGTATGTGTATCAAGAGAAGATTGTGTAAAGTATTATAATGCTTTAAATAAGCATATGAAAGATATTATGGATGAGGAGTTAGAGTGTAAAATTATATTCTCATCATCTCAAAATGATAAGCCATATTTAAAAGAACATCATACAACTAGTAAGCAGCAAGAGGAAATTTTAAAAGAGTTTAAGAAAAGTACAAAAGAAAGTAAGTTGTGTTTTATTATAGTTAAGGATATGTTACTTACAGGATTTGATGCTCCTATTGAGCAGGTTATGTATTTAGATAGACCACTTAAAGAGCATACATTACTTCAAGCTATTGCAAGGGTTAATAGAACTTGTGGTGATAGGAAAAAATGTGGTTATGTTGTAGATTATTATGGTGTTTTAGACTTTTTAGATGAGGCTTTAGTTATATTTGATAAAGATGAGTTGGGAAGCCCTATGCAGTCTATAGATAGTATTTATGATGATATGATGAATCTTAGAGAAAATGTTATGAGGATGTTTTCTGGAGTAGATAAAAATAATATAGATGCACTTGTAAGAGTGGTTGAGCCAGAAGATAAAAGAGCAGAGTTTGAAATTGCTTATAAAAAGTTTGTAAGTTCTGTTGAAATGCTTATGCCAGGTAATGTTTCTAAGGATATATTAAATGATGTTAAGTGGTTATCATATATTAGGGCAGCTGCTAAAATGAGATATAATCCTGAGAAAAAGCTAGATATATCAGATTGTGGAGAGAAGGTTAAGGAGATTATTTCTAAGCATTTAGAATCTAATGGAGTTATATCTTGGATTACTCCTATAACTTTATTTGAATCTGATTTTGAGAAAAAAATAGAGAATAATATGTCTGATGAAGCTATAGCATCTAGTATGGAGCATGCTATAAAGAATGTATTAAATCTTAAGATGGACGAAAATCCAGTTTATTTTACAAGTTTATTTGAAAAACTTGTTGCTATACTTGAAGAAACTAAGGCTGATTGGACTGAGAAAAAAGCTAGATTAAAAGAATTTATAGATAGAGAATTAAATAGCGAAGAAGAAGAAGCTGCTAATGATTTAGGACTTACGAAAAAAGAGTTTGCAATTTTTGAGACTTTAATAAAGGTTTTAGAAGATGGAGCAAATTTAAATTCTAAGGTTTGTGAGGAAGAAGAAGTGTATATGTCTGATTCTAGTGTAGAATTTATTAAGGAATTTTGTAAGGAATTCAATATTAAAATGATAAATGATTGGTATATGACAGGATGGAGTGAGAATCCAACTAAAGTATCACAGGTAGATAGTAAGATTTATATGTATTTAATAAGTAAGTCAGCAAAACTTAGAGAAGTTTATGGAAATGACACAATGACAAAAATAAAAGATTTAAAGGAGCAGATGGTAAATTTATCTAAGATACATTATGCAACTTTAGACTAGAGGTAAGAATATGAAGTTAGAATTTAAATATGGAACTAGGGAAATTAGTTTTAATTTAATATATAGAAAAAGAAAAACTATGAGTATTGAAGTTGAGCCAAGTGGAGAGGTTAATGTAATCTCTCCATTTGGAGTTGATAAGGATATTATTTTAGAAAAAATTAAATCAAAGGCTAGTTGGATAGTTCAAAAGCAGTATGAAGTTAAGTATGTAAATGATACTAGGATAAATAGGGAGGCAGTAAGTGGTGAGTCTTATATGTATATTGGTAGAAATTATTCTTTGGATGTTGTTTTAGATGATAGTATAAGTGATATAAGTGTGAAGTTGTTTAGAGGTAAGTTTGTAGTTAGAACTTATACTAAGGATGAAGAGGCTATCAAAGAAGCTTTAAAAAATTGGTATAAAGAAAAGACTTTATCAAGACTAAAGGAAAGAGTATCTTATTATCAAAGTTATTTTAAGGATGAGGTATCTGGCATTAAGGTAAAGGATCAAAAAAAGAGATGGGCTAGTTGTACTGTTAAAAATGAGTTACTTTTTAATTGAAGATGTATAATGGCTCCTTCTAATGTGTTTGATTATATTGTTGTTCATGAAATGAGTCATATGGAGTATAAGGATCACTCAAAAGGATTTTGGGATAGGGTGTGTTCCGTTATGTCTGATTATGATTTGAGAAGGCAGTGGCTTAAGAATAATGGTATTAAGATGGATTTATAAAGTATTTGAGTAGGATTTATGTAGAGCAGAGATATATATTATTCATTTTTATAAACATCCCTATTGACTATCCCCTAACAGGATAGTTTATTATATTATAAATAATCACATATTACAAGGAGGTCCATATGGAAAATGCATTGCAAAAGAAAGTCAAATTGACTTCATTATTAAAGTATACATTTCCAACAGTAATAATGATGGTGTTTTTTTCACTTTATACCATAATTGATGGAATGTTTATATCTAAATTTGTTGGTGCAAATGCACTTTCAGCCACAAATATAGTTTATCCGGTAATAAATATATTAATAGGAATTGGAGTTATGTTTGCCACAGGAGGTAGTGCTATAGTTGCAAAAACTATGGGGGAAAACAAAACTGAAAAGGCAAGAGAGTATTTTACGCTTATAACAGTAAGTGCAATAATTTTAGGTATTATAGTTGAAATCATATGTATACTTTTTATGAAAAATATAATATATATGCTTGGTTCTACAGACTCATTATATTTTAATTGTAGAGAATATTTATTCTTTATGATAATTTTTACTCCATTTATAATACTAAAGCTTTATTTTGATTATTTTTTAGTAACAGCAGGTGTTCCAAAGCTAGGTCTTATAAGCTCTATTTTGGGTGGAATAATAAATATCGTATTAGATTATGTGTTTATAGTTCAATTTAATATGGGAGTTAGAGGTGCTGCATTAGCAACTTGTATAGGATATATTTTACCAAGTTTAGTTGGGTTAATTTACTTCTTTAATAAAAAGAACATGCTACACTTTGTAAAGTTTGAGTTTAATTTTAAAGTTATTTTAAACAGTTGTTCAAATGGGATGTCAGAAATGGTATCGCAAATATCATCAGCTCTTACAACACTTGCATTTAATATAGTAATGATTAAGCTTTTAGGAGAAGATGGAGTTGCTGCAATTACAATTATGCTTTATATTCAATTCTTATTAAATTCAGCATATTTAGGATTTACTTCAGGTACATCACCTAGAATAAGTTATAATTATGGGAAACAAGATGAAGAGCAAGTAGAAAAATTAGTTAAATATAGTATTATAATAATTTCTGTATTTGGTATTATAACATTTGTTTTATCTAGAGTTTTAGCAGAAATTTTAATATCATTATTTGCAACAAAGGGAAGTAATTTATTTGATATATCTTATAATGGATTTATGATTTTCTCAGTAGGATTCTTAATATCAGGATTTAATATATTTACCTCTGGAATGTTTACTGCATTTTCAAATGGAAAAGTATCTGCTATAGTATCATTTTTAAGAACCTTTGGATTTTTCTTACTTGGTATAGCTATACTTCCAAAAGTTATGGGAGTAAATGGAGTTTGGCTTGTAGTTCCATTTGCAGAGATTGCAACTATTATAGTTTCATTTGCTTTTATGTACAAATATAGAAAAATATATTTATATAAAAATGCATTTACATTAAAAAAATCTATGTCTATTGATTTTTAAATAAATTAAAAAATAGACGTGTAAAATATATTTATTAAGGCATGGATAGCTAATTCTCATATCCATGCCTATATTTTGTCAAACATCTAACCTAACGAATAATTATCATAAAAATATACTACCTATAATGAAAGAGTATCTATAAAATTTCTAGATAGTTGAATTTGAGGATATTGTACTAAAAAATGGATAAAAAGTACAATAGTTTAATTTTAAAATGATATATAATATAATTTGTAGATAATTAGATAATAAAAGTTATGTATTAACTTAAAAAAGGGGAGGAGTAGAAAACTATGAAATTTACTTATAAGCATACAATGTATGCTTGTTTTACGGGATATATTGTTCAAGCAATTATAAATAATTTTATTCCATTGCTATTCTTAACATTTCAATCATCTTATAATATACCCATATCAAAAATAACATTTTTAGTAACTTTTAATTTTGGATTACAATTAATAATTGATTTTTTAGCAGCCGGATTTATAGATAAAATTGGATATAAAATATCAGCTATAATCGCTCATATTTTTGCTGCTTTAGGTCTTATATTATTAGTGCTATTACCTGAATTATTTAGCGATCCATTTATTGGTTTAATGATATCTGTTATGGTTTATGCTGTTGGAGGAGGATTAATAGAGGTTCTAATAAGTCCTATTGTAGAATCATGTCCAACAGATAATAAAGAATCAGCCATGAGCTTACTTCATTCATTTTATTGTTGGGGGCATGCAGGAGTAGTATTATTATCTACTTTATTTTTTGCTATATTTGGAATAGGAAATTGGAAACTACTTGCTTTTATATGGGCTATTATTCCAGTAGCTAATGCATTTTTTTTTATGAAAGTTCCAGTACTTCATTTAATTGAAGATGGAGAAAATGGATTATCAGTCAAAGGTTTATTATCAAAAAAGCTATTTTGGATAATGGTATTATTAATGATATGTGCTGGTGTTAGTGAACAGTCAGTTAGCCAATGGGCATCAACTTTTGCTGAAAAAGGGCTTGGAATTAGTAAGACTGTTGGGGATTTAGCAGGTCCTATGATTTTTGCAATAATGATGGGTATATCAAGACTATTATATGGAAAGTTTGGAGAAAAGATAAATCTTCAAAAGACTATGCTTTGTAGTGGAATTTTATGCTTAATTAGTTATTTAATAATTTCATTATCATCTTGGCCTATATTAGGACTTATAGGGTGTAGTATAAGTGGTTTTTCAGTTGGTATACTATGGCCAGGAACATTTAGTATTTCTGCATCAGAAATAAAAGGAGGCGGAACCGCTATGTTTGCTTATTTAGCTTTAGCTGGAGATTTAGGGTGTTCATTAGGTCCAACTATTGTAGGAAGATTCTCAGGTATGTTTAATGATAATATTAAAATTGGAATTTTAGCAGCGAGTATATTTCCGATTTTATTGATTATAGGAATTATTATAAATAAATATATTCAAAAAGATAAGGATAATGTATCGATAAGAATATAATAAAAGTAAGGGCATATGTCCTTACTTTTATTATTAAAATAGTTTATAAAATTATTATGATATTAAAATAAGATGTTTTATTAATATTTAAATCTTTTTAGGTAATATTATTGTAAAGGTTGACCCTTTGCCTAATTCACTTGTAACAGTAATATCTCCACCATGGAGCTCAATTAATCCTTTTGTAATAGTAAGTCCTAGACCGCTACCTTTTGAAAATTCTCTTTTTGAACTTACAACTTGGCTAAACCTATCAAATATACTATCTATTTTTTCTGGTGGTATTCCGCTACCATTATCACTTATTTCTATAGTTAATATATCTTTTGAATCAACTATATTAACAAGTATTTTGCCATAAGAATCGGTAAATTTTATAGCATTACCAACAATATTTATAATACATCTTTCAATAGCATCTTGATCAAATTTCATAATACAATCTTCTATATTTGTATCGACAATAAGGTCTATTTCTTTTTCTTCAGCTAAACTTTTTAACGATAAAGCTGCCTCTTCAACTACATATATAATATCATTTTCTTCTAAAAGTAGATTATAAATACCTTCATTCATTTTAGAAGAATCAATTAAATCATTAATAATATTTAAAAGTCTTTTTAAATTATTATCATTTATCTTCATATATCTTGATAGTTCATTTGAAGAAATAGATCCTGTTTTATTAAGATTAACTATCAATTGTTGGGTTGCTCCTATAACATTTAATGGAGTTCTAAGTTCATGTGACATATTGATCAAGTAATTATTTTTACGTTTTTCTAATTCAATATTTTTCTGAAGAATTTCATTTTTTTCATTTATTTCTTTAGCTAATTGCTTATTTTTTAGAGTAATAGCATTCTTCAAATGTACTATTTTAAATGAAACATATATTATAATTATAAAAAATAGTAAGAAATAAATAAATTTAGCAAATTTACTTCTCCAAAATGGCGGATTTACATAAAAAGAAATACTTTCAATTTCACTATGATTTCCATTAAAATTTTGAGCTATAAAATCTATAGTATATTTTTTATCAGCTAAATTTGAGAGTGTAACTTCATTATCATGCATTAATGTCCATTTATCATTATTTATACGATAATAAAAATCAATATTTTGCACATTATTATAAATATTAGTAAATAAACTCATGGTAATAAAGTTTTCTTTATAGTCCATGGAAATATTATTTGAATCATTTATATCTACTCCATTTATAGAGACATTGTCAAAGTGTAGCACAGGAGAAGTTGTATTACTTTCTATAATATTTGGATCTATAACATATATACCACTAATAGATCCCAAAATATATTCTCCGTTTTTTGTTTTTAAAAATGAGTTTATAGAAAATTCTACTTTATTTAAATATTTTTTTACAGTTGTTAATTCATCATTTTTAAACTCTAAACAGTTTATCCCTGAATTTGTACTTATCAATATTTTATCATTAAAAGGGATAATACTATAAATAGTATTATTAGAAAGTCCATCTTCAATGGAATATGATTTGAATTCTTTAGTCAACCTATTATATTTATTCAGAGCACTTTCAGTACCAAACCATAAATTTCCTTTAGAATCTTCAGTAATCGATAAAATAGTATTATCAGAAATACTATTTTCAAACTCATTATATTTGAAGAGATTTACAGAGTTATTATTAGGGTCAAATTGTATCAAACCTTCTTTACTTGCACCACCAAGCCAATAAATACTTTGTGAATCTTTAAAAATAGGTCCACCTAAGTTAATATTTATGTTATTTTCAGTAAGCAGTTTGTTAATACTTTTTACGCTAAAGTCATTTAAATCAACAATATCAAAACCACCTATAGTTCCAACCCATAGATAGTCTCCATCTACATATAAGGTATGGCAAAATTTATTGTCCAATAAACTTTGTACTTTTAAAGTTTCTCTATTAATAATATTTAACCCAACGGAGGATGTAGCAAAAACATATTTTTCATTACCTTTTATATCCCAAATAGTATCAGAATTTAATTTGTTATCAGTTTTAGTATTCAGTTGTTTGATAGTATTATTTTTTTTATCCAATATACTAATACCATTTCCATAAACCCCAAGCCATAGATTTTCGTTAACATCTTCATATGTACCAACTATAATGTTATTTTTTACATCTGGGTCAACAACAAAATTATCATAATAGCTTATTCCTAAAGTACAGTCTACTGTACTTATTCCACAAAATGTACCTATCCATAAAAGTCCGCTAGAATCTTTCATAATGTAAGAAATATTATTATTAATTAATGAATATTCATCATACGAATTATTTGTAAAATGTTTTGGGAAATCGTTTTCTTTATATATATATAATCCGTTAGTTGAGCCGACATAAATTCCTGTATTATCATTATAAATATGGTTAATAGTATGGGAATTACCACTATCGTCATTAATATATAACTTATATTTATTATCAATTTCTTTAGTGCTAATATTATAAACATATAGACCATCATATTCAGTTCCTAAGTATATAGCATCTTTATATAATGATAAAGTTGTAAAAATAGCATCTTCAGTTAAGGATTTAATAATGCTATATTCGTTATTGATCATGTCATATTTTAAAAGGTGATTTTTTGATATCATATAAATTTCATTATCATTATAAAACTCTATAGATAATATCTTTGAATATGAAAGTTTAAAGTCTTGTTTAACTAAAGAAATAAAATTATCTTTAGTATGATCATAGATATTTAATCCATTTGATGTAGCAATTATAATATCACCTTGATTATTAATTTTGATATCCATAATTTTATTTGATGAGAGTGAACTATTAGTTACAGTGTAATTAGTTATTTTCTCAGTTTTTAAATTAATCTTACTTAAACCATCATGTGTTCCTACCCATAAATTATTATTTAAGTCTTCGTTTAGACATGTAATATAGCTATCAATAATATTTCGTTTTTCACTAAAGCCTTTATTATAAATTTCAAATTTAAAGCCATTGTATCTATTTAGGCCATTTTTAGTACCAATCCAAATATAATCTGAGCTATCTTGATAGATAGAATTTATTGAAGCTTGTGATAATCCATCTGATGTTGTAAGATTATAAAACATAAATTCAGAGGCATGAGCTATTGCAGGCAAGCCTATACATATTAAAAGCAGTGTCATAAATGTTATTATCTTATCCCTATTCATAAATATACAAATACTCCCCTTAAATATAATTATATTTTAATTAAATATTATTTTATATACTTTGTCATATCATGTCAATTGATTTATAGGGAATTATGAAGTGAGAAAATAACATAATTCGTAATGTATAGAATTATTTTGAAATATATTGCATATAAAGTATGATAAATATAGAATTGTCAACTGAATATACAGAGACTAATAAAAATATTAGAAGACTTTAACTATATATTTAATTTTAGCATTAAGAAATCAAGTATTTATTTAGACACAAGCCTAAGGATTTTATCATCAAATTCATTAGGGTTTCCTCGACCATCTCTATTACTTGTTGAAATATAAATATATCCGTCGTTTCCTTGAATTACTTCACGTAATCTACCATAATTATTCTTAAAAAATGATTCTATATTTATAACTTCTGTTTTATTATCATTTAATGACATCACCAGTAGTTGTTGACCATGAAGATTAGCAACTAACAGTTTATCTTTCCAATCACCTTTATTTGCAAAAGCAATACCAGATGGAGCCCACGTTTCTTCTTGACTATGAACTAAAGGTTTTTGAATAGTAATGACATTAGAATCTTCATAACCTTGAACAAGAGGCCATCCATAATTACCTCCTGGGATTATTAGATTTATTTCATCATGAGCAGATTGACCATGTTCTGATGAGTATAATACATTATTAGAACTCCAAGCTAAACCTTGTGGATTTCTATGACCTAAACTATAAACAGGTGAGTTTGGAAATAGATTATCTATAGGGATATTACCATTAAGTTCAATTCTAAGTATTTTTCCAGCCAAACTTGATGTGTCTTGAGATAATGATGGATTTTGAGCATCTCCTGTTGTTATATATAATTTTCTATCAGGACTTATTTTTATTCTTCCCCCATTATGAAATTGATTATCAGGAATTTGATCTAAAAGAATTTTATCAATTGATAGAGTATTATTTCTTTCAAGTAGTCTTATTACTCTATTTAATATTTTATTATTATCACTATATGAATGCATAACGTATATATAATGATTTTGTGAATAATTAGGGTCTAGTGCAATTCCCATAAGGCCACCTTCACCTTGAGCTACAAATGGAAGTTCAAATCTTATAAGTGGATTTGGATTTAGTATATTATTTTCAATAACTCTAATTGATCCAGATCTTTCTGTAAAATATATTCTTTTATCATTGCTTATATCTATTGCCCAGGGGACATTTAAATTTTGTGCAATGACTTCTATTTCATAGGTAATTTGTCTTGATAATATAAGTTTATATATGAAATTATAGATTTTTTTCTTCATAATGAGATATCCTCCAAATTATATAGGTATAATATCATTACTTTAATATATGAGTATTGATACCTCAAATTGATTTATTGAGTATAGATTGGAGAACTGTATCAAAAGTAAAAGAGTATTGTAAATTTAAATATAGAGTAAAAGTAATTAACATGTTGTAGTATACTATAATTAAATAAGCTTAAGATAAAGGGAGAATAGAGATGTGTGAAATAAAAAATAATTGCAAAAGATTATTATTAAATATAAAAAAATGTGAACAATCTATTACAATTGATGGATATACTGATGCAGGTATTATAGGATATTTTCTTAAAATACCTTTTAAAAAAAGTCATACAAAGCGTTTTTTACAAATTGAATCGGATATTAAAAATATAAAAATATATATAAATGAAAATAATATAGATATAGACATAGATACATTTGAAGAGTATAGCAATTCATCAATAATCTATAATTCAAATCAATTATATACATTATCATATAAACAATATGAACATAGAATAGATTACTTAAATAATTTAAAAGAAAAAATCCTTATTTTGATGGAAAGAATATAATTAAGTTATTTAAAATTAAAAAAAATATATAATATATATTTAAAAATGTTTATATAAAAAATAGCTGGGTATATTTTAAATAATTAAATGTATATATAAAATACACATTAAAAAAAGGAGAAAATAAATATGTTAAATCAAAAAACAATAGATATAGTAAAAAGCACAGTACCAGTATTAAGAGAACACGGATTAGAAATAACAAAAACTTTTTATAAAACAATGTTTGCTAATAATCCCGAAGTAAAAGAAATGTTTAACATGGATAAGCAAGAATCTGGAGAACAACCAAAAGCACTAGCAATGACAGTATTAGCAGCAGCTCAAAATATAGATAATTTAGAAGTATTATTACCAGCAGTAAAGAAAATAGCAAGTATTCACGTTAATTCAAAAGTAAAATCAGAACATTATCCAATAGTAGGTAAGAACTTATTATTAGCAATAAAAGAAGTTCTAGGGGATGCAGCAACAGAAGATGTTTTAAATGCATGGGAAGAAGCTTATGAAGTTATAGCTAAAGTATTCATAGATGTAGAAAAAGAAATGTATGTAAATCAAATATGTGTAGATAATCAAATACATCAAAGAATGTAACTTAATAAAAGCTCCTTAAAGTATTGATATTTATATCACTACTATTAAGGAGCTTTTATTAATCCCTTGTAATTATTAAACTTACTATGATGATTACCATTCATTTATGATTAAGAATAAAAACTTGTCTATTTTTGTGAAAACCCCTAATATTATTAATATAATTTCAATTTATATATTTAAAGAAAAAACATATTAAATTTATAGCTATAATAAGTGGAGGTTTTTATGCAAAATATGAGATATTATTATGATTTTTCTGGTCAAAAATTCGGATATCCTTTAAGCTTAAGCATTAATAGCTTTAGCAGACAAGTGTTTTCCCGTCATAGAAGCCTAGAAATAACCTACGTTTTAAAGGGAGAATATGAGGCTATTACAGAAAACTTTTCTCATACAATTAAAGAACATGAACTAGTAATAATTGCTCCGAATGATATTCATATGATTCGTCAAAATTCTAGAGAAGAAAATGTGATTTTAACTATACATATTGATTTTTCTCTATTTCCATCAGCAATGATAGGAGAAATAAAGCATTCTTACGAATCAATTGTTTGTACTGATAATAATAATTTTAAATTATTGAAAAAATTAAAGATTCAAATAGGTAAATTAATTGGAGTTTTGTTACGTGGCAATAATAATCTATTTGAGTTAAATACAATAATGATGGAAATTATTAATATAACTTCTAATAACATGCAGTACCCTATTGAACATTTGCCTCTTCAGTCTACTCATAGAGAAAATTATATTAAAGCTATTCAATATATAGATAGTCATTATAAAGAGGATATACGTTTAAGTGATATAGCAAACACACTTATGTTTAGTATTTCTTATACGTCTAAACTATTTAAAAAATATACAGGCATTCCATTTGTAAAATATGTTGCTCTTGTAAGAGTACGTGAATCTATAGAATCTTTATTGGAAGGGAAAAAATCTATTGAGCAGATTGCTGATGATTGTGGCATGCCAAATTCTAAAGCATATACTACAGCTTTTAAGGAACTATATGGAATTGCTCCTAGCCACTATCGAAAAAAGTTTGTCAATAATATTAAATTTAATGAAGATAAAAGAGAGCAATTAATGTATTTAGATTATAACCAAATGGAGCTGCTTCAACATCTATTAGAAGAATCAGAAAACATAATTTATGAAAATGTTGGTATAAAAATTAAAGAAAAAGAAGGACATATTCTTTGCTTTATTAAAACGTCTAAAGATGTAAGAAGTACTATGACTCACTGTAATGATGAAATTATTATAGATATTGCTAAAGATTAAAATCTACATTAAGACTTTCTATTATAAGTCATTTTTTCTTTAATTTTATCTCCTTTCGTCTTTAATCTTCAAATACAAGGACATATTTTGACCCTTAACATCAAGCTTGAACAAGGAAAGTAATCAAAAAATATGATAACATCAAATAAAAAGGAGATGAGGATATGAAAAAATATAGTCATTTATTTTCGCCTATTAAAATTGGTGAAACCATAGTTAAAAATCGTATTTTTATGCCACCAATATCTACAAATCTAGCAGATAAAGGTTATGTAACAGATACTTTAGTTGAGCATTACGCGGCAAGGGCAAAAGGTGGTATTGGTCTTATTGTAACTGAAGTAACTACTGTTGAACCTGTTTATACATATTTACCTGGAGATATGTCCATAAGTGATGATTCTTATATTCCTGGTTGGAAAAAGTTGACGGAGGCTGTACATAAGTATGGTGCAAAAATACTTCCACAATTGTTCCATCCTGCTTATATGGCATTTCCTGTTCCAGGAACACCTCGTTTAATTGCACCATCAAATGTTGGACCTTCCTATGCAAAGGAAGCTCCAAGACCAGTAACTATACCAGAATTAAAAACTATTATAAAGCAGTTTGGTGAAGCCGCATTAAGAATTAAAATTGCTGGAGGAGACGGTGTTGAAATTCATGCGGCCCATGCTCATGGTCTATTAGGAGGTTTTTTATCTCCAATATATAATAAAAGAACTGATGAATATGGAGGAGATATTAATGGCCGTTTGAAATTAACACTAGAAGTTATTGAAGAAGTTCGTAAAACATGTGGAAAAGATTTTATTATTGATGTAAGAATTTCTGGTGATGAATATTGTGATGGTGGTTTAAATATTAATGATGGAATATATATTGCTAAGCAGTTAGAAAAACATGGAGCTGATATGATTCATGTATCTGGAGGAACTACTATCATGCGTGGTAGCTCAATACCTGCACCTGGTACAAAGCAAGCCTCTCATGCTAAGCTATCAGAAGAAATTAAAAAACATACGTCAATTCCGATAGCTACTGTTGGAAGAATTACAGAGCCTTGGATTGCTGATGAATTAATTGCAAATGGAAAGTCAGATATCTGTATGATTGGAAGAGCTAATTTATGTGATCCTGAATTTGCTAATAAAGCAGAAAAAGGGTTAGACAAGGATATACGTCCATGTATTGGATGCCTTCGTTGTCTAAATGGTATTATGTTTGGAAATCGTATAGCTTGTACAATAAATCCATCTCTTGAAATTGAAAATGAAGATACTCTTAAGTTATCTGATACAAAGAAAAAAGTTCTTGTTATTGGTGGGGGACCTTCTGGTATGGAAGCGGCTTATGTTGCAAAGAAAAGGGGACATCATGTAGTTCTTTGTGATAAGAATGAAGAACTAGGGGGACTTATGCGTATAGCTTCTATACCAATTGCTAAGCAAGATCTTTCAAAAGTTACACAATACATGGTTAGAAAACTAGATGAAAGTGGAGTTGAAGTTCGTTTAAACTGTAATGTTAATAAAGAACTATTGCAAGATGAATTTTCTGATTATGAAGTGATTGTAAGCAATGGAGCTTCCCCTATTGTTATTCAACAATTTACAGCCTTTAAACATTGGGCAACAGCCGATGATATTTTAGATGGCAAGGTATTTCCTGGACATAAAATTGTTATTATTGGAGGTGGTTCTGTAGGTTGTGAAACTGCAGATTATCTTGCACCTTTAGTTTATGATCGTTTTCCTAGAGATAGAAAAGTTACTGTAATTGAAATGGGTAAAGAAGTCATGGAAACAGAAACAGGTCCAGGGAGAAGTTTACTTGTGCAGCGTATGATGAAAAAAGGTATAGAGTTAATCTGCAATGCTAAGGTTGAAAGTGTAGAAGAAGATAAAATTTATTATAGTAAAGACTGTGAAATCCACTGTATTGATGATTGTGATACACTTATATTCGCAGTAGGTTACAAAGCAGACTCTAGGTTAGTTGATACCTTAAAGGAACTTCAAATGACTTATCATACTATAGGAGATGCAAACAATGTTGGAACAATAAAAGATGCTATTAATGCAGGATATGATATTGCTAAAAAGTTGTAATATAAACAATCTAGGAGATGGATTGAAAATTTATTTTATATTAAATATAACTTAATATAAAATAAATTTATAAAAAATACTGTAGATAAGTTTGATTATTACAAATCTATCTACAGTATTTCTTTATAGATTATAATTTTTAAATTCTTTTGGAGATATTTTATATTCTTTAGTAAACGCTTTATAAAAAACAGAGTAATCTGAAAAACCACACTGATGTGGAATCTCTTTTAAAGGAACATTGTCCATAATTAGTTTTTTAGATGTTGTAAGTCTTTTTTGTGTTATTAATTTATATACACTAGTATTAAAATTCTTTTTAAATAGCTGATTAACACTAGACTCACTTATATGAAAATGATCAGCAATAGATTTAATAGTGATTTTTTGTGATAAATTATTTGATATATAGTGTAATATCTCATCTAGTAATATGGTTTTTTCTGGCTTAGAATAAGATAAATTTTTATAACAATGAGCTCTATAAAATAAACAATATAATTGAACAAATAAGCTATAACAGAAAAATTCGTTAGATGGATTTGAATTAGCTTTTTCTTGAAGTAAAAGCTCTATAATTTGTTCTACTTGTAAATAAAGTGTGCTATATGTTTGAAGAACATAGTGACCATTTAACATGGGGTCATGTTCAATTTTTTCAGTTAATTTAAGCATTTTACTACATTGATTATAAAAATTTGAGTTGATCCATATTACTGTACGATGATAAGTTTCTTTTGAGGCTTCACATAGCAGTGGTCGATGAGAAGCTCCAGGTGGAATAATTATTATACTTCCTTTTTGAATATTGTATCTATCATCCTCTATTAAATATTGAATATTTCCTGACTTACAAAAGATTATTTCATAAAATCCATGATTATGTAAAGTTACAGTGTCTTTTTCAGAATCAATCATATCATGTGCATCAATAAACGAGCTATTCATTTCTATATCTTTATATCCAATGTAGCTTCCATCATCTGTCAATATGCCTAAAAAATCTGTTCTTTTTTGATTTACTATTTCATTAAGAATTTCTGTATCATTTATTACACTTATCTTGTTTAATCTTATTAACTCTTCAATTTCAGAAAGTTTCATATATAATTTCTCCTATTAAATTAACAAAATTTAAATTACTAATTACTAATAATAGTAATGATTTTATGTAATATTTGCAATGTTTTTTGTAAATTATGCAATTTAAATTGCAAATAAAATAGATTATTATAGAGTTGTAAACGTTTTACTAAAAATCATTAAATTATTTAGGGGGAAGATATATATGGTAAACAAAAGCGTGCGTCCTTTTGGTAAAAAGGATGAAATAGGTTATGTATTTGGAGATATGGCAGGGAGTTTTGTTAATTTATTTGTAGATGCATACTTTTTAATATTCTGTACTTATGTATTAGGAATTAGTAGTGCATGGATGGGGACATTATTCTTAGCAGCTAGATTATGGGATGCTATTAATGACCCTATAATGGGTTCTTTACCAGACAGATGGATGATTGGTAAATCAGGTGATAAGTTTAAGCCATGGATTAAAATATTTATGGTTCCACTAGCATTATCAGGAGTATTGTGTTTTACTAGTGTTCCATTCACTGGAGTTGCATTACATGCTTGGGTAGCTTTTGTATATGTATTATATGGAATGAGCTATACAGGAACTTCAATGCCTTTTGGAGCTATGGCAAACGTTGTTAGTACAGATCCAATTGATAGAAGTAAGTTATCAAGAGCAAGAAGTATAGGTGGTACACTTGTTGGTATAGGGGCTTTATCTTTTGTACCAGTTATATGTTTTGATGCAAATAGCAATATTATCCCAGAAAGATTTACATTATTAGGAATTATATTTGGTATTTTAAGTATTATTAGTTATTCTCTTTTATTAAAAAATACAGAAGAGCGTGTTCGTGTTGAAAAGAAAGAAAATGGTGAGAAGTTTAATTATGGAAATGTTTTAAAAGCAGTTGTTAAAAATAGACCATTAATAGGAGTCATGATAGCAACTATAGGTAGTATGCTTTATATAACTGGCTCTAGCCAAATAAGAAGTTATATATTTAAAGAGTATTATCAAAATACTTCTATAATGACTTTACTTAGTTTTGCATCAGTGCCAATTCTTTTACTTTGCTTCCCACTTGTTCCAAAACTTGTTGAAAAGTATGGTAAAAAGGCAACTTTAATGGCAGGAATTTTATTTAGTACTGTATTCAGTGTTATTCCATTTGTAGTTGAAATAAAGAATGTATATGTATATTCAGCTTTATACTTAATAGCGATGATAGGTCAAACTGCATTTACTATGTTAATTTGGGCATTAGTTACAGATTGTCTTGATTATAGCGAATGGAAATTTAACGAACGTAGTGACGGTTCTATGTACTCTTTATATACATTTAGTAGAAAAATAGGATCAACTATCGCTTCTGCATTTGTATCATTTGGATTAGGAGCAATAGGATATGTATCAGGAAGCAATGTAGTACAAACTGCAGAAACTATAAATGGTATATATCTTCTTGTAACATTACTACCAGTTATAACTTGTGTATTACAAGTAATAGGAATTGGATTTATATTTAATCTTAATAAAAGTAAAACAGAAGAAATGTATGATGCATTAAAACAAAAAAGAGAGAAAAACATTAAAGAAGTGGGGAATTTATAAAATATGAAAAAAATAGATATCCATCTTCATTTAACTTTAAATCAATACCCTAAAACTGATAAGATGTTTATTTCAAGTGCAGAAAATATGATACCTCACTTAAATAAATTAAACATTGAAAAAGGCATTCTAATGTCAGCTGGAGAAAACAATAATTCAATGATGCCAATTGGTTATAATGACGAATGTAGAAAAATATGTGAAATATTTAAAGATAAATATGTTTGGATGTGTAATTTAGATTATAATAATGAAGATAGTATATATGAAAGATTAAGTTTATACAAAGAACAAGGTGCAGTTGGTATTGGAGAATTTATGATTAATCGTAAATTAAATGATACCTTTATACAAAAAGTATTTGAAGCTGCAGAAAAATTAGATTTACCCATTTTATTTCATATGAGTCCCAAAGAAGGATATCAGTATGGTATTGTAGATGATAGTGGACTTTTCATGTTAGAAGAAGCATTAAAGAAGTATCCTAAATTAAAGTTTATTGGTCATAGTCAACCATTTTGGCATGAAATAAGCAAAGACCCAGGAAACTCTTTAGAAGAAAGAATGAAATGGGGAAGTGGCAAGGTTACTTTAGGAGGTAGACTACAATATTTATTTGAAAAATATCCTAATTTATATGGTGATTTATCTGCAAATAGTGGTGGTTGTGCTATTATGCGTGATGAAGGGTTTGGATTAAATTTTTTAAAGAAATACAATGATAGATTATTATTTGGAACTGATATGGTTAACAATGAAATGGAATTTCCACTTGGAAAGTGGCTTGATGAAAAGTATGAAGAAGGTTCTTTAGATAAAAAAACTTATGAGAATATTTGTAATAGAAATTCAGTTAAATTATTTAATTTATAAGTAGGGGAGATAAAAATGCGTACAAGAATATTACCAAAGATGCTTAATGATGAAGTTGAAGAGTATCTATCAAGAAATGATATTATTATAGTTCCAGTTGGAACAGTAGAACTTCATGGAGGATTTCCACTAGATTGTGAAACTACTATTAGTGAAGCTTATGCACTAAAAATGGCAGAGGCTTGTGATGGCTTAGTATTAACAGGTCTTCCATATTTTTATGCAGGAGCTACTGCAAGTGCAAGAGGTACAGTTCAAGTAAGTGTAAGAGAAGGAATCGATTATCTTGGAGCAATAGCAAGAAACTTACTAAGATTAGGATTTAAACGTCAAATTTATATAAGTTTCCATGGTCCAGCTCACATGACATGTAGTCCAATGATAAGAGATTTTATGGATGAAACAGGAGTTCCTATATTATATATGGATATGACAATGCATGTAATGAAAAATGCTCAAGATTTATTTAAATCTCTAGATAGCTTTCATGCTATTAGTGTTGGTGCTTATAAAATTATGAATAGAATAGAAGATGTTCCACTTACAACAAAATATGAACATAAAAATCCTCAATCGTGTAAACAATTTGATGATATATTTGGTATGGCATATCAAAGTGGCTCTATAGGATATTATTTCAAAGAAAAAGGAGATCATATGAGTACAACTGCTGTGCCAGATGAAGAAACTAGAAATAAATTAGCTAATGAAGGTGAAGAGCTTATTGAACAAATGGTAGAGAGAATGAACTTAACTCATGTTGTAGAGCAAATGAGAAAGCTTGAGGAATATAATAAGGAAGTAGAAGAAAAATGCCCTTGGGTACCATCTAATTTTAATAAAAATAGATTTTAATATAGTATAATTATAAAAATATGTCTAAAAATTTCTGCAATGAAACTTATTAGGCATATTTTTATTTATTATGTAAATTAAAATTTATTTAATTTATGAATTATATTTATAATGACAAGATACTTGATACAAAGCACTTTCTAATAAGTATAACTTGCCCTTTTTTTCTATACTTGAATTTAATCCATGTATCGTCTATATCAATTATTGTTCCTTTAACTTCACATATACCTAAAATAGTAATTTTACATTCATTACCTATTATATCTAAAAGTAACTTACTCATATCATTTCTCCTGTTGTATAAATAATTTGTGGTCAGTATTTCTTATCTAATAATAACAATACGTGATATTTTATATTTTAAACTTGATTAAAAAATTTAACAACAGAAAAGTGGAATCTATATAAAAAAGGAGACTATTCATAATTATATGAATTTAACAAGAATTTTACCTGGGATAGTTTGATAAACTGTAAAAAATATATTATGATAATAACATAATTATAGGAAATATTTGGATTTAAGATTCGAGTAATTAGTGATAATCTAAATTATATAAGGAGGAATTTAATGACAGAATTGATGATAATTAGTGGTTTAGTATTGATCATCTGTATAACTTCAACTAAGGTTTTATATAAATTTGGAGTACCAATGCTTCTTATATTTATTGTCCTAGGTATGTTATTTGGATCAGATGGACTAGTTGGAATTTACTTTGATAACTATGAGCTAACTAGTACATTATCTTCACTAGGATTAGTATTTATTATGTTCTATGGAGGTTTTGGAACAAATTGGAAGATGGCTAAGCCTGTAGCACTTCCATCAGTATTGATGTCTTCATTAGGTGTTATAATGACGGCAGGTCTTACAGGTTTATTTTGTCATTTAGTAATAAAGACTACTCTATTAGAAGGAATTTTAATAGGAGCAATAGTAGCATCTACAGATGCTGCATCAGTATTTGCTGTTTTAAGAGCTCAAAAACTAAATTTAAAAGGTTCATTAGCATCACTTTTAGAAGTTGAAAGTGGAAGTAATGATCCAATTGCATATATGATGACTCTTATAGTACTTACAATGATGAAGAGCTCAGGAGATTTAAGTATAAGTACGGTGTCACCTATAATAATTAAGCAGATTGTATTTGGATTGATAGTAGGTTTTTTACTTGCAAAGAGTACGGTTTATATACTTAAATACTCAAACTTTGAAGTAGATGGATTTTATACAATATTTGTAACTGCTGTTGCAATACTTTCATATTCACTTAGTGAGTTTTTAGGTGGAAATGGATATTTGAGTGTATATATAGCAGGAATAATAATTGGAAATAGTAAAGTACCTAAAAAGAAAAGTATGTTTCATTTTTTTGATGGAGTATCTTGGATTATGCAAATAGCATTATTTTTTATATTAGGTCTGTTATCTTTCCCATCAAGGCTACCTTATGTTACATCAACGGCAGTATCTATATCTCTATTTATGATATTAATCGCAAGACCATTAGCTACATTTATAATACTTAGTCCATTTAAATTTACAGCTAAAGAAAAAATATTTATATCTTGGGTTGGGCTTAGAGGAGCTGCGTCAGTTGTTTTTGCAATATTTGCAGTTACATATGGCGTTAGTATAGAGAATGATATATTTCATATTATATTCTTTATAGCTTTATTCTCGGTTGCAATACAAGGAACACTTATACCTAAGGTGGCTAGTGTATTAGATTTAGTTGATAATGAAGATGAATCTTTGGTATTGAAAACTTTTACAGAT
The DNA here is from genome assembly GCF_015550495.1 of Romboutsia sp. 1001713B170207_170306_H8. Taxonomy (NCBI): domain Bacteria; kingdom Bacillati; phylum Bacillota; class Clostridia; order Peptostreptococcales; family Peptostreptococcaceae; genus Romboutsia; species Romboutsia sp. 1001713B170207_170306_H8. Next base: position 506,183 of record NZ_JADNAX010000001.1, read on the forward strand.
TACACAGGTGAAATAAATACTGATTTATTAGAGGTTAGCATAACAAGAGATAATCAATGGGTAGATAAAACGATTATGGATTCAAATATACAGGAAGATATACTCATTGTTATGATAAAGCGAGATAATAAAATATTAGTTCCTAAAGGGTCTACAGTAATAAGAGATGGAGATACATTGGTTTTAAGTGGAAATAATATAAAACATTTAATATAAAAGTAAAATATGTATTACAAGTGAATAATATATTTTAAAGATAATTTAGGCATAAACTAATCTCTATATAAAATAGAGATGTTTATGCCTAAATTACTTTTCATCTAAAAATAATCAATTAATAGCCCAATAGTTTTATTTAAATTAAGGAATTATCCTTATGATATAATAAAAGTGTATATATATTTAAATATGAATTGATCTAATACTTATAAAAAAGTATAAAATAACATAACTGATAAAAATATTTAGAAAGGTGAACATTTATGATATATAGTACTAATTATATAATTGGATTAGAAGATATAGGACAGAATAACGAAGCTACAAACAAAGCACTTCTTAAAATAATGGAAGACGTATCAGGATTTCATTCAGCATCTATAGGGTATGGGGTATTTGAAGTAGAAAGTAAAAGAAAGGCATGGATGCTTTTAGACTGGAAAATGAAAGTCATAAAAAGACCTAAATATAATGATGAAATAAAAGCTCAAACATGGTCAAGGGGATCAGATAGATTATATGCATATCGTGATTTTCAGATTATGGATAAAGAAGGTAATGTAATTGCTATAGCTACATCAAGATGGATATTTGTAGATATAGATAGAAGAAGACCCGTAAGACTTACACCAGAGTTAATTGATTTATATGAATCAGAACCTGATAAAAGAGTATTTGATGAAGATTTAGAAGACATAAAATGTGAAGATTACATATTTAAAAAAGAATATTATATACAAAGAAGAGACATAGATATAAATGAGCATATGCACAATTTAAGCTATCTTGATATGGCATATGAAATTTTACCTGAAGATATTTATAAGACTATAGTGTTTGACAATGTAAGAATAATATACAAAAAAGAGATTGTATATGGTGAAATGGTTGAGTGCTATTATACTGTAGAGGATGACAAGCATATTATTACAGCTAAAACTAAGGATAAATTAAATGCGGTAATAGAATTATCATAAAATAAATAGAAAAAGCCATCCAAAAGGATTTATTGGATGGCTTTTTCTATTTATATTTTTTTATTTCATTATAATATTCTTTTGGTGTAACTCCAAACTCCTTTTTAAAAGCACGGAATAAATTATTATAACTTCCTATTCCGCAAATATTTGCAACGTCTACTATAGACATTCCTTCTGCTATAAGTTTTTTTGATAAATCTAATTTAGCTTTTACTATATAACGATGTAAAGTTAATCCCGTAGTTTTTTTGAATTCTCTAGATATATGAAATTTACTAACATAAAATTCTTTTTCAAGATCATCAAGAGAAATTTCTTCTGTAATGTGGTTGTTAATATATGCAAAAATATCATCTATTAAAAATGGTTTACTTCTTTTTATTTTTTGCTTTGGTTCTGCATATATACAGGATCTTAGTATTAGAACTAGAACTATTGATAACATACTTTTAATATATAGGTTGTTAGCAAACTCATAATTTTCCTCTTTTAAATAAGCAAGCTTTTTTAATATATTTTTTGTTAACATATTGGTTTCTGTATTTGCATCTATAACTGCACACTCAAAAGGTACAGTATTAAAACTTTTAACAAGGTCTGTTTCTTCATCAGATAATTTATATAGTAATTCTGCTGTAACTGATAGTTCATAGACTATTAAAAGTTGTTTTGATTTTGATTCTATATCAATAAAATTATTAGGACTTATTAAAATAATATTATCAGTGCTACACCTTTGAGATTGATTATTTAAATTTAAATTACAATCTCCCGAAAATACAAATAATATTTTATAATATTTATTTGAGTTAATTCTTTTAGTTTTTATATTATTAAATTTAAATTCCCTTACAAAATAATCTTTTTTATCAATCATTAATACCCCCCCTTTTATAGTTTAATAGCTAATATATCAATTTTTGTTAATATTATATCAAGATATGAATATAATTTTATTTTACAATATGAGATAATAAAAATACAAATAAATATGACAGTTTTGTTAAATTTATTTACAATCTATTTTTTATCAATAACAAGGGGGTACTTTATGCAAAAGTTTTCAATGAAAGATAAGATTGGTTATACTCTGGGGGATTTAGGGTGCTGCTGTACGGAACAGTTTAGGGCTATGTTTTTAACAGTATTTTATACATTAGTTCTAAAAGTTAACCCTATCCATGTAGGTACAATAATGCTAGTAACAAAATTTTGGGATGCTATCAATGACCCTATAATAGGAGCTATTATAGATTCTCGTAAAGCAAAACCTGGTAAAAAATTTATACCTTGGATTCGTACATTTTCAATACCTTGTGCAATTTTAATGTGTATTGGATTTTTAAATGTTTCTAATTTAAATTATGGTTTAAGATTAGCTTATATCTTAATTACTTATGTTTTATATGAAGCTATGTATACTTGTGTAAACGTTCCATTTGGATCATTATCAAGTGTTATGACAGATGATACTAATCATCGTACAGATTTATCAAGATATAGAAGTTTAGGTGGAACTATTTTTATGACTGTAATAGTTATCGTTGGACCATTATTTTTATATAAAGATAACAAACCTGTACCTTCAAACTTCTTACTATTAGCTATTATTTGTGCTTGTGCAAGCGTTTTCTGTTTACAAATTACATCTGTATGGTGTAAGGAACGTGTTGAGTTACCTCATATAGAAAAGGAAAAATTTAGTTACATTGAAGTATTAAAAAATATATCAAAAAATAGAGCTTTATTAGGAGTTATAATTGCTAGTTTAGTTGGTATGATATCAGCTAGTGTTGTTAATGGATTAAATACATATTTATTTAAAGATTATTTTGGTAATGTAAAAATAATGGCTGTTTCAGGAATGTTAAGTACAGTTTATTCAATAATTACATTCATTGGAACTAAGTTTGTTGCTAATAAATTTGGTAAAAAAGAATGGTGTATGTATGGAGCTGGTTTTGCTGCGATAGTGTATGGAGTTTTATTTTTCTTCCCAATAGATAATCCTATAATGTTTATAATAATCAATGGGGTTTGCTATATAGGAGCATCAGGTTTCCAAATACTAATTTGGGCTATGGTAAATGACTCAATAGATTATCAAGAGTTACAAACTGGAACTCGTAATGAAAGTATAATTTACTCTACATATTCATTCTTTAGAAAACTTGCTGCTGCATTAAGTGCTAGTTTAAGTAGTTTTATACTTGCATTTATAGGATATAACGTACATGCTTCTACTCAAACAGCAGAAGTTGCTTCAAAGCTTTGGAAATCGTATACAGGAATTTATTCTATAGGATATTTAATAGCAATATTAGCATTATTCTTTATATATCCTTTAAGTAAGAAAAAGACTCAAGAAATGTTACAAGAGTTATCAATTAAAAGAAAGAATATAAAAAACATTTAAAATATGCTTATTTAGGAGAGATATGATGATTAAATTAATAGAAATAAAAAATCGTAAAAATAATACATTAAGAGGTGTACTTACCCTTCCTGATAATATAGAAAATCCTTTTATAGTGTTAAATCTACATGGATTTGGAGGAAGTATGTCAGGGCATAGATATGCTCATGCTCATTTATCTAGAATACTTGATTTTAATGGATTCGGATGTGCTAGATTTGACTTTTATGGCTGTGGTGAAAGTGATGGAGAATTTGAAGAAATGACTTTTACTGGTCTTATAGAAGATGCTATTGACGTATATAATTGGTTAGTTGATTCAAAAATAACGACTTCTGATAAAATCATATTATCTGGTCATAGTATGGGTGGTTATGTAGCTGCATGTGTTGCTCCAAAGTTACAACCAGCTGCTTTAATTCTTATGTGCCCTGGTGCTGGAATGTGGTACGGTTGTAAAGAACGTGCAGATGAGCTGAAAGATAAATCAATACAATATGCTAATATGGAAGGATTAAAATTTAATATTGACTTTAATTATGATTTATACAACTATGAGCCATTCTCAAGTGCTATGGGATATGACAAAGAAGTTCTAATTATAAGAGGGACTGAAGATAAATTAGTTGATGATCGTACTTGCCAAACTTATTTAGATTGTTATAAAGATAATAAAACAACATATATACAAATTGAGGGTGCAGGTCATAACTTTGAAAATATAAATGCTAGAAGTGAATGTGAAGATGCAATTATCGATTTTTGTAAATTAATTAATAATAAATAAATGTAAAATAATTAAGAATAAATTTAGGGGGGATTTATATGAAACTTTTAGAAACAATCAATGTAGGAAATATTACACTAAAGAATAGAGTTATGTTTCCACCATTAACTACTGGTTATGAGGGGAGAGATGGTAGCATAACTAAACAAAGTATTGAATTTTATGAAAGATTAGCAAAAGGTGGTGTTTCATACATAGTAATAGGTGATGTTTCTCCGATTAATAGTTTTTCTCCTACACCAAAACTATATGATGATAGCCAAATTGAAGGTTTTAAAAAATTATGCGATTCAATACATAAACATGGGGCTAAAGTTTCTGCTCAGATATTTCACACAGAATATGACTGTGATGCTATAAATAAGATGTTTGCAAGTGGTGATATGAAAGCAGTAAGAGAAAAATTACATCACGATATGAAGCACTTTGTTAATGAAGTAAGTGAAGAAGGCTTAAATAATATTATAAAAAAAATGTGTGATTGTGCAATTCGAGCTGAAAAAGCTGGTGTTGATATTATTCAAATACATGGTGATAGATTAGTTGGATCATTATGTAGTACTATATTAAACAAAAGAAATGATAAATTTGGAGGAACTCTAGAAAATAGAACAAGATTTGCACTACAACTTGTAAAAGCATTAAAAGAATCAGTTCCTAATATGCCTATTGATTATAAATTTTCAGTTGTTACACCGCAGAGAGGTAAAGGTGGCATAAATTTAGATGAAGCACCTACTTTTGCTAAATGGCTAGAAGAAGCTGGAGTTGATATGCTTCATGTAGCTCAAGCTAATCATACTGGTAATATGGCAGATACTATTCCTCCAATGGGGGTTCAACCTTATGGGTTCTTTGTTGATATTGCTGCTCAAATCAAGAAAGTAGTGAATATACCAGTTAGTACAGTTGGTAGAATATTTAATCCTAAAATGGCTGAAAGCATTCTAGAGTCTAATAAAGTAGATATAATTGGACTTGGTAGAATTTTACTTGCAGATCCTGATTGGGTTAACAAAGTAAAAGACAATAAATTTGAAGATATACGTGAATGTATATGTTGTAATAAGGGATGTACTGATAACATACAAGAGCGTAAGTTTTTAAGTTGTATACTAAATGCTGAAAATGGATATGAAGGAACTAGAAAAATAACTAAGGCTGAAACTAAGAAAAATGTTATAGTAGTAGGTGGAGGACCTGCAGGACTTGAAGCTGCTCGTGTAGCAAGTCTAAAAGGTCATAATGTTACTTTATTTGATGAAAATACATCTTTAGGAGGTCAATTAAATTTAGCATGTATACCTCCTAGAAAAAATGAAATACGTAGAGCTATTAGATTTTTAACACATTCAGTAACATCTCAAGATGTAAAGTTAAGACTTGGAAAGAAGGTAAGTCAAGAAGATATATTATCTTTAGAACCAGATGCTGTATTAGTTGCAGTAGGTGCAAGTAATATTATTCCAAGTATAGATGGTCATAGTAATCAAATGGTATGTGATGCATGGAAAATATTAAGTGGAGAACAACAAGTATTTGGTAATATAGCTGTTATTGGCGGAGGTATGGTAGGTTGTGAAGTAGCTGAGTACCTATGCCTTCAAGAAGGAAATAAGGTTTCTATAATTGAAATGGATGATAATATAGCTAAAGGTGAAAGTAGTACAATACTTCCAACTCTAATGGAAAACTTCAATAAAAATAATGTTAAGATATATACAAATCATAAGGTTAATAAGATAAACAAAGAAAATATAGTATGTGAAAATGATAATAAGGAAATTGAAATACCTTGTGATTATGTAGTTATGGCAGTTGGTGCTAGACCTAATAGTTTTGATATTGATAAGTTATTAGAAAAGAATATCAAAGTTGTTAAAATTGGTGATTGTAAGGATAGAGCATCTGATATTGAGAATGCAATTAAAACTGCTTATGATACTGCTAACGAAATATAAAATAATAAACCCCTAGGTAATATATTACCTAGGGGTTTATTATTTTATATTTGTTCAATTAATCCATAACCATCATGTCTTTTGTAAACTATATTTAAATCTTCAGAATCTAAATTTCTAAATACAAAGAAATTATGTCCTAATAAATCCATCTGCATAATAGCATCTTCAGTAGTTAGAGGTTTATCAAGATTAAACTTCTTAACCCTTTTTATAATACTATCACTTTCTATATTTATATCATCATATTTATCTATATTATTGAATCTAATACTTTCATTAGATTTATTTTTATTAATAAGTTGAGTTTTTAATCTTCTTATTTGTTTATATAACTTATTATAAACTACATCTATAGCGTTATATAAATCATCTTTTGAATCTTCAGCTCTGATTATAGTCCCATTTTTAGTGAATATAGTCACCTCTATTTTCTGACTTCTCTTAGTAACATCTAATTTTACATGTACATCTGTATCATCACTTAGATACCTTTCTAAGTTATAAAAAGTATTTTCTATTTTTTCTCTAATAGAATTTGTTAGTTCAACTCTTTTTGAAACGATATTAATTTTCATAATTATGTACCTCCAATATTAAATGTTTGTTTTACTAATTCTAAATATCCACTTGGATGGAAATAGTAAGTTTTTGTCTATGTCCTGCAGGAAAATTATTTATTATAATCTAATGTCATATTGGAATGATTTGGATTATATTATTATAATAATATGAAAATGTTTTCAAGAAAAGACTGTTTTTTTATGGAATTTTCTGATAATATATTGATTATACGGTGTATTTATAGTTGAACTACTAATAAATCTAATAAATAACTGCACCTAATATTTTCAAATATTGAAACTACTAAAGTGCAGCTATTTTTATATTAAAATCTTTTAGTTCGATAAAATCTATAAAGAAAATCCTTTTCTAAAGACTTATTTAAAATAGCAGTCTTATCAAAATTAATAAAGCGAATTTCTAGAGATGACTTATTAATAGGTACTACTTTATGAATTAACTTTAAATTGACAATATATTGTTTATGTGTAGCAAAAAAGTTAGGTGGCAACCTTTTAGATAAATCTTCAAAACTCTCATAAAATTTTATTATATCGTGATCTTTAGTATAGAGATTAATAGCTCTAGAATTTTTTTCAAAGATAACAATATTATCAAAATTAATCATATGGATTTGTTTTCTTACTTTATAAACAAATAATGTATCTTCAATAAAATTAGTTTTAGCCAATTTATGAGAATTAATATGATCTATGGCAATATTTAAAGAGTCTAAGATTTTCTCGTTAGTAAAGGGTTTAACTATGAAATCAACAGGATGAACTTTGAAACTCTCTAAGCTATAATCAGCAAAACCAGTAACAAATATTATATGAACATCTTCATCTATTTTTTTTATTTCCTTAGCACAATCAATACCATTTTTATAAGGCATATCTATATCTATTATAAGTAAATCTATTTTTTCACTTTTAATAAATTCTATGGCATCTATTCCGTTTTTTACTTTCTTTACATAGTCTACATAGTTAGAATCTTTTATTATTTTTTCTATATCATCTCTAATAATTTTATCATCATCACATATTAAAACTTTTATCATTAAAAAATCTCCTTTTAGCAGTATTTCGGTATTAAAATAGTAAATTCAGTTAAAAATTCATCACTACTTGCAAAGATATGGTAACCATACTTATTTAGAATATTTTTAACTAAATAAAGCCCATAGCCTCTGTTATTACCATCTTTAGTAGAAAAACCTTCTTCAAAGATACTCTCTGTATTGTATATTTTAGGTCCATTATTTTTTATTGATATAACGTACTGGAATTCATCCTCATATACAAAGAGTTTTATATATTTATTATCTTTTTTTATTGTAGATAAAGAATCAATAGCATTATCAATAATATTTAAAAGTACAGAACTCATATCACTGGGTTCTATTATAAGATTATCAATAAAATCTTGAATATAAACATCAAATGTAATATTTTTTGTAAGGCATTCTTCGTATTTTAATGAGGCTATAGCATCTAAATATGATACTTTTCCATATCTAGAAGTCTTAGATCTAAAGCTATTAGAGATATTTATAATATAGTCTTTTGCATCGATATTTAAATTATTATTAAGTAGAGAATAAACTACTTGTAAATGCTTAAGATAATCATGTTTTTGACTTCTAAGTTTGGAGATAATATTATCTTTATGTTCTACTTTATTATTTAATTTATTTAATTCAGATTTATATTCATAATTTATATTTATAATTTTTGTAAATTTATATCCAATACATAAACAGATAATCATTACTGTAAATGCTAATATTGATGTGAAGATACCCTTTATCAATAAATTTTCATTTAATCTATACAATGTATAAGTAAACATTTTATAAACTATTAAAAATGATAACGATGATATAAATAAAGTGAAAATATTTCGCTTTCCTAAATTCATTTCATTATAAAAATTATATCTATATAAAATTAGACTAAATAATATAAAAAAGACTAATAAGCCTACTGTAAATATAAAAACATTATACATATTTAACTCCTTAACTATTCATTTATAATAGAAGTATATCATTTATAAAAAGATATGTAAAAAGTTGAAACTTACATAAATAAGGACAAAATCTGCACATAAGTTATTATAAATGAACAAAGAACTATAATAAATTTGCAAAAACTCAATTTGATAGAATTATTTTTCATGGATATAATGAACTTGTTCAAGATAAGAAGTTATTTGTATGAAAGGAAGTGAAATAAATGATGGAAGACTTTAATATGGTAATAAAGTATATAAAAAGCTTTAAATCAAGATCATTGGCAATAGTGCTAAGCATAATTTTAGGAACATCACTTATTGTAGGTGTAGGTACTTTATCAAAAAGTGCGCAACAAGCTGGATTGGATAGGGTAAAAAGGGAAACGGGTACATATCACGTAGCTTATAAAGATATCGATAAAAAACAATTAAATATTATAAAAGAAGGTAGTGATATAAAAAATATTGGGGTAACTTCTTACTATGCATCTACAGATATAGGTGAAAAGCTACCTATTAATATAATTTATGCTGATAATAATTACCTAAATGATGAATCAGAAATTATAAAAGGTAGATTGCCAAAAGGCGAAAATGAAGTTGTATTAGAGGGTTGGATATTAAACAGTATGGGATTAGAAGAAATTGTAGGACAAGAGCTAACCTTTAAGCTTTATAATAAGGATAATGAAGAAACTTTTAAAGTTGTAGGAATATTAAAAGATAGATATAAAGATAAAAGTGTTGGAAGATGCGAAATGTTTTTAAATCTTGATAAAGAAAATATTAGTAATTTTACAGCAAATGTGGAGTTCAATGAAGGTAGCACAATTAGTAAAAATATACAAGGTATAGCTAAAAAAGCAGGAATTGACCTAAAAGATCAAGTGGGTGTTAATTCAACACTAGTGGGATCTGTAGAAAATAATGGGGGACTTGATATTGAAAGTAGAAATACCGCTATAGCTATGAGTATATTTGCTGGTTTAGTAATTTATAGTATTTATTCAATATCTGTTTATCAAAGAATAAGAGATTATGGAATGTTAAGAGCAGTTGGAGCAACTAATTTTAGAGTATTTAAGCTTATGCTATATGAGCTATTATTATTAGCTTTGATATCTTTACCTATAGGTATAGTATTTGGTATGGGTGGAGCTCAGATATTTAATAAACTTGGTGGAAATATAAAGTCAACTTCTTTTGTAATACCAACCAGGATAATAATATTATCTATAGCTTGTACATTAATAATGATATTTATAATAAGTATATTAACGTATATAAAAATAAGAAAAATATCACCTATAGAAGCTATAAAGAGAAACTTTGGATCAGATAAAAAAGTAAAGAAAAGTAATTTTATAATTAATAAATTAATTAATAAAATATATGTAACTAAAACAATATCAATAAAAAATATATTTAGAAATAAAAAATCATTAATACTTATTATGATATCAATGAGCATAGGTGGAATACTTGTAATAAAGAATGATTATGCATACTCTAGATCACAAGCTATGTATAAAGATCAACAAAGATGGTTGTTTATGAATGGTGACTTTGTCTTAAAAGTAAATGGATCAACTGATGAGGAAAATGGACTTAGTGATGATGAGATAAATGAAATCAAAAATATAGATGGAATAAGTGAAGTTAAGACAGCTAGAATACTACATACTAGGATGATATTAGATAAAGAAGATATACTAGATATGAAATTTATAGAAGAGTTAGGTAGTGGTGGATATACTGGAAATGTATTGAATGGTTTATTAGATGAAGATAAAGAAACTGGTAAGTACTTATTAAAACAGAAGTTAAAAGGTTTTAATGATGAAATGTTAAAGTCACTGGATGAATATGTGATAAGTGGTAACATAGATATAGAAAAAATGAAAAAAGAAAACTTAGCAGTAATTTATATGCCACATATTATTGATACTTTTTATGGAACAAAGGATGTAGTTGTAGGTAAAGGAAAACCACTTTCTAATATAAAGGTGGGAGACACTGTAACAGTAAAATATCCTAAAGGTAAAATAACTGATGGAGAGGCGTATTGGAAAGCAAAAGATAATTATGAGTATGAAGAGTATGACTTTAAAGTAGGGGCTATTGTTAATTATCCATTTGCAGATGATAGTATGTATAGTTCAGATAATGGTATAGACGTTATAACAAGTAATAATTATTTAGAAAGATTATTTGGCAAAAACAATTATGATGTAGTTTATGCAAATATGAAGAAGGGTGAAAATCATCAAGAGATAAATAAAGAACTTGGTAAAATAGGAAGTAAAGTACCTGGAACAATTACTACAGATATGGTTCAGGATAAAATAGCTAATGATAAGAACTTAAAGCAAGAAAAACTATATACTTATGGAATAGTGGCAATCTTGTTTGTAATAAGTATATTTAACATAATAAATAATGTAAGCTACAATTTAACATCACGAACAAGTGAATTTGGTATGCTTAGGGCAATTGGAATAGGTGAAAAAGATTTTAGAAAAATGATAACATATGAAGGTTTATTTTACGGAATAGTTTCAAGCATAATAGTCGTAGTTGGAGGAATACTCTTACAAATTAGGATGTATAAGACTTATGGCTTTGCAGATTTTGGTATGGACTTTCTTATAAATTATAAATTATATATTTTAATAATAGTTGCAAATATAATAGTTGGATTATTGGCAACTTATTTACCAGCTAGAAGAATAAAAGAAAGTAGTATAGTAGAATCTATAAATATTTTAGAATAGAGGTGTCATTATGGTTATATTAGAAACTATTAATTTAGGTAAAATATATGGAAAAAAGCAAACAAAAGTAGATGCACTTAAAGATGTTAATTTGAAAATAGATAAGGGTGAATTTGTAGCAATAGTAGGTCCAAGTGGTAGTGGTAAAAGTACATTTCTCCATTTAATAGGTGGATTAGAACGTCCTAGTAATGGAACTATAAAAGTTGATAATAAGGATATTTGTTGTTTATCTGAAGGAGAATTAGCAAAGTATAGAAGACAAAAGGTGGGATTTGTTTTTCAACAATATAACTTAATACCAGTGCTTAATGTGAAAGAAAATATAGAATTACCATTAAAGCTTGATAATCAAAAAATAGACAAAGAGTATATAGAAGATCTTATGAAATTATTAGGAATAGAAGATAGAAAAAATCATCTTCCAAATCAATTGTCAGGAGGTCAACAGCAACGTGTTGCTATAGCTAGAGCACTTGCAAATAAGCCAAGTATAATTTTAGCTGATGAGCCAACAGGAAACTTAGATAGTAAGACTACAGAAGAAGTAATGGATTTATTGAAGCAATCTATTAAAAAATATAATCAAACTTTAATAATGATAACTCATAATAATGAAATTGCAAAAAAGGCTGATAGAGTAATATCTATAATAGATGGAAAATTAAACAATAAGATAAGCGTTTAAGTTAATGAATAAGATAAAATAGAATTTTACTAAGGAAAAAATACCTATAAATTAAGTATAGAAAGGACTTATTTTATAGGTATTTTTTATAGCATATAAATTATTTATTCATATACACCTAAAAGTTAAATATTTTACAATTATTAAGAAAACTGATAGTTATAATTTATAACTATTCACTGATAATATATGATATAATAAAGCCTCATGATTTATAACTTTATATTTAATTTAAAATTAACATATGTATACAATATATTGTGAACTAATTTTTAAAATAAATAGTGGTAATAAATAATCAATATGATATACTATATAGTATAATAAAAAGAAAAAAATATATACTAATTAGGGGTATGGAGGAAAAATGTTCAATTTAAATGCTATAAATGATAAAATATTTAAAAAAGTAATAGTAAATCCAAATAAAAAAGAATTAAGAAGCTTAGCAAGTGATGTAGAAGTAACTACTGAGTTTAAAAATGCTAGTTATAAAAGTGAAGTTAAAAATAGAAGTGCAAAAAATACATACATAGTTGATGAAATAGAAGTAGGGGTAGATCAAAAGGGAATTTCAAAAGATAAAGCTGATGAAATAGCAGCTAAAGTATTTGAATATATAAAAGAAAAAGAAGTAATAAGAGTAGATAGAAAAATGGGAATGAATGAAAAATTTTCTTATAATTGTAGATTATACATATCAAAAGAATTTGCTAGAATAGCTCATATGTGGCATGATACATTATTTAATCCAGATGATAGTGAAAATCCAGATTTAGTAAGTATATATATACCTGAGTGGCCAGAAAGAATAATGATAGCATATCCTGAAACTGGAGTTACTTTTATATTAGGTAGTGATTATTTTGGAGAAGCGAAAAAGTCATTTTTAAGAATGGCGATGTATAAGGTAAAGAAATCAGGTGGATTAGGATTCCATGCAGGAAGTAAGGTATTAAGAGTATTAGATAAAAATAATAAAATAAAAGATGTTGGATTTATAATGTTTGGACTAAGTGGAACTGGGAAGACTACTTTAACAATACATGACCATGAATTAACTGGTGAAGAAAAAGCAATAGTTAGACAAGATGATGTTATATTTATGGATGAAGATGGTTATTGTATAGGAACTGAAAATGGATTTTATATAAAAACAGAAGGGTTAAATCCAGCTAATCAAGGGATATTATACAAAGCTGCAACTAGTGAAAATGCAACTTTAGAAAATATAATGGTTAGAGAAGATTCTACAGTAGATTTTGATGATGTATCTATAACTTCTAATGGTAGAGGAATAATTTTAAGAGAAGATATAGACACTACAGATGATACAGTAGATTTAGAAAAAGCTCATAAGATATTATTTATAACTAGAAGAAATGACATAGTTCCTCCAGTTGTAAAATTAAACCCAATGCAGGCACTAGATGCATTTATGTTAGGCGAATCAATAGAAACTTCTGCAGGAGATCCAAGTAAAGCAGGTCAATCAAAAAGATGTGTTGGAACTAATCCATTTATAATGGGTTCTGAAATAGAAGAAGGAATGAGATTAAAAGAAATATTACAAAAGAATAAAGATATGGAATGCTTTATATTAAATACAGGTAGTGTTGGAGCTAAAGAAGATTTCAAAGGTGAAAAATTAACTATAAATGTTTCTACAACTATAATGAAAGAAATAGCTAAAGATAATATCGAATGGATAGAAGATAAAGAGTGGGGATATATGATACCTAAAGAGGTTAAGGGAATAGATATAGAAAAATATAATCCAAGAAACTTCTACACTAAAGAAGAATATGACAATATAGCAAATATGTTAAGAGAAGAAAGAAAAGCTTGGTTAAGTAAATATGAAAATCAAGCTATGAAAGAAGTAGCTATAACAATCTAATATAAAGATAAAAATATATTAAATCCGTTGAAGATATAGTGTTGATTTAATTTTAATAGAATGATATAATTTTTAAAAATTTAGTTTTATATTTTAGTTTTCTAGGGTTCCGCAGTTTATAGCTGGCTGGTCCGAGAGAAAACGCATAGTTTACTGTGTACACGGAATGATAAAAGCCTGGGAGATATTTTTCATAATACTCCTATGGCTTTTTTTTATTATTATTTTTGAGGAGGCATAATTAAAATGAAAAAATTTATAATTGAAGAAGAATTTTGGGGTGTATTTCCAAATACAAAGATAGGTATAATAACTTGTTATAATATCGATAACACTATAAAAGATGAGAATAAATATGAAGATATGCTTAAAGAAGCTCAAAAAGAAGCTTTAAAACATTTAACAGATGAGGAATTTAGCAATAATGATGTTATAAAAGTTTGGAGAGATGCTTTTAAACAATTTAAAACTAAAAGAGGAGTAAGATCATCTATTGAAGCATTATTAAAAAGAGTTCATAGTAACAAAGGGTTAGGAACTATAAATCCTTTAGTTGATATTTATAACACTATATCATTAAGATATGGTTTACCTTGTGGTGGAGAAGATATAGATACATTTGTTGGAGATGTTAAATTAACTAAAGCAGTTGGAAATGAAGGTTTTATTACATTAGGATCAAATGAAAATACGCCACCTTATGAAGGGGAAATCGTGTATAAAGATGATGAAGGAGCAATTTGTAGATGTTGGAACTGGCGTGAATCAGTAAGGACTATGTTAACTGAACATACAAAAAATGCTTTCTTATGTATAGAATTAGTTGATGAAAATAGAGTAGAAGATTTTGAAAATGCTTTATCTGATTTAAAAAGATTAGTACAAGAAAACTTAGGTGGAGAATGTAAAGTTACTATACTTGATATTAATAATAAAGAAATGACAATAATATAGATTTAAGGAGGTAGATTGAATAAATGAATAGTTTTACGTATAAAGATGTCTATATTGAAGATGGAAAAAGGATATTAGAAATTAATATACTACCAGAAAAGTATTGTAATTTTGACTGCATATTTTGCCCTATAGGAAGATCAAAAAATAGACACTCAAATATCATTTGAAGAAATGGATAGCTCATTAAAGGAACTAGAAAATGTTATAGAAGATACAAAAGCAGAATTAATTTTTATTAATTCAAAAGGTGAAGCACTTGTAAATGAGAAGATTAGTGATATTATCGATTTTATAAAAAATAAAGGTCTATCTGTAAGGTTACTTTCTAATGGATATATATTAGGTAGAGAAGAATATAAATGTATTGCTAATAAATGTGATGAAGTTATTGGAGAAATAAAGGTAATAACAGAAAAAGACTTCCAAAAGATACAAAGGCCAATTGAAGGATATACATTAGAAGAATATATTTCAAATATGGCTTTATTTAATAAACAATACAATGGTAAGTTTATATTTGAAATTACCATTATCAAAGGATATAATGATGATGATGAGTCAATTAATAAGTTAAAACATATTATCAAAGAAATATCTCCAAATGAAGTTAAAATTGAACGAATGGATGATGATATATTTAAGAAAAAGCTTGGTATATCAGATGAAAGGTATGAAGAAATCTTATCCATGTTGTTTTAATTTTTAGTATGCTATTTTTAATAAATGGAATTTGGATTTCATTTTTAATAAAGCTAGCAAGATAATTGCTAGCTTTTATTTTAGTAAAATTTGGATATTAATTATAAACTCATCATAAAAAATTGCATAATTGTTGATACAAATACTATAACTAGTCCAATAGCTATTTCATAATGAATTAACTTAAATCTTTCAATTAAATCCATAGGAACACTTTTCGTACTTGCATGGAATAAAGCACCGTGAGGTAAATGTTCAAACACACATGCACCAGCATTTACCATAGATGCACCAGCAATACCAGATAAACCAGAGTTTAAAATAGCACTAGAGAATGTTGAAGATGCTATTGTTGCTCCACCTGTAGTAGAAGCCGTAGCAAGTGACATTACCATACCTGATATAGGTGCTAGTAAAAATTGTGGAATACTCAACGTATCTAATAAAGATATTGTACTATGTTGCAAATTAGACATTTGAATTATTCCAACTAAAGTACCAGTACCAAGTAGTAATATACATACTCCTTGCATCTTTTCAACTCCGTAGCTTAAATATTCCTTTGTATGAACTAAATTTTTAGTAGCTATTATACAAACTATAGCGCCAACAGGTAAAGCAACTAACGGATCCACAACTATACTAGATACATTACCTAAAAATAATAAACAAATGGCTACAATAGGTCCTATAATAGATGCAAATAAGCTAGGTAAGTTTTCATCTTCTTGAATATCTATATCTATATTAATTTTACTTACTTTATTAATTAAAGTTTTTGCTAATACTGTTGTAACTAAAACACCACATATAGCAGGAACTATATTAGCAAGCATAACACTTGATAAATCTACATTAAAATTAGTTGCAGCAGCTAAAGTATTTGGGTTTGGAGATATAATATTTCCGGCTTTACCTCCACCTAATGCTGCTAAAAGTATAGCTAATTTTGAATACCCTAATTTATGTCCTATAGACATACCAATAGGTCCAACTGTAAGAACTACAACGTCTAAATCAACTCCAACAGCTGATAGTACCATAGCAGAAAGTACGATTCCTAAAATTGATTTTTTAATTCCTAAAATTTTTATTATTTCCTCTGAAATTCTATCTACAGCACCTGTTTTTATTAATGTTGCAGCTAGAAATCCTGATGTCATTACTCTTAGAATAGCAGGGGCCATGCTTTGAGCTCCATTTGCCATATACTCAACTGTACTTACTAAGTCAGCTCCACCTACAATTCCACCAACTAATGCACCGAATACTAAACAGTAAAATGGTTCAAACTTTTTAATTATAAGAATAATAGATACACTTAAACCAATTATCGCCCCAAAAGTTGTTATTGTCATATTATTTCACCTTCTTATCGTTAAATTTGTTAATACTTATATTATACAATGAATATAAAAGTGTCAAATATAATTTAATTAATTTAATAATATTTAACAATGTTGTAATACTATGATATAATAAATTTAAATAATAATATAAATTCATTAAGTGTAAAAAACTAAAAAATAGATTAAGATATATATAAATTTAAGGAGAATGAAATGTCTGATATAAATATAGGTAAAAAAATAGCACAAATAAGAACTAATAAAAACTTAAGTGTAAGAAAGCTAGCAGAGTTATCACATGTAACTGCATCTATGCTTAGTCAAATAGAAAGAGGAAATGCAAATCCTTCTGTAAATTCATTAAAATCAATTGCATCAGCTCTAGAAGTACCACTATTTACTTTTTTCACTTCAGAAGTAGCAAAAGAAGATTTAATAGTAAGAAAAGATAGTAGAAAAAAAGTTATTTTGCCTGAAAGTGATAATGTTATATATGAAATATTAGCTCCTGGATTTAGTGATAATTTTGAATTTGCTATTATGACACTTGAACCGAATACTTCATCTAGTAATGGTGATATAAGTCATATAGGATATGAGCTAGCTTATGTTCTTGAAGGAGAAGCTACTGTATATCTTGATAATGAGGAGTTTACTATGAGTAAGGGTGATAGTATAAAGATATCAGCAGGAATTAATCATAGATGGGAAAATAACACAAATGAAGATGTGAAAGTTATTTTTGCTGTTATACTATAACAATTTTAAGATGAGATTAATAGAGCTTAGCATTTTATGTTAAGCTCTATTAAAGTATTTCTAATAATCATATCTACACTTTAGTATATATAAATCAAAAGAATTCAAATATATAAGAATATATCTAAAATAATCTTTTAAAATTAGTTTACATTACAAAAATGTAATGGTAATGAAATATACATTCATATCTAAAAAAATAAAACGCGTTTATAATAAATTTATGATAAATAAACAAAGGAGATAAAATAAAATGAAAAATGTATTAAGTGTAGAAAGTGTAGAAAAGTATTATGGAAATAAAGACAATGTTACAAAAGCTATAGATAATATAAGTTTTAAAGTTAGTGAAGGTGAGTTTGTTGGAATAATGGGGCCTAGTGGAAGTGGTAAGACAACATTACTTAACTGTATATCAACAATAGACAATGTAACAACAGGAAAAATAATAATAAATGATAATGATATTACAAGATTAAAATCTAACAAATTAGATAAGTTTAGACAAGATGAACTTGGATTTATATTCCAAGATTTTAACTTATTAGATACACTTACTGCTTATGAAAACATAGCATTAGCATTAACAATAAAAGGAGAAAAAACTTCTCTTATAGATTCAAAAATAAAAGAAGTGGCAAAATATTTAGAAATTGAAAAAATATTAAATAAATATCCTTATCAAATGTCAGGAGGACAAAAGCAAAGAGTAGCATCAGCTAGGGCTATAGTAACTAATCCATCATTAATTCTTGCTGATGAACCAACAGGAGCATTAGATTCAAAATCAGCTAGATTATTACTTGAAAGATTTGAAGATTTAAATAAATCTTTAAAATCAACTATATTAATGGTAACTCATGATGCTTTTACTGCAAGTTATGCTCATAGAATATTATTTATAAAAGATGGAAAAATCTTTACAGAATTAGTAAGAGGAAGTGACTCAAGAAAAGAGTTCTTTAGTAGAATTATGGAAGTTATTTCTCTAATAGGAGGGGATGACAACAATGTATTCTAATATGGCATTAAAAAATGTGAAAAAAAGCTTTAAAGATTATAGTATATATTTTTTAACATTAACATTAGCAGTTTGTATATTTTATAGCTTTAATTCTATAGAATCACAAAAAGCTATGATACAGATGAATGCTTCAGGTAAAGAATATACAGAAACTCTTGTTAAGATAATATCTTATGTATCTGTATTTGTAGCTTTTATATTAGGAAGTCTTATTCTTTATGCTAATAACTTTTTAATAAAAAAGAGAAAAAAAGAACTAGGAATTTATATGACATTAGGTATGTCAAAAAATAAAATATCTAGAATTTTAATACTAGAAACTATAATAGTTGGAATACTGTCATTAATAAGTGGTTTAGTATTAGGATTAATAGCTTCTCAAGGTTTATCAATACTTGTATCAAAGCTATTTGAATTTCAAATGTCAGGATATACTTTTATAATATCGAAAACAGCTATTCTTAAGACTATTTTATATTTTGGAATAATGTTTTTAGTAGTAATGATATTTAATTCTTTCGTAATATCAAAATATAAAATAATTGATTTATTAACAGTTGGAAGAAAAACAGAAGAAATAAAATTTAGAAATCCATTTGTATATTTAGTTACATTTATTTTATGTGTAATTTCATTAGGTTTAGCGTATAAGTTTATTATAGATATAAATTTAAATATAAATGATAGCAGATTTCTTATGTCAATAGGACTGGGGGTAATAGGTACACTTTTATTTTTCTTTAGCTTATCAGGATTTATTTTATATATTGTAAAGAAAAATAAAAGTATTTATTTCAGAGGACTAAATATATTTATAGTGAAGCAAATAAATAGTAAAGTTAATACAAACTTTATATCAATGTCAGTAATTTGTTTAATGCTGTTTATAACTACTGTTATGTTATCAACAGGATTTAGCTTTAAGAAAGCTTTAGAATCAGGGCTAGAAGAAGCTACTCCATTTGATGCTAGTGCATATATGTATGTTAGTCCACAGGATAAAGCACAAGATATAGAAAAATCCCTTGAATATATAGGTGTAAAATTTGATAAGGACGATAAAGTAGCTTATTATAATGAATATATGGATGGAAGTAAAATATATGATATTTTTAATGTAAATGATATTTCACAAAATATGAATTATGAAGTGGAATATATAAAAGTATCAGACTATAACAAAATAATGGAATTAGACAATGAAAAGATAGTAGATTTAAAAGAAAATGAAGTATTAATTACATCTAACTTTTCAAGAGTATTACCAGTAATAGAAAATTATATGAAAGATAATAATACTATCAAAATTCAAAACAAAACTTATAATATAAAAAATAAAGAAGTTATAGAACATAACTTGAAGACTGAGTTTATGAAAACTAATCTGTTAACTGTTATAGTAAATGATAAACTATGCGATGATATGAATATATCTTCAAGCTCTGTAAATGTTAATTTTGCAGGGAATAATAAGGAAAAACGTGAAGCTGATTTTACTAATGCAATATATTCATACAAAACTGAAGATACAGATTATGATAAAATAGGATTTGTAATGGGAACTAGTAGAGATGAAATTTATGAAGGAAATAAAGGTACAACTACTATTGTATTATTCGTAGGAATCTATATTGGAATAGTATTTTTAATAAGTAGTATGGCAGTTCTTGCTCTTCAACAATTAAGTGAAGCAAGTGACAGTATGGATAGATATACTTCATTAAGAAAATTAGGAGTTAATATGAAAGGAATAAATAAGACTATATTTATACAAACTTTAGTTTACTTTAGTATTCCAGTATTATTATCAGTAGTGCATTCAGTTGTAGGAATAAAAGTTGCAAATCAATTTATATCAATGTATGATCAACCCGATATAGGAGTAGCATCTTTTATAACCGCAGGAATTTTTATAGTTGTATATATAATATATTTCTATACAACTTATGTAGGGTATAAAAATATAGTAAAAAACAATATATAAACCTTATAAAATCTATTTAAAGTAGTAAACTATTTTAAATAGATTTTTTTGGTATAATAAACTACAAGATAGTATTTAGGAGTGATTAAATATATGGAAAAAATAATAATAGTTGAAGATGATGAAATAATTAGAGATGAGCTTAAAAATTTTTTAAATAAATATGGATATGAAGTGATTGCACCAAAAGAATTTGAAGATATAGTTAAGTTTATTTTAGATGAGAATGCTAACTTAGTTTTATTGGATATAAATTTACCAATTTTCGATGGATACTACATATGTAGAGAAGTTAGAAAAGAGTCAGATGTGCCAATAATAGTTGTAACAAGTAGAGATAGTGATATGGATGAATTAATGAGTATGAATTTAGGTGCTGATGATTTTGTAACAAAGCCTTATAATACCCAAATACTATTGGCAAGGATATCAGCATTATTAAAAAGAAGTGGATGTAATGTAACTTCAAGTAATATATTAACTTATAAAGACCTTAAGTTAAATTTATCAAATGCAACGATTACATATAAGGACAAAGAAATTGAATTAACTAAAAATGAAGTTAAAATACTTTCTTATATGATAAATAATAAAGGACAAATTATATCTAGAGATTTGCTGATGGAGCACTTATGGAACTCAGATTATTTTGTAGATGATAGTACATTAAATGTTAATATAGCAAGACTTCGTAAGAAATTAGATGAAGTAGGAATGGAAAATATCATAGAAACAAGAAGAGGACTAGGTTATATAATGCCATGAAAATATTAAATTACATAAAAGATAAAGGGATATTCTTAAGTATAAATCTACTTATTTTTATAATAACTGCATTTATTATGTATTTGATAAATACAAGTGTAGTTATAATTTTTAGTGTATTTTGTATATGGTTTTTCCCTTTATTAAGCTATATGTTAATAGAGTTTTTTAAATATAAAAGATATTTTAATTCTGTTAAAAATATACTAGAAAACTTAGATAAAAAATACTTATTACCTGAAGTCATAGATGATCCAAATTTTATTGAAGGTATACAAATGAATAATATATTTAAAATATTAAGTAGAGATATGCATGAACATGTTAAATATTATAGGGTTATGCAAGAAGAATATAGAGAGTATATTGAAATGTGGGTTCATGAAATAAAGACACCTATGGCATCAAGTAAGCTTTTAATAGAAAATAATAACAATGATATTACAAGAAAGATTAATACTCAACTGGATAGAATAGAAAATTTTGTAGAACAAGTATTATACTATTCTAGAAGTGATGAGGTTGGTAAGGATTATATTATAAAGAAAGTAGAGTTATCTACAGTTGTAAAAAGTGTAATTAATAAAAATAAAAGAGACTTTATAAATAAAAGAATAAGGTTACAACTAGATGATATTAATGAGACTATATATACTGATGTAAAATGGGTTGAATTTATATTGAATCAAATAATAGGAAACTCTATTAAATACTCAAAATTAGAAGATGCTAAGATAAGTATCAGTTCAAAAAAAGTAGATAATTCAATAGTATTAATTATAGAAGATAATGGTGTAGGTATTATTGAAAAGGATGTAAATAAAGTATTTGAAAAAGGATTTACAGGAGAAAATGGTAGAAAATTTGGTAAGAGCACAGGTATAGGTTTATACTTATGTAAGAAACTTTGCGATAAATTAGGTTTAGGATTAAATTTAAAATCAACTGTAAATGAAGGAACTAGTTTAAGTATAGTATTTCCTATATATGAAAACTTAACTAATTAGTATATAAATTTTATATGTTAAAATCACTCTTATTAAATAGTAAGAGTGATTTTTTTATTTACTAAAAGTATCTAGTTTTAACGTCTTACTACTATAAATTTACCTCTTAGTCAAAATTCGTTTACACAAAAATATTAAAGGATATAATTAATACTGTGGAGAGTGGATAAATGAAAATACGAATTGAAATTGATGAAAAAATAAAAGAAGACGAAGTTATTATAAAATGTAGTAAGTTAACTGATGAGATAAATAAAATACAAGGCATGTTAAAAGAAATAATATCTAAAAAAAGTAGTATGGTATTTTACAAAGATAATATAGAGTATTTTATTTCTTTAGAAGAAATACTTTTCTTTGAAACTGAGGCAAGTATTATATTTGCACATACAGTAAATGATGTATACCAAGTAAAATATAAGCTTTATGAATTAGAAGAAATTTTACCAAATAATTTTATGAGGGTTTCAAAGTCTACGATTTTAAATGTCGATTATATTTATTCAATAACAAGAAATCTTACAGCATCAAGTATAGTTGAATTTCAACATACCCATAAAAAGGTGTATGTGTCGAGAAACTATTATAAGCCTTTAAAATTTAAGTTGTTAGAAAAGAGGAGATAGTATGAGAAAAGAAAGAATATTTTGGGGTGTGCTACTTATACTTGGAAGTATATCGCTAATAGTTAATAAATTAGGATATTTTGGTGATATCAATATGGTTAGTATAATAATTAGCATTGTATTAATTGGAATTATGATAAAAAGTATATTTTATAAAAGTTTTGCAGGTATTTTATTTCCACTTGCTTTTATATGTATAATTTTTGATGATAAGCTTGGACTTACTGCAATTACTCCGTGGACAGTTTTAATTGCAGCAGCTTTAGGTAGTGCAGGACTTTCAATGATTTTTCATAAAAAACCTAAGTGGTATGATTATAAACAAAACTATAATTGGAAGGAAGACAACTACGATACTATAGATTTTGAAGATGATAATCGTATTAGACTTGATACTAGCTTTGGTGGTAGTATAAAATATATTAATACAGAAAGTTTTGAAAGAGCTGATTTAAGTTGTAGTTTTGGATCTATGAAAATTTATTTTGATAATTCAAAGTTGAAAAATGGACGAGGTGTTATCAAGTTAGAAGCTTCTTTTGCAGGAGTGGAGCTTTATATACCTAAAACTTGGACTGTTGAAGATAGAACCAGTCAAGCTTTTGGAGGACTTAGTGAGAAAAATAAAAACTTTCCAAGCAAAGATGATATACTAACTTTAGTTGGTTATATTAGTTTTGCTGGTGTTGAAATAATTTATATATAGAAAGGCTTTAATAAATATGGTAAAAG
Organism: Romboutsia sp. 1001713B170207_170306_H8; assembly: GCF_015550495.1. Lineage (NCBI taxonomy): Bacteria > Bacillati > Bacillota > Clostridia > Peptostreptococcales > Peptostreptococcaceae > Romboutsia > Romboutsia sp. 1001713B170207_170306_H8. Next base: position 530,393 of record NZ_JADNAX010000001.1, read on the forward strand.
AAATTGTAAGAGATATATTATTTTTAGAACAAAAATCAGAACTTGCAACAAAGGAAGATGCACAAGTTATAAATGATTTAGTAGATACACTAAGAGTAAATTTAGATAGATGTGTAGGATTAGCAGCTAATATGATTGGAGTTAAAAAGCGTATATTAGTATTTACTATAGGTGGAGGAATTATAGTTCCTATGGTAAATCCAGTTATATTAAAAAAAGAAAATAGCTATGAAGCAGAAGAAAGCTGTTTATCTTTAGATGGATTTAGAAAAACTATAAGATATGAAACTATAGAAGTAGAATATTTTGATGTGAATTTTGAAAAGAAAAAACAAGTATTTAAAGGATTCCCTGCACAAATTATACAGCATGAAATGGATCACTTTGAAGGGATTATAATATAATAAAAAAACTCTTAGCTTATAAACTAAGAGTTTTTTTATTGGCGGGAATAACAGGGCTCGAACCTGTGACCCATTGATTAACAGTCAATTGCTCTACCAACTGAGCCATATTCCCGTGTCTTTATAATAAGTAGAAATTATCTACTTGATCTTTACAGTTATTATTGTAACCGGTTTATTTAAATTTATTAATATTTTTTTCAATAAACTTCTTATCTTTAATTAGATAATATTAATCTAATTTATAAGCTATTTTTATTTATATAGTAGTGCTCTTTTCAGGATTGTATTTAGCTTTTGATATTAACTGAGTCATTGTACCCATTGGGCAATATACACACCAAGATCTTGGCTTAAATAGAAGCATGGTTATTATGCCTAAAATAGTAGATGTAAGCATCATACTATAAAATCCAAATGCAAACTGAGCAACCCATGGTGCAACAATACTAGTATCAACCCAATTCCAAGGTACCTTAAAAGTCCAAAGTAATTTAATAACTTCTTTTAAATTACTAGCACCTATAAATACTAGATAAGTATTAAATAACATAACTACAAACATAGTCATAAAAAATGTTAAAAATCCATATCGAAAATATTTGCTTCTTAAAAACTTAGGTATATCTTTATATCTAGACAATTTTAACTTATCACCTATTAAATTTAATAATTGACCTCTACCACAGTAAGTATTACAATATGTTTTTCCATGACCAGAAATTGAGATTATTAAAGGTATTAAAAAGCATAGAAGCCCTAACCATGCAAATAGTATATTAAATAGTCCAAGTATTAAGTAAGTTGCACTTATAATCCACATGTAATCTGTAAATGATTTTTTCTTATTTTTCATATTAAGCTTCTACCTCCACTTTTTCAATTTTTATAATACAAGCAGGACAAGCTTTTGCACATTTACCACAACCAACGCATTTATCAGAGTTTATTTGTGCAAACACACCTTGTTCTATGTGTATAATTTGTAGTGGACATACTTTTGTGCATGTGCCACATGCCACACAATATTCTTTATCAATTACAGCTTTTCTTTTTATTTTTGCCATCAATTATCCCTCCATATAACTTATTGATATTATTATATAGATTTATTGATATAGGTTCTGTGACTAAATCACATAAATGTTTCAATATAAGTGATATATATCATGGAGTAATTCAATAATATTTATATTTACTTCAACTTACTCTTGTTTTGATTTTTTTAAACTAGCCATAGTTTTTTCATCCTCATCTAAAATACTAAGAATATGCCTAGCTCCATTAATATATATTTTACCTGCATCGGTTAAAAGTAATTTTCCATTATGTCGATAAAATAAAGGAGGTATACCTTCTTTTTTTAATTTGGCTAAATGTTGAGATAGAGCAGCTTGTAATACATAAAATTTTGCAGTAGAGAATCCTTTTGTAGATGATAAGGCATGGGGGAAGTATTTAGATGAAAAAATGGATGAGATGATTAAATTTATGGAAGATAGTAAAAATAATTAAGAAATAAAAAGTCCAGCAATATTATATGCTGGACTTCAATTTGTAAAATATTATTAATTTAATAATAACAAAATATATAACAAGCATACTAATCCAACTGTAGCAATAAAAGCAAGTGTGTTAAATATACTAACAGTTTTACTTTTAAAGACTTTACTAGATATAGAGTATATTCCAATACCTATTACCCCACCTAAAGTATTTCCTATAAGATCTGTTATATCTGTTGCTCCAATAGCAAAGATAAATTGTAAAACTTCAACAGATAAACTAATTAAAAAAGCTACTGAAGTTTTTTTAGTAAAAGACCAATCTTGTTTTAACATACATGTGTAAATTCCAACAGGAACGAATACCAGTATATTATTAATAATTTCACTGATATATATTTTTCCGTTAACAATAACTGAGCCAGAAAAAGGAATTATATTAATACTTCTATTGTTATCAATCTCACTAAATGATAAATTCATTTTAAATAAAATAATCCATATTAATATACAAAAATATATTGCAGACAAAATCATAGTTAAATTAAGTTGTTTTTTATTTTTCATTTAAGTTCTCCTAAATATTTAATTATAGTATAAAAATATAAAATATCTTTCATTTTGATTAAACTCAGTAAATAAATGACAAAAAATTTAATCAAAACTTATTCTATAATATTTATGGCGATATTCTTTAGGCGTAAGACCTGTTTCATTTTTAAATACGCGAATAAAGTAACTTTGAGAGCTAAAAGAAAGATATGAGCTAATATCTGAATAGGAATAATCCGAGAATTTCAACATATTTTTAGCTGCTTCAATGCGTTTTTTTATTATGTAATTAGTAATAGTAATTCCAACTTCTTTTTTAAAAAGAGTAGAAAGGTAGCTAGGATTTAAATCAACATACTCTGCAAGTTTAGTAACATTGATAACTTCATTTAAGTGATAATAAACATAATCCATGCATAGAACAATTGGTTTAGAGTAAATATTTTTCTTTTGTAACTCATTCATATGTTTAGTAAAAAAAGTAAACATTTCTGTATGTATATCTTTTACCTCATTAGTACTTTTACATTTATCTATTTTTTGTATAAATAAATCGCTAGCATTATAAGCTGTTTCTGGTTCCATTCCACCTTCTATTGCAAAACGAGTTGCTAATGTAATAGATGCAACAAATAAATATTTTATATTATTAATAGGATTATCTGAAAGTACACCTACTGTTGAAGATGAGAACATTTTTATACTTTCTTCAATAGCCTTTATTTTGCCTTCTTTTAGATATTCATATTGAAGCATCTCCTCATCATAGGTATGATGTCTATATTCATTTTCTCTATTTATAAATGCCATATATTCAAGTTGCTTTTTATTTATAGATTTATTTTTACTAATCACTATTACCAACTCCTTTTATGTGAGAATTATACCATAGAACTAATAAATTTATTATAAATATTTTATTGAGAATGATATATTGAAGTAAATAAATTATTTAATAAATATGGTGTTGGATAGGAGAATTATTATGAGAAAAGTTTCAGAAAGCATAAAAGATATTTTGAAGAAAAATTTAATAAACTTAATACCTTTTGAAGAAAATCAACTGTATAAAGAAATTTATATAGATTTTCTAAAAGAGATGATATATAAGTAAAGTAGATAGAATTATATTAACAAAAAATAGCCCTAATAAATAAGGGCTATTTTTAATTTTAATCAAGATTTAACAATAATGTCTTTTATGATAATGATAGATAGCTTAGAATTTAAATGTGTATATAAAATAAAAATAATAAATTTATTTATAAAAAGTGTAACGAAATGAGTTTTTTTATCACTAATATCATGAAAGGAGATTTATGTTACTAAAAAAAATATACGAAGAATATAAGCAAGATGTATTTAAATATCTTGTAACCTTAACATATGATACCTCACTTTCAGAAGATTTAGTGTCTGAAACTTTTCTAGGTGCATTAAAGTCATTATATAAATTTAAAGGAGAATGTAGTATTAAAACATGGCTTTTTTCAATTGCAAGAAATAAATGGTACGAGTATTTACGCAAACAAAAGCCAACTATTTCTATAGATGACTTAGCTTATAACTACCTTTTAAGTGAAAATGATTTAGATGGTTCTTTAATAAAAAAGGAACTTGCAAGTAAAATAAATACATTACTTGATAATGAATCATCTAGAACAAAAGATATTATTTTTATGAGAATTGAGGGATACTCATATTTTGAAATAGGAAAAAAGTACAATATATCTGAAGGCTCTGCAAGAGTAATAGATTATAGAACTAAAAAGAAAATTAAAGATACTTTGATGAAGGAAGGAGTAGTATATGAATAAAATATCATGCGATATTTGTATGGATCTAATTCCATTAGTGAAGGATAAAGTAGCTAGTGAAGATAGTCAAAATGCAGTAATTAAGCATATAGATAAATGTAGTCAGTGTAGAAGTTTATTTAATGAAACTAATACCAAAAATCATAATATAGATGATAAAAAAATTATATCTAAAATAAAAAAACAACTTATACTGGTATCAGTTATATTAGTTATACTAGGCTCATTTATAGGTATAGCAATTACTGAAAGTGAAAATATGTTTTACAATATACTAATTATGCCTACCATAGGAGCTTTATCATACTTTGCTCTTAGAAAAAAATCATACATTACCTTAGTAACCATGTTTGCTTTTACATATGTATATAATTTAATTAAATATATAATAGGTGGCATATTTGATAAATCTCAATTGTTATCATATATAACAGCTCCTATATTGTGGGCTATAATATATACCGGACTTTGTGCTATTGGGATTTTAATTGGATTTTTACTTTATATTGCGTTAAAAAAGGAGAAAAAATAATGAAAAAATCTATAAAAATTTTATCAGGGGGATTAGCTTTTTTATTAATAATAGTTATACTGTACTTTGCAAATGGTTTATTAGGAAATCCTATATCTAAGACAGTAGCAAATAATGTGTCCAAAGAATATATAGCTAAAAATTATCAAAATATGAAATTAAATTTATCAAATGCTTCTTATAGTTTTAAAACAGGTGATTATTATGTTCAAGTAAAGTCTCCTATAAGTAAAGATACACATTTTTCACTTACCATATCACCTCTTGGAAAAATAATAGGGGATACTTATGAAAGTGATGTACTTGGTAAGTTTAATACTTTAACAAGAATAGATAAAATTTATAATGATAAAGTAAATAATGTTATTGAAAGTAAGGAATTTACATATAAAAGTGATATTTATTTTGGTGAATTGAGTGAAGATATGTTAGATAGAAATAAGTTAGAGTTAGATAAGGATTATAATTTATATGAATTAGGTAAAAAGGCAGGTCATATTGTTCTTTATATTCAAGATGAAGATGTTAGTTTTAAAAAAGCTAGTGAAATTTTACTTGATATAAAATCTATGCTTGATAAGCAAAGTGTATCATTTTATTCTATTGATTTTACTTTACAAAAGCCGAGAAATGAAAATGGAGAATTAAGTTCAGATGATAGCTATATAAGTGTAGAAAAGTTTTTATATAAAGATATATATGAAGAGGATTTAGAAAATCGTGTATTAAAAAGTTACGAAGATTTACAGAAGTATTATAAAGAACAAGATTTGAAAAAGGAAGAAATATTAAATTAAAAAAGACAGGTTCCGATTCCTGTCTTTTTTAGTGGAGAATTATAAAAAATACAAAAGATATTGTTATATTTAAATCATTAACATAAATACAAATATTATACATATAAAATAAAAATATTTATATTAATTTAATAATAAATAAAAAAAGAAACTTTTAATAAAAGCATCTTAATTGATGAATTTAACAACCTTTGATATAATTAATATCTAGAATTAATAAAAAATTACTAACAAATAGTAAGGTATAATTATAAAATGAAAAAAATACAAATATACACAGATGGCGGATGCCGAGGCAATGGTAAAAAATCAAACATAGGTGCATGAGGAGCGTACCTAATATATGGAGAACATACAAAAGAAATAAGTGGAGGAAGTAAAGAAACTACAAATAATATAATGGAACTAATGGGATGTATAGAAAGTTTAAAAGCAGTAAAGAAAAAGAATATACCAGTAGAGGTATATGTAGATAGTTCCTATGTATTAAATGGAATAACATCTTGGATTTATGGATGGAAAAGAAATAATTGGATATCATCAAATAAAGAACCTGTTAAAAATAAAGAATTATGGATTGAACTAGATAATTTAAAAAATCAATTTAAAGATATAAAATTTATAAAGGTAAAAGGTCACTCCAGCTGCATAGTAAACAATAAAGCAGATGAACTATGTAATAAATACATGGATAAAATGCTAAAATAAATATAATTAATATTAAAGCTTTATTACGCTAAAGACTATATATAGATTTATTTTTTATAAATCTATATATAGTCTTTTTTATTTAAAAACTAACTATTAAAAATAGAAAATCATAGATAATAATTAAAGTAGTATATATTCACAAGAAAAAACCACTTTTAAATTAAATATATTTCTAATTTATATGAAAAGGAGAATATAAATTCATGACAGATAAGAAACAAGTTCCACATGATAAAAGTTTAGATAATACTATTGACCTATTGCAAGAAGGATACTTGTTTATTAAAAATAGGATTGAACAATATCATTCTGACATATTTGAGACTCATTTACTTGGTCAAAAAGTAATTTGTATTACAGGAGAAGAGGCAGCAAAACTTTTTTATAATCCAAAATTATTTTATAGAAAGAATGTTTGTATTACTAGATGTTTATGGTATTAATCATGATTCTAGGGTATGGAATGAACCTTATAAATTTTATCCTGAGCGTTTTAGAGATCGAAAGGAAAATTTATTTAACTTTATACCTCAATGTGGAAGTGACCCATCAAAAGGGCATAGATGTCCAGGTGAAGGAATTACTATTGAAATAATGAAAGCTAGTTTAGATTTTCTTGTTAATAGTATTGAGTATGACGTTTTAGATCAGGATTTAAGTTATAGTATAGAAAAATACCTACTTTACCTGGAGGTAAATTTATAATGAGTAACATAAGAAGAAAGATATAAAGTGACTAAAAAATATATATAACTTTAATTAAATTTAAAATATAACTAAAGTCTATCAAGTAGATAGACCTTTTTTAGTGTATATACATATTTATTTAAAATGAGATTAATATAATTAAAATATATAGATTATAAAAATAACATTGTGATTACTGTAAAAATATGGTAGAATAAATTAAAATTTCATAGGCAAATCTAGAGAAATCTAGAGACGCAAAGCTAAAGGGGCTAAGGTTAATTATTAACTATGCCAGCCAGTTGCCGAAGAATACAAATTCTTTGTTCGTATAAAAATCTTATGCTCACTTATGGTAAAAGATAATTTTATGATGTTTATTTTTGATGGCAACTATCCTTTTTGAGGGTAGTTTTTTTATTAAAAATAATAATAGAATTAAATTTTTAGGCTTGGTAGTACAACCCTTAGTTACAAGAAATATAAAACTAGAATAATAGTCGAGGGAAATATTATGAAGAAAAAAATATCAGCAATACTAGTAGCATCAATTGTAGTAAGCAATGCCTCTCCAGCATTAAATGTATATGCTAATGAAGTGGTAAAAGAAAAAGTTCAAGCAGTAGAAGAAAAAGTAGTAAGTGAAGCAAAAATATCGGCCTTTAATTTAAGTGAATACACTAATTTTGAGGGTTACAATTCAGAGTTTAAAATTCTAAGAGAAGAAATCAAATCAATATCTAACAATGGTGGTCAATATGGATCAAGTTCTATAGATAAAGCTATAGATGGAAATCTTTCAACTCACTGGGAAACAGGAAAGTCAAACAGCTCAACTTTCCAAAATGAAGTTGTTGTAGAATTTAATGAAATAGAATCAATTGATAGAATTGCTTATGCAACAAGACAAGATGGAGCGAAAGGGAAAGGATTCCCAACTCAATTTGAAATATATGCTTCAACAACAGGAGAAGATTCAGATTTTGAATTAGTTTCTACAGGAGCACATTCATCAACTGGCAATATGATGGAATTTAAGTTTGATACTATAACAGCTAAGAAAGTTAAGTTTGTATTCAAAGAAGCAAATCAAGGATGGGCAAGTGCATCAGAGTTTTATTTCTATAGAGAAGATAAATCAATTGATAAGTTAAACTCTATATTTACAAATGAAAATATGAATGAAATAAGTGAAGAATTTAATACATTAGATAAATTATCTGATTTTGAAAATAAAGTCAAAAATCATCCGCTTTATGAAGAATTTAAAACATATATAAATAATGCAAGATTAATACTAGAAGGAAATAATGTAGAATATAAAGATGCCGTAATAAACAAATTTAAATCGTTTAACGATGAAGCTTTATTAGAATACAATAAATTATTTAAAATAAATCCTTCTTCTATAAGTACTAATGGTAGCCATTATGGAAGTAGTAATATAGAAAAAGCAATTGATGGAGATATAAATACTTCTTGGCACTCAGGAAAACAAAACAGCTCAAGCTTTATAAATGAAGTTATTATAAGCTTAGATAAACTTGAAACTTTAGATAGGGTAGTATATACAAGTTTAAACAGCAGAGGATTTGCTAATTCATTTGATATATATACTTCAAAAACAACTGAGGGAGATACATTTGAAAAAGTAACTTCAGGAAGTAGTAGTATAACAAAAGATTCTTTAGAAATAAAGTTTAATCCAACTGAGGCAAGAAGAGTTAAATTTGTATATAAACAATGTTATGAAAACTGGGCATTAGCATCTGAATTTGCTTTATATAAAGAAGATAAACTTAAGGATAAAATGGGAAGACTTTTTACAGATAATAGTATGAGTAAAGTTAGTGAAGAATTTAATACAGTAGATAAAATAAATGCATTAGAGGAAGAAGCTAAGTCACATCCATTCTATGAAGATTATAAAGAAGATTTAAGCAATGCTAGATTACTTGTTGATAATAGCAATGTTCAATACACTGATGCAAAAGTATCTAAATTTTTAGATATAAATAGCAAATTACTTTCAGGTTATGATGAGGTTTACAAATTAGATATAACCAAAATAAAATCAATAACTGCTAATGGCGGTCATTATGCAAGTGAAGTAATATCAAAAGCTATTGATGGAGATTTTAATACTAAGTGGCATTCAGGAAAACAAAACACAGATACATTTACGAATGAAGTTGTAATGGAGTTAGATGAACTTACAACATTAAATAGAATAGTTTATACAGCCCCTAGAGGTTCAAATAGAGGATTTGCACAAGAGTTTGAAGTTTATGCTTCTAGAACTACTAAAGGAGATAATTTTGAAAAAGTGTCTGCAGGATCATCTAGTGTTACTCAAGATTCAGTAGAAATAAGATTTAATCCAACTGAGTTTAAAAGAGTTAAATTTGTATTAAAAAAAGGATATGAAAATTGGGCTTGTGCAGCAGAAATTAGTTTATACAAGCAAGATGAAATATCAGAAAAAATGGAAAAATTATTTACAAATGGTTTATATAATCAGCTAAGTGAAGAGTTTAATTCAGTTGAAGCTATAAACAAATTAGAAGAAGAGTTATCAACGCATCCACTAAAAGAATTATATTCAAATGATATAGAATTAGCTAAAGATTTAGTAAATAATCCAGATAAATTTGAAAATGTGACTATTATAACAGCAGAACAAAGAGGAAAATATACTCAAGAAATTGGCATAAGAAGTATTAATGGTGCCGCATACTCTTCATTCCAATCAACAGGACTATATGTAACACAAGGTGAAGAAATTACAGTTTATGTTGAAGCTGATGAAAATGGAGTAATGCCTAGAATATGCTTTGGTCAATCTGGTAAAGGTCAAGGAGACTGGAGAAGATGGGCAAATCTACAACCAGGTAAAAATGTAATAAAAGCACCATCTGGAATAAATCCTAGTGCAGTATATATAGTAAACGATGCATTACCAAAAGACCAAGCTTTTGCTCCAAAGTTAAGAATTGAAGGTGGAAATAAGTTCCCTACATACATTCATGGAAAAACAGATGCAAATGAATTTGCAAATGAAGTAAAAGAATACGCACAAAAGGTTGAATATAATGATAATGCATTTACAAATGGAAACCCAGAAGGTAAAGTATTTAATATAGTAGAGTTAGTATCTGAAAACTGTATAATAACAACTAGTGCAGCAGGTGCTGTAGAAGCTCTAAAAACAATGGAAAAAACTAATTTAACAGTAGAAGATACTATGAATGAATGGGAAGAAATGTATGATATGTTCCAAACATTCCAAGGCTTTGAAAAAGATGCAAAAGAAGAAAAAGATAGTTACTTCCCTAATAAATTTATAGCTAGGGTATTCCAAAATGTACCATTAGGATTTGCAGACCATGGATACACTGGTTATCTAGGTTCAAGTAATATAGAAAGAAACGGTGGATTCTTTAAGCAAATAGTATTACCTATAACTCATAGAGATAATGACAACTGGTGTTATACTCATGAGTTTGGACATATATTCAATACAAAATATGTTGTCGATGGAGAAGTAACTAATAACCTTTATGCACAAGAATTTAGAAGGATTAAAGGTTTAGGTGGAGATAGAGATAACTGGAATGAAATTATGAAGAGATTTAATGGACAAGAGTTTGCTATGCATTATTTTGAAAGACTAGCTGTATTATCTCAAATAAATATAGCTTATGGATATGATGCTTATGCAAAAATGTCTACATATGTAAGACATAATACTTCACAAATATCTTCGGTAAAAGGTTCAGACCAACAAAGATTAGCTGTGGCATATTCATTAGCATTAAATGTAAATTTACTTGATTTCTTTGAGGGTTGGAATTATATAACAGTTACAGATCAAATGAGAGAAGTTGTAGCCAATTTACCAAAACTTGATAAAAAGATAGAGTATTTACATGGCGGTGCTTATGACTATAAAGGAAATGGATTCGATGAAAATTTAAAAATAGAAGTAAGTTCTAAATTAAATGAAGAAAATGCAACTAATACTTTATCATTTACTATAGATAGTGAAAATAGTGATGATTTACTAGGATATGAAATTTTAAAAGACAATGAAGTTATAGGATTTACAAGAGGTAATAACTTTGTAGTTAAAAGTGTTGATGTAAATGAAAATACAATATATGAAGTAGTTGCATATGCAAAAGATTTATCAACAGCAAAAGGTGTAAGTGTAAAAGCATTTTCACCAATATTAAGTGTACAACAAGATAATATGATGGTTAGCTTAAATAGCCAATTTAATGCAGAAGATTTTGCAAAGGCATTAAATTATAAGGGTGAGGATATAAGCTCTAATATAATAATAGAAAGTAATGTTAATACAAGTAAAAAAGGTAATTATCAAGTTAAGTATACTTTAGTAGATAATGAAGTAGAACTTTCTAAAACTGTTGATATAGAAGTAGTAAGCTCATTTGATTATTTATCTGATAGTGATTGGGAAAGTGTAGAAACTCAGCATGGAACACCAAGAAGAAATAGCAATCTAAAAGGTAGAGTAAATGGAGAAATAAAAGCATTTGATAAAGGGATAGGAATACATGCAAATGGTAAGGTTGTTTATAATTTAGAAGGAAAAAATTATGATACATTTGAAGCACTTGTAGGTGTTGACGGAACAATAGCAGCACAAGATAATTCAAGTATAACATTTAAAGTTGTAGCAGATGAACAAACAGTAGCAACTACAAGAGTCTTAAAGTATAGTGATAATATGGTTTATATAAGTGTACCAGTAAGTGGTATTAGTAAATTAGAAATACAAGTTAATAATGGTGGAAATGGAAATACATCAGACTATGGTGTAATAATTAATCCAAAATTAAGTAATAACAATATGAAACCAAGTATAGATATATCTAAGACTTCTGATATTGTAAAATTAGGACAAGAGTATGATTTAACAGAAGGTGTAACTGCTAGTGATATTGAAGATGGAGAGTTAACAAAAGCTATAAATATTAATTCTAATGGCTTTACAACTAATAAAACTGGAAGATACATTATTGAATATACAGTAACGGATAGTGATAATAATACTACGACTGTTAGTAAAAACATAGTAGTGTATAGTGATGTAGTTTATGCTAGTAATACAGATTGGCAATCTGCAACAACTGATTGGCAAAGTGTAAGAAAAGATAAATCAAGTTCTAATGGAACTATAAAAGTTGGTATTGATGGACAAACTAAAGAATTTGAAAAAGGAATAGGAACACATGCTAATTCTACAATAATTTATAATGTAGAAGGTAAAGGATATGAATACTTTGAAACACTTGTAGGTATTGATAGAAATATATCACAACAAAATAACTCAAGTGTAATATTCCAAATATTTGCTGATGGAGAAAAAGTATTCGATAGTGGTTTAATGAAATGGAGCGATAATGCTAAACTAGCTAGAATAAAATTAGATGGAGTTAGTGAGTTAAAGTTAGTAGCTAATAATGGTGGTAATGGAAATACATCAGACCACGCTAACTTTGCAGATGCAAAATTCTTAATAACAAATTCTAAACCTACGATAGATATAGCTAGTGAGGGGATAACTACAAAGCTTGGTGTAGAAGTAAGCTTAGATAGTGAATACAGTGCAACTGATGCAGAAGATGGAGACTTAACTAATAAAGTAGTAGTAGAAGATAATGTTAACTTCAATAAAGCTGGTAAATACGAACAAACTTTCACAGTTACAGATTCAGATGGAAATACAACTATAAAAACTAGATATATAAAAGTAGTAGATATGAATGATACTACATATATAAGTGATATAGACTGGACATCAGCTCAAATAGGTTGGAATACAATTAAAAAAGATAAGGCAGTAAGTGGAAATGCCTTAAGGCTTACTGATGAAAGTGGAAGAGAGGTTTCTTATGAAAAAGGAATTGGTACTCATTCTACATCTACTATAAAATATGATTTAACTAATGATGATTATGGATATTTCACTAGCTTTGTTGGAGTAGATAGAACAATGTATGGAAGTGTTGGTTCAGTAACATTTGAAATTTACTTAGATAATGAAAAAGTATACGATAGTGGATTAATGAGCTCAAGAGATGCTCAAAAATATGTTGAAATAAATCTTAAGGATGCTAAAGAATTAAAACTTGTAGTAACTGATGGAAAAAATGGGAATGGATCAGACCATGCTAACTTTGCAGATGCGAAGCTTCATTTTGCAAATTCAGAAAGTGTAGAAGTAAATAGAGTAAACCTTGATGAATTAATTGAAAATGTAAATAGTATAAATGAGGCTAATTATACAATAGAAAGTTATAAGGTAGTAAAAGATACATTAGCTGTAGTAGAAAATTCATTAAATGATGGTTATAATCAAGTAGAGATAGATGAATTATATAACACTTTAAAAGAAGCTTATGATAATTTAGTTTCATTAATAAATTGGAATGATCTTATAGATGCTATAGAAAATAATAATGAATATAATGAGTTAAATTATTATAAAGATGTAATGGAAAGTCATAAGAATTTAATTAATGAAGCTAGAAATATGATAGAAGAAAATCAATCTACACAAGAAGAAATAGATTCTATGTGCAATAGAATATTAGAATCATCTAAAAACTTAGTTGCTAGAGAAAATAAAATAGCTCTTAATAAAGCTATAGAAAAAGCAGAGTCTATAGAAAATGTTAATTATAATTCTATTAGGTGGAAAAATTTACAAGATGCTTTGGTAGATGCAAAAGTAATTTATAATGATGTAAATGCAAGTGATATAGATGTAGAATCATTTACTTTCTTAATGAACTACTTAATAGATGAATTAAAGTAAATATTTAAGAATAAAATTGCTGGAATATAAATTTTCAGCAATTTTATTTTTTATATATATTTGTTATAATAATTAATAAATAAAAATGAATTAGGAGGATGTTATGGCAGGGAATATATTTGGAAAAATGGCAGCAGATACATTAGGCTTATCTGATATAGGTAAGATAATAGATCCAAAGGATTTTAACAAAGTTGATGGTGATGATTATATAATGAACGAAGATGGAGAAAAGATATACTTCGTTATAAAATCAAAGTCAGATGAGTATGTATTTACAAATAGAGGACTAATTCATGTAGATGGAGCATCTGCAGTAAGCAAAAAAAGAGTAGTAAAAAGACATGAGTTTAGAAGTGAAAATGTGCACTCAGTAACTTTAGAAACAGCTGGAACAGTAGACTTAGATGTTGAAATAAAATTTAGTTTTGGAAGTGAACACTTTAGTATAGATGTAGATAAAAAACAAATAGAGCAATTAAAAGATTTGTATAAAGCTTTATTTGAAATTGGAACAGTTCAAAATAGAAATAATCAATCATATGAATATGGTATGAATAGTTTAAACATGGCTAATGAATCTATAAAAAGAGCTCATATAGATGGAAATATAGCTACAATGATTGAAGAAGTAACAAGATTTAATTTTAATTGGATGCAAAATGTTAAGGATACTTATAATAACAAAGACTTTGGATATGTTTTTGAAAAATATATAAATAACTAATAAATTAAGTGCATTATATGCAAATTATCACAAATAGATGTTGCAATCATAATATATATAAAGATATATAGGAAGTAACATCATGAAAATAAGATTAGACATGAATACATCATATATAAGAGTATTACATGCGGCACCAAATGCACCAGCTGTAGATGTATATGCAGGAGATATGATATTATTTAGCAATTTAACATTTGAACAATTCTCATCATATATACCAGTACCACAAGGAAGTTATACTATCAATGTTTATATTGCGGGAACAGAAGAAAATCCAGTAATTAGTCAAAATGTAGATGTACCGGGTGGCAGTATGATAACTGTAGCATCAACAGGTAACTTAAATAATCTAACATTAGTTCCATATATAGAATCAAATCCAAGAAACCTTCAAGATGGAAAATCAAGAGTAAGGGCTATACATTTATCACCAAATGCACCAGAAGTTGATATATATGTAAATGGAAATGAAATGTTTAGTGACGTGGAATTTAGAGAAGCTACAGATTATATAGATGTTAATTATGGGGAATATAGGATAGAAGTTAAGGTAGCTAATACTGATAATATAGTTTTAAGTAGCAATGTAAATTTAAAAGATAGAAAGGTTTACTCATTGTATGTTTTAGGAGATGTACCGAATTTAACTTTAGTTCAGTCTTTGGATGGATGCACGTATATGTTGATGCAATAAATTTATTAGTATAAAAAAGGCATTTCTATTTATATAGAAATGCCTTTTCATATATATAAAACTTATAAATTTTTTATAAGTTTTATAATCTATCTAACATACCTTTTAACATACTAGCATGTCTAGCTTCATCTCTAGCAGCATGATCTATAAATGTATATAGTTCTTCAAGATCTGAATTCTTAGCTTTTTGAGCAAGCTCTGATTTATATTTATTAGAACCAACTTCACCTTTAATCATGTTTGATATATTAGTTTTAGTACAATCTGAAACTTTACCAAGAAGTTCAGCATATTGAGCAGCATGTTCAGCTTCTTCCCAAGCTATGACTTTAAGTACCTCAGCTATTTCTGCGTAACCTTGTCTTTGTGCAACTCTTGCCATAGCTAAGTATAAACCAACCTCAGCAGTTTCACCATTAAATTGTCCTTGTAAGCTTTGTTTAAATTCTTCATTATCTTTTACTAAACCAAGTTGATTTTCTTTTTCAAAATTTAATTTTTCCATGTTAAAAATATTCCTTTCAATAATAGTCTAAGCATATTTTTAACTTACACGTTTGAAAATATTCTATGATAATTTTGTAATATAAATCTATTTTATATATTCATTTAATATGTCTAAATTATATAATTAATAATTGACAATATAAAAAAATATATTACAATTAAATTATAAGTAAATAATTAATGCTAGGGGTGCCATTGGCTGAGAGGTTTATACCGACCCTTATTACCTGATCTGGTTAGTACCAGCGTAGGAAAGCAAGAGTAGATATTAATATAATAATCTAGTAAATTAATTAGAGAGTTATAATAATTTTGAATTTTGAAGCTATACCTAATCAGGTATAGCTTTTTTATTTATAATTCATTTATTTATTTATTGAGGAGGTAAGGGAATGGTAAACACAATAATGTTAATTATATGTTTAATACCTATAGCTTATTATTTATTAAACATAAAGAAAATTAAGCTAGATACAAAAACAATGATAGTTGTATCTTTATTTGCTGCATGTAGCTTTATTTTATCTAAAATAAAACTAATCCAATATCCACAAGGAGGAGGTATTGAATTATTATCATCAGTGCCAATTTTAATGATTGGTTTACTTTATGGGCCTATTACTGGTATGACTTGTGGGTTAATTACAGGAATACTAGGTTTAATAGGTTCGGCATATATAATTCATCCAGCTCAATTTTTACTAGACTATATATTACCAACTATGTTACTTGGACTTAGTGGACTATTTGATTGTAATAAAAAGAGAAATATATTTATAGGATGCATATTAGCCGTGCTTTTAAAGCAACTTTCTCACATACTTTCAGGATGTATTTATTTTGCAGATTATGCATGGGAAGGATGGAATCCAGTTGCTTATTCAATAGTTTACAATTTATCAGGTACAGGATTAGAAGGATTGCTTAGTAGTATAGTTTTAGTTACAATGCCATTATCTAAAATTAAAAGAATGGCAAATATACAAACTATAACAAAAGAACATTTAGAAGAAAGTTATGATAAATAATTATAAATAAAAAAATCCAATAGTTAACCTATTGGATTTTTTTATTAATTTAGTATATATTTATTAATAATTAAGCTTGTTTAGTCTTAGATTTAAATTGTTTTTTTATAGTATTGAATCCTTCTATCATAAGAATAATAGCAAGAATTACTAAAAGTAAAGCTAGGATAGTACGTATATAACACCAGCCAAGTCCAGTACCGCCAGACATAATAGCTAGAACATTAGATTTAATAGTAAGCACTAAAGAAGTAACAGTTACTACAAGCATAAATACCATTGGTATAAAGAACATCTTATTGTTTCTACCGATATTACCAAGCCATGTAGCTATAGCAAGCAAACCAAGTGCAGCTAATAGTTGATTTGCAGCTCCAAATAAAGCCCATATATTTGCATATCCAGTAAGACCAAGACTTATACCTAATACAACAGTAATAAGTGTTGCTACATATGGATTTGTTATAGCCTTTTTAAATCCTGAAACATCATCTCTAGTTTCACCAGGGGCAAGCCAAAATTCTTGGAACATATAACGAGCAAGACGAGTTGCAGTATCTAATGAAGTTAGGCAGAAAACTGAAACTGTTAAAACTAATAAAGAGTATGCTATGTTATAAACATTAGAAAGGCCAGGGATTTTACTTAACATAGATGCTATGCCAGATGCGAATACTACTGTAGGAGTAACTGTTGTTCCAGTTGAATAATCTTTCCATATATATCCTACTGCGCATACAGAAATTAATGCTAGAGCACATTCTATTAACATAGAACCATAAGCTATAGGACGAGCGTCTGCTTCTTTATCTAATTGTTTTGCAGTAGTACCAGAAGCAACTAAAGAATGAAATCCGGATATAGCACCACAAGCAATTGTAATAAATAAAGCAGGGAATAAGTACCCAAGAGAAGTTCCAGTAGGAGCTATAGTATCAGTAAAACCAGTAAATGCAGGTATATCTAATGTTGGATGGCATCCTATAATCCCAACTATAGCAATGGCTATCATACCGTATAATAAAA
This sequence comes from Romboutsia sp. 1001713B170207_170306_H8, assembly GCF_015550495.1. Classification (NCBI taxonomy): domain Bacteria; kingdom Bacillati; phylum Bacillota; class Clostridia; order Peptostreptococcales; family Peptostreptococcaceae; genus Romboutsia; species Romboutsia sp. 1001713B170207_170306_H8. The sequence continues at coordinate 548,233 of NZ_JADNAX010000001.1, forward strand.
ATGAGCTTAAATAATCACGGGGTTGAAGTAAAATCCAAACTGGAGTTACAGATGCAATTAATATATATATACCAACTATAATCATCCAAGTATTTGAACTTAAGTAAATAGGATGGAAATTAAGACCTAAAGCTATACATATAATTATAGCTACAATGCCTATAACAGTTGAAACTCCTAAAGAAGCATTTCTTCTATAAACTAAAAATCCAAAAGCAATTGCTAATAATATAAACAAAAGAGATATCATAGCAGTAGAAGCATTAGCTGAGCTTGCAACATAATCAACAGCACCAGATTGAGTAAATGTAGCCTTAAAAGTATCTGCAACTATAGATGCAAATGCAGCAACAACTAATATTAGTGTTAAATAGGAGAATGTAAGAAATAGTTTTTTAGCCCTAGGACCTATATTTTGGCCTATAACTTCACCAATGGATTGACCTTTATGACGAATAGATGCAAATAAAGCACCAAAATCATGAGTAGCACCAAAGAATATTCCACCAATTAAAACCCAAAGTACTACAGGAACCCAACCAAACACAGCAGCTTGAATAGGTCCATTAATTGGCCCTGCACCAGCTATAGATGAAAAGTGATGACCAAGTAAAACTGGTGTTTTTGCAGGAACGTAGTCTATGCCATCTTCTAATTCATGAGATGGAGTTGTACGTTTTTCATCAATTCCCCACTGTTTAGCTAGCCATCTACCATAAGTAACATAGCCAACGAATAAAACTATAATTCCTAAAAATAAAATAAATAAAGCGTTCAAAAATTTTCCCCCTTTTACAAAAAATTATAGTTATTTATATAAATTTAATAACTATCTAAATGTAGAAAAATTCTGAAAATATAATTTAAAAAATATATTGAATAGTAAACTACACAACTTAAATATTTTTAGACAGTAAATTTTTAAAAAACTTAGTAGTATCTTTTCCAGACTTATTTCCATAAATTTTACTATCACTAATATTTAAGCAACAAGTACGAAAATCCATCCAACCATTAAAAGAGAACTTAAAATTTTTAAATATTTTACATTTTTTTATAAGTTTATCTACACCTTCTTCGCAAGAATTGCATACAAATAAAGTCGTAATATATGAATACATATGACCTGGTTTGGGATTAATTAAACTCATACCATTTTCATAAGCATAATTCTTACACTTTATAAAAAGTTCTTTTGTTAAATTATCAACTTCAAAAATATAAACATATTCATTTGAGTCAGCTTCCCATAAGGTAGCTTTTTTTACTAATACATATTTTTGATTATGTACATGAAATTCACACTTAGCTACAAGTGGTATATGTGTATTAGTACATTTTTCGATATCATAATAAACATTATAGCTTTGTAAGATTTTAGACACAACTTCATGTGTGTTTAGTAGTGATGACATGGTATACCTCCATTAAAAAGTTTAGCTTAATTATATTTAAACTCTATGATATATAAATAGATAAAAGACCTAATTAGGTAAAGATATAAAAAATCCTAAAAGTTCAAAGTGAACTTTTAGGATTTAGAATCATTTTCCATATTTTTTATACACTCACCAATTATTTTTATTCCTTTTTCTATATCATCTAAAGATAATCTAGAAAATCCTAGTCTTAAAGTATTATCACCATTATCATTAATAGAGAATATATCCCCAGGCATAAAAATAACACCTTTTTCATAACATTTATTTAATAAATCTCTAGATTTAATATTTTTAAGTTTAACAAAAATATGAAGACCACCATCACCAAGAATATAATCATGTGGAATATGTTTTAAGGCACACTCATAAGCAAAATTAAATTTATCACCATAAAACTTACGGACTTTTTTTATGTATTTTTCAAAACCGCCATTATGCAAATAATCATAAAGGATACCTTGATCTAAAAAAGAAACATGAATAGTTTTACATCTTTTTACACTTTCAAGTTTTGAAATAATGTTTTTATCAGCAAGTATCCATCCTATTCTAAGCCCAGGGAATAAAATTTTTGAAAAACTGCCTATATAAACAACTCCATTACTAAAATTATCAAGAGATGCAATAGGGAATATATGAGAACTAGAGTATAGAAGTTCCTCATTAAATCCATCTTCAATAATAGCAATATTATTATCTTTCATTAAATTATAAAATTTATACCTACTTTCAGGTGACATAACAGTTCCAGTAGGGTTATGATAAGAAGGCGTTATATAAGCAAATTTAATTTTATCTTTATATTTAGAAACTTTATTTTTTAGCATGTCAAAATCTAAGCCATTTTTATTTATGTCAACATTAATAAGATTTAAATTTAAAGCTCTCATAATTTTAAGTGTAGTATTATGAGTTGGGTTTTCACAAATTATATAATCTCCAGGAGATGTAAATGAAGATAGCATAATTTCTAATCCTTCTGTAAAGCCATTTGTTATGAGTATATCTTTATTAGAAGTATCGACTCCTTTATTATTCATATATTTTAATAAATAATCTATTAAAGGTTTATAACCTTGTGCGTATCCATAATTAAGAAGTTTATCTCCTTCAAGGGAAATTCTATTTAGAAAAGATTTCTTTAATTCATCTATATCAAACATAGAACCATCAGGAGAAATACTTTTAAAAGATATTAAGTCAGACCTCCAGGGAATTTCATTTTTTATAATGTCCATTTTATTTGCAGTTTTAGAATAACTATTTTCAAGCGAGTCCCAATTTATACACCAATTACCTTTAGGTATATTGACGTTTGAACTTACAAAAGTTCCTTTGCCAGAAACTGAATATATATATCCTTCAGATTTTAGTTCTTCATAAGCTAAAACTATAGAGTTTCTACTAACTTTAAGAAGTTGACTAAGCTCCCTTGTAGAAGGGAGCTTACTATTATCAGGTATAAGTCCTTTTAAAATCATATCTATTATATGATTTTTTATTTGTATATAAATTGGCTCATTGTCATCTATATTGAGATTAGAGAATAACAATTTATCACCTCAGTTTTATTAATAATTTAATGAAGCGACTTTACTGGGAGTTAAAGAGTATTCTATTATTTTATCTAATAAATCACTAAATCCAAGACCTTTAGCAGCTGCACTTTTAGGAATTAAGCTAGCTTTAGTAAGTCCAGGAAGTGTGTTTAACTCAAGTACATAAGGAACTCCATCATGTATAATCATATCAATTCTTACATAGGCTTTGCAATAGAAAATATCCCAGCATATTTGTGAAATTTCATTTATTTTATTTTGTAAGTTTTCTTCTAGATAAACTACTTCTTCTAAAGCACCATTATCATTATATTTTGCAGTATAATCAAAGAATTCAGAGTTAGCTTTTATTGATATAGTAGGGTAAACTTCATTATTAAGTACAAATGATGTATATTCTCCACCTGAAATGTATTCTTCTATAATTGCGTATTCATCAACTTCTAAAACTTTTTCTATAGCAGGCTTTACCTCTTCCTTTGAACGTACACAAAATGTTGCAACGCTAGAACCACCACTATTTGGTTTTATAAATACAGGATACTTGAAACTTTCTATTTTATCATAATCTATATTTTCACATGTATTAGTAACAAACCATTTAGCAGTTGGGATATTTGAATTTTTTAATATCTTTTTAGTAATATTTTTATCCATACACATCCCACTTGATAGAGGACCACATCCTGAATATGGTATACCTTTTGCGTGTAATATTGATTGTATACATCCATCTTCGCCAAATTTACCATGAAGTGCAATAAATGCAAAATCAATATCATTTGTAAGCTTTGTAAATATATCTTCTGTTTTATCTATAATAATTTTAACTACGTCATATTTATTTCTATCTAAACCATTAAAAACTTCATTACCTGAATTTAAAGAGACTTCTCTTTCTGAAGAGATACCTCCCATTATAACTGCTACTTTCATAAAACCACTCCTAATATATTTAAATTTTCTTTGAATATTAATTCTAAAGAATTTACTTTTCTTAGTTTTCTTAATTTTATTTATACCTAATTATATTAATATGTAGGTCATATCGAAAGTACCACTAGTTATTAAGTTTAAATATAGAGTGGTATATACTATAAAAATAAAATTTTATAACTTAAATTGTTGCAAGTATTTAAAAAGACATATATAATTTAATTGTAATTAATAAGGCGACATGGCCAAGTGGTAAGGCAGTGGACTGCAACTCCTTGATCCTCAGTTCGAATCTGGGTGTCGCCTCCAATAAAAATGTGGGCTTTTTCGAAAAATAATTTTGTTCAGGGGTCGGGCAGACATATATATTTTCTAGTCATGCAATTTAAGTGATGTTGCAAATGACTAGAAAATATATATTGTCTACCTTGACCCAGGTATAAAATAATTTATTCGAGAGAAGCCCTTTTGTTTTTATGTGGAGATTTAGATAATAGTTAAAGTAAGAAAAATACATTAAAAATATATATTTGGTTTAAATTATATTTGAAGGAGTGGATTAAGATGAAAGCTGAGATTTTGACTGTTGGTACTGAGATTCTTTTGGGGGATATTGTTAATACGAATTCTCAGTACTTAGCTTGTGAGTTAGCTAATTTAGGAATTGATGTTTATTATCAAGGTACTGTTGGAGATAATGAAGACAGATTACTTGACTGTCTAAAAGAGAGTTTAGATAGAAGTGATATTGTTATTACAACTGGTGGTCTTGGACCAACGAAAGATGATTTGACCAAAGAAACTGCTGCTAAATTTTTCAATCAAGAATTAGTTCTTCATGAGCCATCATGGAATAAGATTGAGAAGTATTTTAATAAGCTATGTAAAACTCCAAGTGAGAATAATAAAAAACAAGCTTATTTTCCTAAGGAAGCTATAATTCTTGAAAATAATAATGGTACAGCGCCTGGGGCTATTTTAAAGAAAGATAATAAAACTATAATAGTACTTCCAGGACCTCCAAAGGAAATGAAGCCTATGTTTGATGAAAGTGTTAAACCTTATTTAAAAGATTTAACTGATGAAGTTTTAGTTTCTAAGACACTTAGATTTTATGGTATTGGAGAATCTTTATTAGAACATGAGATAATGGATATAATAAAGGCGCAGTCAAACCCAACTGTAGCTCCTTATGCAAAGGAAACTGAAGCTACATTAAGAATTACTGCAAAGGCTAAAAATGAAGATGAAGCTATTAGTTTAATGAACCCTGTTATAAATAAAATATATGACAGAGTAGGAAAGTATATATATGCTCAAGGTGAAGTTACTTTAGAAGATACTGTTGCTAAGTTATTGGTTGACAAGAATTTAACTATTAGCGTTGCAGAATCTTGTACTGGTGGTATGGTTTCTTCTAATCTTATAAATTACCCAGGGATATCATCTGTTTTTATGGAAGGGTGCGTTACATATTCTAATGAAGCTAAAATAATGAGTTTAGGAGTAAATAAAGAGACTTTAGACAAATTTGGAGCAGTTAGTTATGAGACCGCTAGAGAAATGGCTATAGGAGTAGCTAAAAGACATAATACTAATATGGGTATATCAACTACAGGGATAGCAGGTCCACAAGGTGGAAGTGAGGAAAAACCAGTAGGACTAGTTTATTTTGGTATTTATATAAATGGTAAGACAATAGTTAAAAGATATTTATTCAACGGAAATAGAGAACAAGTAAGATTAAGAGCAACAAAAACAATATTAAATGATTTAAGATTAGAAATTATAAATCTTTAATTAAATTTTGGAGGCAATTTATGATAAAACATATATTTTGTGACTTAGATGGAACTCTGTATCATCATGGAATAAGTGATGATGATATAAAGGCTATAGAAGCAATAGAGAAAAAGGGTGTTGTATTTAATATAGCAACTGGTAGAGCTTTTAAACAAGCTTCTAAAATGATTAAAGGCAAGTTAGATTTAAATGGATATTATATATGCCAAAATGGTGCCTTTGTATATGACAAAAATCATAACGAAATCTTAAAAGAAGTAATAGATGATAATTTAGTAAAAAAGGTAGTTAATAGATTTAAATCTGATGATGCTTATATATTCTTTATGCATGACGGAAATATAGTAATATCTGGAGGAGAGGATATACTAGATGAGTTTGACAGGGAGTGTATAAATGATCCGGATTTTTTTAAAAAAGATAGCTTTGACAACTTAGTAGGAAATATAGGGATTTTATCGAGAAATGAAGATGAATTAGGAAGAATGGAGACATATTACAAAAATGAATTTGAAGGAATATTAGATGTTTATTTATCTGGGAAATATGTCTTAAATATATCTCCAAGCCATATATCAAAAGGGAATGCAATAAAGCATGTATGCAGTATCTTAAATGTAAATTTAGATGAAATAGCAACAATAGGAGATTCTCCTAATGATATATCTATGTTAAAAGGTTTTAAATATAGTTTTTCAATGGATAGTAGTAGAGAAGATGTTAAAAAAAGTTCAGCTTATACTGTGAAAAGTGTAAAAGAAGCAATTGAAGTTATAGAAAAAACAAATGGTGTTGAAAATTAATTCAACACCTAAACACAATTTATAAATTTATTACAATTAGCTGTATTAATTAATATACAGTCTAATATATAATTTATTACACTATTACATACATAATTTGAAAATAATAAATCATTTTCGTATTCTGTTATTCCTTGATATTCTAGATATAATGAATCAAAGAATTCTTTAAATGTATTAGTTTTAATTTTATCTCCCTTAAACTTTAATAAATTAGTTTCTTTAGCAACCATAGCAAGTTCTTTCTCATAGTTAATATGTTTACTCATACTATGAGACATTTCCCAACGTCTACTATGAGGTACACAGAAAAAGTCACATAAAAAGTGACATATAACACCTAGTTCTTGATTAAATTTACTTATTGAAAAATATTTACTTATACAATCTAAGTCTAAAGTGCATAAGTAGTCTATTTTTTTTAATATCATATCAAGAGATTCTTCCATATAATGCTTTTGTAAAACATATTTAGATGATATGTCTGGTTTTATATTTCCATAAATAAAGTTTTTATCGCTTATAAAAAAAGATTTATTTTCATCTATATTTTCAATTAAAGACTTACCTATTAAAAGATGAGTATTTATAAACATTGCATCACCTCATTATCTTAATTAACGTATATAACTATATATTTAACTTTAATGAAAGATTTTATTATAAATTTGAAAAGCTTTCTACTAATTAAATAATAACAATAAGTAATATACGTTTCAATGAGTAAGAAATTCCAAATAAGTATATAATCCCTAATATCATTTTATTATAATCAAAATTTTAGTAAATTCAGTACTATGTATACTAAGTTTCGTGTATAAATTTAGAACATATAATTAAGATTTTATTTCTAACTATAATAAAAATATTATGATATAATTAGGAAGTATTTTACATCTAAAGGAGAAGACAATGAAAGAAAGAAACAACGGTTATATCTTTATAGCCATAGCCGGTATACTATGGTCAACAATAGGTTTATTTTCAAATAGCTTAATGGAAAGTGGATTAAATCCTAGTCAAGTTGCATTTGGAAGACTAACACTAGGATGTTTATTCTTAAGTTTATACTGCATGATAAGTAAACCACGATTATTAAAGATAAGTAAAAAAGGATTAATATATTCAATAGTAATAGGACTTATATGTCAGGCATTATTTAATTTATGTTATTTAAGTTCAATACAAAGTGTAGGAGTATCAGTAGCAGCGATACTACTTTATACATCACCATTATTCTTAGCTATATTTTCAAAAGTAGTATTTAAAGAAAATATAAACAAACATAAAATAATATCATTAATACTATGTTTTATAGGAGCGATATTAGCAGTAACAGGTGGAAAATTAGATACAAGTAGCTTAAATCTAACAGGAGTTGGAATAGGAATACTATCAGCAATAGCATATGCACTAATGCCGATAATAAATAAGAATGCATTAAAGGAAAATGAAAGTATAACATTAGTATTATACTCATTCTTATTTGGAGCATTATTTATGTTACAAATATCAAATCCAAGTGAAGTAATAATAAAAATGGCAAACTCATCAATATTATTTAATATGTTATCATTAGGGCTTATGCCAGCTGCACTTGCATACATATTTTACATGATAGGCATATCAAAAGGAGTAGAACTATCAGTAGCAGGAGTAATAGCCTCAGTAGAATTAATATTTGCTCAATTAATAGGTTGGTTTATATTAAAAGAAGCATTCTCAATAATAAAACTATTAGGACTATTATTTATGATAGCATCAGCTATAGTAGCAATAAAAGGATCAGACTCAACAGACACAGATAGTGTATCTGAACCTACCAAAGAAGTATGCTAAAAAATATATTATGATATACCCAGGCGAAAAGTGTAAAATAAAAATTAGCTTCCATTTGTAGCGTAACTTTGCTGCATGGAAGCTAATTTTATTTTACACTTAGCCCGTATAGCGAGTATTTTTACTCTCCAGCATAATTTGATCCTTGGAAAGTACCTCTTCTTTTTAATTCAGCATCAATATCATTTAATACATGCCATTTTTTTAAACTCCATAAAGGACCTACAAGGTCTTCTCTTTTTCCATCACCAGTAAGCCTATGGACTATCATTTCCTCAGGCAAAACCTCAAGTTGGTCACAAACTAACTTAATATATTCTTCTTGAGTCATTAAATTTAACATACCATTGTTAAGCATTCTCTCCATAGGAGTATCCTTAATAACATGAAGTAGATGTATCTTTATACCATCAACGCCAAGTTTACCAACTGCTTTAGCCGTTTCCATCATCATATTATAATCTTCACCTGGAAGTCCATTTATAATATGAACAACTACTTTAATATTTTTAGCTTTTAACTTTTCAACACCTTCAAGGAATGTTTGATAATCATGACCTCTATTTATTAATTTAGACGTTGAATCATGGATAGTTTGAAGTCCAAGCTCAACCCAAAGATTTGTTCTTTCATTAAGCTCTCCTAAATATTCAACTACATCATCTGGAAGACAATCAGGTCTTGTAGATATAGATAAACCTATAACATCTTCTAAACCTAATATAGTCTCATATTTTTCTTTTAAAACTTCAAGTGGAGCATAAGTATTAGTAAATGCTTGGAAATAACCTATATATTTTGCTTTAGGCCATTTTTTTAGCATCATTTCTTTAATATCATAAAACTGTTTAATTAAATCATCCTTAGGATTTCCAGCAAAATCACCGGAACCTTCCTTACTACAGTAAGTACATCCACCATAAGTTACTTTTCCATCTATGTTAGGACATGTGAATCCAGCATTTATAGAGACTTTAAAAATTTTTTCTCCAAATGTATTTCTAAGATAATAGTTCCATGTATGGTATCTTTTATTGTCAAATGCATATTTAAATTTTGTCAATATTATCACCTTTTCTAATAGTTATTAATTGTAATTATATTATTGATATATTACCATAAAAAAATTATATATACAAATTAATAAAATTAAAAATACTAACACATTTATAGTCATATACATTAATTAGTTGATAGTAACTAATGATTTAGAGGGGGATGAATATGGATAAAGATCAAAACAATATAAATAATAGTCATAAAGATGAAGTTGAAAAATTAAATGAAGAAAAAGATGTTGTAGACGCGGAAGATATTACAATTAACTATGAAAATGAAGAAGTTAAACCTGAAGATGAAAAGTTTAATAAAGAAGGGTCAGAAGAAATAAAAGAAGAATTAGAGGAAGAATCTAAAAAAGAGGAAGTAAAAGAAAATAATGATTGTAAGCAGATGAAATTTAAATTTGATAAAAAATCAAAAATAATATCTGCAGCATGTGTAGGGGTAATTATAGTAGGCAGTATAATAGCAAGCAACGTTACATCTAAGTATAAAGCATTAGTATTTCCAGGAACAAAGTTATATGAAGTAAACATATCAAAACTAGATAAAGACAATTTAAATGAAAAAGTAAGTAATATAAAAAATGAAATAGGTAGTAATAAAATAAAAATAAAAGCTAAAAATGATACATATAATTTAGAATTTAAAGATTTAATAAAAACTTATAATGAAGATAAATTAGAAAATGAAGTTATGTCTTATGGGAAAGATGGAAATACACTTCAACAGTTTGGAATGATAATTATAGGTATAGCTAAAAATTATGAATTTGATATAAAAGTTAATGAAAATAAGTTAAATGAATTAGTAAATAAAATATATGATGAAAATAGTAAAGCACCAGAAGAACCTAAAATTTCTATAAATGGAGATGATATAGAGATAACAGAAGGTAAAAAAGGTAATGTTGTTGATAAAGAAAGCTTAGTAGCTACACTAAAAAATATGATAGAAAATTATGATGGTAATAATGAAGCTAAAAATATAGAAGTAAGTTATATAGAAGAAGATCCCAAAATAAGTGTAGATGATTTAAATAAAGTAAATACTAAAATATCTAGTTATTCAACTACATATGGAACTGGTGGAGGAAGAGGAAAGAATATAGAAGTTGCAACAAATAAAGTTGATGACTTATTATTAATGCCAGGTGAAGAATTTTCTTATGAAGCTACAGTAGGTCCAGTAGAAACTAGTAATGGATATACATATGCTCCAGTTATTTCAAATGGAACACTAACACAAGGCGTTGGTGGTGGAGTATGTCAAGTATCAACTACTATATATAATGCACAATTAAGAGCTGGTATATTACCTACGGAGAGAAGAAATCATTCAAAGGCAGTAAGTTATGTTCCAAGAGGTATGGATGCTACATTAGCATCAGGTAGTATAGATTATAAGTTTAAAAATACATACGATTACCCGCTTGTAATAAATACATATACATCTGGCGGAACTATTCATATAGAGTTTTGGTCAAATAAAGATGCAACTAATGGTTTAACATATGAAGCAGTTAGTTATGCTAGTGGAAATGTAGCTAACACTTATTTATATGGATACGATTCAAATAACAATAAAGTTTATGAAAAGCATGTAGATACAAGTGTTTATAGATAATAAAAAAGTATTACTGGATAAAAATATCAGTAATACTTTTTTTATTAAAATCTCAAATGGCACTATAAAATTTTTATAATTCTGAAAATTTTAAATTTAATATCAACATCTAGTATGTTATAATTTATGTTAAATAAATTTATAATTTGTAATAATTTAATATTATTTATGATATTTTAATCTAAGGGGATTTCAAATAAAAATAAATATTTGAAGATTTATTGAATTAATAGAAATAAAAGGAGGGTATATGTATATAGAAAATAATGATATATTAACTTTTCTAGGATATAAAAATCAAAAACTAGATGATTCTATTTTAAATATGATAAATTCATGCAAAGAAGAGGCAATTAATCTTATAAATGAAAGATTTATATACGGAGTTTATGATATTGAAGAAGATAAAGATATAAGGCTACTTAATACTAACATAGTTTTAAGTGGAGAAAGTATAACTAGACATTTAAAAGACTGTAATAAGGTTATACTATTTGCATGTACCCTTGGAATTGATATAGAAAGAAAGATAAGATTATATGAAAAGATAGACCTAACAAAAAGTATAATACTAGATGCATGTGCTAGTATATTAGTTGAATCTCTTTGTGATGATATAGAGAAAATAATAAAAAAAGGTTTAAACAAAGAATATAGATATACTTTAAGGTTTAGTCCTGGATATGGAGATTTAGATATAAGTTCACAAAAGAAAGTTATAGGATTACTAGATGCTAATAGAAAAATAGGTTTAACTTGTAGTAGTAATTTTATACTTATGCCAAGAAAATCTGTTACTGCAATAATAGGTATATCAAATAATGATATTAAAAGTGAGTACGATATATGTGATAGTTGCCATGCAAGAGAAAATTGTATGTATAGAAATAATAATAATAAATGTGCAAATTATAATAAATAATGTTTAAGGGGTATGAATATGGATTTAAGAAAATATATAAAAGATAATATATTAATATTTGATGGAGCTATGGGAACTATGCTTCAAAGAGAGGGAATGATTGGCGGGGAGATACCTGAATTTTATAATATTGAAAAAAGAGATATTATAAAGAATATACATAAAAAATATTTAATGGCAGGAAGTAATGTAGTCACAACGAATACGTTTGGTGCAAATAGAATAAAGCTTGAGCATGAAAAATACAGCGTAGATGAAATTATAACATCTGCTATAAATATTGCAAAAGAATCCATAAAAGAAGTTAAAAAAAGTGCTAATATTTTTCTTGATATGGGACCATTAGGAGTTTTAATTGAGCCAATAGGAACTTTAAAATTTCAAGAGGCTTATGAAACATATAAAGAGATTGTACAAATTGGTCAAAGAGAAGGCGTAGATGGATTTATAATTGAAACTATAAGTGATTTATATGAAGCTAAAGCTGCTATACTTGCATGTAAAGAGTACAGTGATAAACCAATATTTTGTACAATGACATTTGATGAAAATAAAAGAACTTTAACAGGTTGTGATACACTTACGATGGTTACAGTTTTAGAAGCTTTAGGAGTTGATGCTCTAGGCGTTAATTGTTCACTAGGACCTAAGGAATTACAAATTGTTATAGATGAAATCTTATCTTATTCATCAATACCAGTTATTGTTCAACCTAATGCAGGTCTTCCTAAGATGAAAAGCGGAGAAACTTACTTTGACATAGATTCAAAAGAATTTACAAAAGAAGTAAAAACAATGATTGAAAAAGGTGTAAGAATAGTTGGAGGATGTTGTGGAACTGATGATAAGTTTATACAAGATTTATCTAAAGAAGTAGCTAATTTAAAACCGAAAACTATAACACTTAAAAATAATACTACAGTATCTAGTGGAAATAAAACTGTAATAATAGGTGAAAATAAAGTTTTAATAGGAGAAAGAATAAATCCAACTGGAAAGAAAAAATTAAAAGAAGCTTTGCAAAATGAAGACTATGACTATATATTAAAAGAAGCAATAAATCAAGTGGAAAGTGGATCTGATATATTAGATGTAAATGTAGGATTACCGGAAATAGATGAAAAAAATACAATGGTAAAAGCTATAAAATCTATTCAAGAAATTATAAATGTGCCACTTCAAATAGATAGTACCGATAATGAAGTTATAGAGGAGGCCTTATTTATATACAATGGAAAACCCATTATAAATTCTGTAAATGGAAAAAAGGAATCTATGAAAAAGATATTCCCTTTAGCTAAAAAGTATGGAGCAGCAGTAATTGGTCTTACTATTGATGAAGATGGAATAAAAAGTAAGGCGGAAGAGAGAGTAAAAATAGCGAAAAAAATTATTGATACAGCAAAAGAGTATGGAATAGATAAAAAAGATATACTAATAGATGTTCTAGCATTAACAGCATCAGCACAACAAAAAGAAGTGCTTGAAAGTGTTAAAGCAATTAAAATGATAAAAGAAGAACTTGGTGTATGCACAGTCCTTGGAGTAAGTAATGTTTCTTTTGGTCTTCCGAATAGAAGCTTATTAACATCTACATTTTTAATGATGTGCTTTACATGTGGACTTGATGCACCGATACTAAATACATTAGACAAAGATGTAGTAAAGTCAATAAAAGCATATAGAGTTTTAGTTAATGAAGATAAAGAAAGTAAAGAATATATAAATCACTGTATGAATTATACAAAATCAGAAGATATAAATTTTATTGAAAAAGAAAAATCAAAGCACTCTTTAATAGATATGATAAAAAAGGGCTTAAAAAATGAAGTAAAAGAAGAAACTAAAAGGCTTCTAAAAAATTATAAGCCTTTAGAAATAGTTGATAATTATATAATTAAATCATTAAATGAAGTTGGAGATGATTTTGAAAAAAATAAATTATTCTTACCTCAACTTATAATGAGCGCAGAAACTGTAAAAATTGCTTTTGATGAAATAAAAGAAAATTTAAATAAAAGTGGAGAAAAGTCTCATAATAAAGGCGAAATAATACTTGCTACAGTAAAAGGAGATATTCACGATATAGGTAAAAATATTGTGAAAGTTCTTTTAGAAAACTATGGATTTAAGATTTATGATTTAGGTAAAGACGTTGATATAGATGAAGTAATTAGAGTTGCCAAAGAAAAAAATATTAAACTCATAGGTCTTAGTGCTCTTATGACTACAACTGTAGTGAATATGAAATCAACTATAGATGCTCTTAGAGAAAATAACATTGATTGTAAGGTAATGGTTGGAGGTGCTGTACTAAATCAAGAGTATGCTAATATGATAGGTGCAGACTATTATGTAAGAGATGCTAGAGAAAGCGTAAAAGTAGCACAAGGTTTATTTTTAAATCAAGTTGATAACACTATACAAAAAACAATTAAATAAAAAATGATTGTACTTTAATAAAGTACAATCATTTTTTATTTAATCTATATACTAAATAATAGATCACCATAAGTTGGATATGGCCAATATTTATCACTAACTATTAATTCTAATTCATCAGCAACGGCTCTTACTTCTTGCATAGCAGGAATTATATTATCTTTATAATATTTTGCAGTACTTAAAGTTCCTTCATAATCTTTAGAATTTATAAGAAGATTATCCAAAGTATCTAATCTTTTTGATAAGCAGCTATTTAATGAAGAAAGTTTTGATACTAAATCAATTTCTAAGCTACAATCTATATCAGAAGAAAGAGATTTTTTTGATAAAGCAGTATCACTTAATTCTTTTATATACTCACAAACTGCTGGTATAACATCTTTTTTTATCATATCGCATAAAGTAAGTGCTTCTATATTTATTGTTTTAGAATATTCATCTAAAAGTATTTCATATCTAGACTCAATTTCTTCCTTAGTATATATACCATGTTTTTCGAATAATTTTATATTTTTATCTAATGTATAATAAGGAAGAGCATCAACTGTAGTTTTTAAGTTAAACAAACCTCTTTTATTGGCTTCTTCTACCCATTCATCAGAATAATTATTTCCATTAAATATTATATTTTTATGTTTTAAATAAGTATCTCTTATCAAATTATTTACATCACTTTCAAAGTCATCAGATTTTTCAAGCAAGTCAGCAAACTCACATAATGAATTACCTACTATTGTATTTAAAATAGTATTCGGACAAGCAATAGAAACTGTTGAACCTAACATACGGAATTCAAATTTATTTCCTGTAAATGCAAATGGTGAAGTTCTATTTCTATCAGTAGAATCTTTTTTAAATGAAGGTAGTACATCTACAGCAATTTCCATCTTAGCAGCAAGGGATTGATTATATTCAACATTATCTTCTATAGATTGTAAAACTGCCTCTAAATCAGAACCTAAGAACATAGAAACTATTGCAGGTGGAGCTTCATGTCCTCCTAAACGATGGTCATTTCCAGCACTTGAAACGGATATTCTAAGTAAATCTTGATATTCATCTACTGCCTTTATTACAGCTACTAAGAATAATAAAAATTGAGTATTATCTCTAGGATTCTTTCCTGGGCTTAATAAATTCTTACCAGTGTTAGTACATAAAGACCAGTTATTATGTTTACCACTACCATTAAGGCCAGCAAATGGTTTTTCATGTAAAAGACAAACTAGGCCATGTTTAATTGCGATAGTTTTCATTAAATCCATTACAAGTTGATTATGGTCACTTGCAACATTACTATTAGCAAATATTGGAGCTAATTCATGTTGAGCAGGAGCAACTTCATTATGTTCAGTTTTTGATAATACTCCTAATTTCCAAAGTTCCTCATCTAGTTCCTTCATAAATGCAGCAACTCTAGGCTTTATAGCTCCAAAGTAATGATCATTAAGTTCTTGACCTTTTGGAGATCTTGCACCTAATAAAGTTCTTCCACAAAATTGTAAATCTTCTCTTTTATCATAAAGCTTTTTATCTATTAAGAAATATTCTTGTTCTGGACCAACTGTAGTTGTTACTCTAGTTGTAGTAGTATCACCAAATAATTTTAGTATTCTTAAAGATTGTTTATTTATAACTTCCATAGATCTAAGTAAAGGAGTTTTCTTATCTAATACTTCCCCTAAATAAGAGCAAAATACAGTAGGTATACATAAAGTATTATCTCTTATAAATGCATAAGATGTAGGATCCCAAGCTGTATATCCTCTAGCTTCAAAGGTACTTCTAAGCCCTCCAGATGGAAAACTTGATGCATCAGGTTCACCTTTTATAAGTTCTTTTCCAGAAAACTCCATTATCACAGATCCATCAGATGTAGGAGAAATAAAACTATCATGTTTTTCAGCAGTTATGCCAGTCATAGGTTGGAACCAATGAGTAAAATGAGTAGCACCTTTTTCAATAGCCCAATCTTTCATAGAATTTGCAACTATATTTGCTATATTTATATCAAGAGTTGATCCATCATCTATTGTTTCTTTTAATTTTTTATAAACATCCTTAGGTAATCTTTCTTTCATTACCTTATCATTAAATACCATACTTCCGAATATATCTGGAATATTTATCATAATAAATTACCCCCAAATTATTATAGTAGTTAAATATAAGAGAACTTCTTTGTATCTTATATTTTATTTTTAAAATAAAAAAAGCGCAGTAGGTAATAACCTACAGCGCCTTTGCTGTTTTATTTATTATTTATAGTGTCATTGTATGAAAATAATTTTAGATTGTCAACATAAAAAAATATATCTATAAATAAATATTTTTTTATTATTGAAAATAATCGAAATAATCGGAATATATTGACACAAATATATATCTGCTTTACAATTATACATATTAAAATGAACAAAGGTGTTCATCATGAGGTAAAAGTCTGTATTTTTATCTTTTGATGAGCACCTTTTTATTATTTTTAGGAGGACGTTATGAGTTATAAAGAGAGTGAAGTAATGGAGTTTATTGAAGATAACGATGTTAAATTTATAAGACTTGCATTTTGCGATATTTTTGGAATGCAAAGAAATATATCTATAATGCCAAATGAGTTAGAAGATGCGATAAAATATGGAGTAAAATTTGATGCATCTTTTATGAGTGGATTTATGAATATAGAAGATAGTGACTTATATTTATATCCGGATCTAAAAACTTTATCAATACTTCCTTGGAGACCTCAACATGGAAGGGTTATAAGATTTTTTTGTGATATAAAGTATCCTGATGGTCGTCATTTTGAGGGTGATGGAAGACATATAATGAAGTCAGTAATAGATAAAGGACGTGATTTAGGTTATTTATTTAAAGTAGGTTCAGAGTGCGAGTTTTACCTATTTGAACTAGATGAAAATGGAAGCCCTACAAATATACCACAAGACTTTGCTAGTTACTGCGATATAGCACCATTGGATAAAGGTGAAAACATTAGAAGAGAAATATGCCTAATATTAGATGAGATGGGAATAGAGTTAAATAATTCACATCATGATCATGGGCCGGGACAAAATGTAATAAATTTTAAAATCTGTGGGCCACTAAGTGCTGCAGATAATATTATTAATTTTAAATCAGTTGTGAAAACAACAGCATCTACAAATGGATTATTTGCATCATTTATGCCAAAGCCACTTGCAAATGAAAGTGGAAGTGGATTACATCTTAATTTTATGATTTGCAAAAATGAATTAAATTTATTTGAAGATCCTAAAATGGTAGATAAAGAAACGGCTGATAAGTTTATTGCAGGAATATTGAATAGGTTAAAGGAGATAACTTTATTTCTAAATCCAATAACGAATTCATATAATAGATTTGGAAATTTTCAAGCACCTAAATTTATAACTTGGTCTAAAAGAAATTTATCACAACTTATAAAAGTTCATATAAGAGATGGTGAATATACAAATATTGAAGTTAGATCATCTGATTCATCTTGTAATCCATATATAGCATTAGCTCTAATAATAAGAGCTGGACTTGAAGGAATAGAAAATAATTTACAGCTTTGTGAAGCTTGTGATGTAAATTTAAATAAAATATTACAAAAAAATTTAAATGATATAGATGCATTGCCTAAAAATCTTTTTGAAGCTATAAATTTGTCAAAAAATAGCCGATTTATAAAAAGTATATTACCTGAAAATGTAATCAACACATATATAGAGACTAAGGAGTATGAGTGGAGAAAGTACGACGCAAGAACAGACAAAGAAAAGGTAGAAAGAGAATTATATTTCTTAAGTGTTTAAGGTATATCTTTTAAGAAATGGATGGTGTATATATGTCAAGTGCCTTAATCGTATCGAGTTCAGAAAAGGGGAAGAGTATTCTTTCTGAAATTATAAAAATGAGTGGATTTTCTAAGATAGAAACTGTAAGCAATGGAAGTGAAGTACGAAGAATTCTTATACAAAATAATTTTGATATAGTACTTATAAACGCACCATTAACTGACGAATTTGGGCATGATTTAGCTTTAAATATAACTGAAAATACATCATCAGGTGTAATACTTATGGTAAAAAGTAATATTGCAGATGAGATATCTGCAAAAGTTGAGGATTTTGGTGTATTTATTGTTGAAAAACCTTTAAATAAACAACTATTGTATCAAGCAATTAAGTTAATATCCACTTCAACAAAAAGAATAACAAAACTGAAGGAAGAAAACTTGAAACTAAAAAATAAAATAAGTGAAATTAGGTTAATAGATCGAGCAAAATGTATTTTAATACAATACTTAAATATGACAGAGCCTCAAGCACATAGATATATAGAAAAGCAAGCTATGGACAGAAGAATTACTAAAAAAGAAGTAGCTCAAAATATACTTAAAACTTATGAAAATTAAAATATAAAATATGGAGGAGTAAATAATGACAAAATTTATATTTGTAACAGGTGGAGTTGTATCTGGCTTAGGAAAAGGAATAACAGCAGCATCTTTAGGACGATTATTAAAAAATAGAGGACTTAAAATAGTTGCTCAAAAACTAGATCCTTATATCAACGTAGATCCAGGTACTATGAGTCCATATCAACATGGGGAAGTTTTTGTTACAGACGATGGAGCAGAAACTGATTTAGATTTAGGTCATTATGAAAGATTTATAGATGAGAATTTAAATAAATATTCAAACTTAACAACTGGAAAAGTATACTGGAATGTACTTATGAAAGAGAGAAATGGTGAGTATTTAGGGGAAACGGTACAGGTAATTCCCCACATAACTAATGAAATAAAAGATTTTGTATATTCCGTTGGAGAAAAAAGCAATGCAGATATTGCTATAGTTGAAATTGGGGGAACAACAGGTGATATAGAAAGTCAACCATTTTTAGAAGCGATAAGACAAATATATCAAGAAGTTGGAAGAAATAATTGTATATTTATACATGTTACATTAATACCTTATATAAGTAGTTCTGGTGAGTTTAAATCAAAGCCAACTCAACATTCAGTAAAAGAACTTCAATCCTTTGGAATAACACCACATATTATTGTGGCTAGATCTGATGAGGCAATTGATGAAAATACAAAACAAAAAATAGCACTATTTTGTAATGTGAAACCTGACTGTGTTATAGAAAATAATAATACAGATGTGCTTTACAAAGTGCCAATTATGTTAGAAGAAAATGGGTTATCGAAAGTTGTATGTAGAGAGTTAGGAATAAAATATGATGAGTGTAATTTAGCTGAATGGAACAATATGATAGATAGAATTGATAATAGAGAAAAGAGTATAAAGATATCTTTAGTTGGTAAATACACAAAATTACATGATGCATACTTATCTGTAGTAGAAGCTCTTAACCATGCAGGATATGAAAATAAATCAAATATAGAGATAAACTGGATTGATTCAGAATATGTTAATGATATTACAGTAGATGAGTTATTAAAGGATAGCGATGGTATATTAGTTCCTGGAGGATTTGGAGATAGAGGGATAGAAGGTATGATTAGAACTGCTAGATATGCTAGAGAAAATAATATACCATATTTGGGTATTTGCTTAGGTATGCAAATAGCAGTAATTGAGTTTGCAAGAAATGTATTAAAATTACATGAAGCGAATTCTAGTGAATTTGTATACTATGGTAAGTATCCTGTAATAGATTTAATGCATGATCAATATGGAAACCTACAAAAGGGAGGTACTATGAGATTGGGAGCATACCCTTGTAAAATAAAAGAAAATACTCAATTGTTCAAGTCATATAAAACTAGTGAAATATTAGAAAGACATAGACATAGATATGAGTTTAATAATAAGTATAGAGCGATTTTTGAAAATTCAGGAATGATTATATGCGGAACATCGCCAGATGATAAATTAGTAGAAGCTGTAGAGGTAGAAAATAATGATTTTTATGTAGGAGTTCAATACCATCCAGAGTTTAAGAGTAGACCAAATCGTGCAAATCCGATAATAAAACAATTTATAAAGGTATCTTTAGAGAATAAAGAAAGAAATATAGAAGTAGAACTTAATAGTTTATCATATCAAAATATATTTTAATTAATATAAAAAGTGATAGATAATTATACCTATCACTTTTAAACTTAATTTATCTTAGGCTATTACCTTTAGCAAATAAACTTAATCCTATCATTAGCACGATAAAAGACATAATAGAAGATATAAATCTAGATAAGAATAATGGAGACATAATCAAAGTTATTCCAAAGAAAATAACAATTACATTCCATAAACCAAATCTAAAGTAAGGATTGTTTTTATTAGTAATGAATTTTAATAATTGATTAACTAATAAATATGCACCTATTACGGATGAAATAAAACCTTGGATTTTAGTTGGAAATAAAAATAAAAGTACAACTAAAATTAATAAGATAGTTTGACTTTGTTTATAAGGTTTAAGTTCTTCTTTTGGAGTGTATCTAGATAGTTCATTAATATTTTTTAAATTTAAATATGCTATAAATAAAAGTGATAGTCCTAATATCCAAGATACTAATTTAATTCCAAATCCTTTAGATACTAAAGATAATGTACCTAAAATAATTAGTATTAGACCAAGTGCTATGAACTTAGTGGCATTTTCTCTTTTATTTAAACCATCTAAATTGATATTAAAAAATTGAAACATAAATTCACCTCATTATATATAATACAAATAAATATTTTATAACATTATAACATAAAATTATTATTTGTAAAAAAGTAAGCATGATAGATTATGGACAAGAATATTAATTAATATAGAGCTTGTATTATAGAGTTTATTAATAATGAGGAGGTTTAATTTTGTCTAATTTAGGAGCAGTAATATTTGCAATATTAGCAGGTCTTTCTACCACATTAGAAGCATTTTTTAATGGAGAATTAGAAAAACATACAACAGCTATGACAGCTACGTTTATAAGTTTAGTTGTAGGAGCGGTATTTTTTTTAATAAGCATATTAATAACTGGAGATTTTAAAGATTTAATGAAATTAGAAAATATAAATCCAATATTATTATTAGGTGGTATATTTGGGGGATTAATAATTTACTTTACAGTAAGAGCAATACCATCTCTTGGTGTTTCAAATACATTGACCTTAATAGTAGTTTCACAAATTATATTAGGATTTGTAATAGATAGCATTATATTAGGTAAGAATACTACACATTTGTACAATTATATAGGAGCAGTATTATTATTCATAGGAGTATTTTTTATGTTAAACTAAACATATAAGGCTTATGCTAAATTTTTACAAATAAAATATATAAAGGAGATTTAATATGAACGATAAATTTGTAATGTCTTTTAGTGGTGGAAAAGATAGTATGCTAGCTTTACATAGAATGATTAAAAATGGGAATACTCCAGTTGCTCTTTTAACTACTGTAAAAAAAAATCAGGATTCATCTTGGACACACGGTATAAATAATAATTTTTTAAATAAAGTAAGTGAAAGTTTGGGTATAGAACTTATAACTGTAGAGTGTGAAGTTGAAGAATACGAAAAAGAATTTGAGAAAAAATTATTAGAAGCTAAACAAAAAGGTGCTAACGTTTGTGTTTATGGAGATATAGACATAGAGCATCATAAACAATGGGGAGTAGATAGATGTAATGTATCTAATATGAAAGCTGAATTTCCTTTATGGCAAGAAGATAGAGAGAAATTAGTTTATGAATTTATTGATAGTGGATATAAAGCAACAATAAAAAAAGTTAACTTAGATAACTTAGGTGAGCAATTTTTAGGGAAGGTATTAACTAAAGAGTTAATAGAGGAGATAAAAGCCACTGGATCTGATGCATGTGGGGAAAATGGAGAATACCATACATTTGTAAGTGATGGACCATTATTTAAAAATCCTATACAATTTAAAATTGATAAAATTACCTTAGATAAAAATTATGGTCATTTAGATATTATATAATGCAAAGACAATATTAAATAGGTTAAAACCTATTTAATATTGTCTTTTTTTACTTGAAAGCTATTTCTTTTCCCAAGCTATCATGACATAATCTTTTCCAGTTTCCTCTTTTACTAAATGTTCAGCTTTGTCAATAGCTGCTTTTTCAGATGAATTAAGATTAGCTAATTCAAAATGTCCATGATTACAATTACATCCTGAACTACAAGTCGATTTGTTTTCCATATTAAGTCCTCCTTAAGATGAATTAGTTATATTTTATGAATTAATAAGAAATATATAAGTAAATAAAATTTGAATTTTTAGAAATAATAAAAAGTTATTATAAAATTTGCTAGATATTTATTTTGTAATAATACGTATAAGTATCAAAACTAAATGCATATATAAATAAGGTAGGTAAAAATGTAAAATATAAATTTTGAAGAAAATTATCATATAACTATGATTTATAGAGGATATTACATCAACAGTAAAGAATATATATGGTGTATGTGTAACTTTGTAAATAAAATAATTATTAAATAATAGGAAATGCTATTGATATATACGATATATTTTTTTATAATTAGGTCAAGTCCACTAAAATTTTTTATAATTAATAGGCTTATTAGTTGTAAAAAGATAAGGGGGGAATACTTTTGATTACAAAAGTAAATGAAAGCTTAGAAAAAGCGTTTTGGGAATATGTATCGCATGAAGAGCGTATTAATTTATTCATAATAGGCGATGTTGAAAATTATGGATTAAATACAGAATTTCAAGAAGTTTGGTTTCAAATTTGCAACGAAAAGATTGCTGCTGTAATGCTAAGATATTACAAATCTTTAGTAATTTATAGTTATGAGAATGATTTTGATGTAGATGAAATGATAAGTCATATAAATACTTTGGATATAAAAGAGATTAGTGGGAAAAAATCGGTTATAGATAAATTATTAGACGGATATGAAGATTATAAAGAATTTAAAGAAACTTATTTTTGTAGCTTAAAAAGTTTAAATAATATAGAAACTTTAGTAGGTACAGAAAATAAGATTCAAAAAGCTGAAGTAAAAGATTTAGAAGAATTAAATAAATTCTTAAGTCAAATAGATGGAATGCATGCACCAGATTATATACCATCAAAGACTAAGCAATTAAATGAGAAGAATACAAGGATTTATTTTGTAAAAGATAATGATAAAATAATAAGCACAGTATCTACAGGAATAGAGACAAGCTTTTTAGCTATGATTTGTGGTGTAGGTACAGATATAAATTATAGAAATAAAGGGTTAGCTACATATATGGTATACACATTATCAAAAGAATTATTTAATGAAGGTAAAGTACCTTGTTTATTTTATAATAATGAGTACGCAGGCAGAATTTATAAAAAAATAGGATATGAAGTAGATGATAAGTGGAGCATTTTATTAAAATAATCACCAGGAGATTAAAATGGAAAAAATATATAGATTAAAGCAATATGGATTAAAAGCATTAAAAGAGACTGTTATAATAGTATTAGTAAGTTTAATTTTACTTTATTTAGGTTTAAAATTAGATAATTCTATAATTTTAGATTTACTAATTAACTTTAAAAATATAGTACTTATTGCAGGTATAGTTTTATTTGTAATTTGGTATTTTATTATATTAGGTGTTAACTATATATATGGAGAAATGGATATAAGATCAAAAAAAAATAAAAAGTAAATTAAAAGCGAGTATGTAAGTACTCGTTTTTTTAGTTAAATAAATGAAGTTGATGCAAATAGTAAAGTTGGATAAAGTACTTACCATTATAATATATTTGATAGATACACATAATAATACTGCAATTAAAAATATTTTATTGAAGGAGTACTATATGAAAAAGTCCTTTAAAACAAATTTAAAAATGTTTTTAATTATTTTTACTTTAATAGTATTATTTCCAAGTTGTATTCATTCAATGCAAAAAAAAGAAGAAATTCCTTCAGAAGTTATTATAGGAGGAGAACTTTTACAGATTAATATGGATACTCAAAAAGTTATGTATTATAAAAGAGATAACAAATTTAAAAATTTGGAAAACTTCGATTTAATATGTAAAATAGATAATAAAAAAATAAAAAATAGAAATGATATTTTTAATTATATTATCTATAACAAAGCTAAAAATTATAAGGTTTTAATATTAAGAAATGGAAAGTATGAAAACATAATGTTAAGTAAAGAAGAACTTAATCCATCCTATTTTACAGAATACATTCCATTTTGCGCTACATTAACTTATATAGATCCAAAAGAAAATACATTTGGAGCTGTAGGACATAATATAAGAGTTAATGAACTAAATGATATAATTTCAAAACAAGGTAAGATATATTTATGTAATGTAGTAGAAATAAAAAAATCTAATAAATGTGAAATTGGTAGTATTTATGGAAAAATGAAAGACAAAAGTCAAGGTAATATATATAAAGTAAATGACTTTGGAGCAAAGGGAAAAATAACTTGTGATAATTTTAAAGATAAACAAATTTATAAGGTAGGTAAAGTTGAAGATGTTCAATTAGGACATGCAAGTTTAGTTATAAGTAATAGTACTGAAGAAAATAAAAAGTTTTATGATATTAATATAACTAAAATAAACAATCAAGATGAGCCAAGCACTCAAGGATTTGAATTTGAAGTAGTTGATAAAGATTTTATAAATTCATATGGTGGTATACTACAAGGTATGAGTGGCTCACCAATAATACAAAATGGAAAAATAATAGGTGCATTATCACATGTATTAGCTACAAATACAAAAGAAGGTGTTGGTTTATATATAGAGTGGATGATGGAAAAATAAATTCCATCATCTTATTTTTACCCATATAGGAGCAGTAATTGATATCTTATTATTTTGTTGTATTATTTTAGCATAATAAAATGCATCTTCTTTAGCCTTGATAGTAAAATCTAATTTAGCAAAATTAGAATTAAAGCTTTGTTTTTTTATAATTGATCCATTGTTACTTATAATTTGAATATCTTTAATAGTATCACTATTATCATTATCTATAGCACTAACAGAAAAATTTAATTTCGATGGTTTTTTTAGCGTAGAACCTAAGGGTGAATCATTTATTGTATAATCTATCTTTATGTTCTTATCTTCTGTTGCATATACTCTCATATGTCTTAATCCATCATATAAAGCATCCTTTGTTAAGTCAGTAGATAAAATAACTGTTCTAAACTCATTTGCTATACCAAAATCAACTTTGTGATTATCTTGATTACATGTAGGTGCAACGTGCCAACCTTTATCTAAAGCATATTGATACATATCATATGCTTTTATATTTTTATCCATAGATTTATTATATCCATTACCTATTTCTAATAAGCAAATTACTTTATCTGCAGCTTGTGAATATTTAAAGTCATTAAACTTACCAAACTTATCACATGGATGATTAAATTGTCCTATTAAATCTTCGTAGTTAGATATAATTTGGTAAAATCTATCTAAGTCTAAACTGGTATCATTAGAAGAAATAAATCCATCTGTATTTAATACATTAATATGTCCTTTTGGATTTTCATCATTCATATCATATGTCATTTCAAATCCAGATAATGCTATAAATTCACCATTACTTGAATACTTATCAGCACAAGTTATTAAGTTATTCCATTTTTTAGAAGGTGATGAATCATTTAAAGTACACATTAAGTCATTATCTAAATAATTAGAATGGTCTGTTATAGCAAAAAAATCTAAATTAGCTTTATATTTTGCTAAATAATAAGCATCTTCATAGGTACCATGGCCATCGCTATTTTCTGTATGAGCATGAAGTAAACCTCTATAGTGAGTATATACAGGAGTACCAACTGTAAAATACCATTCAAATTCTTTTTTATTATTAGATAAGTCACTTAATTCAATTTTTACTATTTGGTTACCTCTTTTAAATTTAGTTTTAGGCGTATAAGTAATCTTTTCATTTGTAATTGTACAATCACTTGTAACATCTTTATAATTTACAAAAAATTTTACTGATGA
Organism: Romboutsia sp. 1001713B170207_170306_H8; assembly: GCF_015550495.1. Classification (NCBI taxonomy): domain Bacteria; kingdom Bacillati; phylum Bacillota; class Clostridia; order Peptostreptococcales; family Peptostreptococcaceae; genus Romboutsia; species Romboutsia sp. 1001713B170207_170306_H8. The sequence continues at coordinate 574,674 of NZ_JADNAX010000001.1, forward strand.
TAAATTTATACCAGTATCATCTTTATAAGACACTGATATTGTAGGTTTTCCAACTATATATTGTTGGCATTTAGATGGATTTACTTTTTTTATAATCGGTGGAGTTAAATCATCTTTTATTTCATTTATAGCACTTACAGTATCATCATTACTTTCATGTATAAAGACTAACAATAAAAGTATTGGTACTATTAAAAATATTATCTTTTTCACATTCATTAAATCATCCCTTAATAACTAATTTTAAACTCTAAAAAATCAATAGAAGATTTATTTTTAAAGTAAGAATCTAATTTTATAGAAGTATCTAAAAATATATCTAAGCTATTATTGTATATATCTAAAAAAGAGCAGTTATGCTTTTTTAGGGTAATAGGATCTACCCATACAGAGTGATTTTCATTGAGTAAATCATTTACACAATGTGAATAGTTAGAATATATTTCATTATCTATAAAACTATTTTTTACAGTTGTGTTTTTTATATTTAAATAAATTTTAGAAAATAGGTTATATGATGTATTTAATTTTTTTTCTACTTTTTTAAATGTATAATATGATTTTTTTATATCGTCATAAGTGATTTTTTTATTATACACATAGCTTAGTAAATAACTATACATATCACAAATTACTAATAAATCATCATTACTAATATCAATATTTAAATAATCTTTAAAGTCATATGGTTTTAAGCTTTTAAATTTGAATAATATTAATTTATCAATATGAGTTTCAATACTTTTATGAAGAGCTACAGCACTTTTATATTTATATTTTTCCTTTAGCGTTTTTTGTAAACTATATATATATGGATGAGCGTATTCATCTAATATATAGTGAGATAAAAAACCGTATATATATGAGATACAAACGTTTTTAAAGTTTGTGTCATTAAATAAATGTTCTAAATTATTTTTACTATTACAATACATAACCATATTATTAAAAAAAATATTAGTATCTTTATTGTGAATAAGAGCACTTAATAGAGAAGTATTTTTTTTATTCAAAAAGGATAAATCATTATAATAATTAAAAAAATTAGAACCTTGGCTCCCTAAGTTATATACATTAATATTTTTTTTTATTATATTTTGTGTTTTTATATCTAAATTATTAAAACAATCATTAGCAAATAAATAGTGTGTAATAGCCCTTGGCATTTTTTTATCCTCCAATTCATAATTGTAATCATTATGATATGTAAATTTAAAAACCTATATACATTAGAACAAGCTTATGGATAATATAATTTATTAAGTAAATAAATAAAATCATCCTGGGAGGATATTTATGTTAGTGGATTCTATAAAAATAAATGTAAAAAAGAAAGATGCTATTAGAAAGATATTTAATAAAACACCTTTAATTAGTAAAGTAATACAATTTAATAATAAGGCTCAAGATATACATCTAGAATATATAGAGTTTAAAATTTTAAAGTATCAAATAACTAGCAAAAAGGGGAGTATGAATTTATTTAGAAATAGTTCTAAAAAGTTCGATGTAACCATGGTAGTAAATACATATAGCGGATATTCTGAGTCTGTAGATTCTATTCCAATTACAGTAAAAAGATATGTACCAAAAAGTTGTATAAAAAAATCTAAAGTTGATGACTACGAAATTATTGAAGAAGTGAAAAATCAAATTATAAAGTTTATGGAAAAAAAATATAAAAATGATATGTTAGATAATCTAAATATACAAAATATAAAGCTACTAGAAATAAAAAGTATATATAAACCATACTGGGTAGCAGAATATAAAGGAAAAAATATATTAGTAGATGCTTAAATTAAAAGTATAAGTAAAGATCTTAAATTATTGAAATATATTTATTTAAGACCTTTACTTTATATTTAATTTTTATTTGATTTAACTAAATAATCAAATGTTTCTAATCTATATCCTTCTTTTTCCCAGTGAGTAAGAACTTCATCAAGTATTTCGCTATTTGTTTTTGAATTAGGATGAAGTAAAACTATTGCACCTGGATGTGTTCTAGAATAGATTTTTTCTTTTGCAAACTCTGGAGTAGGTTGCTTATCATTATACCAATCTACATAAGCAAAGCTCCAAAATATTGAACTATAACCTAAGTCTTGTGTGTATTTTAAAGACTCTTCGCTAAATTTTCCCATTGGAGGTCTAAAGTATTTAGGCATATCCTTATTTGTAACATTCTTATAAGATTCTTCTACACTAATAACTTCATCTTTAAACTTATCAAAATCATGTATACTTGCCATAGAAGGATGATTTTTAGAATGATTGCAAACTAAATGTCCTTCTTTTTCCATACGTTTTATAAGGTCAGGATTAGTGTCAATATAAGTTCCAACTACGAAGAAATGGGCTTTAGCACTATGTTTCTTTAATACATCTAAGATTTTGCTTGTATAACCATTTTCATACCCTTCATCAAATGTTAAATATATTACCTTTTCATTAGGGTCTCCTACATAATAAGAATCATATTTCTTAAAGAAACTAGCTTCTTGAGGTGGAGACGGTTGCTTTCCATCGTTACGAGGATTAAAATACCAATTATATTCAGTAGTACTAAGCCCAGGAGAATAAATTTGAGTTTTAAGCTTTTTGACTAGAGAAAAATTTGGTACAACTAACAATGTGAAAGCAATTAAAAAAGCACCTAATATATAATAATTTTTATAGCTTTTTTTATTCACAAAATCACCTCTAATTATAATAAATTTAACTTTATATAGTTTTTATAATTATGGTCGATTATATACCACAAATTAGAACAATATATCGCTATAAAATTTTGTCAATTAATATAAAATATTTAAAAATTATAAAATGTATAGTAAAGTAAATATTATATAAAACTAAGATAAACTTAGAAGTAAAGTAATATTGAAAGGACTTAAAATGGATGAAGTGGAGAATATAATAAAATTAAGAAATGATATTATTAGTGTGATAAATAATGTTATTTTTTTAGATATAGAAACAAGTGGATTAAATCCGAGTAAATCTGAAATATTAGAAATTGGAGCTGTGAAAATAAACAATAAAGAAATAACTACCTTTAGGTCTTTAATAAAAAATAAAAAAGAAATACCACTAGAGATATTTTCTTTATGTAGTGAATTAAAAAGAGAAGACTTTAATAATGCGATGGATTTAAATACGGTGAAAAAATATCTTATAGACTTTATTGAGGATAAAGTTATAGTATGTCATAATGCAGAATTTGAAAAAAGTTTCTTTAATTTTTATATACCGGAAATTAAAAATAAGATTATAGATTCTATGGAATTAGCAGCGATATTAGAGCCATATCATAAAGAATATAGTTTAGATTATCTAAAAAAGAGAATAACCAATGATAAAAGTGATGAAAAACATAGAGCATTAGATGATGCTATAGATACTATAAACGTTGTGAATGCACTTTTAATGAGACTTAATAAAAGTGAAATTAATAACGCAACACTAGAACCATTAAGTTTTAAAATAAATTCTTATTTAAATAAATTTGGATTATCAAGTTGGGACTGGAGTAGATTTATAGATGAAGGAAATTATGAAATAGATGAATATAACATAAAGTATGAAGATAATAAAAGCAACTTATCATATAGAGATAAAAAGAAGGAAAAGGAAATCTTTAATAAAATACATTCAAAGCATAGTCCATATGAAGACTTGCTTAAGGATGATAGCATTTGGGCAAGTAAAGAAGGATTTATATATGAGTTTAGACCAGGACAGTATGAACTTACAAAAACTATAAGAGAAACTTTTAGAGGAAACCATGGGTCAGCTAATATTGCATGTATAGAAGCACCAACAGGTATTGGAAAAAGTATTGGATATTTATTACCAGCAATTTTAGAAGCTAGATTAAGAAATCAAAGAATAATAGTATCTACAGATACTAAGGAACTACAAACTCAGCTTATAAACAAAGATATTCCTAATATACTTAATTCTCTAGAGTTAAATAATAAAGTAAGTTATGGATATATAAAAGGAAAAAATAACTATATATGTGTGGAGAAGCTAGAATCATATAAATATGATTATAAGTCTGATGATTTAAATAAATTAGAAGTATTAGGAATTATATATCTAGAGAGATTAGTAGAAAATGGAGATTATGGAGATATAGAAGAAATAAATTATTGGATCTTAAATCATTTTACTGGAATAATGAATCATATTATAAGCTCAAGTTGTGATCCTAACTTATGTAGACCTAAAAAATGTATTAAAAATTGTTTATATAAAAAAAGAGTTGAAGAATTAAAAGAAGAAGACATAACAGTAATAAATCACTCACTACTTGCTAAATGGCCATATAAAGAAGAAAAGCCAATTGAAAATTTAATAGTAGATGAGGCACATAATTTAACTGAAAAAGGATATGATTTTTTCTCTAGTATAGTAGATTCTAGGGCTTTTTTATATTTTTTACAGGAAATATATCCTTATGAAAATATATATAATAGTCCCTTTTCATATAATAAAAAGCTTAAAAAAGTTAAGATGTTTGATAAATTTTATAATCATATAAGATTAGATAGAACTATTAAAGATAAAATAAGTACAAATATAAACTTAATAGTAGAAGAAATTCAATCACTACTTATTTATGGAGAAACTAGCGAGTATAGTAATTTAAGTATGTATAATTTAAGATGGGAGTTAAATCTACAATCAAATGAAGTTGCTGGAAAGATAAAAAAGAATGGAGAGTATGCAAGTATTACATATAATCCATATAGTGAAAGAATAAAGATTAGCTGTGAAACTATATTAAGAAATATTACATCAATATTAGTAGCTATTGATAGAAATATGGAAGATGATAGTTGTGATAAAGAATCTGATGTATATAAATTTGGTAAGTCAAGGTTTAAGGATATGGAAGATATAAGAAATACTATTCAAGCCTTTTTAGAATATAGCGAAGATGATAATTTTGCGAGAATAGTAGATATAGATAAAAACTTTAAGTATTTTGAAATTAGAGTAGTTCCATTAAATATAGCAGACTTATTTGAAGAAAATATACTAAGTTCTTTATCTACAGGAATATTTTTATCAGCTACATTAAGTGTAGGAAATAAGATGGATTACTTTAAAAGAACGTTAGGAATAAATAGAGTTAATAATTTAGAAAAAGTAATAGAACCTATTTATGATTATAAAAGGAGGCTATCTTTAATTAGTGTAAATGATATTTGTAGTTATAAAAATAATTCATTTATAGATGAAATAAGTATGATTATAAGTGATATTTGTGATATAACTAATGGGCATACTTTATGTCTATTTAATAGTAAGGACAGGCAGACTAAGACTTATGAGGTTTTAAAGAATTACTTACATGAAAAAGATATAGAAATTTATAGTGACAAAAAAGGTATAAATGTACTTAAAGATATAAATAAAAAATGTGTAGTATTAGGTTCTAAAGGCTGTTTTGAAGGTGTAGATGTTCCGGGAGATGGACTTATATGTGCTACGTTGGATAAAATACCAAACTTAAACCCCAAAGATCCTTTGTATTCAACTATAATGCATAAATACAATATACCTTATCACAGAATAAACTATCCTCAGCTAGCTATAAAAATAAAGCAAGCTTTAGGACGTATATTAAGGAGTAAATATGATTATGGTTGCTTTGTTATACTTAATAGTGGAAGTAATAAAACTACTTTAAGGATGCTTGAAAAAGATTTACATGGATGTAGAATTATTAGTATGAATAGAAGTAATATGTATAAGAATATGGAAGCTCATTTTAAAAGATGCAGAGATGAAATTATAAAATCTGCCATTATGGATATTTCAAAAAGTTTAAAAAGTATACAAATTAAAGATATGAAAAAAGCTGAAAATTATATAAATGAAGAAATAAAAAAACGAACTTTGAGTAGTAGAGTACGTTATATGGGTGATTTACAAAAAACTTTTAAAATAAAGTATTTTAATATAAATTATTTAATAAATAAAGATAAGATACTTTAATGATTAAATAATAAAAATTAAACTTTTTTAAAAAATGAAGAAAAATTATATATAACTTTCAATATATGTAGGAAATGTATTATACATATAAATCTTTTATATTAAAATAAATCTCTTGTAAAGTAGTATTTAACAGGGATTTATTATTTTTTTATCATAAGTATAAAATTTAAAATTTTCTAATAATAAAAGTTGATTTGGAAAATAACTAAAATTAATAAATAAAGTATTATTGTTGAAATTTATAGAAAATTTTAAAAAATAAAGTTGACAATTATTTTTAGGTTGATATAATTAGTATATAAAAATTAATTTATTTATTAAAAATAAGAACTTATTATTAGGGAGGGAAAGAATATGGATAGAGCGGTTAAATCAACGCAAGAGAAAAAAAGTGTATTTCAAAAATGCCTTGATGGAATAGAAGTAGTAGGAAACAAACTTCCTCATCCTATAACATTATTTGCATTATTCTGTGTGGCAATTATGATTATATCTGCAGTAGCAGCAGGTGTAGGTCTTTCAGCAGAAGGAGAACTTATAAATAGAGCTACTAATGAAGTTGAATTCCAAACAATAACAGCAGTAAGCTTACTATCAAGAGAAGGTATAGTTTATATGCTAGAAAATGCTATATCTAACTTTATAAACTTTGCACCACTTGGGGTTGTTTTAGTAGGTATGTTAGGTATAGGTACAGCAGAAGGAAGTGGATACATATCTGCTTTACTTAAAAAGACAGTTTCTGTAACTCCAGCAAAATTAGTTACACCAATGGTTGTATTTTTAGGAGTTATGTCAAATATAGCAAGTGATGCAGGATACGTTGTATTAGTTCCACTTGCAGCATTAATATTTATGTCATTTGGTAGACATCCACTTGCAGGACTTGCAGCAGGGTTTGCTGGTGTTTCTGGAGGATTTAGTGCTAACTTAATAATAGGAACAATAGATCCAATGTTAGCAGGTATATCTACTGGTGCAGCTCAAATGTTAGATCCAAACTATACAGTACAAGCAGCATCAAATATGTATTTTATGATGGCATCTACATTCTTAATAACAGGATTAGGTTGGTTTATAACTGATAAAATAGTTGAACCTAGATTAGGATCTTTCAGTGGTAAATCTCAATTATCAGAAGAAGATAAAAACTTACAAAACTTATCTAAAGAAGAACAAAGAGCATTAAAAATTACTAATACAGTAGTATTATTAATGTTAGCAGCATTAGTTGCAATAGTATTAATGCCAAACTCAGTATTAAGAAACTTAGAAGCAGATACATTTGCAAATTCAATAATAGATCATTCACCATTAATGAATGGATTAGTTGTATTAATAGCAATAATATTCTTCGTGGCAGCAGTTGTTTACGGAAAATTATCAGGTAAATTTAAAAATGAGAAAGATGTTGGTGCTGAACTTGGTAAGTCAATGGCTTCGATGGGATCATATATAGCATTAGCATTTGTTATGGCTCAATTTGTTAGCTACTTCTCATACACTAACTTAGGTACAATATTAGCATTAAAAGGTGCTGAATTACTAGGTTCAATGAATATGAACTCTATAGTTCTAATAATAGTATTCGTATTATTTGCAGGATTTATAAACTTATTCATGGGATCAGCTTCAGCTAAATGGGCTATAATGGCTCCAGTATTCTTACCAATGTTCATGAAACTTGGTATATCTCCAGAGTTAACTCAAGTTGCTTACAGAATAGGTGATTCTACTACTAATATAATATCACCACTTATGAGTTACTTTGCAATGATAGTTATATTTGCTCAAAAGCATGATAAAAAAGCTGGTATAGGAACTTTAATATCAACAATGGTACCATACAGTTTAATATTCTTAGTTGGATGGATAATAATGTTAGTATTATGGATGACATTAGGATTACCACTAGGACCAGGAGCAGGACTAGTTTACAGCTTATAATATAAATAAAAAAAGAAATCTCAATACATTTAAATGTTATGGGATTTCTTTTTTATGTCTAGAACAATATTTAGATATTCTTACTATTTTGTAGAGGTTTTTGAAAAATTTCATATACAAAATCTTTTCATTTTATGGAAATTGAATGTATTTTGTTATCCTTTGTATAAACTATGACTGAAGATTTTGAGTAATTACCTAAGTCTTTAGTATCAATTTTATTACATTACCTAAATTATTATCTACAAGAGAATTTACAGAAATACTATCTTTACTTAAACTTTGTGTATTTGATGTATTATTAATCCATTCTAAAATATACCTAAAAAGGGGATTAGAAAAAGGGTTGTCTAAATAGACAACCCTTTTATTATATTTATACTATAGCCTCTTTTACAGACTCAGTATTATCTTCAGTTGATATTTTTTCTATACTTATTCCTGTTAAACCATAAAATAGTGATATTATAGGGCAAAGTAAATTGAAGAATGCAAATGGTAAAAATGCAAAACACCCAACCCCCATTGTGGCAGACATATAAGCTCCACATGTATTCCATGGAATTAATGGTGATGTGATTGTAGCACTATCTTCTAAAGCACGAGATAGATTTTTAGCAGCTAATCCTTGGTTTTTAAATGCATCTTTATACATACTTCCTGGAATTACTATTGCTAGGTATTGATCAGCTACAGCTAAATTAGTTCCAATAGCAGTGAAAATTGTAGCAGCAATTAATCCGAATGTTCCTTTTGCTACTTTTAATATTGAATTAGCAAGTGCTTGTAGTATTCCTGACTTTTCAAGTATACCTCCAGTTACTAATGCACACATCATAAGTGCAACTGTATCTAGCATACTTTCCAGTCCTCCACGAGAAAGTAATTCATCTACAAATACCATACCACTATTTGAAGTATATCCTACTTTAGCAGCTACAATAACATCTGCAGCTGAACTTCCTTGGAAAAATACCGCTACAAATCCTCCAGCTAGTGCTCCGATCATTAGTGCGGGTATTGCTGGTACTTTAAGGATAACCATAGCTATAACTCCAACTGGCACTAAGAATAACCATGGAGATAAAGTATTAAAGCTAGATAGTAAAGCATTTTGTATTTCTGTTATTTGAGCTGTATCTATTTGGCTTCCTGCATACTTCATTCCTAATATAGCGTAGATTATAAGCGCTATTAAAAGAGCAGGAATTGTAGTATATAACATATGTTTTATATGATCAAATAAATTAGTTCCAGCCATTGCAGGAGCTAAGTTCGTTGTATCTGAAAGTGGAGACATTTTATCACCGAAATATGCTCCTGAAATAATTGCACCAGCTACTAAGCTACTTGGCATGCCTAATGCACTTCCTATACCAAGCAATGCTATACCAATAGTTCCTACTGTTGTCCAAGATGAACCTGTAGAAATTGATACGATAGCACATATTACAGTAGTAGCTACTAAAAATATACTTGGAGATAATAAATTAAGTCCCCAATAAATCATTGATGGAACTATACCACTTATAATCCAAGTACCTATTAATATACCTACAACTAAAAGTATTAAAATAGATTGCATTGTAGTATTAATAGTTTCTAAAATTCCTTCTTCTAATTCTTTCCAAGTAAACCCAAGCTTAAATATAGATATGCAGCCAGCAAAAACTCCACCTAATATTAATGGAATATGAGCTGAAATTTCATAATCTTTTAGAATGACTAAGCATGTTACTAAGGTCGCAACTAAGAAACCGATACATAAAACTGCATCAAATAAGGTTGCTTGTTTTTTTTCTCTTGATGATGTCATGATAGACCTCCTTGATTTTTATGAATATAACCTGATATCTAAATTTTAGCTAAAAAAATAGAGTAGAAGTTTCTACTCTAGACTTAATCATTTTTTAGTATATGACTTAATCTAAAGATAGTACTCCACAAATTATTGTGACAGTGTTATACATATTATGTATAACCCCAACATACAAGCTTAAAGCTTCACTTGTATATTTCGGCAATATTACCTTTTGTTTTGCTTCAACGTGCTTACCTCCACAGAACTACTTATTAATATCGCGACCTCTATCATTAGTTATATTCGTTATTCATAAAAAATTATACCATAAAGTAATAACATATGGAAGTGACAAAATATAACTTTAAAAAAAATAAAGTTTAAGTTACAATAATTATTGATTACAAGCGGTATAAAAATAATTGTAAGCTTATAGGAGTGATAATATTGAGTAAAAAAAAATTTTATGCAGTCAGAAAAGGTAAGTGCATAGGAATATATAATACTTGGGATGAATGTAAGTCTCAAGTAAATGGGTTTTCAGGAGCAGAATACAAAAGCTTTTTATCTAAAGATGAAGCAGAAGAGTATATATATGGAAAGAAAGAAATTATTTTTTCGAATGAAGATAACACCGTAGAGGCATATGTAGATGGTAGTTATGAACATTGTATAAGAGAATATGGCTCAGGTGTTGTTATACTAAAAAATGGACAAGTTCAAAAAACATACAGCATAAAGGGTAATGATGAGTCTTTAGTAACTATGAGAAATGTCGCAGGTGAAATAGAAGCATCAAAACTAGCTATGAATTATTGCCTAGAAAATAATATAGAGAATCTAATTTTATACTTTGACTACGAAGGTATTGAAAAATGGTGTACTGGAGTTTGGAAAACTAATAAAGAGGGAACAATAGAATATAAAAGATTCTATGATGGAATAAAAAATAAACTAAATATTAAATTTGTAAAAGTTAAAGCTCATAGCTTATCTTTACTTTATGATAACTATACTAATAGTAACTATATAGAATTTAATGTAATTGTTTAAATATCAGATAGTATAAATAGTTTATACAGTCTGATATTTTTTTTTATATCTGGATATACTACTAAGAAAGATAAGATTGTAAATGGAGTAAGGTATGAATATATATAAAGTAGAAAAAACAAAAAAAGTATACAAAGTTGGAGTTGTAGAAGATGGATATTGTATAACAAAAAATAGAATACCTATGGGGATTATAAATCAATGGATTGATAGTGTAGGGGTTAATTCTATTAACACACAACGTAGATATGCATATACATTACAAGGCTTTTTAAAATATATAGATACATTGGGCATGAGTTATGAGAATATAAGGAATAAAGTTGTGATATGGAATTATATGAAAAAATTAATTTATGAAATTAAAAGTAGCAATGTATTAAGTACAAAGCCACAAACATCTTATAACTCTGTTTATCACAATATTAATATAATAACAAATTTTTATCTATGGTTAGATGAATTTAAATTTGGGCTAATAGATTTAGAGAAGATAAAAAGTTATGAAGATATTGATAATAAATATTTATACGCACAAATATGGGGAACTAAATTTTTTGGAAGGAGTAAAAGTCAAGGTACACCTTTTAAAATAAAGTTTGCACAAAAACGTGATAGCTACAGATGGTATACCGAAGAAGATATACACTGCTTTAAGACCGCATTTAATACAAAACGGGATTTAGCAATATTTTTAATTAGTGTAGAGTGTGGATGTAGAATAGAAGAAATATTAACAATAAAAATGTATGATTATGATGCAAATGAAAGAACAGTATTTATATCAGAATCTAAGACGGTAAATCGATATTGCGTAGTGCCAGAGTACTTATGTCAAATAATAAATGATTACTTACTAAGTGAGAGATTTAGTGTAGAGATAGAAAATCCTAATACATCTGATGAATTCTTATTTATAAATTTAAAAAAAGGCAAGAGTCAAGGTGAAAAATTAACTCAAGGTAATTATAGAAAAATATTAAAGTCAGTAGCTAAGAAAGTAGGTTTAAGTCCTAACAAAACCATAACACATGCTGGTAGGTCTACAAAAGTAGAGGAATTAATAACAAACAATGCATCTGACACTGAAATTATGGATATTATGGGATGGAGGTCGTTTTCTACTATACAGTCGTATAGAAAGCAGTTTAGTAAAACACGTTCTAAAGCTATAAATGATAAAATACAGAAAAGAAGGAGAAAGAAGGATTAGATTAATGGGAAAATATGAGATAGAATATATCTCAAGTAATTATAATTATGTTTATATGGTCAATGGAGCTGAGCTAGAGTTAACAACAAAGCTCACTGTAAATGAGTTGAATGTAGTAGTATTAAAAGTAGAAAAAATACTATATGGAGATGATTTATATAATAAGAATTCGTTAGACATTAACTTCAAAGATTTTATATCAATAGCATTAATTATTTTTAGTAAGGAATTAGGTGAATATCTTATCCAAAGTATAAAAAATATGATACTAAATTGCGATATAAAGAAAGTAACTGAAGCATCCATACTTAGATATATATTTAATGCAACTGATTTGGAAATATCTTATACAATACATTCTTCAAAAGATAATACGATAAGTCAATATAGTGAAAAAGTGAAGTTTTTACTAACAAGTAAAATAGATGAAACTAAATCATTATTAATAGGAGAGCTAGTTACAGGTAAATATTTAAATATCATAAAAAGTAAATTAAAAATAATAGGATATAATCTATTTTTAGAGGTATGTGGCAAAGAATATTTAAAAGAATCTATAGCATATTTTGAATATATTATAGAAGAGTATATGATAAAAGATAGTATGCACTTAAGTTTAAATTCGGTATTAGCTATGGGTACTGGGCTTTCTAAAAAAGATGCTAAAGATTTTAAAAATAAAGATAAAAGTGTCCATAAAAATAACTTATATAAAGAGATACAAATACTAATAGATAAATATAACCAAGGGTTTTACTTACTCAAATCAGAAGAGAAGCTAATAGGTTATATTGAAAAAAACTTAGATAGTAAAAATAAATTAAATGTTGGAGAAGTATCATGTATAAGAGCATCTAGAATTTTAAATATATGCTTAGTAAAATACCCTGAAAAATTAGTAACATATCTTAAGTTTGTGATATCTAAACTAGTCAATGAAGGTACAGATATCACACGTCAAAATGTTTTAATTAGCATATTTGAAGGTGTAGATAAGGTGAGTGCAAATCATATATATACATATTATAAAATGAATAATGAGAATTCTATAATAGAAGATTTAATATGTCAAGAGTATAAAAATAGTTTAAAGTTACATGATAAAGTTAAAATAACCTTAGATGATGATATATGGTATTTACATTGGAGAATAAAAGAAACATCTAGAAAAATAACAATAAATTTTAGTAGCGTAGAGAATAGCATAATAAAAAATCAACTTAAGCAGTACTATAAGTACATGATAGAGCAAGAGTATAAACACAAAACAGACAAAACAAGCATTCCATCTGTATTAAGAGACTCACACCTTGCTATTGAAAGTATAAGGTATTTACAAAAACAATTTCACATTAATTCAGTTCTAGATATAAGAAGAGTACATGTATATAGATTAATGAAATACTTGCAAAATGAATATAAAACTTCTTTTGGAAAAAATATTTCAATAAGTACTATAGAATCATGCAACTCTAGACTTAAGGGATTTGTAGATTGGTTAATAGAAAATGATATAAAGGGAATTGAAAAACCAAAAGTAAATTTTTTTAGATATGTTAGATTTAAAGGTGGAAAAGGTAAAAAAACTGAAATAATACCTGAATGTGTAATAGATGGGATATTGACACACATTGATGAGTTGAGAGATGATTATCAAAGATTAATACTCATATTAATGAATACAGGTATGAGATTTAAAGAAGTATCTTATTTAGAAGAAGACTGCTTAGATGAATCTACAGAAGATACAGTGATTCTTAAATATATACCTTATAAAGTTTTAGAAGCTAGGCGAAAGGCAGGGCTAGATGATTACCATAGAATAGTGATTGATGATGAGTTACGTGAAGAAATTGAAACTCAGATATCATATACATCTCAATTAAGAAAAAAGTATAATACAAAAGAAATATTTATATATTTAGGTAAATATCAAAATTTATCATTAATAGATAATAGCGTATTGTGTTCGACAATGCAAGGGCTCATAGAAAGAAATAATATAACTGATGAAAGTGGACAAATATGGAAAATTACTACGAAACAATATAGAAAAACTTTAGCTGTAGATATGATAACCTCAGGTGATGCAAGTATTTATGAGGTAGGAAGCTATTTGAATCATATGAATATAAAAACAACTGAAAAAATATATGCAGAAGTTAGAAAAAGAAAGTTGAAGGAATTAGACAATGAGTTTTTTAGAGAAAAATTTGAATTATTATTAGAAAAACAAAAACTAGAGAACTTCTCAGAAAAAGAAAGAAAACTTCTATATGTAGATTTTTGCCTAAATTCTAGAGATGTAGAATTTGGTGTTTGCATGAAGAAATTTAGTACAGAGATATGTGAAAGAAGAGGAAATAGATTCCCTTGTGCAGGTTGTTCTAAAATATGTATAGGAAAACAACATTTTAAGAGATGGAAGAAATTATATGAAGAACAGGAAGTATTAGTCAATGCACTAATAAGTAAATATGAAGAAGAAAATATATCAAAAGATATTTATGAAAAATTCAGAGAATTTGAGAAAGAAAGTGATTTATTAAGGTCTTCTAAAGAAGTATTAGACAAGTTAAAAGGAGCATTTAAAGATGTCGAGTGAATTAATTAGTGTACTAAATGCATTGGATAAAAAATATATAGATGAACATATTAATGAAATGTTATATGCGTTAGGGAGTAATATTAAATTTGAAGAGAACACTTGGCTTTGTGATAATGCAGAAAATGATGTAGAAAGAGATTGCTCTATAAAATTATACTTTTCAAAATGTCCAGATGAGTTTATAGATTACGTTAAATATTATGCATTAATAGCTGAACTACGTCTTAGTACAAAAATTGGGTATGTAGGTAAAGTAATTGAATTTATGAAATACTTAAAAAATGAAGAAAAAATAATTAGGCTAGATGTTGTAAACCAAACATGTATAAAAAGATATAAGATGTACTTAGATAGAACAAAATTAAGTCATGCAACAAAAGTTTCTAGAATAAATTGCTTAAATCACTTTTTCTTGACCTTATCAGAGTGGGAAGGGCTTCCAAAGAATAATCCAATTAACATTAGACAGAGTAGGTATAAAAGAAATAAAGGAGACAACCAGTTAAAGACAAGGTATATACCTGAAACTATTACATTAAAGTTAGATGAAATATTTAAATCAGATGAAGTACCTCTTTGCTTTAGGCTATATTACTGGATATGCAGAATGTATCCATCTAGATGCAAAGAAATTTCAAAGTTAAGGGTAGATAGTATAAAAAAAGTAAGTGATGATGAATATGTTCTTTTTAAAAAAGTGGATAAACCTAGAAATGATTTAGGAGAAACAGAGCTGGTAGATATATACATAAAATATAAAGGATTAGGAAAATACATGATAGATTTATTTTATGAACAAAAATCAATAGCTGAAAAGTTGCAATATAAGTCTAATAAAGAAAAGTATAAAGGATTATTATTTTTATATCATCCAGTTCTTGAAAGAGGTAACAAAGAAATTATTCAATACAATAGAGTTTGTTTACTAGTAGGTGGAATTTTTAATAGATACTTAAAGAGATTATCTCAAAAACACAATATATCAGTTGATGAAAATATATCGGTTACAACTCATTCATTTAGACATAATAATGTAACGGATAAATTAGATTATGGATACAAGCCTATAGAAGTAAGAGATTCTGGAGGTTGGATGGATGATGTAACTATATATGATAGTTATTATCATAGTAATACCGACAAAAGTAAAAAAACTCAAGCTAAAAACTTAAAAGAAAGATATTATAGAGAATATACAGGGGATTACACGAGATTAGATACAAAGTCTAATACAAGTATAAATAACTTAACTTTAAATGAAAGCAATATTGCCAGTAAAAAGGTAGTGTTTAGAGGTCGTATAATGAACCTTGATGAAAAAAAGGAGAAATGGATTTTATCAAATAAGCGAGCATATAGTATTTCGAGTGATAATAGATGTATTGGGATTTGTACAGATATATATTCCTGTAAGGAAGAAATATTTGCTTGCTTAGGATGTGATGAATTTGCTCCAGATTCCAATGAAGTAGATTATTATAGAGAACAAGCTATTTACTGGGAAGAACAAGCTGAACATTTTGAAATAAATGGAAAAGAATTTCAAGCTGAATATGCAAGTCAAACAAGGGACTTATTTAAAAAGATTGTATCTAGAATAGAAAGTCTTATATAATGGAAGGGTAGGTCATTGTGAAAAAAGGATTAAATAGTGGGTTAAAAGAAAAACAGGAGAATGAAAGAAAAGAAACCGCAAGTAAGGTCGATGAGGCAATTAAGGATTTAAAAGAGATGGGATTTGAAGTAAGTACTAAGTTATTAATTGAAAGAACTGGATTATCAAGACCAGTATTTGGAAAACCTCATGTTCTTGAAGTGTTAAAAAAACATAAAGTATGTAGGTATAAAGAAATTAAAACAGTATCTACCAAAAATACAAAAAACTATATAGATGAATTAGAGTTAAAAAATAAGAAATTATATATTGAATTAAATAAATTAAAAAAAGAATTAGCAAATAGTATGAGAATAAGAAGTAATTTAGAATTAAAAATAGATGATTTAGAAGACACAAACAAATTATTGAGGGGACAATTAAATAAATACTATGAAGTAGGTCTTGCACATGGTGTTAATTTTGAAGAATACGAATAATAAGGAGAGATAGGATGGCTAAAAAGGTTTATGCAATAAAGGAAGGATTTGATTCTTTAAATAATAAAAGAATACAGAATGAATTAGTTTATACATGGAATGATTGCTTAAAATATGTAAAAGGTGTTAAAGGTGCTATATACAAAAGTTTTGAAAGCATAGAAGAGGCGAATAAATTTTTAAGTGAAGGTAGTAAGTTATTGAGAAAAAATAGAGATACATATCCTTTAGATTGTTTACATATGTATGTTGATGGAAGCTATAGTACAGCAACTGGTAAATATTCATATGGAGTTGTAGGTGTTAGAGAAAATATTGTAGAATATATAGAAAGTGGCTCGGGAAAAAATAAGGGTGAAAATAATATAAGACAAATAGCAGGAGAGTTACAAGGTGCAGTAAAGGCAGTAGAATATGCTTTAAAAAAAGGAGATACTAAAATTGTTTTATTTCACGATTATGAAGGCATATGTCACCATGCAACTGGATTTTGGCAAAGAAAAGATGAATCATCAGAAAAATATTATTTAAAAATGCAAGAGCTGATAAAGAAAGGAATAGAAGTTATATTTGTGCAGGTAAATAGTCATCAAGGTGATTTATTTAATGAATTAGTTGATTCAATATGCAAACAATGTTTAGGTATTGAAAATGAAAAAGTAATAGAAAAATGGTTATCTAAAGACACTATTTTAGTAGCAAATGAAAAAGTAAAAGATGAGATTACTCAGATAATAACAAAGGGTGAAGAAAATATAATTGTAGTTAATAAAAATGAAATTAATGAAACAAGTGTATCATACAAAAACAATGATTTGAATTTAGAAATAATGAATATATTAAAATTGCTATCAAATGATAAGAAAAGAGATGTATTAGAATACATAAAAAATCTGATATAAAAAGACGAGTAAAAGACTCGTCTTTTTATATGCAATAAAATATATATAGTAGAGAGAAGATATTCATATTAATAAGGTTTTATTTTAACCTTTTTACATGATAATATATACTTATAAAGATTTATTAATTATAAACAAGTATGACTTAGGAATATAAGTTAGGGGGGATACTACTTGGATAAGAAAAAATGAGTGAAAGAAGTATAATAACTTAGTACATAATATCTGCAATTTAAAAATTAGGTTGACGTATAGTAGCTAAGGTAGATTTAATAATAGATTACTTAGATAAACTTCAAAAAGAAATAGAATCACAAGAAATAATATTAGAAGATATACTTCAATAAAATAATCAATAATAAACACTATATATAGTATGATGACGAATTAGTAAAACTATATATAGTGTTTATTTATTAAAAAATATTTTTGAGGAAATATATAGAAATTTATTGACTATAAAAAATAATGGTGATAGTATGTATTTATAAATAATTTTTAGCACTCGTTACAAATAAGTGCTAACAGTTAAATTTTAGATTACGGAGGAATATATCTATTCTATGAACAAAAAGCAAACAGGGAAAAACATTTCAAAAAAAGCATCAGCAACACTAAAAAGCAATAAATCTTCAGCAATTCAGAAAAAACTTGCAGGTTCGGCTCTTTCTCAAACAAATACTACCAAGAAACAAACAAGTAAAGAAATGGAAACAGTAGCATCAAAAGTATTAAAAAGTAACAAATATAATTCAGATACAAAATCATTAGCAGGAAGTGTATTAGCACAAGCTAATAAAAAAAGATAACAGGGGGTAATCGTTATAAATAATATAGAAATTTTAGAGAGTCAGTTACGACAAATTTTCGCAGGAGTTGTGTGGACACATAAAATACAGGAATGTCAAGCAGATATTTATTTAGAAAAGCATAATAAAATGGAAACCTTAAGGATAGCATTATCAGCAATAACTACTTCTGGGATTTGTACAGTTGTTTTTATAGATGAAAATTGGTTGAAAATATTAACAGCATTAATATCAGTAGTTTCGCTATTTATTAATTCCTATTTTAAAGTTTATGATTTAGATGCTCTTCAAAAACATCATAAGAGGTCTGCTATTGATTTACTTGAATTAAGAGAAGTATTAATTGCTATCTTATGCGATATAAAACTTGATAAGTATAATGAAGATACTTTAATGCAAAAAAGAGATGAAATATTAAAAAAGCAGATGGATATTTATAAAGAGTGTTTAGATGCAAGTAGTGAAGCAGTAACAAGAGCAAGCGAAAAATTAAAGGGAAGACAAGATAATACCTATTCTGATGAAGAGATAGATAGTTTTTTACCATTATTAGCAAGAAAGAAAAATAATTAAATTTACAGGGGGACGAATGAGCTTAAAGAACGATTTTAAAACATTTATCAATAATTTAGAACCAACAAATATAAGTGACATGGAAACTACGGTAGGGGAAATAGCTAAAAAGCTAAATAACTACTATTATGATTTAACAGGAGATACTTCATCTCATATATACATAGTAGGTTCTGTAGGAAGAACAACAGCAATAAAAGGTGTTAGTGATTTAGATATACTATTTGACCTTCCTAATTCAAAATATAAACAGTATGATGATTATGAAGGTAATGGACAATCAGCATTACTACAAGAGGTAAAAAATGTACTTAAAGGTAGATATCCAAATACTGATATGAGTGGAGATGGACAAGTTGTTGTTATCAAGTTTTCTAACTATACAGTAGAATTAGTTCCCGGATTCAAACAGTCAGATGACAGATTTAAATATCCAGATACAAATGATGGTGGTAAATGGAAGTTTACAGACCCATTACCAGAGATTGATGAAAGTAAAACAACTGCAGATGATACCGATGGCAATTTTAGATATATAGCTAATATGTTGAGGTCTTGGAAAAACAAACAAGGATTTAAGTTTGGCGGATTATTGATAGATACTTTAACTTATAATTTTCTTAATAATAATGTGGAATATAGGAATGTTGGATTTGATAGTTATTTAGACATGACTAAGGAATTATTTAAATATCTTAAAGATTTAAACAAAGACCAATCGTATTGGTATGCTTTAGGAAGTAATCAACAAGTGTATAATTGTGATAATGGTAAGTTTATTACTAAAGCTAAAAATGCGTATAAAAAAATTGAAAATTTAACTGAAGAATCTTCAAATATAAATAAAGAATTAAGGAAACTATTTGGTAGTAAATTTCCTAAAAAAGCAACTACAGAAGCAAGAGCCTCATATTCATATAATTTTAGTAAATCTTATTCTGATACAGAGCAATTTATAGAGGATATGTTCCAAGTAGATATAAGGTATTCTTTAAATATAGATTGTAAAGTAACTCAAGATGGATTTACACCGAAATTTTTAAGCTATATTTTAAGGAACAATATGTACTTACAGCCTAAAAAAAGTCTTGAGTTTTTTATTACAGATATTGATAATCAAATCAAGGGTAAATATGATATATACTGGAAAGTAAAGAATGAAGGACAAGTTGCAAAAAATAGAAACTGTATCAGAGGTCAAATAAAAAAGTATAATACTGTTAAGTTACATGAGTCAACGGACTTTAAAGGAGAGCATTATGTAGAGTGTTATATTGTACAAAATGGAATATGTATTGCTATGGATAGGTTAGATGTTCCTATATCAAACTATAAATATATTATGGGATAAGAGTATTAAGAGGTTTATTCTTATAATACTATTATTATAAGAATAAAAGAGTATCGTAAATTATTTAGATAAAATTACAAGAAATTATCTTATAAGATATAATAAAATAAAATTCCTAATAAGGAACACTATGTACAATTATTAATTTGTATATAGTGTTCTTTTTATTTCTAAAAAAATTTTAGCTTTAATTTAGTTAAAACAGTAAAATATATCTTACAAAAAAATGAAATATACTAAGACAAAGCCAATAAGAATAAATGAGTTTGAACTAGAGAAGGCGTGGTGGAATAATAGAGAAGAAAATGAGTATGCTTGAAAGGTTAGTGTAGAAGAAATAAAAAATAGAAATTACAACTTAGATTTAAAAAATCCTAATAAGGAAGAAGAGGATTTAGGAGACCCTAAGATGTTGCTTGAGAAGTATCATGAAGCTAAAGCTAAGGTAGAGAAGTTACAGAATGCTTTAATAGAAGAATTAAGAAAGATATTAGAGGTGTAATATGTTACTTGAGGAATTTAGCACGATATTTGATAGACCAGAGAAGGTAAAAAAGCTTAGGGAATATATTTTAAGTTTAGCGGTCAGAGGTAAGCTTGTTGAGCAAGATGAAAATGATGAACCTGCTAATGTGTTGCTTGAGAGGATTAGAGAAGAAAAGGATAGGTTAGTTAAGGAGAAGAAGATAAAGAAGGAGAAGCCACTTCCAGAGATTAGTGAAGATGAAATTCCGTATGAGTTGCCTAAAGGATGTAGTTTACAAGATACTAAAACAGAACACATTTATATTAGAGCAACAGACATGAAAAATGATACTATAGATGAAACAGATTTAAAGTATATTTCAGATGAAGTATTTGAACAAATAAAGGAATATATAATAACGAGAAAAAATATTTATTGAATTGTTTAAAATCAGACTTATTGCAAACTCAATTTATAGACAAAACTAATCAAGTGGGTCAACCTAAATTAGCTTTGATAAGATTGAAGTCTTCTTTACTTCCATTACCAACATTAAATGAACAAATGGTAATTACTGAAAAAGTTGAGAAGTTAATGAAAGTTTGTGATGAGTTAGAATTAAGAATAGAAAAAAGCAAGAAGTACAGTGAAAAATTAATGGAGTCAATACTTAAAAAAAGTTTTAAAGCATAGGTTAATACTTATGTTTTTTATTTTAGTTCTGAATGAATAAATACTTGGCATAATTTGGTATAATATGTATATGCTTATTAAATAGGAGGAGATATATGAAAGTTTATGAATTAGCGAGTTTATTAGGACTGACAAATGAACAGTTACTTAATATAATTAAAAGTATTGAGACAAATGTACAGTCATATACAGATGAAGTAGATACATACATACAAGATAAATTGATTAGCTCTATTTATATACAAGAAGATAATAGAAATAAACATGACAATAGAAGTACGTTAAAATCTTTGAAGATTTATGGGTTATTCAATAAGTATAATTATGAAATTAACTTTGATAAGGATGTAAATATATTTATAGCTGAAAATGGATTTGGAAAAACAACAATACTTAATATATTAGTGTCTTTATTAAATTCTGATAAAAATAAGTTATCAAAATTACCATTTGAAGTAGTTAAAATTACATTAGATGAAAAAGAAATATGTATAAAGAAATCAGATTTAATTGACTCAAATCGTTGTAAAGATACATTTTATAAACATAGGTTAAAAAATATAAATAATAAATACTATCATGCTCTAGAAGAAGAAATTTATAAAAATCTAGATATAGATGATATAGATGATATAGATGATATAGATGAACCGATTAAAGTGTATATAGAGAAAAAAATAATGGATACATATTATAATGTAAAAAATAAAGAGAGTATAAATGAAAAATTACAAGAAATTAGAGATATCTTAAAAGAAGAAGTATTATATTTTCCTACATATAGAAGAATTGAAGTTGGATTAGAGAGTGTTATGTCTAACAACAATGGAAGTAAGCTACTACATGAAAGTTCTCGTATTAAAGATAACTTTAGGAATAATAATGTTAAATTTGGTATGGAAGATGTAGAAAATAGAATATCTGAATTAACATCCAAATTAAAAGAGGATGCAATATTATCTTATTCAAAAATGAGTGCTGATATAATAAATGACTTACTTCTAAACGAAACATCGCTAAATAAATATAAGTTAAGTAAGATTAATTCAGAGCAAATAAAAATAATAATAGGAAGAATAGGTAAAGAAAAAATAAAACATGCAGATAAATTAATGGATTTTGATAAAGTTATGAAATCTAATAATGAAAACAGCAAATTTTTAATGTATTACTTATTTAAGTTAAATCAAATTTATGAAAAGCAAAAACCTATTGATAATAAGATTAAAAAGTATAGAGATGTATGTAATAAGTATCTAATTAATAAAGAAGTTTATTATGATGAAGTAAATACTAATGTTAAAATTATTGATAGTGAAACAAGAAAAGAAGTAGATTTTATAGAATTATCATCAGGTGAAAAACAAATACTTTCTTTATTTTCAATACTATACTTTGATATAGCTAAGCCTGTAATTTTTATAATAGATGAGCCTGAATTATCTTTATCTATAGTATGGCAGAAAAGATTATTAACAGATATATATAATTCTGGAAGAATAAAATTATTAATTGCAACTACACATTCTCCTTTTATATTTAAAAATGATTTTAGGGAATTTGTATCTGAAGTTGATGTATATAGGAAGGAGAATAAGTAATTATATGGGAGCAAGTTTGCTTGATATGATGGAATCAGAATTAGAAGGTAAAGAGTGTATTTTTTTAGAATATATTCAAACAAAAAAGCAAGAGAAGGATGTTAATATATATTGTTTTTTTGAGGGAAAAGATGATTATAAATACTATGGAAATAAGATAAAAAATTATACGACTAAAGAAATAATTCCATATGATTGTAATGGAAAGAAAAATGTTTTAGAATTGTTTGATATGATAAAAAATAAGAGTGTCTACAGTAAAAATGATACATTATTTTTTATAGACAGAGATTTTGACGAAGGAGTAATTTATGAAGAGGATATATATGTTACACCTTGTTATTCCATTGAGAATTTCTATGTTGAAGATAGTTGTTTTGAGGATTTATTAAAAGGTGAATTAGGACTAAGAAAAAGTAGTATAAGTCATAAAATAAATGAAGATTTCCTAAGAGGTTTATCTTATTTACAGACAGAGAGGGAGAAGTTTATAAATAATACATTAAATATTAATATATGGTATTATCTTCAAAATAAAAAAAATAATTCCACATTAACGAGAATAAAGTTATCAAATATTAAGTCAATTAGAGGATTTAAACAACCTATAGAATTTGAGGAATTAAAAAATAAGACAGAGGGATATATGGAATTAACAGAAGAAGAAATTAAAGAAGCCAGTGAATGGTTAATGGAAAATCCTATAAAAAGGTTTAGAGGAAAATACTATGAGGAATTTTTAGGAATAGTAATATCATCAATGAAACAAAATTCAAATACAATATTCAAATATAAAAGGAAATTAAGTATTCAACCAAGTAAAGATAATATTGTAAGTTTATTGGCACAATATGCTTATACACCTGAATGCTTAAAGCAATACCTTATAACAAGATTGTTAGATGAACATTTAGTAAAATTACATGATAAATTCAAAATAAGTTAGATTAAAAAACTATATTAAAGAAAAAATATTAATAATAATTAATTCTAATTAGAAATTAATATAATATTTATAGGTGGGAATATGTCAAATAAATACGAAGTAAATAACAGTTCAGTAGAAAGCATACTAGCTTGGATAAAACAAGGAGAAATAGCAATACCAGAAATACAAAGACCATTCGTATGGGATGCAACCAAAGTAAGAGACTTAATAGACTCACTATACAAAGGATATCCTGTAGGATATATAATAACATGGAAAAACCCAGACGTTAAACTAAAAGATGGAACACTTGCAACTGGTAAAAAAGTACTTATAGATGGTCAACAAAGAATAACGGCATTAACAGCATCTATAGTAGGACAAGAAGTAATAGGCAGTAATTATAAAAAGAAAAGAATAAAAATAGCATTCAATCCATTAGAAGAAGTGTTCGAAGTATCAAATCCAGCTATACAAAAGAATAGCCAATGGATAGAAGATATATCTATTGTATTTAAAAATGAATTTAGTGTATGGTCATTTATTCCACAGTATTGCGATAACAATAACATTGATTCTAGTCAATCAGATAAAGTAGGAAAAGCTATAGATAGACTACTACAAATAAAAAATAGTAGACTAGGTATAATTGATTTATCACATAACTTAGATATAGAAGTTGTAACTGAAATATTTATAAGAATAAACTCAAAAGGGGTAGTATTATCACAAGCAGATTTTGCAATGTCTAAAATATCATCCAATGAAGTTTATGGTGGGGATATAATAAGAAAAACTATAGACTATTTCTGCCATTTAGCACAAAATCCTGTAGATTTTGAAGCTATAAAAAGTAATGATATAGACTTTGTAAATACAGATAACTTTAATGCTATAAAATGGATAGCAAAAGAAAATGAAGAGTTATATGTACCAAGCTATACTGATTTATTAAGGGTAGCATTTACGTCAAAGTTTTATAGAGGTAAGTTATCAGATTTAGTAAGTTTATTATCAGGTAGAGATTTTGAAACTAGAGAATATAAAGATGAAATAGCTCAAAAATCTTTTGAATTATTACATAAAGGTGTTTTAAATTTTGTGAATGAAACTAATTTTAAAAGATATATAATGATAGTTAAATCAGCAGGTATAGTAGATTCATCTTTAATAAGGTCTAAAAATGTGCTTAACTTTGGATATATACTTTACTTAACTTTAAAAGACAAAGGTATAGAAGCTAATAAAATAGAAAATATAGTTAGAAGATGGCTAGTTTTATCTCTACTTACAGGTAGATATTCATCTTCCCCAGAGTCATCTTTTGATTATGATATAAAGAGATTTAATGAAAGTAATGATATAGAAGCTTTAGTTAGAAATGTTGAAGAAGGTGAGTTATCTGATGCATTTTGGAATAATATTTTAGTTACGAAGCTAAATACTTCTGTTACAAGTAGTCCATACTTTAATATGTTTTTAATAGCTCAAATAAGTAGTGGTGATAAAGGATTTTTATCTAAGAATATTGATATAAGGTCTCTTTTAGAGCAACGGGGAGATGTTCACCATATATTCCCTAAGAAGTATCTACAAAGTAATGGTGTGAATAATAGGGGACAGTATAACCAGATTGCAAATTATGTTTATATGCAATCTGAGATTAATATAAAGATAAGAGATAAAGCTCCTAAGGTTTACTTTGGAGAACTTAAGAAGCAGTGTGAGGATAATAACTTAGTTTATGGAGGGATAGATAGTATTGAGGAGTTAAAAGAGAATTTAGCTCAAAATGCTATACCTTTAGATGTGTTTGATATGGATATAGATAATTATCAGGAGTTTTTAAATAAGAGAAGATTATTAATGGCTGATAAGATAAAAAAATATTATAAATCATTGATATAAAATATAATGAGTTCTTATATTTATTACATATACTACTAAAAAGTCTGCTTGTAGGATATGACATAACTTATGTTAGTAAAAATTTTCATTAAAGTATAAAATCTTCTAAAGTGGTTAATATAATATTATATTTAGGTTGAATGCAAGAATATACAAAAGGAGCTAAATAAGATGTTAATAGATGGAGTAGATTTTAACTCATATGAACTTTATGAAAAAATAAATAAAAGGTTAAATGAACTACAAGGAGAGGTTTTTGACTTAAGAAATATAGCAACTCAACTAGCTATATCTTCTGGATGGACAGACGATGAAGTTCAAAATGTAATAGGGGCTAGCATGTATGAAATAGAAGGATTTAGAGGTGTAAAATAAGAGCAAATGCTCTTATTTTTTGATTTAATCATAAAATATTATAATTATATATATTATTAATCTGTTGTGCTAGTTATTTTACTGAACATATTGAAATTGCTATATAGAGTTTTTAACTAGTAAAATATACTTTGCCAGACTCTAGTATTTTCAAGTATCATATTTAACTAGCACAACGAGTTATATTAAAAAAATAATTATGATAAGAAGGATGAATGGGCTGAGATGTAGAATTATGAAAGATTAAAGTATATATAAAACAACAAGTGATATGCATAAAAAGAAAGTTCTATATGATGAATTGAAAAGAAGGGGGTATTAATCGAAAATGCAATGTAATTTATACATTGCATTTTTCAACACATAAACTTAGTTACATTTACCTTTGTATTTGCAGGAACAACAAAACTTAGTATCTTCTGCAGTTTTGAAAAAGCTTATATCCTTCGCTTTATTAAGTATGGGGTCGTCTAAATAACTCTTAAGTATATCTATGTCAGATGAGATAGTTGAGCTTAAGTTATTTAAATCTGTATTTGAAAAAGAGTACTCTATAAATGAGCCAGATGAAAGATACTCTAATCTACATATTATATTTCTTACATCTATACCATATGTATCAGAAACATATTTAGCATATGCTAACATTTGATTTCTGTGTTTGTCATCTTCATTTCCTGTTTTCCAATCAACTATTACATACTTACCCTCTGAATTTATATATAGCAAATCCAATATAGCATAAACTTTTGTACCTTTGAAATCAAAACTTGTAAAGTTACCATCTCCATTAATAAGTACATTTAATTTATTTGAGTGTATATCCTCAAATGTGTATGATAAAACGATATTGCAAATACATGTATTTAAAATTCCTTTTATTTCTTCACCTTCAAATTTATTTATTTTTTCTCCATAATAATATTCTTGAAGCATATTAAAGCCTTTTACTTGAGGAGTCCAACTAGAATTGTAATCATTACTTTTTTTACAATCATTCCTAAAATTATAAATAGCAACATTAATATGTCTTTCTAAAAAACTAGGGCTAATAGTATAATTGGGATTTAAAGTTACTAATTTTATAAATTCTTTTGCTTTATCATGTATTATAGTACCTGATAAGCTATTCTTATTAGTAAGTTTTTTTAGTTTGTATATCTCACGTGTTTCATTGCTAGCCAATTCGGAATAGCCGTTGTGAGAGCCGTAGTAATTATAATAATATTCTCTTTCGCATTTATTAAGCAAATTTAATCTTGATGCAGACCAAGTAAGTTCTGGATAAGCGGGAATGGTATCTATCATAGTTTAACCTCCTAAGTTTAATAAATAAATATTATTTATACATTAATAATATTTCCAGTAGTTCAAAAAACATTTTTTGAAAAATATACCATTTATGGTGAGTGATAAAAGCATACAGGATATTTATTCTAAGATATAGGGAATAATATATATAATTAATGTTAGGAAAACAAATGTAACGTATATATAAGTATAATAAAGAAATATATACTACTTTTATGTTTTATGTTTTTTAATAGTAATGTGTGAACTATAAGCTAGGAGGTAATATGTATAAGTATAGAGATGTAGAAGGATATTATGATTTAAATGATATTGACGCTTTTATATTTGAAAAATTTTGTGAGAAATTTTATGATGTATGGGAATTTCCTCAAAAGGTTGCTCCAGTTAGAATTTTTAGAGTAGAGGAGTGTAACTTAAATTACTTAAGAGTAGATTTGAAGGATGGAGATTGGTTACATATTATAAATGATAGAGGTAAGATAGAATGGTATTGAATAAATATAAATAATTTTATAAACAACAAGTTAAACTAGAGTATTTAATATAAAAATTAGGTGCTCTTTTTTTATTAGGCTATGTTTTAGAATAATGTTGAAAAGGTATAAGTACGTATAATATAATTAATATACTTACACATTCAACTTATTTTCACAAAGGAGGTACTTAATTTGTTTTTTAAAGACATAAGAAAATCAATTGGAATTATTCCTATTTTAGCTATATTGATAACTGTATGTTCAAATACTAATATAGAAAGTAATCAAGTTGATAATTTGAATAACTCATCAACTACTAGAGTTGAAGAAAGTAATATTGATAAAAATAAAAATTTATCAAAAGAAAATGTAAATGAAGAAAATACAGAAGCTTCTAATGTTACAACAACGGAATCAAACTCAGATAATACAGAGGATATGTTTGATGGATACAAAATAATAGAAGTTGATGGTGGAAATTTATCAGGGCATAGAGAGCCTAATGTTGCAGTAGATATAGGATTTGGTGATAGAGAATACTGGGCATTCACTAATGAACATGGACAGTTAGTTAAAGTGGTAGCTAAAGAAATTGTATTACAGGATGATTCAAAAGAGCCTGTCAATTCAAGTGGAAGATATTATCCTGATGAAGCAAAAGTTCCTGGAGTTGAAAGTAAGAATTTAGATGAGGGACATGTTATAGCAGATTCACTTGGTGGTGTTTCTAATGCATATAATATTACGCCTCAAAACAGTACGCTTAATAGACATGGTGACCAAGCATACATGGAGAAAGTTATAAGGGATGCTGGAGGTTGTACAGATTTTCTTGCTATAATAACTTATCCAAATACAACAACACAGATACCAAGCCATTATAGTTATACATATACTATTAACGGAAATGTAGTTAATGATGAATTTGATAATATAAACCCAGATAAATATAACTCTAGCTTAGAATCTAATACATCAACTAATAATTCGAGTAATACTAGTTCTAACGTTAACAACACTACAAATAATTCTAATACAACTAATAACTCTACAAATGAAAGCCAAAGTAGTTCTAATAGTTCAGCAATAGTGTACTGGACACCTAATGGAAAAAGCTATCATACTACAAAAAATTGTTCTACTTTATCAAGAAGTAAAACTATTTTAAACGGTACAATCAATGAAAGTGGAAAGAATGACCCATGTGATAGATGCCATTAGCATAAGATGCATATTAATCTAATCGTTATTAACTTAATTAAATAATCTTAATATAATTATAAATTGAAAGTGGGAGTATATAAACTCCTGCTTTTTTGTTTAAGAATAATTTATAAAATTAACACTCGTTTAAAACCTAGCCTATTATTAAAATTAGTATAGTAATTTTAATAATATATCTATGTGAAATTAAGAGAAAATAGTAAATAGTTTATATAAATTATTACAAATATAGTATTATCAATATATATAAATAGTTTATATATAAAAACATAAAGATAACATTCAGGTGATAAGTATAATGAAGAAGCTGATAAATTAGCTAAAAAAGCTATAGGTTTATAAAAAAATAATAAGACCTTAATGTATACTCATTAGGGTCTTATTATTTTATGATTTAATCAGGAATTTCTCCATAGATATCTTCTAATTCATCTGCAAATGCTATTGGGCTATTTATTGACTCATACATAGCTCTAGCATATATATTTGCTTGATCATAAGTTGACTGCCAAGCAAATATTCCTCCTAAACAGTTATTTAATACATACTGACCTTTTAAATATATAGATAAATCATTTTCTATAGACATAGCATACTGACCATCTCTTATAAGATAAGGAACTCTAGCTTCGTTATCAAATTGATATTGATATCCATTCTTATTTATATAATTTCTTCTAAGTTCGTCATTTGATACAGTTGTAGTAGCTCCTAATCTACCATAGAAAGGAACTCCTAATAGTATTTTTTCAGAAGGCATTCCATTTTGTATAAGATTTTGAACCATTCCATGAACACTATAACCTGGTAAAGATAGGTCTGAATCATATAAATTAGCTTGATGTCTACGTCCTCTCTCTCCAGTTTCACCTGCTGTAAAGTCATAGCTCATAAGGTTAAAATAAGTTATTATAGGAGCAATTTTATCTATTTCAGCACTTCTATTTGTATATCCAGTATCACCAGTACCAGCAACACTTAACCATTTCTCATCACCAATTACGTCTCTAATGGCAGTTAATAATAATGTAAAGTTTTCTCTATCATTAATACTTGATTTTATACCAGAGGCACTACTACCTGGATACTCCCAGTCAATATCTATACCATCTAAGTTATAATTATTTATAAGTCTATTAACCTGTCTAGCAAAATCATATCTAGATTTAGGTGTTGAAGCTGCATCTGAGAATCCCTCAGCACCCCATCCTCCAATAGCAGCAATTACTTGTAGTTGAGGATTATATCTTTTTAGAGAAACCAAATACTCTAAATATCTTGGTGTAGGGACTAATAAAGAACCATCAGGATTTATTTCAACAAATGCATAAATAACTGCGTCTAAAAAGTTAGGGTCAACATTTTTCGGATTGCCTAAAACATACTCCATAACAATTGGTTGAAGATCAGGGCAATTACTATTAGTAACATTAGACTGTTCATCAGGATCGTTTATAGGAGGTCTATTTAAATAAGGTATAGTTTGAGAACGTTCTATTTCTTTTACATCTTTACCTGGCATAAAACATAAGTACCAATCTAAGCATGAATATTCTTTTCCGCAATTATTTATTCTTTTTTTCAAATCCTTCCATGTTTTAGGTGGAGGTAAAATTACCGGCATACCTGGAAGCCAGTTAGCTGGAGTAACTATATTATCATTATCAGATGCTTGAAGTGCGTCTATAATTCTTATTATCTCTGGAATATTTCTTCCAGTTGTTAGAGGATAGTAAAGAATAGTTCTTAAAACTTGTTTATCATCTATTATAAATACAGAACGAACAGTAGATGTATTGCTCATAGATTCAGAAATCATACCATATAGTTTAGCAATTCTCATATTAGAATCTGCAATAACAGGAAATGGGATTTCAATACCAGTTAAAGTACAAATATTATAAACCCAAGCTAAGTGAGAACTATTACTATCTATACTAAGCCCTATAAGATCCGTATTTCTTTTTTGAAACTCATCATAATATTTTGCAAAGCATATAAATTCTGTAGTACATACTGGTGTGAAATCACCAGGATGAGAAAATAAAACTACCCATTTGCCTTTATAATCAGACAACTTTATAGGTCCAAAAGTTGTATTGGCTTCGAAATCAGGCGCAGTTGATCCTAAACTTGGAAGACATGGCATATAAATCACCCCTTAATTCAATAAAATATAATCTATTTTATAGTATTAATAAATAGATGTTTATGTTACAGGTTATAATAGTAAGTAGTGTAAGTCTGTTATATACAACAAAAATGTACAATAATAATTGCTATTTTTAGATAAATTTGGTATAGTTAATTATGAATAAATGTGTTAAAAATTGTAATTATAGGGGTGAGTAGTTTGAAAAGATTGGTACAAATACTTATTATGTCACCTATGATATGTTTTTTTGTAACTTCTACGCTGTTTATTTCTAACCTTTTTATGGGAGTAGTTGTTGGAATTGGATATTATTTTATGCTTTTCAGCTTTGGAAGTTTAGCACTATTCGGGACTTTATTTTTATGCAATATAAATCGTATATTTGCTAAGAAAAGAAGAGTACCTCAAGCTAGGGTTGCTAAAAAGGTAGTCAACAAGAAAAAGCAAAATCAAAATATATCAAGAAGAAAAGTATCATAAGAATGCATAATGAGAATTATATAAATTTAATGACGTTAAATTTAATGATTAGTGAGGATGTAAGAATAGGACTATAAACGATATTGATATCATCAAGTATTGTTTGTAGTCCTATTTTTATTATAAATGGAGAATAGTTTCTACTTAAAAATAATAAAAAATAAATAAGAAGTATTTTAGGAGGTAGGAGATGGAATTTGATGTTTTCTACAGAAGTGTAGTTGGATATAAAAATATATTAAAAGGTAAGGAATCACAAGATTATTGTAAGTATAAAAAAATTAAAGGTGGGATAATATGTTCATTAGCAGATGGACATAGTAGTGATTTTTTTGAATATAGCCATATAGGATCAAAATTAGCTTGTGATGCAGGAATTTACGTTTTAGAGAACTATATAAAAGAAAATGGATATAAACTAGATAACATAAAAAATGATTTAGTTAATAGTAAAATACAACAAAAAATATATATAAAGTGGCTAGAGTTAGTAAATAATCACTTTAAACAAAGTAGACCTGTTGTATTTAGAACTGAGTATTCTAAATATGCAACTACATTGGTTTTAGCATTAATTTGTGATAGTTTTAGATTATACTTTAATATAGGGGATAGTTATATTTTAATAAGGAAAAATAATAAATATATTAAAGTTCTAGGAATGAATAATAATTATTTTGTTAACTCATTAAGTAATAATGAGTCTTATAGATATATAGAGTACTATATAGAGGAAATTAATGATGAAAATAAAAATGACTATATTATTCTTTTTAGTGATGGATTTTATGATTCATTTAATAATTATAAAGACATGATTAATGACTTGAATGACACTATATTAATGTATAATAAAAATGTATTTTCTAAGTTTTGGCTTGAAAATAATTATAAACAACATTTAGATAATTTAAGTAAAAATAAAGGGTATGATGATATTAGTATAATGTTCATAAAATCTATATAAATGTTGTCTTAAAAATCAATATCAAAAAAATGTAGTATTATTAATATATTTATACTATATTGTTTTTAAATGTAAATAAATAGAAAGATTATGGTATAATAGATAATAAAAGTATAAGGCAAATATAAATAATAATATTATAGACATAGAAAGGGAAAAGTAATGAAGTTTAAAGAATTGTTTGATAAATTTGCTGATTTTATAGACAACAATAGAGGTAATATAACTAAACTTTTATTATCTGTATTAGCCTTTATTGCACTAATAGTCGTATTCTTTATTAGTAGTGATGAAATGAGTATAAGTAAAGAAGTAGATCACTTAGTAAAGAATATAGAATCAAGAAAATATCAAATTGCATATGATTATTATGAAACTTTAAAGTCAGATTTTTCAGGATCGAAGATGAGTAGATTTAATAAATCTGCATCTAAAAAAATAAATTCTGTAATTATAAATAATGGTGACAAATATGTAAATGGACAAATAAGCAAAGAACAATATATAGGTTTAATAAATACTGTAAATGCGTTAGATAATATTAATATAAATATTGATAGTATAATAGAGCAATCAAAAAGAGTTGAAGAAATGTATATAGAAGAAAATATAAATTATGATGTAGCACTTTCTTACTTAAGTATATCATCAACATTAAATAATATGAATGATGAATTAGATGAGTACACTCAAAAAATAAAAAATTATTATGAATCTAGAAATGTTTATAATGAAGCAACTAAAAATCAACAAGTAAAGAAATATTATGAAGCTATACAGGGTTATGATAAAGTTTTAGAAGAAGATAAGAAATATTATAAATTAGCAAAAGCAGCAAAAGAAGAATGTATAAGTTCTATGTATAATTATTACATACAACAAGCTAGTTATGCTAATGAAAATGGAAACTATGATGAAGCTATTAAGTATATAGAATATTTAAAGAAGTACTATAGTGATGATGAGAAGATATCTGAATTAGAAAGTAAGTATCAAGAAAATCTATCTTTATACACTATGACGCAAGATGATATTATAAACTTAATAACAAAAAAAATGGGAACAAATAAAGATGGAATTACTATAAACTCTTATCAACAAATGATAAATGGTAATAAATTCTATTATGTAGAACTTTGTAAATATGATAAATTAATAGATGAAATACTAGTTGATGCAAAGACTAGAAAGATATATTCTTATAAATCAAGTGAAAAAGATTATAATACATCTTATAGTGATGGTTTTTTTAAGATTATAAGTAGCGGAGAGTTTAGATTTGCTTTAAGTGAAGGCGAATGTAGATTTGAATTAGAAAATAAATTAAAAGAAAAAGACGAATCATTTAAAAATATAGATATTGTTTCAAAAGAAGATAGTAGTAAGTATACAAAAAATAAAGATTTAGTAGATAACTTTATAAAGAATAACAATAGCGTTTATTATTATGCTGTTGTCAATAAAGGTATATTTAAGAAAAAAGAATTATATCTCATAGATATGTATACAAAAAAAATCTATTTTGTATCTAATGATGAGATTGTAAATTATTAGAGCGTGTTTATACACGCTTTAATAATTGTATAAAATAATAAAAATAGAGGATATTTTGTATTAATTGGTAAATATATAAATTAGTAATAAAATTTAGAGGAGACGTAGTTATGCATAAAGCAAAAAATAATGTATATATTGCAATAGGAATTATAGTGGCTACTTTAATTTTATTTATCGGAATAATGTACACTCAGATAAATGGAGATAAAATAGCTAAAAACACTTATATTGGAGATATTAATATTGGAAATTTAACGAAAGATGAGGCTAAGTCTATATTAAAGGATAAATTAAACATAGGTATAATAAAATTATCTTTTAATGATAAACAATGGAGTGTAGCTCCTAGTGAAGTAGATGCAAGCTATAACTTTGATGAGACTATAGAAAGAGCGTATAATTTTAACAGAGATAATAATATACTTGATAGTTTATCTAAAACTATAAAAACTAATTTTGGAAGTAAAAATGCAATAGATATGGTTGTAAATTATAATGAAGATAAGTTGAAATCAAAATTAGAAAAAATAAAAGATGAGATAGATATTGAAATGAAAAATTCAACATTAAATATAAGTGGAAATAATATAACAGTGACTGATGATTCAAAGGGATTAGAATTAGATATAGAAAATAGTTTAAATAAAATAAAAGTAAATTTACAAAATGGTATTTTATCTGATGAACTTGTTGTTAATGAAGTTGAACCTACTATAACTAAATCAGATTTAGTTAATGTAAATACTATACTAGGTAGATACACAACTGCTATAAAAGGATCATCAGCAGGTCGTATATCGAATATAAAAATTGCAGCGGAAAAAATGAATAACTTTTTAATGATGCCAGGAGATGAGTTTTCATATGTTGATGAAACTGGACCTTATACAGCTAGTAATGGATATAATAATGCACCAGTAATAGTAGAAGGAGAGTTACAAAATGGAATGGGTGGTGGTGTATGCCAATTATCATCTACACTATATAACTCAGTATTATATGCTGGACTTGAAATTGTTGAACTAAGAAATCATACAATTCCATCATCGTATGTTCCTAAAGGTAGAGATGCAACAGTTACAGATAGTGGAGTAGACTTTGTATTTAAAAATAATTTAACTGAACCTGTTTATCTAAAA
Source organism: Romboutsia sp. 1001713B170207_170306_H8 (assembly GCF_015550495.1). Taxonomy (NCBI): domain Bacteria; kingdom Bacillati; phylum Bacillota; class Clostridia; order Peptostreptococcales; family Peptostreptococcaceae; genus Romboutsia; species Romboutsia sp. 1001713B170207_170306_H8. The sequence continues at coordinate 610,326 of NZ_JADNAX010000001.1, forward strand.
AGCTATGTTTATGGAAGTACACTTGTAACTGAAATCTATGGAAGTAATAAAGATAAACAAAATATAGAAATTCAGACAAATATAGATTCAGTATCAGAAGCTAATGTAAAAACTATAGAAGACCCTACTATAGAAAAAGGTAAAGAAGAAGTAATAGAAAAAGGTAGAGACGGATACACTGTATCAACATATAGAATATATAAGGATAATGAAGGTAATGTAATTAAAAAGGAAAAAATATATACATCATATTACCCTAAAAAGCAAAAAGTTGTAGCTGTTGGTACTAAAGAAATTGAACAAGAGACCAATAAAGAGGACGTTAATAAAGAAGAAACTAATAAGGATGAAAATGTGAATAATCCACAAGAAGGTACTCAAGAGTCAACTACATCTGATCAAGAAAATACGAGCTTAGAGCAAAATAACAATGAACAAGTAAATACAGAAAATGTAACTCAGTAAAGTTTGTTTAATATAAAGATATTGGGAGGTATTAATTTGAATTTAAATGATATAACCAATTACATCCAAAGTATTTGTGAAAATATTTCAAGTGTTCTAGATGTAGATGTAACATTAGTCACTAAAGATCTTATAAGAATTGCAGGAACAGGAGTATTTAAAGATAAAATAGGTGAAAAAATATCAGAAGAAACTGTATATTATAAAGTTCTTACAGAAGGAAAATCTTACTTAATAAATAAAGAAATAGATAATGAATGTAACAAGTGTTGTTATAAAAATCAATGTAAAGAGCTTGCTGACATATGTACTCCAGTAAAGTTAGGGAATGAAATACTTGGACTATTAGGTATAGCAGCATTTGATGAAGTGCAAAAAAATAAATTTATTTCTAAAAATGAAGACTTAACTGAATTTATATCTAGAATGTCTGATTTAATATCATTTAAATTAGATGAGATGTATAAAGAAGAAGTTAAAACTATGGATGATTTAGAAAAAGAAGCTATAGAAAAGGCAATAAAAAAGTATGGTAGTAATACAGAATGTATGAAAAAAGTTGCAGATGCATTAGATATAGGTATAGCAACACTATATAGAAAAGTAAAAAAATATAACATAAAATAAAAGTAGGTATGTTATAAAATGTTAAATTACATTTTATGACATACCATTTATTATATATATCTATAAGGAGAATAAAATAATGATATTTAATGAAATAGATGAATTATTAGATTTACAAAATAAATACTTTGATAGTCAGATTACTAAAGATGTAAGCTTTAGAATAAAACAACTTGATATTTTAAAAAAAGCAATAAAAAAATATGAGTCTAAAATTATAGAAGCTATTAAAAAGGATTTTAATAAATGTGAATTTGAAGTTTATGAAACGGAAATAGGAATAACTTTATCAGAGATAAAGCATGTAAGAAATAAAATAAAAAAATGGTCATCACCACAAAAAGTAAAAACACCTCTTACAAACCCTGGAGCAAAAACATATATATACAAGCAACCATATGGAGTTTGTTTAATAATGTCTCCTTGGAATTATCCTTTTTATCTTTGCATATCTCCATTAATAGGAGCTATTATATCAGGTAACTGTGCAATTATAAAACCATCAGAGTTGTCTTTTAATACATCAAAAGTTATAAAGGATATGATAGAAGAGTATTTTAACAAAGAGTATATAGCAGTAGTAGAAGGATATATAGAAACAAATAAATACTTACTAAGTAAAAAATTTGATTATATATTCTTTACAGGAAGCCCTGCTGTTGGAAAAATCGTTATGGAAGCTGCATCTAAAAATTTAACGCCAACTACCTTAGAGCTTGGTGGTAAAAGTCCATGTGTAGTAGATAAGAATTGTGACATAGATAAAAGTGCTAAAAAAATAGTATGGGGAAAATTATTAAATGCAGGTCAGACTTGTATAGCTCCTGATTATATAATTGCCCATACAAAAATTAAAGACAAGCTTATAGAAGCTATGAAAAAATATATAAATGAATTTTATGGAGTAAGTCCTATAAAAAGCGATGATTATGCTGGAATAATAAATAAAAAGCATTTTAACAGAATATTAAACTTAATAAATTATGATAAAGTAGTTTATGGTGGAAAATATGATGAAATTAAACTAAAGATAGAGCCAACTATATTGGATAAAGTTGAACTTATGGATGATGTAATGCAAGAAGAAATATTTGGTCCAATAATTCCAGTAATGGAGTTTGAGAAGATAAGTGATTTAGATGAAATAATAGAAAAAAATAGAAATCCACTTGCTTTTTATGTATTTACTAATGATAAAAACTTTGAAGATACTATTATAAATAAATTTTCGTTTGGTGGTGGATGTGTAAATGACACAATAATGCATATTTCTAATCAAAATGCTCCTTTTGGGGGGATAGGTAATAGTGGAATTGGTTCTTATCATGGAAAAAGAAGTTTTGATGCATTTACTCATGAAAAAACAATATTAAAAGCATCATCTATAGATATACCGTTTAAGTATCCTCCATATAGTAAAAAAGCATTAGAATTATTAAAAAAATCATTTGATATATTGTAGTTAATGACAATTAAATAGCAAAAAATGTATAGTTTTGACTAACTATGATAAATATGTTATCTTTATATAATGAAGAATAGATTGGAGGCGATTGTTATTTTAGGTAATAATATAAAAATAGACATACTTAACATGCCGAAAAAGTCAATGGACATATCTTTAGTAGAAGAAGAAAAAAGTGATTTAACATTTTTTAATATAGAAGAAGAAGACGAACATGAGACGCTAAAGGCATTAAAACAAAGTTATGTAACTACTAACTATAAAGATGAAACAATACTTAATTTACAAAATGAATTAAAAAGCAATAGCGAGGAAGTTTCCAAGGAAATAAAGCTAAAGTCATATAATGATTACAACAACTCATTAGAACTAGCTAATAGAGGATATATAACAAAAGCAGTTGAATTAATTGAATCTGCTCTAGAAATAAACCCTAAGGATGTAGATATATTAAATTTAAGAGGTTTGTTAAAACTTTTAAAATGTGATTTTTCGAAAGCCTTTGAAAGTTTTTATACAGCTCTTTGTTATGGTAATAATGAACTTTCAAGAAAATATGTTGATATACTATCATCAGAAGATTTTAAAGTATTTTTAGGTAGATATAATCACTCTATAAGATTTATAAATGAAGAATTAAATCAAGAATCTATACATATATTAGACAATATTATAGATGAAGATCCAGACTTAATAGAACCATATGTTATTCTTTATTTACTTTATAATAAGTTAGGAAATGAAAAAAAGAAAGATTACTATTTTAGTAAACTTAAAGAAGTAGATAAGGATAATCCAATTTTTGAAAATGATAATGAAGAATCATTAATTACTGAAAAAGTAGAAGAAAATACAGTACAAGAAAAAAGTAAAAAATCAAACAAAAAGAATATTATACCATATGTAATTATAGCATTTTTAGCAGTAGGTGTTGGTATATATCATATCAATAATAAAGCAAAAATAGAAAGTTTAACTTCAGAGCTAAGTAGTAAAGAAGAAAAATTAAACGAAACAGATAAGCAACTAAGTGAAACTAATGAACAGTTAAATGAAACTAATAAAAAATTAGATGAGACTACTCAAGTATTAGATGAAGCTCAAGTTCAAAATGAGATAGCTTCATTAGATGAAGATACTTTATATACTAAAGCTACTAGCCTTAAAAAGTCAGGCAACTATGAAGACGCAATTGAATACTTTAAAGGTGTTGTTAAATATGGAAAAAGTAAGAAATTTATATCAGCATCTATATATGAAGTAGCCCTTTTAAATGAAAAGCTTGGTAATGATGAAGAAGCTATAATTTACTATAGAAAGTATATATATACTTATACACCAGAAGAAAATTATTATGATGATGCATATTATCAATTAGGTATGTTATATTATGATAATGGTGAGTTAGATAAAGCAAAAGAAATATTCTATGGATTAAGAAGTGAAGTACCTAACAGTATGTATAATAACTCTAAGGTTTCAGAAATTTTAAAAGAAAAGTAGATAATAAAGAGTAAGGTTGAAAATAGTATGAACCTTACTCTATTTTTATATTTATAATAGAAGGTAGTAAAGTTATGGAGGTAAAATTATGATACTAGATATTCATGCAGATATATTCTCTGATGTATTAAGTAAAAAATTAAGTAAAGAAAGTAATATTATAAGAAAATACCATTTAGATAAATTTAAAACTGGAGGAGTAAATGGAGGCATTTTTGTTTTTTGGCAAGATCCATATCTAAAAAAATACTATAACTATGAAGGATTAAAAGTAATGATGGATTATGCAAAAGAAGAAGCTAATTTATCTAAAGGCTTCTTAGTTATAGCAAAAAATTATGAAGAGTATATTAAAGGATTAGAAGATAATAAAATAACAGCTATGATGCATCTAGAAGGTGCTAAAAGTTTAGAAGATAAATTAGATAAAGTAAAGGAAATTTATGATTATGGAATAAGAACTGCATCTTTAACATGGAATGAAGAAAATAAGCTTGCTACTGGAGTTAAGGGTAATAGTAATAATGGACTAAAACCAATGGGTAAAGATTTTATAAAAGAGTGTGAAAATCTAGGAATAATTATAGATGTATCCCATGCTAATGATAAAACTTTTTATGATATATATAATACTAGTACAAAGCCTATAATTGCTACACATTCTAATGCAAGAGAATTATGTAATGTAAAAAGAAACTTATTAAAAGAGCAAATTAAACTAATAAAAGAAACAGATGGAATAATTGGAGTAAATAGTTATATTGGATTTATTAGTGATGATAATAACAAAAGAGACTTATATAGTTTGATAAATCATATAGATTACATGGTTGATTTAATTGGAATAGACGCTGTATGTTTTGGGTTTGATTATTGTGATTATCTTAATTTAGATGAGGGTGAATGTACAAAAGGACTAGAAAATGCATCTAAAACGAAAAATATCATAACAGCTTTAAAAGATAGAGGATATAAAAATGAGGATATAGAAAAAATTTCATATAAAAACTTTTTAACTTTTATAAATAAAAATTTTGGAAAATAAAAACTTACTTGGTATAAAAAGCATAGTATAAGGAACAAAATAATAATATATAGTAATGGTTATTATTATGAATTTATTATTCATAGGAGGGGATATACTATGCAGAAAGAACCAAAAGAATTATTTTTACCAGTTTTAAAAAATGGTAAGTATGGATTTATAGACAAAGATAAAAATCTAATAATAAGGCCTAAATACAAGTATGTATCAGATAGATTTAGAGATGGATATTGCGTTATAACATATATAAAAAAAATAAGAAAAAGTGTAAAGTGGGTATTTGGATATATAGATACAAAAGGAAATGTATCAATATTTCTTAATTTAGAAAGTGCTACTGAGTTTAATGAAGGCATGTCAAAAATAAAAATAAACAATCTATATGGTTATATGGATACATCTTTAAGAGAAGTTATAAAACCTAAATTTGATTGTGCTGCAAATTTTAGACAGGGGCTTGCAGGCATAAAAATGAATAAAAGATGGGGATTTATAAATAAGTCAGGAAAAATTGTTATTTCTCCAACATACACATATGTAAATCAATTTTTTGAAGACAGAGCATTAGTAGAATTAAAAAATAAGTATGGATATATTGATAAGTCAGGAAAGATGATAATAGGACCGGAGTTTGATATAGCAACAGATTTTTCGGAGGGATTAGCAGCGATAAGGGTTGGAGATAAGTGGGGATATATTAACAAAGATGGAAAACTAAAAATAGATTTTAATTTTGAAAAAGCAAAACCATTTTATGAAGGGTTGGCTGCTGTTTCAATTAATGATAAATGGGGATATATTGATAAAACTGGAAAGATAATAATAGAGCCAATGTTTGATTATGCCTGTAATTTTTCAGAAGGATTAGCTAGATTTAATATGGGTTTAGACTCTTTTAGTAGAGGTATTAATATTCCTAAAGGCGGTGTCTGGGGATTTTTAAATAAAACCGGTAATATAGAAATAGTGCCAGTGTATGATTTTATATCAGATTTTGAAGATGGATATGCACAGGTAATTCAAGGTAAAAATAATAATTATATTGATAAAAATGGTAAGTTAATTTTATAATAGTAATATTCCAAGAAATAGGGTTTGAAATATTATTAAGTAAATAGTAATATATATTTAAAGTAAAATAAGGAGAGTAATCTCCTTAATTTTTTTGAGGAGGACATATGAAGTTATTTAATCAGTTAGCTCTTATTTTAGGAATTTGGGCAATAGGAGAATATATTAGTTCTTTTTTACAAAATATCATTGTAGTACCAGGAAATATTATAGGTATGATATTATTATTTTTACTTTTACAATTTAAAATAATAAAGCTAGAAAAAGTAAATGAATTGGGGGATTTATTAATAAATAATATGGCTATATTTTTTGTACCCGCAGGTGTATCACTTATAAGATCTTTAGATTTAATAAGCCAAAATATATTTGTTTTAATAATGACTATATCTCTTAGTACTATAGCTGTAATGTATATAACAGGTTTTGTAGTAGAAAAAATGATAAGCAAAAAGTATAAGGAGGAATAATATGTATAATGTACTAGACACACCAATATTCGGAATAGTAATTACAATAGTATTTTTTAATTTAGGGGTATATATCCAGAAAAAAACTAAAAATCCAGTGTTTAATCCGTTATTAATAGCAATTATAACGATAATTGCATTTTTAGGAATAACAAAAATACCATATGAAAAATATAAACTTGGTGCAGATAGCATAAACTTTTTACTAGGTCCAGTTACAGTAGTGTTAGCTATACCTTTATATAAACAATTTGATTTATTAAAAAAACATTTCTTAGAAATAGTAATTGGAATAGTAAGTGGAGTATCTGTTTCTTTAGTTAGTGTAATGCTAATAGGTAAATTTACAAATGCAAATATAGACATTATAAATTCTTTGATACCTAAGTCTATAACAACCCCTATGGGAATATCACTAACAAATACATTAAGGGGAATAGAATCTATAACAGTTGTTTCTATAATTTTAACAGGAATATTAGGGGCTATAATTGCTCCAACTATATTTAAAATAGGTAGAATAAAACATCCAGTTGCAAAGGGGATTGCACTAGGTACATCAGCACATGCACTGGGAACTACTAAAGCTATAGAAATAGGAGAGGTAGAAGGTGCTATGAGCAGTTTATCTATAGGTATAGCAGGTATGATAACTGTCATAATAGTTCCTATAATATTGAACTTATTATAAAAACATTAAAAATAATAAAAATATTATAAAAAATACTAGACATCTAAAAAAAAGGTAATATAATATAATCTGTATTTATATATAAATATCTTAAAAAGTATAAGCAATTTGAAGGGAGAACAAAATGAGTAAAGTTAATACCGCTTTAGAAGACAATTTGTTTTTAAGATATGCGGTAATAATAACAGGAATGCTTATTGCATGTATAGGCATAAATGGATTTTTAAGACCAGCACATTTATTAAGTGGTGGAGTAACAGGTATAGCAGCAATAATAAACTATACAACAGATATAAATATGGGGTTATTAACATTCTTAATTAATATTCCAATATTTATATTAGGATTTATTTTCTTAGATAAAGACTTTTGTATAACTAGCTTAGTAAATATGATATTATTTTCAATACTTTTAGGTGTAACTCAAAATGTAGGTAATATAATACCAACACATGATATTTTCTTACAAAGTGTATTTGGAGGAATACTATCAGGTGTAGGATCAGGGATGGTATTTAGAACTAAATCTTCTCAAGGTGGTACAGACATTATAGGTGCTATATTAAAGTTCAAGAAGAACATAGCAGTAAAAGATACAGCTTTAGCAGCTAATTTAATAATAGTATCTATTGGTGGAATTATATATGGAATGGATTTAGCGTTATATACACTTATAGGATTCTACTTAAATGCATCAGCAATGAATTTCATTAAGAATGTAATGACTTATGAAAAATCAGTTATGGTTATTTCAAATGAAAGTGAGTCTATAGCTAAAGAAATTATGACAAGCTTAGTAAGAGGAGTAACATTCTTAGAAGCAGAAGGTGCTTATACAAAAGAAAAGAAAAGAATAATTTACTGTATAGTACTTTCAAAAGAGATTCCAAAAATAAAAGAAATTGCTTTAAAGTACGACCCAAAAGCATTTATATCTGTTAATGATGTAAATGAAGTAAAGGGAAGAGGATTTAAAGAAAGATATTTATAAAATATAAATAAAGTATGAATAAAAATAGTATAAACGTTAATAATATATTATGAGAGGATTATTATCCTCTTTTTAACTCTAGAGTAATAAATTTATTTAAGCGGGTTTCTTATGTATAAGAGCATAGGAGTAAGTTTTTAATTTATACTTAAATTAGGACGGATGGCTTATAAGTTGTTAGTGTAATCGGGTAATGTGGATGTGTAAAAAATAGAGTATATCACAGCTGTGGTATACTCTATTTTTATTATAAAATTTATTATAGCTATAGAAATGTTTTTAATATAAATATATAATGTTTCTATAAAGTAGATGATAAAACCAATGGGGGAAGAGCAATATGAATTTATCAAGAGAGTACATTGACATATATAATAATTATATGAAATATATAAATGAAATAAAAAGAGAATGTAGACCAATAGAACATATGAAAAATAGAGTTTTAAAAAAAGATAAAAAGGCTACGGAAGAAGAAATAAAAGCTTTAGAACAAAACAGTGAATATAATAATGAAAACTCTGGACAATTAGAATTCAAACCACAAAACAAAAAATATGAATTTTCTAATGGAGATATTTACTTAGGAAAAGTTATTGATGGAAAGTTAAATGGAAATGGAGTATATATTGTTTCGCCAGAAGAATCTATGGGATTTGAATACATAGGTGAGTTTAAGGATGATGAAAAATGTGGTAGAGGTATTTGTACTTTTACTAATGGCAATATATATATAGGTGGATTTAAAGCTGATTTAATGGATGGAATAGGTCAGATGATTTATAAAAGTAATGATGAGTATATAGGAGGTTGGGAAAAAGGACATAAGCAAGGACAAGGTATATATAGATGGAACGAAGGAACTATTTATATAGGTGAGTTTAAAAAAAATAAAAGAGAAGGACAAGGTATTTGTTACGATAAAGAAGGAAATATAATTTATGACGGCGAATGGAAAAATAATCTAACTCATGGAGAAGGAACTTACATATGGAATGAAGGAAAAAGATATGTAGGAGAATTTATGTATGGAAAAAGACATGGTTATGGTACTTTTTATTTAAATAATGAATTAGTATACCAAGGGCCTTGGAAATATGATAAGCCGTGCATATATGATAAAACTTTAGATGAAATATTTGCTTTTAAATTATAAGACACTGTTAAAGTAATCCCTTATATCCATTGAATTAGGATATAAGGGATTTTTTGGAGGTGATGTATTGATAAAGAAAATAGGAATACTAATGGTAATATTATCAATAATAGTTGTAGCTAAGAATAATGATGTTTTTACAAAGGTTAAATCTACTATTATTGATACTGAAAGTAGCAATGACATATATACTGAACCAAATTTAGATGAGTGGATAGAAATTGATAACTTTCAATATATAAAAATAGGAGATAGTAAAGATGATGTTATTTCAAAAATAGGTGAACCATCTAGAATTGATACTAGTGAATATGATTTTAAATGGTACGTTTATAATCAAAATATTAAAAAATTTGCTATGGTTGGAATTGAGGATGGATTTGTTGTAGCTTTGTATAGTAACTCTATTAATTCTTGCGAAACAGAAGGAATAAACTTAAATGATAGTAAGGCAAGTGTAAATAATAAGTACGACTCAATGGAATACAGAAGAAAAGGGAACACTAGATATATCATCCAATCTAATGGAGAATATGACATAATAAAAGAAAATAAAAAATACATAACTATATTTTATGATGTTATAGAAAATAGCAAAGTTTGTTCTTATCAAATAATAAATCAAAAATCAGAAGATAATATGAAAGAAATTTATAGTCGTGGTAGTGAAGAATTACAGAAAAGTTTTGAACTAGAAACAATAGATTTAATTAATAGTACAAGAGCAAAGTTTAATTTTAATTCATTGGAGTATAGTGATACTGCAACAAAAAGTGCAAGAAAACATAGTAAAGATATGTTAGAAAATAATTACTTTGATCACATAAATAAACAAGATGAAACTCCTTTTGATAGAATGGAAAATGAAGGCGTGAAATATATGAGTGCAGGTGAAAATATAGCATCTGGTCAATTCAATGCAATATATGCGCATGAAGCTTTAATGAACTCTAAGGGACATAGGAAAAATATATTAGGTGAGTATAAATACATAGGTGTTGGTATTGGATTTGGAGGAACCTATAAAATATATTATACGGAGAATTTTTTTATGTAGATAATAATTTAAATAATATTGTATATTTTAATGGAAAGTTTAATAGCTATTATAAAGGACAAAAATAATAAAATAAGTCAATTTACTTAGAATATGTTACAATAAAATTAAAAGGGGGGCTTTAAATTTCATAAAATATAAAACATTTTTCATAAAATTTAATATTATATATTAAGACTATCTTGAGAAGGATTGATTGTTAATGAATAATAAGATTTATGAGAAAAAAGAGTTCATGATTTTTAAGGTTAAAGAAGGCTATATAGCTTATAATACTAAAAAAAATTTTCAAGAGGGTCATACGCATTTAAAACACTTTGAAGCAGCAAAAACAGCAATTGACTTGGTAATAAATAAAAAAGTTCCTAGAAGTACAGATGGATACTACCTAACAAGTCTAATAAGACTTAGTGAAGATGAGTATTATATATCAAAGATAAATGAATTACTAGATGCAAGAGAGCAAAAAGGGAAAAAAGACAAATATTATAACCCTGGATATAAATTATCAAAAAGGAGCATATAGCTCCTTTTTTTATGCTTAAGTAAATTATATTGACATGAATTTCGTAAAGAATATATAATTAAATATAAAAATTGTACAAAATTAATACTTAATTAGACTATAATAGTATTGAGAGTTTGTTAAAATAAATACACTTTAAGGGGGCACTTGGTATGATTCTTATGATTGATAACTATGATTCGTTTGTATACAACTTAGTTCAATATATAGGAGAATTAGGAGAAGAAATAGTAGTAAAGAGAAATAATGAATTAACACTAGAAGATATTGAAAATTTAAATCCAGAAATAATAGTTTTATCACCAGGTCCATGCTCACCGACAGAAGCGGGTATATGTATAGATGTAGTAAATCATTTTAAAGGCAAGAAACCAATACTAGGAATATGTCTAGGACATCAAACTATAGGACATGCCTTTGGTGGAAATATAATCAAGGCCATAGAGCCTGTTCATGGTAAGGTTCATAGTATAAAACATAGTAATAAAGGCGTATTTAAAGATTTGAATAATCCATTAAATGTAACTAGATATCATTCATTAGTAGTAGATGAAGAAAGTTTACCAAGAGATTTAGAGATAACTGCACTAACTAATGATGGAGAAATAATGGGTATTAGACATAAAAAACATCTTATAGAAGGTGTTCAGTTCCATCCAGAAGCTATTTTATCAGAACAAGGTCATGAGATACTTAAGAACTTTATAAAAGAAGCTAGAGAAAGGGTGGAAATATAGTATGATAAAAGAAATTAAAACTAAACTAAATTCCTTTGAAATATTTACAATATTTAGAGATGAAAAAGATAGTTTTATATTAGATAGCGCTATGGATAAAGAAAAATTAGGTAGATATTCTTTTATTAGTAGCAATCCATTTAAAACTTTAAAATACAAAAATACAGAAGAAAATCCTTTAGATTATTTACAAAAGGAACTGAATAAATACAAAGTTACTAATAATACTCATTTACCATTTATAGGTGGAGCTGTAGGATATTTATCTTATGATTTAGGTAATTATATAGAGAAACTTCCAAGAAAGGCTAAGGACGATTTAAATGTATATGATTTATACTTTGGCCTATATAATTATGTAATAGTAATAGATCACTTTGAAGAAAAAACATATATAGCTACACCAGATATAAATGTAGAAGAAGAAAAAAATATAATTAATCATATTGAAAGACAAATATTAGATGCTGAAAAAAAAGGAATAGATTCTATTTGTTATGAAGAAAAAGATGTAGAGCCAATAAAACTTCAATCTAATTTTACAAAACGTGAATTTGAAGAATCTGTTCAAAAAGTTAAAGGTTATATAAGATCAGGAGATATATATCAAGCAAATTTAACTCAAAGATTTAATGGTGAAACTACTTTGTCCAGTTATGAGCTATATAGAGATTTAAGAAGAATAAGTCCAGCTCCATTTGGAGCATATTTAAACTTTGATGGTTTTAATATTTTATCAAATTCACCTGAGAGATTTATAAAATGCATAGATAAGAAGGTAGAAACAAGACCAATAAAAGGAACTAGACCTAGAGGTAAAACTAAAGAAGAGGATTTTAGGCTTCAAGAAGAATTAAGAAATAGCGAAAAAGATAGAGCGGAACTACTTATGATAGTAGATTTAGAAAGAAATGATATAGGTAGAATATCTAAAATCGGTAGTGTAAAAGTACCTGAATTATTTGTAATAGAGCCATATGCAAATGTTAATCATCTAGTATCCACAGTAGTTGGAAATCTTAAAGAAGATAAAGATGCAATAGATGTTATAAAGGCTACTTTCCCAGGTGGTTCGATAACAGGTGCTCCTAAGATTAGATCTATGGAGATTATAGATGAATTAGAACCAACTCAAAGAAATGTTTATACTGGTTCAATTGGATATATAGGATTTAATGGAGATATGGATTTAAATATAGCCATAAGAACTATTGTCAAAAAAGAGAATAAAGTATACTTCCAAGTAGGTGGAGGTATGACATGGGGATCTAATCCAAGTGAAGAGTATCAAGAAACTCTTGATAAAGCTAAATCTATAATGAAAGCATTAAGAGGTTACTATGAAGAGTAGTGTAAGTTTTAATAGTGAACTAAGCAAATTTGGAATAGGATTATTTGAGACTATAAAAATAGAAAATGACCCACTAGATTTAGATTTGCATATGGATAGACTTTTTAATTCCATTAAAGAACTAAATTTTAATATTAAATATAGCAAAGAAGATTTAAAGAAAGAAGTAATTAAGTATATAAATGATAATAATATAAAAAATAAAGCACTTAGGCTAACTGTATTTGATGAAGGTTATAATATTTCAATTCGTGATGTGGCATATAGTAAAGAAACTTATGAAAAAGGATTCAAATTAATAATATCTCCTATAAAAAGAGGTAATAGTATACTGTATAAGCATAAAACTACAAACTATTATGAAAATATTTACACTAAAAGATATGCATCTAGTAAAGGTTATGATGATGGTTTATTTGTAGATTGTGATGGGAATATACTGGAGTGTTCTATGAGCAATATATTTTTCATAAAAGATAATACAATTTACACTCCAAATAAAGAATTACCTTTATTAAATGGCATAATGAAAAAAAGGATTTTGGATATTTGTGAAGAACTAAATATAGAATTAATAGAAAAAAATATAAGAATAAAAGATATTGAAGAATATGATTTTGCATTCATCACAAATAGTCTTATGAAAGCTATTAAAGTGACACAAATTGAGCAAAAAGTCTATAATTCATCAAATGAATTATTTGATAAAATAGTAGTTTGCATATAATTAAATTACAGTTAGTGGAGAAGTGATATGACAAGTAAAATTTATGAAATTTATAAATTAGAAATAGATAAGATAATAAAAAACTCTAACACTATAGCTGTATTTTTAGTCGGGTCATCTAAGAATATAGACTTAAATGTAGCTAATGAAAATATAAATGATATTGATGTTTTTGTATTTGTAAATATAGGTGAAAATCAAGTAAGAGAAATAAAAAGAATTGAAGGAATAGAATTTGATATAAACTATTTCTCGAGAAGAGGATTTAAGGAACTTTTGGATAATAAAGAATACTTTTTCTTAAAGGAAATGAAGGATGCTAAAGTTATCTTTGATAGAAATAATACAGCAGCGGGTATAATACAATTATGCAAGTCAAAATATATGGAAGGTCCGAATAGAATTTCAGCTGAAGAAAAGTTTTTTATAAAGTCTGAAATATATTCTAGTATAACTAGGTTGAAAAATAAAGAAAAGTTTGATTTATTTGAATATAATTTTTTAGTTAATTTATATTTAAAAGAATTAATAGTTGGGTATTTTACTATAAATAATAAATGGATACCGAAGGATAAAAAATTACTTAATGAATTAAAGCATGATAATCCTCGTCTTTATGAATTAGTGAATGAAGTAAAAAATGAAGAAAAATATGAAAAGTTGTTAAATATTTATAACTACATATTTAAAGATGTGGTTATGAAAAATTATATAAAAATAACTTACTAGTCAAGGGGGTTAAACCAATGAGTAAAGTAGATAAGAAGAAGATAGAAAATGCGATAAGAGATATATTAGAAGCTATAGGAGAAGATCCAGATAGAGAAGGTCTTGTAGACACTCCTAGTAGAGTTGCAAGAATGTATGAAGAAATATATTCAGGTATTCATCAAGATCCAAGAGAACATCTAAAGGTTCTTTTCCAAGATGAAAAACATGAAGAAATGGTTATAGTAAAAGATATACCTTTTTATTCATGCTGTGAACATCACTTAGTGCCTTTCTTTGGTAAAGCACATATAGCATATATACCAAAGGGTGGAAGACTAACAGGTTTATCAAAACTTGCTAGAGTTGTTGAAACTTTTGCTAAAAGACCTCAATTACAAGAAAGAATAACTAAAGGTATAGCAGACATAATAATGGAAGAATTACAACCTTATGGAGTTATGGTAGTTGTAGAAGCAGAGCATATGTGTATGACAATGAGAGGTGTGAAAAAACCAGGATCAAAAACTGTTACATCGGCAGTTAGAGGAGCATTCGAAAATGATCCATCTACAAGAGCTGAAGCAATGAGCCTAATAAATTTAGGATAGGAGAAATTTAAGAATGTTTGAATATGGAAAAAAAACTTATATAATGGGAATTTTAAATGTTACTCCTGATAGTTTTTCAGATGGAGGAAATTTTAATAAAATAGATGAAGCTATAAATCATGCTAAAAAAATGATAGAAGATGGAGCCGATATAATCGATATCGGAGGCGAATCAACTAGACCAGGTCATAAGTATGTAGAAGCGGATGAGGAAATTCAAAGAGTAATACCTGTAATCAGAGAGCTTAAAAAAGAAATAAGTGTACCAATATCAATAGATACATATAAGGCTAAGGTTGCTGAAGAAGCCTTAAAATTAGGTGTAGAAATGATAAATGATGTATGGGGATTAAAAAAGGATGAAGATATGGCTAAGGTAGTAGCTAAATATGATGCTCACGTTTGTATAATGCATAATCAAGAGGGAACAGAGTATAACGAAGATATAATGGAAAGTATTAAAAAATCTCTTAAAGAAAGCATAGATATGGGACTTGAAGCTGGCGTTAAAAAGGAAAAAATAGTTTTAGATCCTGGTATAGGATTTGGAAAAACTTTTGAACAAAACTTAGAAGTACTTAAAAGGCTAGAAGAATTAAATGATTTAGGATTTCCGGTTTTACTTGGAACATCTAGAAAATCTGTAATAGGAAACGTACTTAATGTAGAGCCAAAGGAAAGATTAGAAGGAACAATAGCTACAACAGTATTAGGTGTTAGAGATGGTATTGATATAGTTAGGGTTCATGATGTTAAAGAAAATTTAAAGGCAGCTAAGATGGCAGATGCTATATACAGAAGGTAGGTTTTAAAAATGGATAAAATACTATTAAATAATTTAGG
The DNA here is from genome assembly GCF_015550495.1 of Romboutsia sp. 1001713B170207_170306_H8. Classification (NCBI taxonomy): domain Bacteria; kingdom Bacillati; phylum Bacillota; class Clostridia; order Peptostreptococcales; family Peptostreptococcaceae; genus Romboutsia; species Romboutsia sp. 1001713B170207_170306_H8. Next base: position 626,370 of record NZ_JADNAX010000001.1, read on the forward strand.
ATTTTATGGATATCATGGTGTATTAAAAGAAGAAAGTGTTCTAGGTCAAAAGTTTTTTATAGATATGGAACTTTTAGTAGATACTAAAGAAGCTGGGTTAACTGATGATATGAATAAATCAGTTAGTTATGCAGATGTTTATAATGTAGTAAAAGAAATAACAGAAAATAAAAGATTTAATCTTATAGAAGCTTTAGCAGAAAATATAGCTAAAGAAACTTTAGAGAGATTTGGACTTATAAATGAGGTAATGGTTAGAGTAAAAAAGCCTGAAGCTCCTGTAAATGGAATTTATGACTATTTTGGAGTTGAAATAAGGAGAGGCAGATAATGAATATAAGTTACTTAGGTCTTGGAACTAACATGGGAGATCGATTAGGGTATATACTAAAAGCATGCGAATTAATTGATACCCATGAAAATGTAAAAATAACTAAGAAATCTAAAATTTATGAAACGAAAGCTTGGGGATATACAGACCAAGCGGATTTTTTAAATGTATGTCTAGAGGTACAAACTAATTTAGATGAATATGAACTACTAAATTTATGTCAAGACATAGAACAAAAGTTAAACAGAAAAAGAATTATAAGGTGGGGACCAAGAACTATAGATGTAGATATATTATTTTTTAATGATAAAATATCAAATGATGAAAACTTATTACTTCCTCATCCAAGAATTCAAGATAGAGCGTTTGTTTTGATACCTCTTATGGATTTAAATAGTAAACTTTTAATTAATGGTAAAACTATAGATATACATTTAAACTCTCTAACTAAAGACCAACGAGAAGAAGTAAAGGAGTTTACAATTGATGAGAAAGACACTATTTAATGACGACATAAAAATTGAAATTAACTCATGCGGTAAAAAAATAGTAGCAAAAGAAAATAAGATAATAATGGCAGGGCCTTGTGCTATAGAAAGTTATGATCAACTTTTAGAAACTGCTAAATTTATAAAATCTCAAGGTGCTAATATACTAAGAGGTGGAGCGTTCAAACCAAGAACATCACCAAATTCATTCAAAGGTTTAAAAGAAGAAGGTCTAGAAATATTAAAGGCTGTAAAAAAAGAAACTGGACTTGCTGTTATAACAGAGCTTATGGATATTAGAGATTTAGAAAAATTATATGAAGTAAGTGATGTAATTCAAATAGGCTCTAGAAATATGCAAAATTTTACCCTTTTAACTGAAGTAGGAAAACAAGATAAGCCAGTAATGTTAAAAAGAGGATTAGCATCAACTATAAATGAATGGATTGGTGCAGCAGAATATATAGCTGTAGAAGGTAATAAAAATATAATCATGTGTGAAAGAGGTATAAGAACTTATAATGATTATACTAGAAACACATTAGATTTAGCAGCAGTTCCAATAATACAAAAAGAAACTAATTTACCGGTTATAGTAGACCCAAGTCATGGAACTGGTGTAAGATATTTAGTTAAACCAATGTCTATTGCAGCATTAGCTTGTGGTGCAGATGGTTTGATGATAGAAGTTCATCCAAATCCTAGTGAAGCTTTATCTGATGGAGCTCAGTCACTTCACTTTGATGAATTTGGAGAATTAATGAGTGATGTAAGGTTACAAGTAAAAAATTTATAGAGTTAAAAAAGAGGCTATTTGCCTCTTTTTTATATAAATATTATTTTGAGATGTATTAGTTAAATTATTTAAGATAATTTTACAAATAGAAAGTATAAAACTTAGAAATAAATAGAATTTACGGAAAATAATAGAGATGATTCTGAGATATACCTTAGAATCATCTTTTTATTTGAGATTTTAAGTTTAAAAATAAACTTTTTTGTAAATATAAATAAAAAGATAAAAATATTATTTTACATTTTATATTTTTATTTATGAAGATAATAATATATATCAATTAAAAGAAAAGTGCAAAAATAATAGAATTTTTTTAATATTAAGAAGGAATTTAAGAAAAAAAGTCGAAATATGTATAAGAGTATTTGACTTTTTTGCAATATAATGTAAAATAGTAATGTTAATAAAAAAATTACACCAGAAGGTGATAATATGAATGATATAAAAGATGTTGTAGAAGAAATTAAAAATAGATGTGATATTGCAAGCGTAATATCAGAATATATGCCTATAAAGCAATCTGGGGGCAATTATAAAGGACTATGTCCTTTTCATGGAGAAAAGACGCCATCATTCCATATAAGCTCATCTAAGCAGATTTATAAGTGTTTCGGATGTGGCGAAGGTGGAGATGTAATAAACTTTGTAATGAAGATGGAAAATTTGGATTTTATAGATGCAGTGAAGTTATTAGCTAATAAATGTGGTATAGAAATAAATACCAATATGAATGAAGAAGATAAGCTAAGAATAGAAAAGTCTAAAAAATATCAAGATATACATCTTGAAGCTGCAAGGTTTTATTTTGCTAATCTGTTAAAAGGGAAAAATCCAGGTTATGATTATTTAAGAAAAAGAGGCCTAGATGATAAAACTATTAAAAAGTTTGGATTAGGTTATTCACAAAATGCATGGCATGAGCTCATGGATTATCTATTATCGAAAGGATATGACAAATCTGATTTAGTTCAGTCAGGTCTTGTAAATCATAAAGTAGATGGTGATAGATATTATGATAGATTTAGAAATAGAGTTATGTTTCCTATATTTGACTATAGAGGAAATGTTATAGGATTTGGAGGTAGAGTTTTAGATGATTCACTACCTAAGTATCTTAATTCACCAGATTCTTTAATTTTTAACAAAAGATATAATCTCTATGGATTAAACTTTTCTAGAAAAAATATAGTAGACAGAACTATTGTACTTGTTGAAGGATATATGGATTTAATATCGCTTTTCCAGTATGGAGTAAGAAATGTTGTAGCAACTTTAGGTACGGCCCTAACAGAACAGCAGGGGAATTTAATAAAGAGGTATGCAGATACTGCAATTATATCTTATGACTCTGATGAAGCAGGTATTAAAGCAAGCTTAAGGGCTATAGAAATTCTTTCTAAAGTTGGTATAAATATAAAAGTACTTAACTTAAAAGATGCAAAAGACCCTGATGAATTTATTAGAAAATATGGACTGGATGATTATAAAAAAGCAATTGATGACTCTACTCACTATATAAAATTCCAAATAAATCATCTAAAAAGAAAGTTTAATTTAGAAAAAGATGAAGAAAGAGTGAAGTTTGCTAAAGAAGCATCAAATATACTTAAATCAATAAAAAGTCCAGTTGAAGTTGATTACTATACAAATTATATAGCAAAGCAAATAAATATTAGTACAGAGTCTATAAAAAAAGAAATTTATGGTAAAAATTATAATAGTGCATATAATAAAAATTACACTAAATATACCAATAAAAAAAGAGAATCTATAGTAATAGAAAAACCTAAGGCTATAGAACATGGTAAGGAACATGTAGAAGAGACTCTTATAAAATTAATGTTAGAAAATAAAAAAATTAGACACGTAGCTTTATTAAAGCTTGACGAGTCAGATTTTTTATTAAATGGAAGTAAAGAAATTTTAAATTACATCATTAAAAATAGAGAATTGGACAAAATAACTATTGACAAAATTAAAAGTTTAAACATATCCGAAGAATACTTGAAAGATTTGGAGAGAATATCATTAGACGGAATAAATATCAACGATACAAAAAGTATTGATGAGATTGTAAGAAATCTAAAAAAAAATAATCTCCAAGAACAAATGAATAGATTATTACAAGAACAGAAAAATATTGAAAAACAAAAAACAAATAAAGATGACTTGAAAGAGGTAGATGTGAAAGTTATGGAAATTGCTTTAAAAATAGTTGAAATAAGAAAGATGCTACATAGCTTGTAGAAGGGAGGTAAGAGCGTGACTGATAACAATAAGAAAACATCAAAAAAATTCGCAGCAAAATCACTGATAGAAAAAGGTAAGAAGCAAGGCGCACTTACTCTTGCAGAAATAATGGAAGCTTTCTCAGAAACAGAGCTAGATAAGGATCAAGTAGAAAATTTATATGAAACATTAGGTAATTTAGGTATAGAAGTTATAGAAGATAAATCAGAAAAAGTTGATATAGATTTTAGTGTTAGTGATGACTTAGATATGGATAGTATAGATGAAAATCCTGATGATATAGATAAAGAAGAAGTTATTGAGTTAGAAGCTATAGATTTATCTTTACCAAAAGGAATAAGTATAGATGACCCAGTTAGAATGTATTTAAAAGAAATTGGTAAAATACCTCTTTTAAAGCCACATGAAGAAGTAGAATTAGCTAAAAGAATGCTTGAAGGTGATGAAATAGCAAAGCAAAGATTAGTTGAAGCAAACTTAAGACTTGTTGTAAGTATAGCTAAGAGATATGTAGGAAGAGGTATGCTATTCCTAGATCTTATACAAGAAGGTAACTTAGGTCTTATAAAAGCAGTTGAAAAATTCGACTATGTAAAAGGATTTAAATTCTCAACTTATGCTACATGGTGGATAAGACAAGCTATAACTCGTGCTATAGCAGATCAAGCAAGAACAATAAGAATACCAGTTCATATGGTTGAGACTATAAATAAATTAATAAGAGTATCAAGACAATTACTTCAAGAATTAGGTAGAGATCCAAAACCTGAGGAAATTGCAAAAGAAATGGAAATGACTGAAGAGAAAGTTAGAGAGATTATGAAAATAGCTCAAGATCCAGTATCTTTAGAAACTCCAATAGGTGAAGAAGAAGATTCTCATTTAGGAGACTTCATACCAGATGATGATGCTCCTGCACCAGCAGAAGCTGCAGCATACTCTTTATTAAAAGAACAAATAGAAGAAGTATTAGGTTCACTTAATGAAAGAGAACAAAAAGTATTAAAGCTTAGATTTGGACTTGAAGATGGTAGAGCTAGAACTCTTGAAGAAGTTGGTAAAGAGTTTGATGTTACTAGAGAGAGAATAAGACAAATAGAAGCTAAAGCTTTACGTAAATTAAGACATCCAAGTAGATCTAAAAAACTTAGAGACTATTTAGACTAGGATTTTAATATATAACAAAAATTCGCCTTATACTAATTAAGGCGAATTTTTATATATAACCATAGAAAAATACTAAATATAATTTACACAATATAGAAATTTATGAGAGGATGGCAAAAATGAAATTAACAGATAGATTATTAAAAATTGCATCATTAGTTAGTGAAGGAAAGAGAGTTGCAGATATAGGAACAGACCACGGATATATACCAGTTTATCTATTGAATAAAGGGGTTGTACCATTTGCTATACTTGCAGATGTAAATAAAGGTCCGCTTGAAAATGCACGTAAGGAAGTTAGAAATAATAACTTAACTGATAAAACTGATTTAAGGCTAGGTTCAGGAATTGAAGTACTTAAAAAGGGGGAAGTAGATGAAGTTATTATAGCTGGTATGGGAGGTATACTAATTAGTGAATTATTAGAAGCTAATAAAGAAGTTGCACACTCTGTAGATAAGCTTATACTTCAACCTATGCAAGCTCAAGAAGAATTAAGAAAATATTTAGTAAATAATGGATATGAAATACTTGATGAAGTACTTGTAAAAGAAGACTTTAGAATATATGAAATAATAGAATCAAAGTTTACTGGTAACAATACTAAAGTTGAAGATGAAATATACTTTGAAGTAAGTAAAAAACTAATAGAAAATAAAGATCCTTTACTTAAAGAATTTATAGATAAAAAAGTATATAAGTATAATTCTATAATAGAAAAATTAGAAGGAAAAACTGGAGAGGCAGTAGAAGCTAAAAGAAATGCTAGTAAATCTATTATTGAGAAGTTAAATAATTTAATATAATAAAAATTTTAAGGGGTGATAAATAATATGAAATTAAAAAGCCTTATAAAAAAGATAGAAGCTAAGTATCCTACAAATTTAGCTTATGATTGGGATAATGTAGGATTATTAGTAGGTGATTTAGATGAAGAAATAAGAAAGGTACTAGTTTGTCTTGAAGCTAATGAATCTATAATAGAAGAAGCTATAAATAATAATGTAGATTTAATAGTTACTCATCATCCTTTTATATTTTCTAAGATGAAAAAGGTAACTACAGGTGATTTTAAAGGAAAATTAATACATAAACTTATTAGAAATAATATAGCTATTTATTCAATGCATACGAATTTTGATATAGCTTTTGATGGATTAAATGATTATTTTATGGAAGTTATGGGATTTGAAAATTCTAAAGTACTAGATACAACTAATAGAGAAGTTTTATATAAACTAGTTGTATTTGTGCCTAAAACTCATGAAATGGGTCTTAGAAAGGCTTTAGGAAATTCGGGTGCAGGACATATAGGAAATTATAGCCATTGTACATTTAATACAGATGGAATAGGAACATTTATGCCGTTAGAAGGAACAAATCCATTTATAGGTGAAACTAATAAAATAGAAGATGTTAAAGAAGTTAGAATTGAGACAATAGTTCCTCAAAGAATTTTAGGAGGAGTTATAAACTCTATGCTAAAGGCTCATCCTTATGAAGAAGTAGCTTATGATTTATATAAGTTAGAAAATAAGGGCAATGAAGTTGGTATTGGAAGAATTTCCAAATTAGAAACACAAATTAGTTTAAAAGAACTTTCAACTATGATAAAAGAAAAACTTAATATGGATTCATTAAGAGTTGTTGGCGATTTAAATACTACAATCAATAAAGTAGCTGTTGTAACTGGATCAGGAGCTGATTTTGCTAAAAAGGCTCAAAAATCTGGAGCTGATGTTTTAATTACAGGTGATGTTAAATATCATGAAGCACAGGATGCAGCTGATGCGGGTATATGCTTAATTGACTGTAATCATTTTGAAAGCGAAGATATATTTAAAGATGTAATGAAGAGATTTTTAGATCAAATTGAAGATCTAGAAGTTGTTAAGAGTGAAATTAATATAAATCCATTTCATATTTTATAATATACAATCAAGATAAACTAAAATAATTAGATAAAAATAATTGACAAATAAAAATTAATAAACTACGATAACTATTAATAAAATAATAAATTCTATGAAAAAGAGAGTAATATAAATTAATTTTATAGAGAGCTTAGGATGGTGGAAGCTAAGTATTGATATTTATATGAAAAGAGCTTTGGAGAATACTGCAGGAAATAAGTATGGTAGTAGGTGACCTCGCCTTAAGAGATAGAGTGGGTAAGTTAATTTTACCAATAAGAGTGGTAACACGGATAATATTCGCCTCTTGGATTTTATTCCAAGAGGCTTTTTTATTATAAAAATATAGGATATTTATTGGGGGGCAAATTATGAAATTATGGGGTGGACGTTTTAGAAAAGAAGAAAATAAATTAATGGAAGAATTTAATAAATCATTTGAGTTTGATAAAGTATTATATAAACAAGATATAGAAGGCAGTATAGCTCATGTTTATATGCAAGGGATGTGTGTATTACTAAGTAAAGAAGAATGTGAAGAAATAACTAATACATTAATAAAAATAAAAGAAGATATATAAAATGGAAGTTTAAAATTAGAAGGAAATTATGAGGATATACACAGTTTTGTTGAAATAAATTTAATAAATAGAATTGGAGAGTTGGGCAAAAAGCTTCATACAGGACGTAGTAGAAATGACCAAGTAGCAACAGATATGAGATTATATGCAAAAGAAAAAACTATAGATTTAATAAACCAAATAAATAGTTTTAGAAAAATAATTAAAGAAGTTGCAGACAATAATTCAGTTATAATGCCAGGATACACACATCTACAAAGAGCACAAGTAGTAACATTTAAACACCATTTAATGGCTTATTATAGCATGTTTACTAGAGATGAAAAACGACTACAAAATGCATTGGAAATATTAGATGAAAGTCCACTTGGTTGTGGGGCGTTAGCAGGTACTACTCATAATATTGATAGAAATATAACTATGAAAAAGTTAGGGTTTAAAAGAGTAGTTGAGAATTATATGGATGGAGTTAGCGATAGAGATTACTTAATAGAACTAATGAGTGATTTTTCTATAATAATGCATTTAAGTAGACTAAGTGAAGAGTTAGTACTATGGAGTAGCAAGGAGTTTAGTTTTGTAGAAATAGATGATTTATATACTACAGGAAGCAGTATAATGCCTCAAAAGAAAAATCCAGATGGAGCAGAATTAATAAGAGGAAAAACTGGAAGGGTCTATGGAAATTTGATAGGTCTTTTAACTGTTATGAAGGGATTACCATTAGCATATAACAAAGATATGCAAGAAGACAAAGAAGGATTCTTTGATAGTGTAAAACAACTAAAAATGTGTATACAAGTAATGGAAGAGATGATAGCTACATTAAAAGTAAATAAGGATCAAATGAAGTCGAGTGTACAAGGTGGATTTTTAAATGCGACAGAGGTGGCTGATTACTTGGTTAAAAAAGGAATTCCATTTAGAAGTGCTCATAGTATAGTTGGTTCTATTGTAATTTATTGTGAGGATAATAATAAATCAATAGAAGATTTAAATCTAGAAGAGTTAAGACAATTCTCCAATATATTCGATAACAAAATATATGATTTTATAGATTATGAAAAAATACTAGATAAAAGAATAAAACAAATAATTAAATAGTAAGATGAAGGAATTTAGAAGTTTTTATCTAATATTGTTCAAGTAATAAATTTTTATTAGGGGGAATAAAATGAGCATTAAAACTTCTAAAAGAAAGCCAGACTGGTTAAGAGTAAAGATTAATAGTGAAGAAACTAAAGAAGTTGAGTTTATGATGAGAGAATTAGAATTAAACACTGTATGTAAAGAAGCTAGTTGTCCGAATTTATGTGAATGTTATAAAAAAAGAACTGCTACATTTATGATAATGGGAAGTCAATGTACTAGAAATTGTAGATTTTGTAATGTTAATAATGGAAATCCGCAGCAACTTGATGAAAATGAGCCAATGAATGTTGCTAAAGCAGTTAAAGAATTAGGACTAAGTCATGCAGTTATAACAAGTGTTACAAGAGATGATCTAGATGACTGTGGAGCAAGTCATTTTGCAAAAACAATTAAAGCAGTTAAAGAACTTAATCCTAATACAACTATAGAAGTCTTAATACCTGATTTAAAAGGAATTGAAAAAAATTTAGATATAGTAATAAAAGAAAATCCACAAGTTATAAATCATAATATTGAGACAGTAAAGTCATTATATGATAAGGTAAGACCAGAGGCAATATACGAGAGAAGTTTAAATGTATTAAAGTATATAAAGACTAAAGCACCTAATATACTAACTAAAACAGGTATAATGGTAGGTTTAGGTGAAAGTGACAAAGAAGTTTATAATGTTATGGATGATGCTTTATCTGTAGGATGTGATATTTTTACAATAGGGCAATATTTAAGACCTTCAAAGAATCATATAGAAATTGAAGAATATATTACTCCAGAAAAATTTGAAGAATATAGGTTAGAAGGGATAAAAAAAGGATTTAAATATATAGCTAGTAGTCCCTTAGTAAGAAGTTCATATAAAGCAGAAGAAGCTATAAAATAAAGGAGTAAAATATGATATATGTAGAAAGTAATTCATTGAGTCCATATTTTAACTTTGCCCTAGAGTATTACCTAATGACTGAAAAAGAACTAGGTGATGATAATATATTTATGTTTTGGAGAACTAAGCCAACTCTGATGATAGGAAAATTTCAAAATACTATAGAAGAAATAAATCAAAAGTATGCAGAAGAAAATAATATAAATGTAGTTAGACGTATGAGTGGTGGAGGAACTATATATACTGATATGAATGGTTGGCAATTTACCTTTATAAATAAGAATTATAAAGGTAGTGGAATTGATTTTAGTGAATTTACAAAGCCAATAATACATGCATTAGAAAAACAAGGTATAAATGCATATTTTAATAGTAGAAATGATTTATTAATAAATGGACGAAAATTTTCTGGAAATGCTCAATATATAAAAAATGGTAGTAGACTTCATCATGGATCAATATTATTTAATACAGATATTGAATCTATGGTAAAAAGTATAACTGTAGCTGAAGATAAAATTATTTCAAAAGGAATAAAGTCTGTAAGAGAAAGAGTTACAAACATATCGGAACATCTAGATAAAGATATTAGTACTTTAGAATTTAAAGAAATTATGTTAGAAAGTTTGCTTAAAAATACTAAAAACATATATACACTTACTGATGAAGATTTATACAGAGTAAATGAGATATCAAAAGAAAGATTCGAGTCTTGGAACTGGAATTATGGTGCATCTCCTAAATTTAATATAACTAAGTCTAAAAGATATAGTGGTGGAAAAGTTGAATTTAAAATAAATATAGATAAAGGTATAATTAGGGATATATTTATAAATGGAGATTTCTTTGGAGAAGGTGAAGTTGAAGATATATCTAAATTACTTAGTGGATGCAGATATTCGAAAGAATCTATTATAGAAGTGATTAATAGTATCGATATAGAAAAATACTTTTATAAAATAAGTAAAGAAGATATTTTAGATTGTATAATCTAAATAAAAAATAGATGTATAAATTTATACATCTATTTTTTATTTAGAAATTTAAAGGATATCTTCTAAAGTATATTCACTAAATTTTTGTTTAAATGCATCTAAAGCATCATTTATTATAGGCTTTAGACTACATCTACCATTAAGATTACATGTATTACTATCATCAGAAAAACATTCAACAATATTTAAATTATCTTCTGTTATTTCCAATAAATTCCCTAGATTTATATTTTTAGGATCTGTTACTAATTTAATACCACCATTTCTACCTTTAGAAGAGAGAATATAGTTATTCTTTGCTAGTTTATAAATTATTTTTTTTATATGATGAGTAGATAAATCAAGTATAGAAGAAAGCTCATCTACTGTAAAAAGTTCGTTTGGATGATTTCCTAAATATATTAAGATTCTGAAACTATAGTCTGTAAATTTTGACAAGTACATAGAATACTCCTTAGTTAAAACGTTATTTATTAATTATTATTATTATATAAATAACTATATAATAAACACAATAATAAATATTGAATTAAATAAAATATTTTTTTATTAAAGTAAGAATTAATTGATTATTATAGTAGTAGTATCTAATATATTATCATAAATCCATTGAGCATTATCGACTGCTAATCTTATACATCCATGGCTTAAAGCTAATCCTAATCTATCATCAATTATCTCAGTACCCTGAGCATTAAATAAAATTGAGTGATAATAATAACTACCTCTAATTCTAGTTGCATATTTTACTCTATAAGTAGAAGATCCAAAATAAGGTTTTCTACCACTTACATAAAATGTACCTTTTATAGTTGGAGTACTAGGTTTTCCGATTGTACAAATCCATTTATATAGTAAAATCCAGTTATTATTAGAATCTTTTTCAAATATATAAGTAAATTTATTTTCCAAATTTGTTACAATTAAATTTTTAGTAGGACTCTTTATATTATTATCATTTACAAATTTAGTCATGTCTGTATTAAAATTAGTGAAATCATAACCTTCTGGAGGATTACCATCATCAGATAAAAAATAGCTAAATATATATCCTTCATCGTTATTATACATAACATGGCTCCAGTCTCCATTTACTGATAAAACTTGGACCATAGATTTATGAGGAAGTACTGTTACTGGATTTGACTCAGATGATGGATAAGATCTTAAGGTAACATCAGTCCATGTGAATTTAGTTTGTGATAGATACTCATTATATACATATCCTCTTTGGTTGTTATATATTACTTCATACCAATCTTCCTCACCATCAATTACTGTAACTCTTGATCCTGCTGGTATAACTGATATTATATTTGAAGATGTAGATTTACCTTCCCTTAAATTAAGGTTTGCTAAGGTGTATTTGTATACTTCTTGTGACTGTCTTTTATATTTCTTCATAATTCCACCCCATACTTAGACTTTAAAATATTCTATGATAAATTTAAAATAATTGTGTAAGGCTTTTCTCTTAAATATTAGAGTAAAGCCTATATAATTTTGAATTAATTTAAATAAATTAGAAATCTGTAACTTATGTTACGGACTTTATTTATATTTAAACTTATAATGTGTATATAAAATAAACATTAGAAATCTTGGAGGAATAATTATGGAAAAAATGTTTTGTTTTCAATGTCAAGAGACAGCAGGATGTACAGGATGTACTAAATTTGGAGTATGTGGAAAATCACCAGATTTAGCAAGAATGCAAGACTTATTAGTATATACAACTAAAGGATTATCAGAAGTAACAACAAGACTTAGAGCAGAAGGTAAGCAAGTAAGTAGCGAAGTTAATCACTTAATAACTATAAACTTATTCACTACAATAACTAATGCTAACTTCGATGATGCGGTATTTTATGCAAGAGTTAAAGAAACTTTAGCTATTAAAGAAGAGTTATTATCTAAGTTAGATAATAAAGAAAACTTATCAGAAGCAGCATTATGGAATGCAACTTCAAATGAAGATATGGATGTGAAAGTAGGAGTATTAGCTAAAGTAAAAGATGCTATACTTGGAAGCGGAAAAGAAAAAGAATCTGATGATATAGATAAATTATTAGATGAAAAATCTACTACAGTAGGAGTATTAGCTACTAAAGACGAAGATGTAAGAAGTTTAAGAGAACTTATAATATATGGATTAAAAGGTATGTCAGCTTATATGAAGCATGCTAATGCATTAGGATATGATAGTGAAGAGATAAATGCATTTATGCAAGCTACTTTAGCTAAAACTTTAGATGATAGCTTATCTATAGATGAATTAATAGCATTAACTTTAGAAACTGGTAAAGTAGGGGTAGATGGTATGGCTCTACTTGATAGTGCAAATACTGGAACTTATGGACATCCAGAAATAACTAAAGTTAATATAGGTGTTAGAAATAACCCAGGAATACTTGTATCAGGACATGACTTAAAAGACTTAGAATTATTACTAAAGCAAACAGAAGGAACTGGAGTAGATGTTTATACTCACTCAGAAATGTTACCAGCTCATTACTATCCAGCATTTAAAAAGTATTCTCACTTTGCAGGTAACTACGGAAATGCTTGGTGGAAACAAAAAGAAGAATTTGAAAGCTTCAATGGTCCAATATTAATGACTACAAACTGTATAGTACCACCAAAGGATAGCTATAAAGATAGAATATACACAACAGGAGCAGCAGGATTTGCTGGAGTTAAGCATATAAAAGGTGAGAGCGAAGATAATAAAGATTTTTCACAAATAATAGAACAAGCTAAAAAATGTGCTCCTCCAACAGAAATAGAAACAGGAGAAATAGTAGGTGGATTTGCACATAACCAAGTATTTGCACTTGCAGATAGCGTAGTAGAAGCTGTGAAAACTGGAGCTATAAAGAAATTCTTTGTAATGGCTGGATGTGATGGAAGAGCTAAATCAAGAAATTATTATACTGATTTTGCTTTAAGCTTACCAAAAGATACAGTAATACTTACAGCAGGATGTGCTAAATATAAATACAATAAATTAGATTTAGGTGATATAAATGGAATACCTAGAGTATTAGATGCAGGACAATGTAATGATTCTTACTCATTAGCACTTATTGCACTTAAATTAAAAGAAGTGTTTGAGCTTAATGATATAAATGAATTACCAATAGCATATAATATAGCTTGGTATGAACAAAAAGCTGTAATAGTATTATTATCACTATTATACTTAGGTGTTAAAAAGATACACTTAGGACCAACATTACCAGCATTCTTATCACCAAATGTTGCTAAAGTTTTAGTTGAAAACTTTGGTATAGGTGGAATAACTAATGTTGAAGATGATTTAGAAATGTTCTTAAAATAATATATAAAAAAAGTAGCAATAATAAAAATATTATTGCTACTTTTTTAGTTAAGCTACATTCGTATCTATTGTAGGAGGAAATATTTTAAAGAATAAACCTCTAATTAAAGGAGATACAATAAGTAGATTTAAAGGTATAGCGAAGATAAAGTTTTTTACTATACCCATACTATAAGCAGGTAACAAGTTAGGCCCAAAACCTACATTTGTAACGGCTCCAAAGAATGACATCCAAAGAACCATACCGCATCCTGTAAAGAAGGACATACATATTCCTACCTTCTTCATACTATCTCCAGGTTTAATTATTTTGCTAGCTATAATTTTTACTATTTTACCAACTATAAATAAATCTCCTATTAATGCAAATATAAATGCGGGGATGAATCCCATAATAGCATGTTTAAAAACATTTACTGAAAAGCCTTCTATTAATGTTATATTGTAACAACTCATTATGAATACCATAGTTGTACATATCATTAAAACAAATATAAGATGTTCTTTTTTATTTTTTCCCATTATTAGAAAATACCTCTTTCTTTAATATTGTAAACTTAGTTGACATAGATATGTTAACATAATGGAAAAATAATGTCAACTAAGTTTACGATATTAAAATTGTACTTAAAAAAACTTTGTAAAAAAGATATAATACTAATAGATACTAATTATAGAAAATAGGAGACAATATATGCAGTCATATTTTAAAGATTTAAATATAATAGACTTAATAAGCGAAAAGCATGCAAAACTTAGAAAATTGGTAAGAGATAAATGGGTAGAGTTGGGTGAGGAATATATAAGTGATACAGAATCGTATATATTAGCTATAATAGAAAGGGAACCTATGAGTGTAGCTCAGATAGCTAGAATAATAGATATATCACGTCAAGGTGTTCATAAATGCACAAAAGATTTAATTCTAAGAGGATATATATACACTGAATATGTAGAAGGTAACTCGAGAGATAAGATATTACTACTAACAGAAAAAGGTAAAAGATTTTTTGAAGAAACCTTATTATTAAAGGAGAGTATAGAAGAAGAGATAAAAACATCTATAGGAAGAAAAGAATTTGAAATATTAAAAGACTGCTTAAGTAAAAGATGGTTTTAAAAAATTATTTTATAAATAGAAAAATTGGGTATGAATATAAAAATAAATTTATAAAAAGGAAATAATATGAAAGATAAATTAATAAATGCAGTAATAAAAAATAAAGAAAAACTATCCTATATAAATATAAGCGAAGATAATAAGTATAATGGGTGGGTGTATAAGTTCAATATAATATTACCTAATAATAAAAATATGGGATTAGACTTAAAAGATGAAAATGATTTATTTTTATTATTTGTTCTATCATCATCATGGTCAAAAACAGGACCTTGGGAAAATACAGCATTTTTTATAACTTATCTGAAATTAAACAATAAAGATAAAATAGAATTATGGATGAATGATGATTTTGTAAATGATGAGATTGAAAGTCGTAATATTAATGCTAATGATATAGTAAAAATGTGTAGTGGATTAGTTCCTAGGAAGAAAGTAAGCTTTAGAAAGGACTATTATTCAAGTATATCTATAATAGCTAATAATTGGAATGATATAAAAGAGAGTTTAAAAATTTCTAATGAAAACAATGACTTTAGTATATTTATAAATTATATAAGCCAGATTGAAGGTTTAGGATCTGGTAAAAATAAAATGAGAATAAAAATTCCTTTAATTTTAAGAGAATTAAGGTGTCAAGAGGTATATGATAATATTCCTGGAGTGTTATGCTGTGTTCCTGATGAAAGAGTGAAATTGTCAGCAAAGAAAGTGGGTATAACAATTCCTAATGTAACATCAATAAGTAGTTTACTTAAAGCATCTAAAATTATTTATGAAAACTTTG
This sequence comes from Romboutsia sp. 1001713B170207_170306_H8, assembly GCF_015550495.1. NCBI lineage: Bacteria > Bacillati > Bacillota > Clostridia > Peptostreptococcales > Peptostreptococcaceae > Romboutsia > Romboutsia sp. 1001713B170207_170306_H8. The sequence goes on from NZ_JADNAX010000001.1 coordinate 642,170, forward strand.
GAGATTTATATGATATACCTTTATTTGCATATGAAGAAATAATAGACGATATAAAAGCCTAAGAGTAGATTATATAATCTATTCTTAAGCTTTTTATTTATAAAATTATTTTACTTTAATAGAAACTTTAATAACATAATTATTTATATCTTTAACGGATACCTCATCTATTAGAATATCCTCATAAGCATCTCCATTAATATGTAAATTATTTTCATTTATATAATCAAGTATTTTTTGATAAATAATCTGTACACTGTCATAATATCCTTTATGATATCCAACAACATATATACCTTTAGGCTTAATAAATATTTTTTCATTAGGAATATTCTCATCAACTTTAGTAAAATAGTAGCTATACTTAGATAAATTTCTTGTGAGCAAATCTTCATAGCTAATTATTCCACCCGCAGCAAATCCAATATTTAGATTATTATCAAAGCAATAATTTATATGATCTGAGTAGGTTTGGATATCATAAATTTGTTTTGTGTTATCAATTGGGTCACTTAAAATAAGATACTCTTCTTTTTGATTTTCTAAAAAAATAGATTTTGTAAAATTTTTACCCTCAGTAATTAGCTTTATCTTGTTAGACATTTGGACTTGCAACTTTTTTAGTCTATTAATTTCATTTTCAATTTCAATAATCTCTTCTTGAAAAAGATTTATTATATTATCAGGAGTTCTTCTCTCTATAAAATTTTTAATTTCTTTTAAAGGCATACCTATAGATTTTAAAATATATATAACATTTATAACTTCTAATTGGTGATGAGAGTAATATCTATATCCATTTGACATAACTTTTTCAGGTTTAAATAATCCTATTTCATCATAATGAAATAGCGTTTTTTTATTTATATTACATAATTTTGCAAATTCACCTGTAGTGAAATATTTTACTTTATTCTCCATATTTTATTCTCCTTATTGACTATCCTCTTACAGGATACTTTATTATAGTTTACATAAGAGTATTTTTCAAGGAGGAAATTATGAGTAATGCATTAGAAAAAAAGATTACATTAGGATCTTTGATAAAATATACATTGCCAACAATAGCAATGATGGTATATTTATTTCTAGGTTTGTAGGAGTAGATGTATTATCTGCATCAAATATAGTATATCCTGTAATTAATTTACTTATAGGAGTAGGGGTAATGTTTTCTACTGGAGGAGGAGCTATTGTAGCTAAGCTAATGGGAGAAGGCAAAGATAAAGAAGCTAAAGAAGGTTTTACAAGTATAGCAATTAGTGGCTTAGTAGTAGGTTGTATCGTATCTTTAATATGTATTATTTTTATAGATAAAATTATATATACTTTAGGTGGAAATGATCAATTATATAAGTATTGTTATGATTATTTATTATGGATGTTAATATTCACACCTTTTTTAATTTTAAAAATATATTCAGATTACTTTTTAATAACAGCAGGTGTATCTAAATTAGGCTTAATAAATGCTATTGGAGGAGGAGTATTAAATATAGTTTTAGATTATATATTTTTATATATTTTTAAAATGGGTATTACTAGTGCTGCTATAGCAACAGGGTTAGGATATGGAGTTCCTTCAATAATAGGTATAATTCATTTTTCTAAAAAAAGTAGTGCAATTCATTTTGTTAAATTTAAATTTAATTTTAAATTAATAAAGTTGTTTTAATGGATCTTCGGAAATGGTAACTCAGTTAGCAATTTCTGTAACCACATTTTTATATAATATAGTTATAATAAGATTTTTAGGAGCAAATGGAGTAGCTTCAATAACTATAATCTTATATATTCAATTTTTATTAAATGCAGTTTATTTAGGTTTTACATCTGGCGTATCTCCTAGAATTAGCTATAATTATGGTAGTAAAAATGAAGTAGAAATTAGGAAGTTAGTAAAATATAGTTTCTTAATTATAAGTGTATTTGGAATAGCTACATTTATTATATCTAGAGTTTTCTCAGATGTATTAATAGGTATATTTGTAGATGACAAGCAATTATTTAAGACAACGTTAGATGGATTTATAATTTTTTCGTTTAGTTTCTTGTATTCAGGTTTAAATATATTTATATCTGGAATGTTTACAGCATTTTCAAATGGTAAGATATCAGCAATACTTTCATTATTTAGAACATTTATTTTATTTATAATTGGAATTATAATTTTACCAATGATATTTGGTCTTAATGGAGTTTGGTTAGTTGTTCCAATTTCTGAGTTGATTGCTTTGTTTATATCTTTTATATTTGTATATAATAATCGATTTAAATATATGTATAGTAGAGCATTTAAAAATAAATCTTTATCCTATGAATAAAATGATTATTTGAGTTTATAAATTGTATAAATATAAAAAAGTTGCTTAATGTAATTACTTAATTATATTAAGCAACTTTTTTGTGTTAAAATTTTATATATAGGGAAAATAAGTAATAAAATGCAAAATAAACAATAAGTTACTTGTAAATATAGTAAAATATAGTAAAATATGGAATAGTAATAGAACATTGTGAATTTTTTAAGGAGATTAGCAAATAGGGATATATGGAAGAAAATATGTATAAGAAAATAGTAAAAAATAGTCCGATTGCTTACTGTTGTGCGGATATAATAAATGATAATTATGGCAATCATTTGGGCATAAAAATAAAAGATATAAATAAATCTTTTGAGGAGTTATTTGAGACAAAACTAGAATATATCAATAATAAGAATATAATGAATATGTTATCTGATGAGCAAATAAAAGATTGGATAAGTACATATAAAGAAGTTGATATTAACTCTAAGAAAACGATAAGAAAATATAATAAATTTATGAATATTATCTATGAGATGGATATTTATAATAAAGAAGATAAAGAATTATATATGGTATTTAGGCAAGTAAGTAAAGTATCACCAGCAATATCACCAGCAATGAGTAAAGCACCATTTCCAGCATGGATTAAAGATATAGATGGTAAGTACACAGACGTTAATAATGCATTTCTCAAATCTATGGGTTTAAAAATTACTGATGTTATAGGAAAAACAGAGTATGATATAATGGAAAAAAATCAAGCTGAAGAATCAAATTTTTATGATAAATCCGTTTTAAAAAAAGATACGCTTCATACATATAGACAAGCAATTATTAAAGATAATAAAAAAGAATATTATGAAATAACAAAATGGCCATGTATAGATTATACAAATGGATGCACAATAGGTACTATGGGAATATCCGTTGAGATTACGAAAGAAGTTATATCAATAGAAGAATTAGAAAAGAATCAAGAAATATTATCTCAAATAACAAATAATATAGATGAAATAATAATAATTGAAAATGATAAAACCCCTGTATATATAAGTTCCGCATTTGAAAAAATGTTTGGTATAAGACCAGAAGATATGAACTTATATGATAGTTGTGAAAATTGGGACAAGTATTGGGATGATAGAATAGAATACGAAAAAAAATACAATGAATATGATAATGAAAAAGAAATAGGTATATCGAAATTTAAAAATGAGTATGGATATAAATGGCTGAAAAAGGAGTATATGCCAATAAGGAGTAATAGTGATGATGTAAAAAAAAGGGTAGGAATAATAAGAGATATAACTAAGGATGTAGAAGCAAATGAGAGTCTAGAAAAATTAAGAATGGATTTTTTTGCGAATTTGTCACATGAGCTGAGAACACCTATAAATATAATTTTAAGTTCATTACAGGTAATAAACTTAAGGTTAGATAAATTAAATCAAGATGACTATGAATATTTTACAAAATACTTAGGAATACTTAGGCAAAATGGGCTTAGGTTACTTAAGCTTGTTAATAACTTAATAGATACAACTAAGGTTGATTCTGGTCACTTTGATCATAGCCCACAGAATGGCAATATAATAAGTTTTATAGAAGATGTGTGTATGTCTGTAAGTGAATTTATAAAAAATCATAATTTAAATTTAATATTTGATACAGATTGTGAAGAAAAAATAATTGCATTTGATAAAGATAATATGGAGAGGATAATGCTGAATTTATTATCTAACGCAATTAAGTTTAGTAAAGATAAAGGTAATATAGAAGTAAGTATATATTGTGAAGAAAGTATAAAAATAAAAGTAAGAGATAATGGAATTGGTATTCCTAAAGATAAGTTAGATGGCATATTTGGTAGATTCGAACAAGTAAAAAGTAAGATGAAAAATGAAAGAGAAGGAAGTGGAATAGGTCTTTCATTAGTTAAATATTTAGTAGAAATGCATGACGGAAGTATCTCTGTAGATAGTGAGTTAGAAGTAGGTTCAGAGTTTATAATAAATTTACCTGATAAGTTGTGCGAAAATAACAAAAATAAAGTTGATAGAGTCAACAATGTTAATCTAACCAATATAAGCAATATGAATATAGAGTTTTCGGATATATATTAAAAATAGCCTTCAATTTTATGAAGGCTATTTTAATATATGCTTATTATAAGCAAAAACTTTTTCTAATTATTAACTCAGAATTTAAAAGAACAGTCTTTTTAATAGTTCTACCATCTATTATTTGTTCTGATAGTAATGATATTGATGTTTTACATAGTTCAGGTATATCAATATGGAATGTACTAAGCGGTGGAGATACATATTTTGAAATATCAATGTTATTAATACTTATAACGCTAACTCTTTGAGGAATAGATATATTATGCTCATTTAATGCTTGAAGAACACCTATAGCTATAGCATCTGATGCAATAAAAAATGCTGTAGGTAAGTTATCATTTAAAGTTTCAATAGCTTTTTTAGTCATTTTATATCCTGTCTCTACTGAAAATTTTTTATCTATAAAAATATTATTTTCATTTAGTAAATTTTTATTATATAAATATGTTCTAAAAGCAATTTCTCTTATATCTTTTTCATGAACATTTGTGTCATGATTTAAATATGTACCACCTATAAATCCTATATTTGTATGACCAGCATTAATAAAATAATCCAGAGCCTTATGTGTTATTCTAGAAGTATTTGGTTGTACTGAATCGTATAAATCTGGAGTAGGATTTGAATCTATAAAAACACCATTCTTAGTTATTTTGTTCAGTTCTAATATTTCACTTGTTGAGAATCCACCTACAGCAATAAATCCACTTATATCTTTAGGTATTTTGCTTATACCATCTTGCTTTTTTATAGTGATTAACTCCATATTTTTCTCATTAGCATATTTTTCTATTTGTAAACGCATTTCCTTAAAATAAACGTCTTCTAACTCCTCTGTATCAGTAATCCAAAATAGTAATGCAATTTTTTCTATAATAGTTTTAATATACTTTCTTTCATATCCTAGGGATAAAGCTGTATTTAAAATCTTACTTTTTGTTTTTGGTGAGACTGATAAAGAGGTATCATTATTTAATAACCTAGATACTGTAGAAGTAGAAAATCCAGATTTCTGAGCTATTTCTTTTATAGTAACCATTAAATAACCTCCAATTTATTTTATTTAAAATTATATTTTTAACAAATTAAATTATAAAAGAGCTGATGTTTTAATTTATCATATATACATTATAACCATAATTAATCTTTATAGTAAAGATATTTACTATTTATATTTAGTAAATAATTTTACTAATAATATAAATGTTAATACTATTTTTAGATTAAAATTACTATAAATAATATTTAAAATAGTGTTTTATTTAAAATGTTTAATTTATGAAAAGTTAATTATAGAACTATAGTTATATCATTTACTATTTATTAATACTTTTTTAGTAAATATATTTACAAAATCAATTTACTTAATTATAATTAAAAGTGTAAAAACGATTTCATGAAAATTAGGGGGAATTAAATATGTTTAAAAGAATTTGTTCACTAATATTATGTGGAGCATTAGTAGTAGGTATGACAGGTTGTGGACCTTCAGATAGTAAAGGAGATGCCTCAACTAGTTCAGGAAATAATTCTGATTATGATTTATTAGTTTGGGAAGATCAAAGTAAATCAGGTGGGATAGAAGATGCAATTAAGAAATTTGAAGAAGAAAAAAATGTAAAAATAAAAGTTGTTGAAAAAACTTATGCAAATCAAATAGAGGACTTAAGATTAGATGGTCCAGCAGGGACAGGTGCAGATGTAATAACAATACCTGGAGATCAAATAGGAACAGCAGTTACATCAGGATTACTTAAAGAATTAGAAATAGATGAGTCAACTAAAGAGATATATACAGACTCAGCTATGGAATCACAAATAGTTAATGGGAAGGTTTACGGACTTCCAAAGGCTGTAGAAACTCAAATTTTATATTATAACAAAGATATAATATCTGAAGAAGATTTACCACAAACTACAGATGAATGGCTAGAGTATTCAAAGTCTGTTACTAAAGATGGTAACTACGGATTATTAGCATTATGGGATCAAATATACTACGCACAAGGTGTTATGAGTGGATTTGGCGGATATATATTCGGTAAAAATGAAGATGGAAGTTTTAATGCTGAAGATATAGGTCTTAATAATGAGGGTGCAATAAAAGCAGGAGAATACGTATCTAAGTTTTATGATAGTGGAGTATTTCCAAAAGGAATAGTTGGAGAACAAGGTATAAATACTTTAGATTCATTATTCACAGAAGGTAAAGCAGCTGCAGTAATATCAGGTCCTTGGAATATAGAACCATATAAGCAAGCTGGAATAAACTATGGTGTAGTAGAATTACCGACATTACCAAATGGAGAACATATGGGGTCATTAATAGGAGTAAAAAGCTACAATGTAAGTTCATATAGTAAGAACCCAGAATTAGCAGAAGAATTAGTTGAATTTTTAGCAAATGAAGAAAATTCAAAAGCTAGATATGAGGTAACTCAAGAAGTTCCAGCAATAAAAACATTAGCTGAGGATGAAAATGTACTTAGTACTGATAGTGCAAAAGCAGTTGCAGCTCAATCTCAATATGCAGAATTAACTCCTGGTATAACAGAAATGAACTCTGTATGGGAGCCAATAGATTCAGCTTTACAAACAATAGCTACAGGAAAAGCAAAGGCTAAAGATGCACTGGATAATGCTGTTACAACTATAAAAAATACAATAGCAGCAATTAATAAGTAATATAGTTTTATTTAAAGTAAAACAGTTACGATCAATAAGGGGGAATATAAATGGTAGAAGAAGTTACTAGTCAAGTATCACCAAAGATGAGTAATCAAAAAAAGTCTGACCATGGAAAAAAAGCAGCATTACTATCTTTAATACCTGGACTAGGTCAAATATATAACAAACAAATAGTAAAAGGATTGATATTTTTAGGTTTCTTTTTATCTTTCATCTTTGTATTTAAAGATTTATTTAATATGGGGTACTGGGGAATATTTACCCTAGGAGAGCAAGTACCTAGAGATAATTCAATATTCCTTTTAGCAGAAGGTTTAATTGCAATAATAGTAACAGCCTTTGGACTGCTATTTTACTATTTAAATATAAAAGATGCTTATGCTAATGGGAAAAGAAGAGATGATGGGTTCTCAGTTTACTCTGTAAGAGAACAATATCAAATACTTTTAGAAGAAGGATATCCATACTTTATAACAAGTCCAGCGTTTGTATTACTAGTATTTTCAGTAATATTCCCTATACTATTTAGTTTTGCTTTAGTATTTACAAATTATGATCTTTATCATAGTCCACCAGCTAGCTTAGTTAGCTGGGTAGGACTTGAAACATTAAAAGATATATTTACAGTAGAAATTTGGAGATCTACATTCTTTGATGTATTAGGATGGACTGTTGTATGGACGCTTGTAGCATCAACAATCCAAATTGCACTAGGTATATTTTTAGCAGTAGTAGTACATCAAAAAGGAATTAAATTTAAAAAGTTCTGGAGAACGATATTTGTATTACCTTGGGCAGTACCTGGTTTTGTAACAATACTTATATTTACAGGAATGTTTAATGATACATTTGGTGCTATGAATAATGTAATACTTCCTATGTTAGGTATTAGTGAAATACCATGGTTAACAGATGCTAACTTTACAAGACTTGCATTATTAATGGTTCAAGGTTGGTTAGGATTCCCATATATTTTTATAGTAACAACAGGTGTGCTTCAATCAATTCCAGAAGAATTATATGAAGCAGCAACAGTTGATGGAGCTACTTCTTTACAAAAATTTAAAAATATAACTTTACCTTTAGTTTTATACTCAATGGCTCCAATATTAATAACACAATACACATTTAACTTTAATAACTTTAATATTATATATCTATTCAATGCGGGTGGTCCAGCTGTACCTAACTCAACTGCAGGAGGAACTGATATATTAGTATCTTGGATATATAAACTAACAATGCAATCAGGTCAATATGCATTAGCAGCAGCACTTACTCTTTTATTATCAGTATTTGTTATAGGATTGGCTATATGGCAGTTTAGAAGAACAAATTCATTTAAGGAGGTAGAATAAATATGAATGTATTAAATTCAAAAAGTAAAAATAATATAAAAAAGGCATTAATATATTTACTATTAATTTCGGTATGTGTAATTATTATCTACCCACTTTTATGGACAATAGGAGCTAGCTTTAATCCAGGTAATAGTTTAGTGAGTACAAGCCTTATACCTGAAAATCCTACAACAGAACATTACTCACAGTTATTTGCGGGTGTAGGAACTCTACATTATAAACAATGGTATTTAAATTCATTAAAGATAAGTATATTTACAATGATATTCTCACTAATATCGGTATCATTTACAGCATATGCATTTTCTAGATTTAGATTTAAAGGAAGAAAAAATGGATTAATGGCGTTTATGCTTTTACAAATGATACCACAATTTTCAGCGCTAACAGCAATATTTGTTTTGGCACAAATGTTAGGATTAATAAATAGTCACTGGTTATTGATATTCATATATGTAGGAGGTCAAATTCCTATGAATGCATATCTTTTAAAAGGGTATATGGATTCAATTCCAAGAGATTTAGATGAAAGTGCAAGAATAGATGGTGCTAGTAGAACTAGAATATTTTGGCAAATAATAATGCCTTTATCAAGGCCTATGTTAGCAGTTGTAGCAATGAATGGATTTACAGGTCCTTTAGGAGATTTTGCTCTTTCATCAGTTATACTTAGAGAGCCTGAATCTTATACTTTACCAATAGGTCTTTACAAGCTAGTTAGTGATAAGATGGGAGCTAGTTACACAACATTTGCAGCGGGAGCAATATTAATTAGTATACCTATAGTAATAGCTTTCTTAGCATTACAAAAACACTTTGTATCAGGACTTGCAGCAGGTGGAACAAAAGGATAAAATGGGGGATATAAATATGGAATTTACATATAACAATGAGAAACGATTACTTCATGGAGGAGACTATAATCCAGATCAATGGCTAGATTATCCAGAAATTCTAGAAGATGATATGAGATTGATGAAATTAGCAAATGTAAATACTATGACAGTAGGTATATTTGCATGGAGTGCACTTGAGCCAACAGAAGGAAATTATAATTTTGAATGGCTAGATAAAATAATTGATGATATATATAAACAAGGTGGTAGGGTAATACTTGCCACTCCAAGTGGGGCAAGGCCAGCTTGGATGTCTAAAAAATATCCAGAAGTATTAAGAACAAATGAAAGAAGAGAAAAAATGCTTCATGGAGGAAGACATAATCATTGCTTTTCTTCACCGGTGTATAGAGAAAAAACACAATCTATAAATCGTAAATTAGCTAATAGATACAAAAATCATCCGGCATTAATAATGTGGCATATCTCAAATGAATTTAGTGGAGAATGTCATTGTGATTTATGCCAAGAAAATTTCAGAAATTGGCTTAAAAATAAATATAAGACCGTGGAGAATGTAAATAAAGCTTGGTGGGGACCATTTTGGAGTCATTCATACTCAGACTGGTCAGAGATAGAGTCACCTTCATCAATAGGAGAAGGTGCAGTTCATGGATTAAATTTAGATTGGAAGAGATTTGTAACTGATCAAACTATAGATTTTTATGAAAATGAAATTAAACCATTGAGAGAGTTAACACCTAATATAGCGATAACTACAAACTTTATGGCAGATACAAATGATTTAATACCATTTCAAAGCTTAGATTATGAAAAATTTTCAAAACATGTAGATATACTAAGTTGGGATTGTTATCCAGCTTGGCATAATGATTGGGAGAAAACTTCAGATTTAGCAAGTAAAGTTGGATTTATAAATGACTTATATAGAAGCTTAAAGCAACAGCCGTTTTTAATAATGGAATGTACTCCAAGTGGAGTAAACTGGCATAATGTCAATAAATCAAAAAGACCAGGTATGCATAAATTATCAGCAATGCAACTTGTAGCACATGGATCAGACAGTGTACTTTACTTCCAATGGAGAAAATCAAGAGGTTCTTCTGAAAAATTCCATGGTGCAGTAATTGATCATGATAATTCAAGTGAAAATAGAGTATTTAAAGAAGTTTCTCAAGTTGGAGAAGCACTTGAAAATATAAAAGAAATAAAAGGAAGTATGAAAAACTCAAAAGTAGCTATTGTATATGATTGGGATAATGACTGGGCATTAAAAGATGCTCAAGGGTTTGGAATAGAATCAAGAAGATATCCTCAAACGCTACAAGAACATTACAAATATTTCTGGAATAAAAATATATCTGTAGATGTTATAACTCCAAGAGCTGATTTATCTAAGTATAAATTAGTAGTTGCACCAATGATGTACCTTATGACAAAGGAAACTATGGATAATTTTAAATCATATGTAAGCAATGGTGGAGTTTTAGTTGGTTCATATATAAGTGGATTAGTTAATGAAAATGATTTAACTTATATAGGTGGATGGGCAAATACTCTTAAAGAGATATATGGTATAGATATATTAGAGTTAGATACATTATATCCTAAGGATAAAAATAGTATTAATTATAATGAGAAAAATTTTGATGTAAAAGATTATTGTAATGTAATATCTACTATAAATGCAGAAGTTTTAGCTAATTATGAAAATGATTTTTATAAAGGTAGTCCAGCTATAACTATGAATAGATTTAATAAAGGTAAAGGGTACTATATAGGTGCTAGAACAAATCAAGATTTCCTAAGTGAATTTTATGATAATGTAATATGTGACTTAGATATTATAGAAACACATGATTTTGAAACCCCTCAAGGTGTTTCTATACAAATAAGAGAGAATGAAGAAAATAAATATTACTTCATGATGAATTTCACAGAAGAAAATCAAGATGTTATAATAGATAATTTATATGAAGATTTAATTACTAATAAAAAGGTTTTAGGAAGTATAGAACTTAAACCCTATGATACATTAGTATTAAAAAAATCTAAATAAAAGTTATCAACTCCTTTTCTTAGAAGCTGTATATAAATATATTTATATGCAGCTATTTTTTATTAATATAGTCAAAATTAGTAACACGATTACATTTTTTACATATAAATAAGAGTATAAAGATAAAAAGAATTGACTTTATTAAAAATTAAGAATATAATTACAATAATTAAAAATTTTTATAATCCTAAGAAAAGGGATAGTAACTAAATTTAGGTTCAAAATAGAGAGTTGAGGATGGTGGAAGCTCAACAAGAAGAAATTTAGTGAATGGGCCTTTGAGGAGTAAACTGAAATCATATTATATGAGAGTAGGCTTTACCGTAAATCGCACGTTATAGCGAATGGGATATGATAGTATCCTAAAATGAGAGATGTATAACTTGATTTTGTTATACATAAATTAGGTGGCAACGCGGATAAACTCCGTCCTATTAATTTAGGACGGAGTTTTTTATTTTATAAATTAAAGGTGGTGATAAGTATGATATGAAGAAGAAAACATAAAGAATGTGATTTAAATATATGGCAATTATTGATTAAAAAATATTTAAAAGATTTAGGAGGACAATATTATGAAATTAAATACAAAAAAAATGGTTTTAAATGCATTACTTTTAGCATTAGGTTTAATTATACATCAACTTACACCAGCTATAGGTTTACCAATACAACCTGATATATCTTTGATTATGTTATTTACAATAATGATTATAAATAAAGGAGATTATAAAACTTCTCTAATTTGTGGTATAGCATGTGGAATATTTGCAGGTTTAACATCTAAATTTCCAGGTGGACAGATACCAAATATAATAGATAAAGTGATAACAACTAATTTAGTTTATTTATTTATGTATGTAATTTATAAGCTTCCTTTTGTAAAAAAACTAAGTGAAAGAATTCAGGATTTTATAGTTTCAATGATTATACTTCCAATAGGAACTTTAATTAGTGGTACTACATTCTTACTAGCAGCATTAGCCTTAGTTGGATTACCAGGCAGTTTTAAAGCTTTATTTTTAGTAGCTGTAGTTCCAGCTATAGGAATTAACCTAGTATGTGGTATATTTTTAGTTAAAGTTGTGACATCTTCTGTAAATAGATTAGGATATAAAAACTTAAGTAGTTTTAATAAATAGAGAGTTATGAAAAATCATTATGCTAAATTTAGTATAGTGATTTTTTTAATTAAATTCATAATAGAAAATTTTATGATAAAAACTTTAAAGTTAGAAATTACGTATATTTTGACGGAAAATGTTTATATTAAAAATGCGATTTTAGGTAGAAAATTACAATTTAATGTACTACTATTAACTTATCAGGGGGGATTAATGATATATGAACGAATGTGTCAAAAACATAATGAAGATATATATATTTATTTTAGTTATACTGCATATATTACTTGGAAAGTTTAGCTTTATACACATATATAGCGTATTACTTATATTAAATAGTACTATAGGGATTTGCGGATTTTTAGTAAATACATCTTATTCTGACTTAAATAAAGATAATATATATAAACACATATCCTTGGTTTTTGCGTTTTCTGGAATTATCAACTTAGTTTATGCTTTTTCGATGCTAATGTATAAGCATGAATATCAACATATAAATACAATTACACACATTGGATTTTTAGGTATAGGTGTAGAGATTTTACTAACAATGTACATTTTAAATAAACATAAAAATGAGATAAATATAAAAAAAATTATAAATACATTAATAATACTTACGGTTTTATCATTATTAGTGCTATGTAGAACATCAGTTATTCCAATGGTTTATAGCAAAAGTGGAATTACTGTATATTCTTTTATAGTAGAAATAGTATACATTATAGGTGCTATTTATATAATAAAAAATATAAAAAAACTAGATAATAGAATATCAAAAAGGGCTATGAGAGATATTCAAATATACAATGTATCCAGATTAGTTTATTTAGCTTTCATGTTAATATATGGAGTCTTAAGCGCATATTTAAAAATATATAACACATACATTTTCTTAACATTACTTCTAATATGCTTAGTAAATAGTATATGTATATCAAAAATTTGTTATATGGATATTATAAGAAGGCCAAATCAATTATTATACAGAAATCTACTTAGGGAGAAGGAAAGATTAGAAGAGGTAAATAAAGGATTTAAAGACTATAAAAATAGATATGAAGAGATATTAATGTATCTTCCAGATGGAGTAATAGTTTGTGAAGATGGAGTAATAGTTTTTGCAAATGAAAAAATTAATGAATATTTTAATCTATATAGTAGTGATTATATTTTAGGAAGAACTCTTTTTGATATAGTTGATGAAAGTGAAAGAGAAAGCATAAAGAAAATTGATGATATCAAAAAACCTGTTAAATATCTAAACCTAAAGTATTCATTCCGTGGAACAGAGTTTTATGGAGAGCAAACTAATATAATTAAAAGACGTAAAAATAAAACATTATCTATATTTATAATAAAAAATATGGAAGATAGAATAAAGTTAGCTAAAATAAAAGAAGAATTAGAGTATAATAAAACATTAGACGAAATAAAAAACCAAGTTCTAGCAAATATATCTCATGATTTTAAAACGCCAGTAAATGTAATTTACTCAACCGTTCAAATGCAAGATTTAAATATTAAAAAGAAAAAGTATGATAATTTAATTGAATTTAATCAAATTATTAGACAAAATTGCAATAGATTAATAAAACAAATAAATAATTTTATAGATTCTATCAAATTAGAAAGTGATAAATTACATGTGGATTTAAAGTATGTAAATATAGTTAGTTTAGTAGAAGATATAACTGACTCTGTATTAACATACGCTACAGAGAGAAATATAAATTTAATTTTCGATACTGAACATGAAGAAGTATATACTTCTGTAGATACACAATTTATAGAAAAAATAATTTTAAATTTATTATCTAATGCTATTAAATATAATAAAGAAAATGGATCTGTAGATGTAAAAGTTGAAGATACGGATCAGTTAATAATAATTTCAGTAAAAGATACAGGAGTAGGAATTCCTAAACGTAAGTTGAAAAATATATTTAATAGATATGAACGAGCAGAACGCGATTCTATAGAAACTAAAGAAGGTAGCGGAATAGGGCTTAATATAGTAAAACAAATGATAGAAGCATTAAATGGAGCAATAGATATTAGTAGTGTAGAAGGAAAGGGAACAGTAGTAAAAGTTATATTGCAAAAAAATGATGATGCAAAATTAGAAGAAGATGAAGCAATAAAAGCATAGTAATAAATTTAATGCATAATAACAATATATGTATATTGCCAGATATGATAATTTTTATTTGAATAATACAAATACTATATTCAATATGATAAAACACTAGGAGAGTGAAGCATTATGATTAAATATCTGGCAACTAAATCTTTAGAGAAACAAGCAGAAAAAAGATGGGAAGAAAACAAAAAAATTATAATGTATACAGGAATAACCATTTTAACAGGGTTAGGTGCATATTTTTCTTATAAAAAGATAAAAAACTATATACTTGATAGAGAAATGTCTGATGAGTTAAATTATTTAGATTATCTAGAAGATGAAGAGTCTTATGATAAAGAATGTGATGAGATTTACAATAAAAAAGATGAAGATGAAGAATTAAAAGAAAAAATAGATGAGTTTAATTCTAGACGATTAAGTTATGAAAATGATGAAATAGTATCACCAAAAGAATTAAATCATTATATAGATCAGATAAAAGTAGATAAATGTGATATAGAGGAAGAAGAATTTGAAGAAGATAAATATGAAAAATATGACGAATAATTGAGTTGACAATATCAACGAAATAGAATATACTAAATGCAGATGTAAAATGCGATTTAATCATTGAATACCCTATTAGATTCAATGATTACTTTATTAAATAATAAAATAAACCTATTAAAAAAAGAGATTTAAAGGAATTGTGCTGAAATTATTTAGTTCATTTCTTTAAATCTCTTTTTTGTACATTATCATATTAAAGTGACTAATATGTAATTTTATAAGAAGTATTATATTATATTATATTATTTTATATATTGTATAATAATTATAGGAAAATAAAATTAAATTGGAGGAAATTATGACAAATATTCTTATGATAGAAGATGATAGTACTATAGCATTTGGAGTAAAATATGCACTAGAACAAGAAGGCTTTAATATAGATATATGTAAAGATTTAGAAAGCAGTAGAAAAAATATTAATGAAAAAGAATATGGTATTATTCTCTTAGATGTAACCTTACCTGATGGAAATGGTTATGATTTTTGTGAAGAAGTTAGAAAGTCACAAGATATACCAATAATATTTTTAACTGCTTGTGATGAAGAAGTTAATATTGTAATGGGATTAGACATAGGAGCAGATGATTATATAACTAAGCCTTTTAGAGTAAGAGAGCTTGTATCTAGGATAAAAGCTGTGCTTAGAAGAAAAGGTAATAATAATGATAATAAAAAAATATTAAAGTTTAAAAATTTAAGTATACATACATTAGAAGCAAGAGTATTTAAAAATGGAGAAGAAATTTTTCTAACATCAGTTGAATATAAGTTATTGTTGATTTTAATACAAAATAACAATGTAGTTTTAAGTAGATCAAAAATTCTTGAAAAACTTTGGGATGTCACATATGACTTTGTAAATGATAATACTCTTACGGTTTATATAAAAAGACTTAGAGAAAAGATTGAAGATGATGCAACAGATCCTAAGTTTGTAATTACTGTAAGAGGTCTTGGTTACAAGTGGAATGGAAGTGAAGATAATGTTTCTATTTAATCCAGAGATGAAAAGATTTTTAAGAAATTGCTTTATTTTATTACTAATTAGTATAGGGTTATCTATAAGTATTACTTTTATGAATATAAATATAATAAAATTTAAGGTAGTTGAAAATAATCAAGCAATATTAGGAGAGATATTACATAAAAATCCAAATTTAGAATCACAAATAGTAGATATAATAACTCAAGGTGGTTCTAAGGAAAATATAGACTTAGGTAAAGATATCCTAGAAAATTATAATTATAATAAAAGTATAAGTTTTGGAAATGAACCTATTATAAGTGAGAGTATTAATGAACTTTTAAGTGTAAATATATTGTTTTTAGTATTTGTATTTGTTTTATTTTTAATATTATCTATATATTATTTTAAAAAGGTATATTCAGATATAACTGATATGACTGATTATGTTTATAATAGGTCAGAAGGAAGGATATTTGAAATGAAAAATTCCAATCAAGAAGGACAAATAGGTCTTTTAAAAACTGAGTTAATTAAGATGACGAATATTCTTAAAGAAAAAGTAGAGCTATTAAATAATGATAAAATATTTTTAAATGATACTATATCAGATATATCACATCAGCTAAAAACTCCTATGACATCGCTTATAATACTAAATGACCTTATGTATGAGGATATACCGAAGGAAACAAAGGTTGAATTTTTAGATAAAATAAAATCTCAGTTAACTAGGATGGAGTGGCTTATAAAAAGTATGTTAAAACTTTCTAAGGTAGAAGCTAAAGTTATAGATTTCAAAAAAGAAGAAGTGGATATTAAAGAGCTAGTAAGAAGAGCTCTTCAGCCAAGTTTAATTCCAATAGAGCTTAAAAATATAAATTTAGATATAAATGGAGATGATGATGCAACATATTATGGAGATATAGATTGGTCAACGGAAGCTTTATTAAATATAATAAAGAACTGTATAGAACATACTCCTAAAAATGGAAGTTTAACTATTATTTATGAGGAAAATCCATTATATTCAGAGATAATAATAAAAGACAGCGGAGAAGGAATAGATAAAAAAGACTTACCTCATATATTTAAGAGATTTTATAAGGGAAAGAATAGCTCAAAAGAGGATAGTGTAGGAATAGGGCTTGCAATGGCAAAATCTATAATAGAAGGTCAAAATGGAGATATATATGTTAAGAGTGAAATAAATAAGGGAACAGAGTTTCATATAGTTTTTCATAAAAGTTATAGTGACTAATATGTCACTTAAATCTTCACCTTAATGTAAGGCTTAAGTTCTAAACTATAAAGTATAGATTTGAGTTTGAATTTAAGAAGAAATTTAAATAAAGATATAACAATTATGGAGGATAATATGGAAATTTTGAAAGTAGAGAATCTAGCTAAAAGTTACGGCAAAGGCGAGGCAAAAGTAGATGCCTTAAAAAATGTAAATTTGTCAATAAATAAAGGTGAATTTATTGCAATAGTAGGACCAAGTGGTAGTGGAAAAAGTACATTATTACATTTATTAGGAGGAGTAGACAAGCCAACTAGTGGTAATGTTTATATAAATAATGTAGATATATATACTTTAAAAGAGAAAGATTTGTCTATATTTAGAAGAAGAAATGTAGGTCTTATATATCAATTTTATAATTTAATACCAGTACTTAGCGTAAAGGAAAATATATTACTTCCTGCAGAATTAGATAATAGAAAAATAGAAAAAGAATACTTAGATGACTTATTAAAAACTTTAGGACTAAAAGAAAGAGAAAACCATCTTCCGAACGAATTAAGTGGAGGGCAACAACAAAGAACATCTATAGGAAGAGCTTTGATTAATAGACCATCTATAGTTTTAGCAGATGAACCAACAGGAAACTTAGATAGTAAAAATTCTAAAGAAGTGCTTGAGCTATTAAAGCTATCAGTAAAGAAATATAATCAAACTTTAATAATGATAACTCATGATACTAATATTGCTTTACAAGCAGATAGAGTGATAACAATAGAAGATGGAATAATAAAACAAGATGAGGTGATATAAATGAACTTATATACATCTCTAACCATAAGATATTTAAAAGAAAATAAGAAGAGAACAATAGTTACTATAATAGGAATAATACTTTCAACTGCACTTATTTGTGGGATTGGAAATATATTTGAAAGTTTTATGGATTATCAAATTAGAGAGACTATATCTAATGATGGTGCATTCCATGCTACATTTTATGATATAAAAAAGGATGATATAGATACTATAACAAAGTCAGCAGGAATTTCTAAATCAGCTTTAAGTGATAATTTAGGATATTCTAAGATAAAAAATAATGATAATAGCTTAATTCGAGTTAAAAGTTATGATAATGAATCGTTTGAGGGATATCAAATTAATTTAAAAGAAGGTAAGCTTCCAATAAATGAAAATGAAATAGTACTTAGTGAATCGGCATATTCCTTAGTTAATAAAAATATAGGAGATACTATAAAACTTCAAATAGGAAAAAGAGAATCTAAAGATGGAGATAATGTATCAGGTTATTATTCACCAGAACAAGGGGAAAAATTAGTTGAATTAGAAAGTAAAAACTTTAAAATTGTTGGCATTATAGAAAGACCAGGATTTGAGTATAATGGAAATGGTGTAGTTACGGCAATAACTCACCTAGATATAAATAAGTTGCCTAAAAATAAAGATATAAATGTATCTATATGCGCTAATAAGCCTTCAGAAATATATGATATAGCCTCTAAAATATCTAAAAATTTAGGTTTTAAAGAAGATATCGTAAATGAAGAAAATGTATATGAAAGTGATTCATTATATTATTCTAGTGATAAAGGTGTATTTTATGAAAACTTATCATTTAATGAACATTTATTAAGAATACAAGGTGCAAGTGCATATACACATATAAATAACACTATATATATGATAATGTCAATTGTTACAATTCTAGTAGTTGTATGTACAATTGCAACTGTATATAATGCTTTTAGTATATCTATTAGCGAACGTAAAAAACAGTTTGGAGTACTTAACTCTATAGGTGCTACAAAATACCAGGTTATGAAATTAGTATTTATAGAAGCGCTTATAGTTAGTATAATAGCTATACCAATAGGGATAATTTGTGGTAGTTTAGCAATAGATTTAGTATTTAAATGTATACAAAGTTTATTTAAAAATTCATTTATAGCACAGATGAACTTAAGAGTGGTCTATAAACCATATATAATTATAGGAAGTTCAATTATAGTGATGATTACAATATTTGTATCAGCAATACTTCCAGCAATGAGTGCAGCAAAAACTTCTCCTCTTGAAGCTATAAAAAATAGTAGTAATTTGAAATTAGGAAAAGTTAAAGATTCCAAAATTATTAAACTATTATTTAAGGCTGAAGGAGTTCTTGCATATAAGAATTTAAGAAGAAATAAAAAGAAATTTAGAATAACTTTATTTTCTTTAATAATAAGTGTAGTTATATTTATATCATTTAGTGGATTTATGGAGTTATTTGTAAGATCAAATGAAATTCATACAGGTCAAATGAATTATGATATGAATCTATATAAAAATGGAGAAGTAGAAGATAATAATTTAATTAATGACTTAAGAAATATAAATGGAATTGAGAATTTTAGCATTAACAATTATTATGCAGTGGGAACATATATAAAAGAAAGTAATATAGATGAAATTTATAAAGATTTAGTAAGTAAATATTTCGAATTTGAAGAGAAAAATAATGAATTTATATATGATTTCTTAAATAATCACATTATGTTCCCTGGAGATTATGCTATAGGTAAATTAAATCTTACTAGTGGAAGTATTGATAAAGAAAGAGCTATAAATGAAAATGGTATAATACTTAGAAATAAAAGTTATTATGAAGAACCAGGTAAAAAAGGTGATGTTTCTTTAACTAATTACAAAGTCGGTGATACTATAGATATTTATGAAGTAAGTTATGATGAAAATACTGGTGAAGAAATAAAAACACCAATTAAATTAAAAGTACTAGCTACTACAGAAGACTTACTTCCAGGAAATTTATCATCAACTCATATGGGAATTGATTTTATAACTTATGATGAAGTAGGAGAAAAATTAGGGTTTGATATAGATAAAAGTATGGTTTATATATCTACAAATAAAAATGAAGAAAGTAGAGATCTTATAAAAGCATTAGCAGAAAATAATGGATATAATGTTAACGATGAACTTGAATATGCTAAAGAGATGGAAGAGTCAGCAATGGCAATAAAAGTATTTGTATATGGATTTGTAGTTGTTATATCATTAGTAAGTATAACTAATATAGTAAATACAATAAGTACAAATATAAATTTAAGAAAAAGAGAACTGGCTATAATTAAATCAATAGGTGTAACACCTAGAGGATTTAACAAAATGATATATTTAGAAGGCTTACTGTATGGAGTATTAGCATTATTATATGGAGTTCCAATAGGGCTTGGAATAGATATACTTATGAATAAAACACTTGGAGATGTTATAGATGTTGGTATGATTCTTCCTTGGGGTGCTGTAGGTATATGCTTTGTAGGAATATTTGTTATAACATTTATTGCTTCTTATATACCAATGTCTAAGATAAACAAAGAAAATATAATAGAAAACATTAGGCAGGAAAGTATATAATTGAATAAAAAAAGGAGTATAAATTAATTTATACTCCTTTTTTTATATTAATGTCCAATTAAACCACTATCTGAAAGTTTATCATTAAACTTTTTAGTTACTCTATTTATAGGACCTTTGAAGATAACACTAAGTATAGTAAATATAGCAAAGAATATTAATAAAGCAATAATATCCTTATTTAAATTTGGCATATAAACACCAGCAACAGCTTCTCTTTGAGCTGATATTGCATAAGTAAATGGAAGTAATGGATTTACAGCTTGGAAAAACTTTGGTGTAACCTGAATAGGGAATGTTCCTCCAGAACCTGCAACTTGTATAACTAGTAAAATAACAGCTATAGCCTTACCAACATTTCCAAATAGAGAACACAATGAATAAACTATAAAAGTAAACACAAATGAAGTAAGTAATGAAACTAAAACAAATAACAATGGATTAGTCATAGTTACTTTTAAAATGAATATATCACCTAAACTTACTATAAGTGCTTGTAATAGTGCTATAGTAAGGAATGTAAGTCCTCTACCAAAGTAAACTTCATAAGGTTTATACTCACCATGTACTTCTGTTGAAAGTAAGGAGCAAAGTAATAATATTCCTACCCATAAAGAAAGTACAGTATAAAATGGTGTCATAGCAGATCCATAGTTTGCAACTGGATATAAACTGTTTGTTACTATTTCAACTGGTTCTTTTAAGAAATCTGAACGAGTTGTTATATCATTTTTCAATAAAGATATTAGTTCTTTCATATCCTCACTATTATTTACTTTAGATACAGCATCAACTAATTCATTTATAATATTTTTAGCCATTGGTATTTTTTCTTTTATAAAATCTACAGTTTCATCTGCACTTCCTGAGAATTCTAGAGCAGTTGATAGAATATTATTTACTTTAGGAAGCTTATTTTCAGCAGAATTTAAAACATCTAAAATATTATTAGCAACTGTAGTACCTTCATCAAATATATTATTTATAGGAGTAGTTATTTTTGAGTCAAAGTTATTTATTATATTTGATGTAATGCTATTAATATCTTTGACTACTTTTAATATACCATTTAAATTAGGTAAAGATGGAGTTTGTCCATTAGCTAACTGATCTTTTATAGCATTTAAGCTACTAGTAGCAGCATTTAATTTAGTATTAATACTTTCTAATTGAGTAATTACACCACCAAGTTGATTTCCAGGGACTAGTTTATTAAGTTTATTTAAGAAACTAGTCAAAGTACTTGTTGTAGAAGATAAATTTGAAAGTTTATTAGATAAACTATCTATTAATTCTGGAGCATTATCGTACCCTTTGTTTATTGCATCTATTATATCAGATACAGCAGATATTGCAGAGGATGATACGCTATTTATTATTTCTAGATCACTTTTTATAACTGGAGCAATGCTATTAACACTTGATTGTGTATCATTTAAAAATGATTTTACATCATCAGCTAATCCAACAGAATTAGTTAGTGTAGTTTGAATTAATGGCATATCTTTTTGAAGTTCTTTGACAATATCAGAAATTTGACTTGTAGCATCAGATGCTAAGTCAATAGTTTTATCAATATTTTTAAACTTATTTTGAACTTCAATAAGAGAAGTTTCAATTTTATTTAACTTTGGAAGTTCTGTCTCTAGTGTTACACCAATATCATTAAGAGCTTCAAACATTACTTCGCTTACTGTTTTTACAACTGTTTGATTTACCTCAAGTTGAATTGAGGTAGCTCCTTTATCTGTAATTTTTGGAGCAATAGCATTTATTTTCTCATTAACAGTATAGATTATTTCACCTTTTTTAACATCTTCCCTAACTAAAGAAGTTAAATTTTGTGAAAAATTAGATGGAATTTCTATTGATGCATAATACTTACCGGTTTCAACGCCTTTTAAAGCTGTAGCTTTGTCAACAAATTGCCATCCAAGTGCATCGTTATCTTTTAATTTTTCGACTACTTGATCACCTAAATTAACATCCTTATTTAATACAGAGCTACCCTTATCCTCATTGATAACAGCAACTTTTATATTACCTGTATTACCATAAGGATCCCAAGATGCTTTTATATTAAACCAAGCATATAAAGATGGTAAAATTGATAAGCCAACTATAACAATTAATAATGCAAAGTTGGTAAATACATTGCTAAAATCTTTTTTTAAGATTTTTAATATATTTTTCATATAGTTATACCTCCGACATATTATTATAAATTCAGAATGTTATTTAAAAATATAATATAACAATCATTTATTTTTGACAATAAAAGACAAGTGAAATATAGATAAAAGTAAAAAAGTGACGCAAATTCTTGTTATTTACATGATTTTATTTTATGTAAAAAGTAGACTTTTTATAGGGTCATAATTAATATTTAATTGATATGGTTAATATCCATTCAGATTGGGGGAAAAACATGAGTATTGTATTAAAAAATATTAGTAAAATTTATAAAAGTGGAGAAGTTGAAACCGTAGCATTGAAAAATATTAACCTAGAAATAAAAGATGGAGAGTTTGTAGTTATATTAGGTCCTAGTGGTAGTGGGAAAAGTACCTTATTAAATGTAATAAGCGGATTAGATAGTCCAAGTGAAGGTGAGATTTATTTTAATGATACTAAAATTAGTGATTATAATGAAAAGCAGTTGACTAAATTTAGAAGAGATTATTTAGGATTTATATTTCAGCAGTATAACTTATTACAAAATCTTACTGTAAGAGAAAATGTTGAAATAGGTAGTGCAGTTAGCAAAGATTCACTTGGGATTGATGAGGTACTAAAGTCAGTATCAATGTATGAAGACAAAGATAAATATCCATATCAATTATCAGGAGGAGAGCAACAGAGGGTATCTATAGCAAGAAGTATTGCTAAAAATCCAAAGATAATGTTTTGTGATGAACCAACAGGTGCACTAGATGAAAAAACAGGAAAACAAATATTAAATATTATTCAAGTTATGAATAATAACTTAAATACTACAACTATTTTAATAACCCATAATACAAACATATCATATATGGCCGATACAATAATAAAAATGAACTCAGGTAAGATTGTAGAGGTTATAAAGAATGAAGAAAAAAGAAAGGCAAGTGAAATATTATGGGCTTAAGAATCCTTTTAAAGAATACATTAAATATTTTTAAGAAAAAAAGATTACAGCTCTTAGCTATTGGAATTATAATTGGAATTAGTTCATTTTTATATACAACAATGTTTTACACATTAAATAGTATGAAGGATCCTTTTGAAAAGTTTGTAAAAGAATATAATCAAGAGGACTTTTCTATAAATATTGTAGATGGAATTACTAGCTCAGACATAGATTTATTAAATGAAAAAGAAAAATCTACTGTAAATAACATGCTTACATATAGCTTAAATGATATAAAAAATAAGAATAAACAACTATATAATAAAATTTTAGATAATAGAATTAAGAGATTTGAAGATACTTACAAAGACTTTGAATTAGAATTAAGAAAATATAAAGAGGTTAATTTTACATATAAAGGTGAAGGCAATAAAATTACATTCATTAAAGATGGAGAAAGTATAAATTTATCATACATAGAAGAAGGAGATAAACCTAAAAGTAACAATGAAATTGCAGTTAGTAAAATTTATGCAAATAAAAATAATTTAAATATAGGAGATAGTATACAAGTTAATAAAAATCTATACAAAATTACAGGATATGTTTTATTTCCAGATATGACATTACCAATAAATGGATCGGATTTTATAATAGATAACTCAAAAATTACACCGGCTCTTGTTGTTGATAATGAGTTTGAAAATATAAGTAGTAAAGAAGAGATTTATTTATCTGGTGTTGTGAAAAAAGAGTATAACAAAAACTATGGAAGTATAATGAATAAATTTGATAAAAAAGTAGTAGCTACATTTACTGAGAATAAAGATTTGGACTTTATAACAAATATAATATCAACTAAAAATCAAATAAGAAGTGGAGCGATATACGAAGAAGTTAAATCTGGTCAAGAAATAACTATCATACTAAGTGTAATTATGCTTATTATTGCTGTTATGATAGTCTTAATTTTAATTTATAAAATTATTAGAAATGAAAAATCTCAAATTGGATTATTAAAGTCAATAGGATATTCAGAAAATTGTATATTAATTCCATACTTAATTATACTTATAATAGTATCACTTCCAATGTTAATTATAGGTTATATTGGAGGAGTGTATGCATCTTCAAAAATGAAAGACTTTTATTTAGATTTTTATTTGATTCCAGATGCACCTATAAAAAGTAATTTGTTTATACTAGCTACATCAGTAATTATACCAATGTTAATAATTTTACTTCTTTCATATATTATAATAAAGAAATTGTTATCTAAAAAAGTTATAAATTTACTTAAAGAAAATAATATAGAAAAGGTAAGTAAATTAAATAAGATTAGTAATATATTACTTAAAAATTGTTCAGCAAAAAATAAGTTCAAATACTCTTTTATATTTAATAATACTAGCAAATTTGTAGTATTTTTTATAGGTATATTCTTATCATCAATGCTTATAATAATGAGCTTTATGATGATAGGATTTTTCGAAAAAATGACAACTGATTATTATAATGATGTAGATTATGTATATGAAGGATATGTAGATTTTACAAAGGGATTACCTTCTTTAAAAGAAGATGAAGAACAATTTATAAGTATAGAAAGTATAAAATATAAAGGCAATGTTATTAATATAAAAGGAATTTCACCAGATAATAAACTTCATAAGTTATATGATAAGAAATATAAGGATATAACGAAGGATTTAGAGAAGGGAGTAATTATAAATAAAAGTTTCAGTAAAATTTACAATATAAAAAAGGATGACATAATAGAAATTGAAATAAATAACCAACGAATAAAAAGAATTGTATCAAATATATCAAAAGATTATGGTAATGAAACTATTTATTGGAGGCTAGAAGACATAGAGCATATTATTACCTACAAAAAAGATTTAAATTTAGGAATAAATAAAACTTACTTTAATGGGGTATACTCAAAATCTAATTTGGATGAATCCAATTATATAAGTGTAATAAATAAAAATGATATAATAAGTCAAAGTAAATTAATGCAAAAATATGTTGAGATTGCAGTTTATATAATGATTGGATTTGGTATTTTTATAGGAGTATTAGTTCTTTATATTCTTACTACCTTAACTACTGAAGACAATTATTATAATATTTCATTATTAAAAGTAATGGGATATTCTAAAAAAGAAGTTAACTCTATGATTTTAAACAGTTATCTATTGCATGCAATAATTTCATATTTTATAAGTACATATATTACTGTGGTAGGTTTTGACTATATCATAGGTTATATGGGCAAAGAATTTGGCATTGTTATGCCATTTGAATTTAAGATAAGCCACTTAGTATCAGGATTACTAGTTATAATAATTATATTTTTTTCTGGCACATTTGCAGCAAAGAAAAGAATAGATAAAGTTTCACTTCAAGAAGTATTAAAAGAATATAGATAATAAGATAAATTATAAGAAATTAATGGCTATAATCAAAGAATTACGATTATAGCCATTTTAATTTTGAAGATTATACGAGTTATTAAATTTAAATGGTAGAATCACTTTAGTATAATTAGTAAAATTATTACTAATAATATAAGTATGATTTTTCTATTTAATTATATGAAATACATAAAGTAGATACATATTTTAAGGAGGTACTAATAAGATGAAAAAATGGGTTTGTACAGTATGTGGATACATTTATGAAGGAGATGCACCACCTACAAAATGTCCAGTATGTGGAGTTGGTCCAGATAAGTTTGAAGAAATGAAAGGTGAATTAAAATGGGCTGATGAACATAGAATAGGAGTTGGACAAGGGTTAGATGATGAAATACTAGAAGGATTAAGAGCTAATTTTATGGGTGAATGTACAGAAGTCGGAATGTATTTAGCTATGAGTAGACAAGCTGATAGAGAAGGCTATCCAGAAGTAGCTGAAGCATATTCAAGAATTGCTTATGAAGAAGCTGACCATGCAAGTAGATTTGCAGAAATGTTAGGTGAAGTAGTTGAAGCAAGTACTAGAAATAATTTAAAAGCTAGAGTAGAAGCAGAATATGGAGCAGCAGAAGGTAAGTTAAAGTTAGCTAAAAAGGCTAAGGAATTAGGACTTGATGCAATTCATGATTCTGTACATGAAATGTGTAAAGATGAAGCTAGACATGGTAAAGCGTTTTTAGGATTATTAAATAGATATTTTGAAAATAAATAAAAATAAAAAAGTAACATACTTATATTTATTGAGTATGTTACTTTTTTATTTTTAATTTTTGGACAAAAAATAACTATTTATACTTAAATAAAATATCATTGCATCCTTAAAATTTTTTAAATCTAAATCAAGTAATTCCTTAATTTTATCTAATCTATATATAAGTGTATTTCTATGTAAAAATAATGATGAAGAAGTTTTTGATATATTTAAATCGTTTTCAATAAATTTAATTCCTGTATGTAGTAAACTTTCATCAATATTTTTTATCTTATCAAAATTCATAAAATAATATAATAATTTATCTTTACATAATGTTGATATATTTTTTTGTAAAATTAAATCTTTAGATGTAATAAACTTATTAGATGGATTACTTTTTAATATTATAGGAAATAGTTCATTAAATAAGTTTATTTTAAAATCTAATTCTTGAATATTATTGATTTTATCTAATTGAAAAATATAAGTATTACAATAAGTTTCTGATTCTATTATTTCACTTGTATCATTATTTATTGTTAGTGGTAATTTTGAACGTATTAATAAATGTTTTTGATATTGTAATATAGTAATATCTTCATATAAGTTATGAAAAATATTACTTAAAATATTAAAATCTAAATTAACTTGGTAAATTAAATAAAAGTATCCATTAGGATCTAAATTTATACTATCACTATTAATTTCAATAATGTATAAGTTATTTTTAAATGTAATTAACTCTTGTCCTTCTTTTAATTTTTGATTTTTATATTCAAATATACTTACCTTTTTATTTATTTCTTTTTCAATAAAACTCTCTAAGTCTATCATTATAATCCCTCCCCCAAAAAATATAAAAAGTAAGGTTAACTACCTTACTTTAA
Organism: Romboutsia sp. 1001713B170207_170306_H8; assembly: GCF_015550495.1. Taxonomy (NCBI): domain Bacteria; kingdom Bacillati; phylum Bacillota; class Clostridia; order Peptostreptococcales; family Peptostreptococcaceae; genus Romboutsia; species Romboutsia sp. 1001713B170207_170306_H8. Next base: position 670,216 of record NZ_JADNAX010000001.1, read on the forward strand.
TATATCATTTATTATAATATGATACTACCATCTTTTAGACCAAAAACATCAGAACCATTAAAATGTTTACTATTAGAATGATATTGATATCTTAAAAAGGGATCATTAGATGAAACTAAGTCTACATTTGGAGTGGTCCAAGTATTACCAGAATCATAAGAAATACATTCGTATAAGTTAAAATACTCAATCCATTTTATATATAATTTTGATTTATATTTAAATATACTAGGGAAAGCACACATGGGATCCTTACTTAATAATTGCTGATTATAAATTTTAAATGATCTATATTTTAATTGACCTTTTAAATAAGTACAGAAATATTTGCCTGAATTTTTTTCTGAAAAAGTAATATGATAGATTCCACTATCATCAATTAAAGCAGATAAATAAATTTTACTTTTCTTTGAATTAGTTATTTGTACTGGGAAAGACCATTTAAGAAGATTAAAATCAAAAGTAGATACAAAAAGTTCTTCAAATCCATTTACAAGCTTGAAATAAAATATGCTAGGTATATCTTTATTGAATATTACAATAAAATTAGTCATTATATCATAATTAATAATATCAATCCTACTTTTCTTAGATAATTTATCTGAATTATATATATGTATTAAGTAAGCAGAATAAGGATGTTTTTTATTTATAGAATAATAAAATATATGATTATCATTGAATACATATTTTATATAAACAAATTTAATCATAAAATTTATAAAGTCATACTTAAGAATAGAATCAGTATTAATAATTCCATTGGAGATATTTAATTTAAGAAGTTTACCAGCTTTATTATTTATAATTCCATATATAGTGTCATCATGAGTTATATCTAAGCAAATATCAATAAATGAAAATTCACCATCTAATATAGTATGAGATTGTTCTTTACTGGAACTTAAATCTATAGAAGTGTATATAATATTATCATCAAATGTAAATAGATTTAACTCACCTTTAGAACTTTCAATTAGTATTTCAGTTTTATCAATAAAAGACATAATTTTCCTCCGATTAAATAGTTATATTAATTAATATGTTACTAATATGGTAACATGAACCTATTTTAGTCATATATTTTAATAAGGAGAGAATGGAGTCTTTTCTAAAAAATAGACAGGAGTGTGTTATTTATGAACGATATGGAATATAATAACATTTGTCCAGATAATTATGGATGTGATTGCAATAAATACAAAAATGTAAACGACAAGCATCCAATGGAATGTTGTAACCAAGATGAAGAGCCTTTAGATGTAAGTACAGCAAAGTGTATACCAGTTTTATGTGATAGAATATATGACTGTGTATTTCTTGAAGATAAGCAAAGAAAGTTTTTAAAAGATATTAAGTTTACTATAACATCTAAAGGGGATTATAAACAAGGTGAAAAAATTTGCATAGAAAAAACTTTCGTAAAATATAAATGTATAGGGTTAATAGACCAAGAGATAGAATCAAGAATTGATAGTCTAGAAAATGAGATAGAGCTACGAGCTTGTAATGGATCAGAAACTTGTAAGTTTAACCTTGAAGTCAATGGAGAAGTTTGTGATACAAAAGTATATAATATTTACAAAGGAAGTAAGATGCTAGATATAGACTGTTGTGGGTATGAAGGAGAAAAAGTATTAATTGGGGAAGATTGTTTAAAATTCTATATATGCAAAGCTAAAGTAATAGTTAAAGGAAAAATAGGATGTGAACCATTTAGAGCAGAAAGTACAGAATTTACTGGAAAATTAAGTGAAGGATTTGGATTTAAAGAAGTAGATTTATTTGGTAATATATGTTTACCTTGTGGTAAAAATAGAGTTGATTTTCAAGTAATGTATGATGGATGTTTCTCAATAGATTGTATAAGAGCAACACAAACATATTGTGAACCTTATAAAAATAGAAATGCAAGAGAATTTTATGCAGATGCATTCTCAACATTATTGATAACTAAAAAAATATATGCCACAGTAAAAGATGAATTAATAGTTTATACAAATCCAAGAAAAGTAATTTGTAATGATGGAAATATAGATTCAATCTGTGATTATGAGTAATATTTTATAATTAACATAGAGCATAAAATCTCCTTTTTATACATAGGTATAATAAGGAGATTTATTTTTTTAGGAGGAGTTGCTTTGAGTAAGTATGATAAGTCAATTTCTAAGATACTTATAATCTTAGAAAATCTAATGCATGGAGTAGCAAATAGAAAGGATTTTTTTATTGAATTAGAAATAGTAACTAGAGAAGGCAATAAAAGTTTAATTAAATGGAACTCAAATAATAAAGGTAAAACTAAAATTAATAAGAATATGTTAGTAGTAAATGATAAGTCATTGATATCATTAGATGATATTATAAAAATAAAGATATTAAATACTAATATGGATAAAGAAATAAAAGATAGATTAATATATGAAATAAAAGATAGTGTTAAAAGTGAATATAGTCAACAAAATCGTGGAAGAAACTTAAATTATAATAAAAGAAATAACAGTATGTTAAAAGATAGAAAAATAGAATCACTTATAAGAGGTAATAATTCAAATATAAAAACAATAACTTTTGATGGTATAAAAAGAGATAGTATTGGTTGCATAGATAATTTTGATAATATAGATGTGTTAAATAATGGGACAGATATAGATATTAAAAAGGAAAGTGTATTAGGAGATATTGATATATTATCAGAAGATTGTAGTGTAGTATCATCAGTAGATGAAACAAAAGAAAGTGTAGTAAAAAATATAGAATTTGAAGAAAAACTTGTTTTAACTGATAAAGCTAAAGAAATTGAAGTCGCAAAACCAATACAAGTAGAAGAGTTAGATATTGTTACAGATATACAATTAGAGGATTTGAATATATTATCAAATCCTAATAAAGCTAAAGTAATAAAGGATATATCAGAGAGTAAATCAAAAGCAATTATAAATATAGATAAAAATTTTAAAAGTAATATAGTTGGTAATATAGATAAGTCTACACAATTTATTAAGCCAGAAAGAATTAATATTTTAGATATATCTCCAATGAATAATTATATAAATAAAGAGGAGGTGGTAAATAAACCATTAGTACTAGATCCTACTGGAGAAAATTACATAGGCGTTATACTGGATGATGGTACATTTGAACCACTGACAATTACTATGAAAAGTATAACTGTTATGCCAGAAGTTACAGATAATATATTAATTAATATTAATGAAGAAAATATAATAAGTAAAGTTATGGAAGATATAAGCTATGAAACTAATGATTTTTTTAATTCTTTAGACATTCAATATAATGAAGATGTAATAGAGGATAAAGATGATAAATTAAAATCAATGAATGAAGTTATAAAAATGTCCAATAAAAGAATAAAAAATATTTTAAATGAAGATGAGACAGCATTTGTTACGAGTAAAGAATATTTAGAGTCAATTAAGAGTATAAAAGATACTGAAAATACTTTAGTATCTAAAATTAATAATATAAAAAATACAGATGTTATTAATTATGTAAACTCTAATAAGACACAAAAGGATGTAATAGAAGATGTTTTATTAAATAAAAAATGTAATAGTGTTGTTGAGAATATAGAATATAGTAATAGAGCTGTACTTCATCCAAATGAAGAAAATATAGATGGTATTATAGAATTTGTTGGTAATGGAATTATGCTAGTTAATGAAGAACTAGGAATTACAATATACTCTACAGAAAAGATAAAGAATATAAACAATCCCCCTATAAATTAAATATAAGGGGATTTATTCTATTTATTAGAATCCAAATACAGAATTTAAGCAAACAAAGTAAAAACGTAAACGAGGAGATAATAATCCTGCATTTCTAGTATTAAATATAGCTATATCTCCTATTCTTCCAAAATAATCATATCCAGCTAAAGCTAACCAACCAGCAGTAATATTAAGACCACCCATAGAACAATCAATTTGATTTAATATACTTTCATTACAGCAACAATTTTTACAATCTGTATGTTTACATTCATGTAATTCACAATCACCATCGTGTTCGTTTATACATTTATCTAAAGCTTTTTTAAAATCATTATAGTTGGATAAACGTGTTCCCTCAACACCAGGAGTAGGAACAAAACCAATTCCAAAAGCATCTAAGCTACATAAAGATAATCTTTCAACTTTTAAGTCGGGTTCTCCAATTGGCTCTGGAACATAAGGTCTATATACATTAGCTCCACCATTAGGTAATGAAATAAAGCCACAATTACATGGATCAAAGCTAACTGCACTAACTTGTAATAAATCGATATTATCTGGGTTACCTAATAATCCAGCTTCTGGTTTAGCACCTATGAAGTATTCTTTACCTATAAATCCAAATTGAGCATTTGCATCTAATAAAGTTCTAAATTTGTCATTACACAATAATAAATTGAAAAGTATTTCAAAGTCTTTCTCACAACAGCAATCATCTTTTTTTTGATAAGGGTTTCTCATATATTCATCTTTATAATATTCATCTTGGTAGTATTGTCTTTCAGGTTCTCTTTCATAAGAACCTATAGGTATTCTTTCGTAAGAGTTTTCTGGTTCTTTATTATAAGATTTTTCATCATTCCAACCATTTTTGCTCATAATATATATCGCTCCTTAAAAAAATTTGTATTATATAGGCATTATAAACCCTATATATTATATATATTAAATTTAAAGAAATTTGCTACCTAAAACATACAAGCTAAGCTTTATGTCAAATAAGATACTTATTAACTAATTGTTCCTGTTCCAAAGTAAGAGATAGAATCTAAGCAAATAAAGTAAATTCTATTAGGTCTATTAGCTGAAGTATTTTGAAATACAGCTACGTTTCCAAATCTTCCTAAATATCTAGCTTGATATAAAGCTAACCATCCAGCAACTAAATTAATATAATTAGTAATAAAGCCAATTTTATTAAGTATAGAATCATTACAACAACAATCTTTACATTGAGGAATAGTGCAGTCATGGCTATCACAATCAAGTACTTTTTTTAGATTATCTATAAAATTAGTTGCATCTTCGTTATAGTCAAAGACAATAGCATCTAGATTACATAAGGAAACTTGTGCAATTGGCAAAGTTATTTGTTGATCGTCAGCATCATCTGGATTTGTAGCTGTAGGGTATGCTAATGAAGAACTTGATACATTAATATATCCACAAGTACAATTATCAAAACCATCAAAGTTAGCTGATGGAGCAGAAATATTATCATTAAATAAAGTAGCCCAATTAGTATAAAGCTCTAATGTTGTACCAAGTAATAAATTCTTACCAATGAATGCAAAATTAGCACCACTAATACCAGATCTTAATTCATCACATACAAGTATTTTTAAAAGATCATACATATCATCACTGCAACAACAGTCATTATTTTTCTTGTCTTGAAAGTGTGGATCTGGCATGTACATAGGTTTATAATAATCTTCTTCATACTGTTTATTAAAATTAGGTCTTCTTTCACTCCAATAATTTTTACCCATAATAGATATCGACTCCTTGAAAAATTTGTACTATATAGGTCTTTTGATTTCCTATATAGTATATAATATTAAATTTAGAAAAAATTGTTACTAAAAGTGATAAAGAAAGAAGTTGTTGTCGAAAAATGTATAATAATGAATAAATTTATATAAAAAAAGTAAGATATAAATTTGTAGAAAGTTTATATCTTACTTTTTTTATATAGATTAAATTATTGTCATTTCAGTTTCTTTATCAAAAATATGAATATGATTTTTATCCATAGCAAGTTTTATTTTTTCACCGTAGTTAACTCTATATCTACCATCAAACCTTGCTGTAACACTAGAATTACCTAATTTTAAATAAGCATATATTTCAGCGCCCATAAGTTCACTTAATTCAACTTCTGCTTCAAATACAGTATCTAAACTGTTGTCTATGAATAAATCTTCTATATGTATATCTTCAGGTCTTATACCCAATACAACTTCTTTTCCTATATAGTTATTATCTATAAGAGGTTGGCAGTTACCTTTGCTTAAATGCATATTTAAGTTATCATTAAATGCATATATTTCTCCGTTTTTTTCTTCTAATCTAACATCTATAAAGTTCATTTGAGGAGCACCTATAAAGCCTGCAACAAACATATTAGCTGGATGGTCATAAATTTCTTGAGGTGTAGCTATTTGTTGAACTATACCATCTTTCATAACAACTATTCTATCTGCCATTGTCATTGCTTCTACTTGGTCATGTGTTACATATATAAATGTAGTTCCAAGAGATTTATGTAATTTACTTATTTCAGTTCTCATTGATGTTCTAAGTTTAGCATCTAGATTTGATAAAGGCTCATCCATTAAGAAAACTTGTGGATTTCTAACAATTGCACGTCCTAGAGCAACTCTTTGTCTTTGTCCACCAGATAGAGCCTTTGGCTTTCTATCTAAAACCTTTTCAAGATCTAGTATTCTAGCAGCTTCTTTAACTTTTTTATCTATTTCATCTTTTGGCATTTTTCTTAGTTTTAATGCAAATGCCATATTATCGTACACTGAAAGATGAGGATATAAAGCGTAGTTTTGGAATACCATTGCTATATCTCTATCTTTAGGATCAACATCATTTACTAACCTATCTCCTATATGTAATTCTCCAGAAGAAATTTCTTCAAGTCCAGCAATCATTCTTAGTGTAGTAGATTTACCACATCCTGATGGTCCAACTAACACTACAAACTCCTTATCTTGTATATCAATATTAACATTTTTAACAGCATTATATCCATTACTATAAGATTTACAAATATTTGTTAAAGTAACTTTAGACATTTTTAATTCCCCCTAATAAATTTGATTATTAACTTAATCTTTATAATTAAATAATAGTGTGAAAATGTTTTCTAAACAATGTTTATACTAACTAAAAATATTTGTACAAAATGTACAAATGTTTTTAGTTAAGTGTTGTAAATATGAAAATATAGAGTATATAATAGTAGTGCTATAGAATGTAAAAAAATGTAAAAAATAAAGATATTGAGGAAGATAAATGAAATTAAAACATATTTTAGTTATAGATGATAATGTAACTAACCTAAAATTTGCTGAGAAGACATTAAAACCTTACTATAAAGTAAGTTTATTGATTTCAGGAGCACAAACGCTAAAGTTTTTAAGTAAAAACAAGCCAGATTTAATCTTACTAGATATAAATATGCCAGACATGGATGGTTATGAAACAATAAAAAATATAAAGGCAAATCAAGATTTAGAAAACGTACCAGTTATATTTTTATCAGCAATTACTGATAGTGAAAGTGAAGTTCGAGGGATTGAGTTAGGTGCAGTTGATTTTATAAACAAGCCATTTGTACCACAATCTATGTTAAGTAGAGTAAAAATGCACCTAGAACTTAGTGAATATAAGAAAGAATTAGAATCTAAAGTTTCTGAAAAAACTGAAATGATAGAACATTTACAAGATGTAATGATGCTATCTCTTGAAGAATTAGTGGAATGCAGAGATGAAAATACAGGTGGACATGTAAAACGTACTGCTGAATATGTAAGACTTTTAACAGAAGAAATTGTAGACGCTGATTTATATAGTGATATATTAACACCAGAGTATATAAAAGATATTGTTCGTTCAGCTCCACTTCATGACATTGGTAAAATTGGTATAAATGATTCAACTTTGCTAAAAACAACTTCATTAGATAATGATGAGTTTGAATATATGAAAAAACATGTTGAACTTGGAAGTCAATCATTGCAAAAAATGATAAATGAAACAGGAGATGAAAGCTTTTTGTATATAGCCAAGGATATGGCACATTATCACCATGAAAAATGGGATGGTACTGGTTATCCAGAAGGATTAAAAGGTGAAGATATACCAATAAGTGCAAGAATTATGGCAATAGCAGATGTATATGATGCTTTAACTACAAAAAGACCATATAAGGAGCCATTTTCTCATGAAATGGCCGTTAATTTAATAATAGATGGAAAGGGTAAAGGATTTGATCCTAAAATTGTAGATGTATTTGAAAAAATACATTATAAGTTTGAATTAGTAAATTTTTAAATTATAATGATTAAACTATAGAGCCTAGTATTGTAAGGGTAAGTATATAGTTTCTAAGATAGAAGTAGTGTTAAAATACGATAGTGAGGTAAATGTTTATAAATTTTATAACAATGAGACAATATCTATCTGTTTATTTTAATTGAAAGGATAGGTATTATGAGTGATATTATAGATATAAACTTAGAATTAGAAAAACTAAAAAAAGAAAATGAAGTACTCAAAAAACAAAACTTAAGACTAAAAAAAGATATAGAAAATGCAAAACTTCATTTTAAAGAAAAAGATATAATAGATAAAAAAATAAAGCAAATTAAAGAGGAACGATTAGAATATTTTAATTTATTTCTAAAGTTCTGTAAAGAAAGCGTTATAGCTCTTGATTCAGACTTAAGATTTATTTATACAAGTGATAGTTTTTTTAAAATGATAGGTCATGAAAGTAAAGAGAATTTAAAAGGAAAGCATGCATACGATGTATATTCTAAATATAGAGGAAAAAAAAATGGAGAAGAGTTTTGTGATTTATGTAGAGAATGCTTAAAAAATAATGAAACTATAGAAAGACAAATTCAATATAAGAGTAAAATAGATGGATCTACTAAATATACAACTATTACCATATCTCCAGCAACTAATAAAATTGGTGAACTTCAAAATCTTGTTATAGTATTGAAAGATATAACTGCATTTTATGAAATGAAGGAAAAGGCTGAGAATGCAGGTAAAGCTAAAACTCATTTTTTAGCCAATATGAGTCATGAAATAAGAACACCTATGAATGCTATAGTTGGAATGGTTGAGCTTATTATGAGAGAGGATATAAGTGACACAGTAAGAGAACATGTATACAATATAAAGTCAGCAAGTACAAATCTTTTAGGAATTATAAATGATATTCTTGATATATCTAAAGTTGAGTCCGGAAAAATAGAATTAGTTGAAGATGAATATGAGTTTGCATCTATAATAAATGATATTACTAATATGGCTGTTGTTAGAATAGATGAGAAGGATATAGATTTCTTAGTAGAAGTAGATTCAAATATTCCTTATAAATTATTTGGAGATGAGATAAGGCTTAGGCAGATAATAATAAACTTAGTAAATAATGCAATTAAATTCACTAAAAAAGGATATGTAAAGCTAAGAATAGAGTCAAGTAAAATAAATGATAATAAGGTTAGTTTAAGTGTTTCGGTAAAAGATACAGGTATAGGAATTAAGCAAGGTGATTTATGCAAGTTATTTGAATCTTTTAAACAAGTAGACACAAGAAGAAATAGAGATATAGAAGGAACAGGTCTTGGTCTTGCAATATCAAAATCACTTGTTGAGCTTATGGGAGGTAATATTTCAGTAGAGAGTACATATGATAAAGGTAGTAATTTTAGCTTTACTATTACTCAAAAAGTTACGAACTACAAAGGCTTTGCACAAGTAGAAGGAGATAATTTAGAAAAGAATATATTAGTTTATGAAGAAAAATATAGTGATAAAGAATCTATAAGATATATATTTGATAGCTTAAAACTTAAAGCAGATTATTGTAGTGAAAGTTCTATATTCTTGAACATGCTTAAATCTAATAGATATAGTCATGTTTTTGCATCATATAAAATTATAGATAATTATAAAGATTTTATATTAAAAATGAATGCGGATGTAAAACTTATAAGCATGATAAATAGAGGAGAAGAATACCACATATTAGATAATGTTACATATATTCAAAAACCTATTTACTGTTTACCCGTAGCATCTATATTAAATGATGAAAATATATCATTATTATATTCAAAAGATTGTAGTGATAATCAAATATCATTTATAGCTCCAGATGCAAAGATACTTATAATAGATGACAATGCTGTTAATTTAAAAGTTGTATGTGGATTTATGTCGCAGTATGAAATGGAAATGGATACTGCATTTAGTGGGTTTGAAGCTTTAGAAATGGTAACAAAGAAAAAGTATGATATTATATTTATGGATCATATGATGCCAGATATGGATGGTATTGATACTACTAAAGCTATAAGAAGTCTTACAGGAGAATACTACAAAACAGTTCCAATAGTAGCATTAACTGCAAATGCAATAAGTGGAGCGAAGGAGATGTTTTTAGCTAATTCTATGCAAGATTTTTTATCGAAGCCTATAGATAGTAAAAAATTAAATACCATTCTTAAAAGATGGATTAGAGAGGAACTTAAAATACATCCAAGAGAAAGTAGATTAGTAAAAAATACACCAGAAGAAGATAAAAGCATAATTAAACTAGATTTATATGGAATAGACCATGAAATGAGTATGAAAAAAAACAGTCTTGATATAGAAGATTATATTGATATTTTAAAGGTATTTCTAAAAGATGGTAAGTCGAAAGTTGATAAACTAGAGTATTATGCAAGAGAAGAATTAAAAAGATATACTATTGAAGTTCATGCTATAAAAAGTTCTAGTGATAGTATAGGAGCATATGCATTATCAAAACAAGCAAAAATATTAGAATGTGCAAGTAAGTCTGGCGATATAAATATTATTTTTGATAATAATACTGAGTTTATAGCTGAATATATAAAGATACTTAATAGCATAGAAGAAAATATTAATAGATTAAGACATAAACGTGATAATAGTTACTATAACCATAAAGAAGAAATTAGTAAAGATGAGTTAAATAAAACTATACAAGATATAAAGAAGGCCTTAGACAACTTTGATTCTGATATGGCTATTGATCTTTTAAATCAAATTAAGAATACTAAACTAGATAATACATATGAAAAAATTATTGATAAAACACTTGAGCTTATAAATATATTCGAATACGATGAGGCGTTAGAGTGTATAGGAGAAATCAGTTAATAAAATTTTTTTATAAAATGTTTAATATAAATTTTTGCGGGTATAAAATTATTATCTTATTAAATTAGAGATTAAAAATGTAATTATTACATTGGAATATATATATTAGGAGGATAAAGATTATGAAAAAATTCGTATGTACAGTATGTGGATATATTCACGAAGGAGAAACAATAGAAGGATTTGTATGCCCAGTATGTAAAGTAGGAGCTGATAAATTCGAAGAAATGTCAGGAGAATTAAATTGGGCTGATGAACACAGAATAGGTGTAGCACAAGGGGTAGACGAAGAAGTTATCGAAGGATTAAGAGCAAACTTTGTTGGAGAATGTACAGAAGTAGGAATGTACTTAGCAATGAGTAGACAAGCTGATAGAGAAGGATATCCAGAAGTAGCAGAAGCTTATAAAAGAATAGCATTTGAAGAAGCAGAACATGCTGCTAAATTTGCTGAATTATTAGGAGAAGTAGTTGTTGCTGATACTAAAGAAAACTTAAGAGTAAGAGTTGAAGCAGAATACGGTGCAACTGATGGAAAATTAAAATTAGCTAAGAAAGCTAAAGAATTAGGATTAGATGCTATACATGATACAGTTCATGAAATGTGTAAAGATGAAGCTAGACATGGTAAAGCATTCTTAGGATTATTAGAAAGACATTTCGGTAAGCAAAACTAATTATAAGTTTTATTATTCAAATAAATTTAACAATAAAAAATACCTTAAGAACCATAGTTCTTAAGGTATTTTTTATTGTTAAATTTATTTGAATTTGTGTCATTATCAAGTGAGAATATGATATATCATTAAGAAACAATATTGCTATAGTAAAATCATTATAAATTCAAATAATTATAAATTAAAAATAAATTGCAGGCTTAATAGACAAAGTAGTATAATGAAATACATAAACCGACAAATTTAATTAGTAAGATTTATTAAAAAAATACTTTAGCTTATGTTAAATGTATTTTTATCAGGAGGTCAAATAAAATGGCAATTAATGAAAGATTATATTTTAATGGAGACATACTAACACTTGAAGATGAATTATATGCTGAGGCAGTGTTAGTTAAAGATGGTAAAATATTTAAAGTAGGTAAGAGAGAAGATTTATATAAGGAATCAAGTGAAAATGTAGAATTAATAGACTTAGAAGGTAAGACTTTAATACCATCATTTATAGATGCACATAGTCACTTCTCAGGATATGCAAGTGGATTTACACAAGTTAATTTAGCAGAATGTACAAGTTTTGAAGAAATAGCTGAAGCTATAAAGAAATTTATAGAGAAGAACAATGTACCAGAAGGTAAATGGGTTCAAGCTACAGGGTATGACCAAAACTTCTTAGATGAAAGAGTACATCCAACAAAAGAAATATTAGATGTAGTATCTCCAAAAAATCCTGTAATAGCTAAGCAAGCATCAGGACATATGGGAGTACTTAACTCTTTAGGTATAAAATAATTTGGAATAACAGTAGATACTCCAAATCCAGAAGGTGGGTTAATAGAAAAGAAAGATGGAGAACTAACAGGATATATCGAAGAATCAGCGTACTTTGAGTATGTTCAGAAATTACCAATGATATCAAATGAAGAATTCTTTGGTAGTTTAATGAAAGCTCAAGCTGGCTACGCTAGTTATGGTATAACAACAGCTCAAGAAGGATTTGTTGTAGAATTATTAGCAGATGTATATAATTACTTAGCTTATGCTAATATGTTAAATATAGACTTAATTGGATATATGGATATGTCTAAAGCAGAGATATTAAAAGAGAAATTCGCAACAAGTTTAAATAAGTATAATAATCATTTCAAAATAGGTGGATATAAGACATTCTTAGATGGTTCACCGCAAGGAAAAACTGCTTGGATGAAAACTCCATATCAAGGTGAAGAAGAGTATTGTGGATATGGAACTCAAAATGATGAGCAAGTAAAGGCTAGCCTTGAAATAGCATTAAAAGATAATATGCAAATACTAGTTCACTGTAACGGTGATGCTGCTTGTCAGCAATATATAGATCAATATAAAGCTGCAAAAGAATCAACAGGACTAAATAATGACATAAGACCAGTTATAATACATGCTCAATTATTGGATAGAGATCAATTAGATGATGTTAAAGAATTAGGAATGATACCATCATTCTTTGTGGCTCATGTAATGCACTGGGGCGATATACATATAAATAACTTCGGGATAGAAAGAGCACAAAGAATAAGTATAGCTAAATCGACTGGAGATATGGGAATACCATATACATTCCATCAAGATACACCAGTTATAGAGCCTGATATGCTTGAAACTATGCATGCTGCAGTAAATAGAGTAACTAAGAGTGGAGTACTATTAGGTGAAGATGAAAGAATAAGTGCTTTAGATGCATTAAAAGCTGTAACTAAGAATGCAGCATTTCAATATTTTGAAGAAAATATAAAAGGAACTATAGCAGAGGGTAAATTAGCTGATTTAGTTATATTAGATAGAAATCCATTAAAAGTTAATACTAATGAAATAAAAGATATAGTAGTTCTTGAAACTATAAAAGAAGGTAATACTATATTTAAAAAATAATATAATTTTAAAAATTAATATATAAAATAGATGAAGCCTTTTTCATCTATTTTTTTATTTTAATAATAGATAATTGAAAGAGTTTTTATGATTAGGACAAGTTATTACTTCATATATATAACAGAATAATAAATCTGTATATGGAGGTATAAACGTGAGCAATAAAAAAAGTCCAAATCAGATTCTATTCTTTGCATGGCTTACTTGGCTTATAATAACATTAAACTATAGTGCTATGGAATTAACTGAATATAGAATTGAGATAAAACAAAAGCAAATAGAAATTCAAAAAGAGCAAGAAAAAGAAGAAAGAGAAAAAAAGGCTAGAGAATTAGAAGATCAAAAAAAAATGGTTGGAGTTATTCATGAAGCAAAGCAATATACATATGATGCTAGAAAAATACAAGATAAACTAAATACACAGAATTATTCTAATAATGGTAAAAAAATTGTATTTTTAACATTTGATGATGGACCATCAACCACTGTAACTCCTAAAATACTAGAAGTTTTAAAAGAAGAAAATGTTAGGGCAACATTTTTTGTAAATGGAAAAACTTTAGAAAATGGAGGGGAAGATGCAAACGAAATACTTAAAGAATCTTTTAATTATGGAAATGCAATAGGAAATCATTCATATAGTCACGACTACCAAATACTTTATCCAAATAGACATTTAGACATAGATAGTTTTACCGATGATTTTGAAAAAAATGAAGAAGTTTTAAAAAGTGTACTAGGAGATTACTTCTCAACTAGAGTAATAAGATGTCCAGGTGGATATATGTCTTGGAAGGATATGGATAAGCTAGATGAATATTTAGATAAGAATAATATGGCAGAAATAGATTGGAATGCATTAAATGCTGATTCAGAAGGTAAAAAGAAAAATGCTCAAGAGTTGGTAAGTGAAGCAATTAAAAGTTCTAATGGAAAAGAGATTGTGGTTATTTTAATGCACGATACCTATGGAAAAGATGAAACTGCTAAAGCACTTCCTCAGATTATAGAATATTTTAAAGATCAGGGATATGAATTTAAAACATTATCGTAATATTATAAAAAATCTATCACAGAATAATTTTAAATTGTTTATGTGATAGATTTTTTAGGTGAAAATTTAGAATAACTAGTTTATAAAAAGTATATATTATATAAAAAGTATATGTTATAGGGGATTATATGAAATATAGTTTGTATAAGTTGGTAATACAGATAATAGAGAATTTTTACCGAACTGTAGATAGATAAAGGAATACAAATAAGAGTTCAAGGTAGATGTTAAGGAATATACATAAATAAATTTAAATAAAAATATGGAAGCAGCCATATTGGCATACTTCCATATTTTTATTTGAATTTATCTATGCATCTTTAAACTCTGAGCCAGCACCAACTTTTGTTATTTGAACTGCAACCATATCATTGTCACTTCCATTTGTTATGCTATGCCACTCATTTGCTGATACTAATATCATAGCTCCTTCTTTTACGTGATGTTCCTTTTCTCCTACTGTCATAACTCCACATCCCTTTAAGAAAACAAATATTTGTTCTCCGTTTGGATGTTTATGTTCTTTTAGTACTTGATTAGGTCTAAAATAGTAAACTTCAGAAGTCATATCATTACCTGAGAAAACAGGTATCTTAGGAACTACAGAATCATTAAATTGTTCTAATGAACCATCTAGTAAGTTTTTGTGTATTTTTTCCATAATAAACCTCCTACAAACTTTTATATATATTATATTTTCCACATTGAGAATAACTATTCTTAAATAAATTATTAATACAAACTTGATTTAGTATAGAAAAAAATAATAGTCCTATATAATAATTCAATGACCATAATGTCTAGAATATAGTAAAATAGTGCATGTAACAAAATAATCAGGGGGATTTTATAATGATCGTTTGTAAAGAAGTTAGTTTAAAAAAATTAGAGGACAAGCGGAAGAATTGTTTAGAGGAGGATTTTTTTGTTTAGAGGCAGTTGTAAGTGCAATAAGAAGTAATTTTGAGCTTAATATATCATAGGAAGCTATAGCTATGGCGTCAGGATTTCCTGTAGGAATAGGTAGATCTAAATGTCTATGTGGAGAAGTGTTTGGAGATGTTATGGCACTAGGTATGTTCTTTGGAAGAACTAAGCAAGGGGATAAAAAGGTAGAGAAAAATTTAGAGCTTTCTAAAGAATTACACGATTATTTAAAAAATACAAATGGGAAAAATACATTATATTGCCGTATATTAACAAAAGAGTTTGATATGTCTCAAGGAGAGCATAAAGAACAATGTATTTATTTTACAGTATTAGTAGAAAAAGTTGCTGAAATAGTAATAAGAGAGTTAGGTCTTGTAAATATAGATGATAAAAAATTAATAGAAGCTTAACAAATTTGATATTTAGATAAGAGTTAAATTGTGGTAAACTTAAATAATCAGACAAACTATGATCATGGGGGCACACAGATGAATAAAAAGAAAGCTGCAATTTTAACAATATCAGGATACTTAATTGTTATGATAATAGGAGTATTTGCATCTAATCTAATATTAAATTTAATCGGTGGAGTTAGAGTAGATGGAATGCATATTAATGAAAGTAATATAATTAGTAAACTAATTATACAAATACCTCCTACAATTTTTATATTATATTTTATAAATAAATATTATGGATGGAAAAATGTAGGATTTTCAAAAATTAATGAAGGTGGACTAATTTGGTGTATACCATATGTTGTTGTAATATTATGTATGTTGAGTAAGTTTATATCGGAAATTTTAAAAAATATACAATCATTTACCACAATGACTTGTATTACAATAATATGTACATTTATAGGAGCATTTTTAGCAGGATTTTCAGAGGAAGTTATATTTAGAGGTGTGTTCCTAAACTCATTTAAAACAAGAAGATCTGCAATCGGAGCAATGATACTTAGTAGTTTAGGATTTTCAATCATGCACTTAACTACTATAGTTATGGGAATACCTTTATTAGATGTAATTACTAGAGTTATAAATTCAAGTTTACTAGGTTTTGCTTTTGTAGGATTAGTTATAAAGGTAAATAATATATGGCCAATAATAATTTATCATGTTATTTGGAATTATATAATAATGGTATCTAGTGCAATTGGATTAGAGATATCTAGCATAACTTCAATTTGTAATATATTAAATTTAATAATGGCTATTATATTATGGATTATAATAATAAAGGATGAATTACATAGAAATAAATTTGTATACCATATAGATAATCTTTTAGATTAAAAAATAAATAATTAAATAGTATTTAAAAATAAAAACATATGGCTAAGGACTATACAATAACCTTAGCCATATGTTTTTATTTTCTCTTTTTAGATTTTTTCTTTTTATTGTTTTTATTTTTTGCTTTTTGTTCTTGTAGTCTAGCTTTTCTTTCAGCTTTAAACTGGGCTTTTTGAGCTTCGGCCTTTTTTTCTTCCATTGTCACATATATAGTAAGGGCTGCTAATAATAAACCTATTATTACAAACTTGGTATCTTTCGCAACTAATCCTAAAATTACTATCATAGCATTGATAGCCATTGTGATATTATTCTTATGCTTTGTAAAAAATTCTTTCATCTTAGACCTCTTTCGATTTTAATTATAGTTATATTATTATATTATATAATATATATTAAAGTATCAAGTTAATAAGATAAAGTATTATTATAAAATAAAAATTAAACTTATATTACAGTTTGAATAATTTAAATATATAAATATTTTTTTATGGCCAAATAGATTGACTATAAAAACGATTTCCTATATCTTTTAGGTATTACTACTAAAAATGGGGGAAAGAGATATGATAAAAAAAAGGATAGAAATTATAAATAGATCAGGGCTACATGATAGATTAGGAACATCTTTTATAAGAAAAGCATCACAGTATAAATCACAAATATTTATAAGTAAGGGACGTTCAAAAATGAGTGCAAAGAGTATATTAGGATTTTTTAGTTTGGGAATTAGTGAAGGTGATGTTATAGAAATTGAAGTTAATGGGGAAGATGAGGATATAGCAATTAAAGAGTTAATAGAGTATATAATAGGAATTGATGAGAATAAGTAAACATACGATAAATAAAAAGTTATAAATTTAAGTATTTATGCTAAAATTTATAACTTTTTTATTCATATAAAAACTAAGTTATTAGTAAATCGGCAATTTTAAAAATAGTTATAGATGAAGCTCTATCAATAAGAGGCGGAAGTATTATATCAACACTATTAAATGACATAAGTGATAGTTTTTGACCAGCTGATATTGATAAAATTACTGAAGAAGATGAGGATATGTTAGATGGAGAAATATACATGGTTGTACCAGGAGATTGAACTCCATCAACAAATAAAGCTAAAGTAAGATTTTGACTAGATGTTATATTAGGAAAAATTAAATAGCAATCTATAACATATACACCAGACTCTAAAAATATAAATTCATCTTGAGAAAAAAAAGATATATTTACAAAATTACCATTAGAGCCTATAAAAGGAACACCTGAATTAGCAATTAATCTTACACTAAAAGGTACATAAAAATATGCATAAGAAGATGATAATGATCCGTTAGGTCCAGTTGGTCCGGTAGGACCAATTTCACCCTGAGGACCAGTAGGACCAACAGGTCCCTGAATACCGATAGGACCTTGAGGACCAACCTCACCAGGAGGACCAATTTCACCCTGAGGACCAGTAGGACCAACAGGTCCCTGAATACCGATAGGACCCTGAGGACCAACCTCACCAGGAGGACCAATTTCACCCTGAGGACCAGTAGGACCAACAAGTCCCTGAATACCAATAGGACCCTGAGGACCAACCTCACCAGGAGGACCAACTTCACCCTGAGGACCAGTAGGACCAACAAGTCCCTGAATACCAATAGGACCCTGAGGACCAACCTCACCAGGAGGTCCAATTTCACCAGGAGGGCCAGTAGGACCTTGAGCTCCAGTAGGTCCAACAACTCCTTCAGTACATTCTATAGGACAAAATTTATATAGATTATAATCAAATTTATAATTTATATCATAATCTAAACTAATATAAGTTTTATTATCGCTATAGCTAAATTTACAAATAAAATTAGAAAAGTAATCAGAGTAAAATGCAATTCCAAGGTTTGAAGAATTATCATTTACCCAATCTAAAACTAAGCTTGTAATATCAACTTTTATATAAGAATTTATATTGAGTTTAGATACAGAAAAGAATAAATTTGAATTTGATATTTGTAGCAGATTACTATATGGATATTTAAAAAATTCACTATCAACTCTACCAATATTGATATTAATTTTATTTGAAATATCATGGATATTTAATTGATTAGGATACAAGTACAAATAAGCTTTGTTTATAGATATTGAACATAGATTAGAAAAATCAAATTTTAATAAAAACTTATATTTATTATTTGAGTTAGAATTAAGATTATTTCCAACAATAAGATCTGATGTAGATGTAACTGTACTATTGCACATAGTTAGTTTATTAGTAGGAAATAAATTAATATTGGACATATTATATTCCTCCATATATTTAACAAATGGGTAACTCTTTATAAGAATTACCCATTTTATTATTTTAACGAATATATGACTTTATTTAGCAACAATCATGACAACTATTTGAATTTATACATGAATGTCCGTTAGGTTTTCTGTAAACTGGTGCATTTACATCTAATCTAGATTCTCCAGGACATAAATTAAATACTAGAGATAAACCATTTGAATTTACTAAATGATTAGATTTTATATAAACATAGTTACAAGGTAAATCTCCAAATTGTATATAGTAAGAACCAGATGGTACATTATTAAATATATATTTACCTTTACGAGATGTAGTAGTAGAGTCAATTAGTTGATTATTACAGTCATATAAGGAAACATCTACATTAGGAATTCCCATCTCTCTAGAAGATTTACATCCATCTCCATTAGAGTCTAACCATACATACCCGCCAACTGTTCCTAATTCGTAAGGAATTATATCATTATTATTACAGTTATCTGAAGATGGATAATCATAATTATCATCTTCTATACAGCCACAACTTGAATTAGAAGTATTATTATTTACACAGTTAGGACAAAGTCCAACATTAAGGTTTGTTATATTTTGACCTGGACATAATGTAAATACATCTGTTTTACCATTTCTAGAAACAACACCAGTTTTAGTGTTGAAAGAGTATTGGCAAGGAATATTATTAAATATCAAGTAATAGTTACCTGGATTTACATTAGAAAATTGATAATTACCATTTGAGTTAGTTAAAACTGTTGATACTACACAATAAGTATTTGCATTATATAAAGAAACAAATACATTTGGAACTCCAATATCTTCAGTATCTATTACACCATTGCAATTATAATCAGCAAATACAATACCTGTTATACTACCTGGTACAGGTGAAGTTGTAGTAGTTGTAGTAGTTGTAGTAGTTGTTGTTGTACGTACTGGACATATAGTTTGGATACAAACTGGTAGTATAGGTATATCTAAATCAACTCTATTTTCTCCTGGATTCAATCTAAAACAATTAGTTCTTCCGTTAGTATCAGCAACCCCATTTGATTGAATAAATTTATATCCAGGTATAGGATCAACTTTAATGTAGTAAGCAATATTAGGTGCAAGATTATTAAATGAATAATTACCTAGGCTATCAGTATATACAGATTGAATAGGATCATTAGTATTACAGTTATATAAAGTTACAAATGCTCCAGGATATCCTGGTTCAGTTGGGGCTTGAGTTCCATCTTGATTTAAGTCTACCCAAATTGTACCACTTACAGATGCTAAACCAGAAGAGGTAGTTGTAGTAGTAACAGGGACTGTAGTAGTTGTAGTAGTAACAGGGACTGTAGTAGTTGTAGTAGTAACAGGGACTGTAGTAGTTGTAGTAGTAACAGGAACCGGAGTAGTTGTAGTAGTAACGGGAACCGGAGTAGTTGTAGTAGTAACGGGAACCGGAGTAGTTGTAGTAGTTACTATTGCAGGTAATATAGGTGCATCAATATTTGTATTATCAGTAGGATCATCATCATATTTTACACAGAATGGTTGAGTTCTACCTGTAGTATCAACAACACCATTTGATTGTATAAATCCATAGCCTTCAGGTATATTAGAGAATATAACATAGTAAGTACCTGGATAAACAGTATCGAATATATAATTACCATTAGCATTAGTAGTAGTAGTAGCAACTTTAGTTTTATTATTATAGTTATATAAATCTACAGTAACATTACCCATACCAGGTTCGCCATTATCTTGTATACCATTTTGGTTTAAGTCAACCCAAACCGTATCACCAATTAATTTTGTTGGCTGGGAGCAGTCTGATTCTGAAATAGTCATAGCAATTTCATTAAGAACTGTATTTTTTAGATAGTTAGTATCTTTTGAAATCATGATATCAACTCCATATTTTAAAATTTTTTATTAATAAACACTCATACATAATATATGTTTTCATCCATAGATATGTTAAAACTTATTATTTTTAAATTTAACACTTAGTCTAAATTAAGAGTATAGTGTAAGATAAGTTAATACTATAGTATGATGTAAGTATTCAAAAGTGACAAAAAAATTGCATACTGATAAAAAGCCTTATAGAGTATAATATACTGCTATAAGGCCGATTATAAGTTATCTAAAAGTTATTATAGTATCTATTGGAACAGTTTTTAGGACAACTGTTAGAATTGCTAAGAGAATAATTAGATGGGTTAACCCATAAATTATAATTCATTACAGATTGTACATTATTATTACAAGTACTATTGCAATTAGGACATTGGCTATTATTACATTTATTAAAACAAGTATTAGCTTTAGGACAGTAATTATTACAAGGATTACATGTATTTACTTGGCTACAGCAATTGCAGCAATTACAATATTTTTTAGTACAACTACATTGATTTAAAGAATATTGATTTGCACAACACTTATTAGAGTAGTTAATTCTCATTTTGTCACCTCGCTATCTAGGAGATAGATATTATTGCTCCTCCTTAATATATACTATTAAAAAATGCAGAATATGTTACATTATAGCAAGGATTGTTGAAAATAAAATTATCTGAAAATATTTAAAATAAATACAATTTTGTATTTACATAAAATGTAAGATATGATAATATTGTCGAAAGGAATTATTTTAATAAGGCAAAATTATTATATTGAAGTAATTCAAAAGAGATTTTATTACAACTTTATCTAAATATAACTAAAATTATAGTCTTAAAGATTTAACAACAGGGGGATATAATATGAACGTTAAAGAAGAAATAAAAAAGTATAAAGACTATATAGTATCAATGAGAAGAGATTTTCATAAACATCCAGAAAGAAGCGGAGTAGAGATAAGAACTTCAAAAAGAATAAAAGAAGAACTTGAAAAAATGGGAATACCTTATGAGAGTATTGCAAGTACAGGAGTCATAGGTACTATAAAAGGAAATAAATTTGGAAAAACAATAGCCTTAAGAGCTGATATGGATGCTCTTTCTGTTTTTGAAGAAAATGATGTAGATTATAAATCTAAGGAAGAAGGTATGATGCATGCATGTGGACATGATGGACATATGGCTATGTTACTTGGGGCAGCACAATTATTAAATGAGAATAAAGATAAAATAAATGGAACGGTTAAATTACTTTTCCAGCCAGCTGAAGAAATAGCTAAAGGAGCTAAGGCTATGATAGATGGTGGGGCACTTGATGATGTGGATGGGATATTTGGAATGCATTTATGGGGAGATTTAGATTGTGGAAAAGTATCCATTGAAGAAGGACCAGTAATGGCTTCAGCAGATATATTTAAAATAAGAATAAAAGGAAAAGGTGGACATGGTTCACTTCCTCATCAAGGAATAGATGCAGCTGTTGTAGCATGTGCAATTGTTATGAATCTACAGACTATTGTGAGTAGAGAAACTAGCCCAATAGAACCAGTAGTGATAAGTATAGGATCTATAAAGTCAGGAACTAGATTTAATGTAATTGCAAGTGAAGCTATACTAGAAGGTACTTCAAGATGCTTTAATCCAAAATTAAGAGATGAAATTCCAAATATGATTGAACGTATAATAAAACATACCGCAGAGGCATATAGAGCAGAGGCTTTCTTAGAGTATACTTTTGGAATGCCTGTTTCTATAAATAATAAAGAATGTTCAAAATTAGCTAAAAATGCAGTAGAAAAAATAATGGGAAAAGATGGAATAGGACATATGCCAAAGCTTACAATTGGAGAAGATATGTCTGAATATTTAAATAGAGTTCCTGGTGCAATAGCTTTAGTAGGATCTAAAAATGAATCTAAAGGTTATATTTATCCTAATCATCATGGAAAATTTGATATATATGAAGATAGTTTAGAAATAGGGGCAGCATTACATGTACAATATGCTTTAGACTTTTTAAATAAATAAAAGAGGAAATCTAATTTAAGATTTTCTCTTTTATTTTTTGTAAATAATTATATAAGATATATCAAAAAATATAATGGTTATTATAGTAATAATAAATTTTACTTGCAAAGATTAAAAGAATATAATAAATACTATAAATTAACAAAGATTTACTTTTTATAAAAGGAGATGTCACTATGAAAGATGTTGTAATAATTGGAGCAGGTGTAGTAGGTTGCTCAATAGCAAGGGAATTATCAAAATATAATATAGATATATGTTTAGTAGACAAAAATAATGATATAGCAGAGGGAATATCAAAAGGGAATAGCGGTATAGTACATGCTGGATATAATGAAAAAAAAGGAACTTTAAAAGCAGAGCTTAATATACAAGGAAATTTATTATTTGACAGTTTAGCTAATAAATTAGATTTTCCATTTAAAAGAAATGGTGCATTAATATTAGCTTTTAGCGAAGATGAAATGAAAAGGGTAAATGAGTTAAAAATAAATGGGGATGAATTAGGTGTACCAGGTTTAGAAATTTTAGGAAAAGAGCAAGTTCTAAGCTTAGAACCTAATATAAATAATAATGTGGTAGGTGCTTTACATGCAAAATCATCTGCAATAGTAAGTCCATATGAAATGACAATAGCACTAGGTGAAAATGCAGTAGAGAATGGAGTAGAATTTAAGTTAGGTTATAAAGTAATAGATATAATAAAAGAAGGAAAGACATATAAAATAAAGTTTGAAAATAAAGAAAGTATAGAAGCTAAAATAATAATAAATGCATCTGGTCTATATGGTGCTTATTTAAGTAATTTAGTAAATAAAGAAAAATATGAAATACAACCAATAAAAGGAGAATACTGTTTATTTGATAAAGTAGCAGGAGGTATTTGTAATAAAACATTATTTCAAGTTCCAAGTAATTTAAGTAAAGGTGTATTAATAACTCCAACAGCTGATGGAAATTTACTTCTTGGACCTAATGCTAAGTCTGATGAAAGTATAGGTACTTCAAGAGAAGGTATAGATGAAATAATTCAAAAAGGCAGTAAAACAATACAAAACTTACCTATGGGAAGAATATTAACTTCATTTAGTGGCATAAGACCTAAAACTGATAATGAAGACTTTATAATAAGAAACTCAGAAGATAATTCTAATTTTATAAATGTAATAGGTATAGACTCGCCAGGTCTTAGTGCAGCCCCTGCAATAGGAAAATACGTAGTTAAGATAGTATCAGACTTAGTAGACTTAAAAGAAAAAGATAACTTAAAAAATGAAAGAAAAAATTTAGTCAGATTTTCTAATCTTAGTATGGAAGAAAAAAATAAACTGATAAAAGAAAACTCTTCTTATGGAAAAATGGTTTGTAAATGTGAATTAATAACGGAAGGTGAAATTATAGATTCTATAAAAAGACCATTAGGAGCAACCACTATAGATGGAGTCAAAAGAAGAACTAGAGCCATGATGGGAGGTTGTCAAGGGGTTGGATGTATGCTAACAATAGCAAATATACTAAGCAGAGAATTAGGAGTAGACTTAAGTGATATTAAGAAGAATAATGAAACTTCAGTAGTTGTCGGGTATAAGGAGGACTAGAACTATGAGAGAATATGATTTAGTAATTATAGGTGGCGGTGCAGCAGGAATTCTTTGTGCAATAGAAGGTAAAAAAAGAAGTATAGAAAGTATATTAATAATAGAAAAAGATCCGGATCTTGGAGGAATGCTAAGTAATAGTGACTATAATATAGGAAATGAAATTTATATTACGGGTAAAGAGTATAAAGAAAAAATATTAAAAGAATTAGAACGTTATAATGTTGATATAAATTTAAATACAATGGTATTAAATATAGAAGAAAATAATGAGGTAGTTTGTACAAGTTCACAAAGAGGTATAGAGAAAATTAAAGGGAAAAATGTAATTATTGCAAATGGTGGAAAAGAAAAATCAAGGAACTCAATAACTGCAGTTGGAGATAGAGTATCAGGTATACTTACTATAGGTATGGCAAAGAAAATATTTGCTATGGAAGATATGGTGCCTGGTAAAAATATTTTAATTGTAGGTGACGCTACTATATATATGATAGAACAAGAATTAAAAAAGTATAATATAAATGTAGTAGGTATTCTGTGTGAAGATGGAAATGCTGATAGAGTTAAGTCTTTAGGTTTAAAATATAATATATATGAAGGATATAAATTAGTAGGAATATATGGAGATGGAAGAGTTAGCAAGGTTAGTATTGAAAGAGATAATCATATTAAGGAGATATTTTGTGATACTTTAATATTTTCATATCCAATGCTAAGTGATGGAGTAGTAGCTATGAGGAGTAATATAGTTTTAAATCCAGAAACTACAGGATCTAAGGTTGATGAAAATTATAAAACTTCAAGAGATAATATATATGCATGTGGGAATGGAATTTATATTCATAATGACATATATGAAATAGAAAAAGAATGCAAAGAATTAATAGAAAATTTAAAATAAAATTAATAGGGAGTATATTGATATTTATCATTTTACTTCCTATTTTTTATTTTATAAAAAAATAGTTGTAAAAACAACTAAATATGATATAATGATATAGTTGCATAAACAACTAATAAAAAGGTGGAACTTTATATGTGTATAGAAAAATGTAAAGAAAATAAGCATATAGGAAAATACATATCTCATTTATATAGAAAAGGGAGTGTATTTATAAACAAAGAAGTCTCTAAGTTTGGAATTGGATCTGGTCAATTTATGTTTTTACTTGAGCTATATACAGAGGATGGTAGAAATCAAGAAGAAATATCTGAAAAATTAAAAATAGACAAAGGTACAACGGCAAGAGCTTTAAAAAAATTAGAAGATCAAGGCTTTATAACTAGAATTAAAGATGAAAATGATAAAAGATCAAACAAAATTCATTTAACTAATAAAGCAAAAAATATAAAAGAAGATGTGCTAGGAGTGTTAGGTCAGTGGAATAATAAAATCGCTGAAATATTAACAGAAGAAGAAGAAGAAACTATGAAAGAATTACTTGAGAAAGTATGTAAAAATATAAATATATAAGGAGGATACGAATGAAAAATAGTCAACAAATTTTAGGAACAGAGCCTATAGGTAAATTATTATTAAAATACTCTGTACCTGCAATCATAGGAATGATGGTAAATGCACTTTATAATGTTGTAGATAGAATGTTTATAGGTAATATACCAAATGTTGGTCCTATGGCAATAACAGGTCTTGGTGTAACTATGCCAATAATGACAATAATGCTTGCGTTTGGTATGTTAGTTGGTGTAGGTTCTGCAACTAATATATCTATAAAAATGGGGCAAGGAAAAAGAGATGAAGCAGAAGGTATAATAGGAAATGCAATAACTTTATCTGTAACAATCGGAATTATATTAACAGTAATAGGAACAGTTTTCTCAGATAAGATATTATCAGCATTTGGAGCTAGTGATTCAACTTTATATTATGCTAAATCATATATGAGTGTAATATTATTAGGAGCAGTTTTCCAAATACTAGCTATGGCTTTTAATAATATGATTAGAGGAGATGGAAATCCTAAATTATCAGCTATAATAATGACCGTTGGTTGCGTTACGAATATAGTATTAGATGCTGTATTAATATTTGGGTTCAATATGGGAATACAAGGAGCTGCAATAGCTACAGTAACCTCTCAAGGTGTAACTGCTATATGGGGATTATTATATTACTTAAAAGGAAAGTCGAATTTAAAGTTTAGAAAATCAAGTTTAAAGTTAAACTCTAATATAGTAAAGATGATATTTGCAATAGGATCAGCTCCATTTGCAATGCAATTAGCTGCTAGTTTAGTTCAAGTATTAAGTAATAATTCTTTAAGAAGTTATGGTGGAGACTTAGCAATAGGAGCAATGGCTACTATAAGCTCTATAACTATGATATTTTTAATGCCTTCTTTTGGATTAGTACAAGGTATGCAACCAATTGTTGGATTTAACTATGGAGCTAAGAATTATGATAGAGCAGTTAAGACATTTAAGATTACACTTTTAGCTTCTACTTGTATGTTTGTAGTTGGATCTTTATTAATTCAGTTTGCACCACAAGTTTTAGTTGGTATGTTTAATAGAGATGCAGAGCTTATGGACATTACTGTTAATGGTTTAAGAAAATATGCTTTTGCACTTCCAATAGTAGGATTATCTGTTGTTGGTACTAACTATATTCAATCTACAGGTAAAGCTAAAGTTGCTATGGTACTTAGTTTACTTAGACAGGTTATTTTATTAATACCTATGATACTAATTTTACCTAATATTTTTGATTTAAATGGTGTTTGGTTTGCTCAACCAACAGCTGATATAATTGCTTCTGTTATAACTGGTGTGGTTATATTAAGGGAAATTAGAAGTTATAAAATTAAAGAAGTTTACAGTGAAGATATTCAAGCTGTATAGATAAAAAATGCTACCTCAAATTTTGAGGTAGCATTTTTTATAGTCAACTTTTAGTATAAAATGTTGTAACTTAATAAATGTAATATGAATAGAATATATAGGCAGTTAATAAAAATTTACAAAGTTGTCAATTTTAAATGAGGTAGATGTATGGAAATTTATAAATATGAATTATATGAAGATATAAATTTAAATAAGTATGATTTTCAAAAAAAATCTAAATGTAAAATAATATTAGAAAATAATATTTGTAAATCTTTTTACTGTGATAATGAGCATAAATATTTTTATATAGATAAAGATCTTTATGATAAAAGTAGTGAAGATAAAATTAATATTGAGAATGAATACTTATATAAAATAGAGTTTAATGGATTGAAGGATGAAAATATTGATTTAAGACTTTATATAATAACTTGTATAAATGATGAAAAAATTTTAGACAATATAAATTTAAACTCATATAAAGTTATAAGCTTAATGGACAAAAATCAAATAACAAAATTAGCTATTAGAGTTGAAGGTAGTGGTAACTTTAGAATTGATTCAATAAAAATATACAGAAGAAAAAAAATAAATTTTATGTATACGAATAGCATAGAAAATAGATTTATATTTAACAAGATAGACAAGCTTAGTGACTTAAAAATAGCATGTATATTTGATAAACTTACAGAGTCTTGTTTTGATGGAATATGTAACTTGATAAAGGTACATCCATATGAATGGAAGGGTGAATTAGAACTTAATAGACCTAATATATTATTAGTAGAATCAGCCTGGCATGGAAATGATGATGCATGGAATAAAAAAGTACAATATATAAATAAGTATAATACGTTGGAGTTAAAGAATTTAGTTGATTGGTGTAAGAAAAAGTTTATACCAACAATATTTTGGAATAAAGAGGATCCTGTTCATTATAATCATTTTATAAATACAGCAAAGTTATTTGATTATGTATTTACTACAGATGAATCTAGCGTAAACAAATACAAAATAGATTTAAAACATGACAATATATTTGTATTACCATTTGCGGCAAATCCTAAAATTCACAATCCAATAAAAATTGATTTAAATAGATGCAATAAAGCTTGTTTTGCAGGTAGTTATTATAATAATAAATATGAAAGAAGAAGAGAAAGATTAGATACTATTTTAGAAGCAGCAATAGAATCTATAGGCCTTGATATATATGATAGAAATTATAATAGAAACCTAAAGCAGTATGAATATCCAAATAAGTTTAAAGAAAATATAGTGGGATATTTACCGGTGGAAAAACTAGATAAGGCAAATAAGGGATATAAGGTAGTTTTAAATGTAAGTACTGTAGATAATTCTAAAACAATGTTTTCTAGAAGAATATATGAAGTTTTAGCCTGTGGAACACCTATTATAAGTACTTATTCTTTAGGAATTGAGGAGCTATTTGGAGACATAGTAATGGTTAGTGATGATAAGCAAAAGATTAAAGATGAACTTTCAAAAATTGAACAAGATAATTATTATTATGATATTAAATCTATAAAAGGAATTAGACGGATTTTAGAAAATCATACCTACAATCAACGTTTAATGTATTTATTAGATAAAGTAAGTATTAATATTAATAATATAAATAAAGATATTTGTATAATTGGATTAGTTAAGGGGTATGAAGATTTTAAAAAAATATCAGAAAATTATGAAAATCAACTATACAAATATAAAAAACTACTTTTAATAACATATAGTGAAGAACTATATTTAAAGCTAAAAGGTAGTTGTAACTTTGATAAAAATATATTACTTCTAAATAATAAAAGTATGAACTTAAGTTTAAAGGATATTATTGATTCTGAC
The DNA here is from genome assembly GCF_015550495.1 of Romboutsia sp. 1001713B170207_170306_H8. NCBI lineage: Bacteria > Bacillati > Bacillota > Clostridia > Peptostreptococcales > Peptostreptococcaceae > Romboutsia > Romboutsia sp. 1001713B170207_170306_H8. The sequence goes on from NZ_JADNAX010000001.1 coordinate 699,586, forward strand.
TATATATCAATATTAAATCCTAATAATTATTATGGCAAATATTATTTAAGAGATTTAGTAAATGCAACTATTTACACAAATGCAGAAGTAATAGGTAAAAAGTCATATTTCAAATATAATAAAGGGTTTATACTAAAGAATAATATAACTTTGAATTTAGAAAATGAAGGTAAAGACTTTAAATACACAGACTTATTATATTTGGATAGAAGTATGATTAATAGAAGGATTATAGAGAATTATACTATTTATGAATTACTAAAATATATAAATTTAAATTATATTGATAAATTTGAGTATGGATTTAAGTACTTTTCTATAGATAAATATAACTTTATAGAAAATATCGAAGATTACGATTCAAAGTTTTGTAGATATGTAGAAATATAAAAAATTAAGGGTTGATAAAACAATGGACTATATATCAAAAGATTTAGATCGATTATATGATAAATTTAAAATCATATTAAATAAAAATTCTAATGAAAATTATATAGAAACTAGTAATGACCTTATTGAGAATAATATACTTAATATATTTGGGTATAAAAAAGTTCATTTTGATAAATTTATAAATTGGGAAGATGAAAAAATGGGAAGATCGTATCTTAGAAGATTAAATGGTCATGAATTTCTAGGAGATTTAATAGAAGCTTATAGAGAAACAAAAGAAGAGAAGTATTTAAGTGTAGGATTAGAGTTAGTATATCAGTGGATAGATAAATATGAAAATGAATACGATATAGAATACAGAAATAAATATGATTATCATGATGAAACAACAGCTCTAAGAATGAACTATTGGTTAAATTTTATTTTAAATTGTTATAATTTATTTAGACGCGAATATTTAGAACGATTTGTATCTAATATATCTAAAACAGCAGAATTACTTTCAAATGAAAACTTTCATAATAAAAATACAAATCATGGAATGTATCAAGACTTATCTCTACTATTATATTCACAAATATTTAACTTAGATAGCAAATCAAAAATTTATGAAGAATTATCAAAAAACAGATTAAAAAAATATTTTGATTTTGTTTTTGTTGAAGGTGTTCATAAAGAACACACTCCATTTTATCATTATGAAGTCAGTAAAAGTTTAAAATTATATTCTATTGTAATGAGAAGCATAGATAATGATTTTTCAAAATATTTATATGAAAAGTATGAGAATACATTAAGATTTTCTTATCAAATACTAAAACCAAACGGTTGCTTTCCTGAAATTGGTGATAATGCATCTAAAAAGGTAATTGAATCATACAAAGACTTATATAACGATAAATATTTCGACTATGCAATTACAAGTGGTAATGATGGAGTAATTCCTAAAGAAGATTCTGTAGTATTTAAAGATGCAGGGTATGCAATATTTAGAGATAGTTGGGGTAAAGGTAAGAATGGTTTATATATATTATTTTCAGCTGCTTATAATAGCAATTATCATAAGCACTGTGATGATTTGTCTGTTTTAATATATAAAGGAAAAAATATATTTGTAGAATCAGGATTTAATGGATATGAATATAAAGATAAATTTACAAAGTATGCATATTCTTCATTTGCTCATAACACTTTGATTGTAGATAATAAATCTATAAAATTACGCGAATTTCTTAACCGTGAAAATAAAACTAATAATATGGCACAGTTTGAAGATACAAGTAGTATATACGATGATGTATATATTGAAGATTATATTATAAGAGAAGATAAGAATATGGTTTTAGGTGTGAATAATAGATATAAAGACTTAATTCATAAAAGGAAGTTAGAGTACGATAGAATTAATTCTAAAGTAGAGATAAAAGATTATATCATATCTAAATATGAACATACTTATAAAATACTATGGAACTTGGATAAAAGTATAAAAGTTAAATATGATGATGGAATTTATCTATATGATGATGAGAGAATTATATGCAAGATTTGTATAAATTCTTCAAAAAATTTAAACATAAATGAATACATTGGAGATGAGGAAAATATGAGAGGATGGTACTTTGATTCTCCTAGGAATACACAAAAAAGAATAACACTTGAAGTCGAAATTAAATCTACATCAGTAGAAGTAGATACTATAATAATATTTTATTAAGGTATAAAAATTATTATATAGTATGATGAAAATAAATTAAAAGGAGATAATTATGAAAAAATTAATTTTTATAAAAATTGTATTTAATACTTTTAGATTTAGTGATATTAGACTAGACCCAGAGTGGATAAAATATAGAATGAATATATTTATGAATTATACATGTCAAAGTCTTATCAATCAAACAAATCAATCCTTTATGTGTACTTTACTTTATGATAAATTAAGCAAAGAAATTATAGAAAGTGAACTAAGAAAATATCCAGAGCTACCTAAAAATATTGTATTTGAAAGTAATTTAAATAAACTAAAAGATATGGTAAAAAGTTATGACTATGTTTACGAAGTTAGATTAGATGATGATGATATGTATCACAATAGTTTTACTCAACAGTTGTTAGACTATAGTCCAAATCCTGAAACACAGGTATTGATAAACCAAAAAGGATATGTATATGACATTATAAATGATAAACTAGGTAAATGGTATTTTGAATATCCTCCATTTTATACACTTATATATAAGGCAAGTGATTATCTAAATAATGTACGATATTATTTAGAAGGTGGTCATGCAGGTGCAATAAAGTTAAAATATGAAGTTCTAGAGAGCGAAAATTATATGGTTATATTGCACGGTAAAAATACTTTAAACAAGTTTAATTCTAGAAATCAAGTTGGAGTTATTGAAGATTTATACGAAAAGAATAGAATTTTGAATGAATTTAAAGTTTCTTGTTTTGATAAGCGAGCATATAAAAATATATAGTAAAAGTAAATATATGGAGGTGTATTAATTGAAAGATGTAGATATTAATAACTTAGCAAGTGTAATTGTAATATCTTATAGTAATATAAAATATCTTAAAGAAAATATAAATTCTATTTTGAAACAAAATTACTCACCGATTGAAATAATAATAAGTGATGATTGCTCAAATGAATTTGATGAAGAGTTTAAAAAATCATTAGAGTTGTATATAGAAGAAAACAAGAAGGAAAATATTATAAATTATATAGTTAATAAGAATAAAATAAATGAAGGTGGTGTAAAAAATTTAAATAAAGCAATAAGACTGTCTAAAGGTAAATATATAATACCATTAGAATGTGATGATTGTTTTTATGATAGTGAATCAGTAAAAAACATTGTTGATTTTTTTAAATATAATTCACAATATTTAATGGCTAAATCTTATGAATATAGCTGTGATGTAAATATGAATCCAATTAGTAAAGAACGATTTCCACAATGGTGTATAGATTTGCTAAATGGTGATCCACTAGATTTATATTTAAGGTTGTGTAAAGGAAATTTTATATCAGGATCTCATCTTTATTACACGAGAGAATTTATAGATAAATTTGGAATGTATGATGAAGACTATAAACAATTAGCTGATCATACAAAGTTATTAAATGTAACTAGGCAAGGGTGTAAAATAGGCATAATAGACGCAATAACAATATATAGAAGATGGGGAGGAGAGTCAAGAGATTTTAATGGTTATAATTTGGATCAAGAAAAGAAAATACAAATTAAAAATGAGTTGAATAAAGATAGAAAAACTATGCGTGAAAAAGAAATTATTCCATATATAGATAAAATAAAAAGTGGTAGACCGTGAGATTTATTATATATAAATGTATATAAATTTGTAGAAGTATGTAACTATACAATGGATTATTAATATAATGTAGTAAAAATAATACTAGGAGGTATTATAAGTGCAAAATATTGATGTTAATAATTTAGTAAGTATAATTGTAATTAGTTATAATAATATACAATATTTAAAGCAAAATATTTATTCAATTCTAAAACAAGACTATTCACCGATTGAAATAATAATAAGTGATGATTGTTCAGATAAATTCGATGAAAAATTCAAGAAATCAGTTGAACTATATATACAAGAATATAAAAAAGATAATATTGTAAACTATATAGTAAATAAAAATGAAACCAATGAAGGTGGTGTAAGAAACTTAAATAAAGCAATAACGTTATCCAAAGGTAAATATATAATACCATTAGAATGTGATGATTGCTTTTATGATAGTAAATCAGTTGATAATATTGTCAATTTTTTTATGTATAATCCACAATATTTAATAGCTAAATCTTTTGAATATAGCTGTGATATAAACTTGAAGCCGATAAGTATAGAGAAAATACCTAAAGAGTATAAAGATTTATTAAATGGTGATCCTTTAAATTTATATTTACAATTATGTAAAGGAAATTTTATATCAGGATCACATCTTTACTATACTAGAGCGTTTATAAAAAAATTTGGAATGTATGATGAAGATTATAAGCAATTAGCAGATTATCCAAAGTTATTAAATATAACTAGAAAAGGATGTAGAATAGGAATTATAAAAGTAATAACAATATATAGAAGATGGGGTGGAGAATCAAGAGATATGACTGGATACAATCTAAATCAAGACCGAAAAGTACAAATAAAAAATGAGTTAGAAAAGGATGTAATGATTATGAGAGAAAAGGAGATTTTCCCTTATATTGATAAATTAAATAAAAATCATAATTAATAAGGTGATAAAATGAAGAAGTTTAAAAATCCAATATATGTAACAAAGTCCTTTCTCCCACCTATTGAAGAATATTATGAAAAATTAAAAATAATATGGAATAGTAGATGGTTAACAAATAATGGACCTATACACAATGAGTTAGAGTCAAAATTAAGAGAGTATTTAAAAGTAAAAAATAGTATATTATTTACAAATGGACATTTAGCATTATATAGTGCTTTAAATATATTAAATCTAAAAGGAGAAGTAATAACTACACCTTTTACATTTGCATCAACAACTCACGCAATAATAGAAAATAACTTAAAACCAGTATTTTGTGATATAAATATGGAGAACTTTACTATTGATACAAATAAAATTGAAGATTTAATCACAGAAAGAACATGTGCTATAGTACCTGTTCATGTATATGGATATCCATGTAATGTATATGAAATTGAAGAAATAGCTAAAAAATATAATTTAAAAGTAATATATGATGCAGCTCATGTTTTTGGAGTTGAATTAAATAATATAGGAATAGGTAACTTTGGGGATGTATCAATGTTCTCCATGCATGCTACTAAAGTTTACAATACTATAGAAGGTGGACTTTTAACATTTAATAATAAAGAATTAATAAGTAAACTAAATGATTATAAAAATTTTGGAATAGTAAACTCTGAAAAAGTTGAATCAATAGGTATTAATGCAAAGATGAGTGAATTTCAAGCAGCAATGGGATTAGTTAATTTAAATTATATTGAAAAAGAAATTGAAAAGAGAAAAAATATTTCAAATCTATATAGATCAAATCTAAAGGATATAGATGGTATTTATACAGTTCAAGACAAACCTGGTGTTAAGCATAATTATTCATATTTCCCAATATTAATAAATGAAGAAAAGTTAGGGATTAGTAGAGATTCTCTATATATAAAATTACAAGAGTATAATGTTTTTTGTAGAAAATATTTTTATCCATTGACAGTAGAATTTGATTGTTATAAAGGAAGATATGATACGAAAAATCTATCTAACGCATATTATGTATCAAACAATACATTAACATTACCTATATATGGAGATTTAGAAGAAGAAAGCATATTAAATATTATAGATATAATTAAGTATATTATAAGATGTAATTGAAGGGATTTATATGATTAATGATATAAGTAATATTTTTCTTAGAATTAAGAATAAAGATATGTTTAATAGCATTATGAAAAAAGTAAAAAATAAAAATCTTACTATAGACGGATTAAGATTTTATTTAAATAAGGTAGAGGAGTTGACTAATGAGGATATATCTATGTTAGAAGATTATTTTTTTAAAACTAATTATAGAGAAAATATAGTTTATGGAAATAAAGTAATAAGTATAATAATTCCAACTTATAATAAGGGACATATTATTGTAGAATCAATAGAAAGTATTTTAAGACAAAGCTATAAAAACTTTGAAATTATAATAATAGATGATTTTTCTACAGATAGAACAGAAGATATTATAAAAAATAAGTACAAGAATGAAAGTAGAATAAAATATTATAAAAATATTAAAAATATAGGATCAAGAAAAAGTCAAAAAAAAGGATATAATTTATCCAGAGGTGACTATGTTATATTTATGAATGATGATGATTTTTATATTGATAATGACTTTTTTACTAATTGCATAAATTTATATTCTAGACATAATAATATATCATTTATCGTTGGCGATATGATTGTATATTATGAAGGAAATATAAGTAATAATATAGAAATACGTGAATTAAATCTACCACCAGAAATAGACAAAAATAATTACTTTTTAGAAATTTCATCAGGTATAATAAAGAGAAAACCACCAACAACATTATCAGTTATGCATAATAGACGTAATTTAGAGTATGTAGAAGTAAATCATATGGATGGATTTGGAGATATAGATTTATATCAAAGAGCATTACTTGGAGGTAATGCTTTATCAATAAACAGTATAGTTGCAGTATTTAGAAGACATAAAAGAGCTAATAGTTACTCACTTAGAGTAGAAGAAATCATAGAAACACTAGATGCGATAAAATCCACAAAACAGTTATCTTGTCAAAAGTTTGGATATGATAAAGAATTTATGAATAATGTATTTGATAAAACCTTTAATTTATGTATAGATTGGTACAAAACTGTATCTACGCCTACAAATGAACAAATTGAAATAGTTAATAAATGGTTAAGAGAAAATAATATTTAGCTAATATACGACTCAATTAATTGGAGGATAAAAATGAATAGTTTCTTTTCACGAGAAGAATTGTACAAATTAGGTTTAAAAAATTTTGGAGATAATGTACTAATAAGTAAAAAAGCTAGCATTTATAATGCAGAAAACGTGTATATTGGAAACAATGTTAGGATTGATGATTTTTGTATTTTAAGTGGAAATATAAAGATAGGTAGTTATGTTCATATATCAGCATATGTTGGATTATTTGCAGGAGATGAAGGTATTGAAATAAATGATTTTGTATCAATATCATCTAGATGTGTAATATATGCTATTTCTGATGATTATTCTGGAAATGCAATGGCAAACCCAATGGTAGATGATAAATATAGAAATATATATGGAGGGAAAGTAATTTTAGAAAAGCACTCAATACTAGGAACAGGAACAACTGTTTTACCAAGTGTAAGAGTAAAAGTAGGAACAGCAATAGGTGCTTGTTCGCTAATAAAGAATGATTGTGATGAATGGTCTATATATGTAGGATGCCCTGCTGTAAAAATAAAAAATAGAAGTAAGAATATATTAGAATTAGAAAAGCAGATGCTTATAGATAAATTAAAAAGTATAGATTAATAAAGTTTAAATTATGTATATGATTAGGGTGAATAAATTGGAAAATTTTAAATTTATATATACAAAGATAGATGGATTATACGTAATAGAATCAAAGATTTTTCAAGATAAAAGAGGTTATTTTTTAGAATACTATAATAAAAAAGAATTTTATAATAATGGATTAACAATGAACTTTGTTCAAGACAACTAATCAAAATCAACTCAAAATGTACTAAGAGGACTTCACTTCCAAACTAAAAATCCACAAGGTAAACTTGTAAGAGTTATAAAGGGCACAGTTTATGATGTTGCAGTTGATTTAAGAATAGGATCACCAACATTCGGACAATATGAAATGGTTCTTCTATCAGAAGAAAATAAAAGACAGCTTTATATACCAGTAGGTTTTGCTCATGGATTTTTAGTAAAATCAAAAGAAGCTATATTCACATATAAATGTAGTGATTTTTATAATCCAGAACATGAAAGTGGAATTATATGGAATGATAAAAATATAAATATAGACTGGCCAATAGATAATGTAGATAATTTAATTATTTCAGAAAAAGACAAAAATTTAAAGACTCTGTATGAAGTAGATATACCTTTTAAATATGAAGGATAGTGGTAATATGAAAAATGTGCTGGTTACAGGAAGTCAAGGTCAGTTAGGATATGATCTTGTAAAAGAGTTATATAAAAGGGACTATATTCCAATTTGTCCAACAAAAGAAGAAATGGATATTACAGCAGACCGTCAAACTAAAGACTATATATTAAATAGTAACTGCGATGCAATTATTCATTGTGCTGCATATACTAACGTAGATAAAGCTGAAGAGGAAATTGATTTATGTATGAAGGTAAATGGAAGAGGAACTAAAAATATAGCGAAATGTGCTAATATTTTAAATATACCTATGATATATATAAGCACAGATTATGTATTTGATGGAAATAAACAAAGTCCATATAATGAAGATGATAATATAAATCCAATAAATATATATGGAAAGAGCAAATATATAGGAGAGCAATATGTAAGAACTTTATTAGAAAAATATTTTATAGTAAGAATATCATGGGTATTTGGAATAAATGGTAAAAACTTTATAAAGACGATGTTAGACCTATCTAATAATAAAGAAATAATAAGTGTAATAAACGATCAAATAGGATCACCAACATATACAAAAGATATATCAAAATTATTAGTAGATATGCTTGAAAGTAAAAAATATGGAACATATCATGCTACGAATGAAGGTTATTGCACATGGTATGAACTTGCAAAAATAATATTCGAAATAGCTAATAAAGATATAAACTTAATACCAATAACTACGAATGAATATAAGTCAAAAGCAATAAGACCACTAAATAGTAGATTAAATAAAGATAAATTAAAAGATAATAATTTTCACTTACTTCCAGATTGGAAAGTTGCAGTTGAAGAATATATAAAAGAAATAAATAATTCTTAAGACATAAAAGTATGTAAATGATGAGGTTGATATTAAATGAAAGGTATAATACTTGCAGGAGGTCTTGGAACCAGACTATATCCACTGACAAAATCAATATCAAAACAAATTTTACCTGTATATGACAAACCAATGATATATTATCCATTATCAGTATTAATGTTGGCTGGAATAAAAGAAATTCTTATAATATCTACACCTAGGGATCTACCTATGTATGAAGATTTACTACAAGATGGAAGTCAGTTAGGAATTAAATTAAGCTATGAGATTCAAAATAAACCAAAGGGCTTAGCACAAGCATTTATATTAGGAGAAGAATTTATAGGCAACGATAGTGTATCATTAATACTAGGAGATAATATATTTTATGGATTTGATTTTATAAATAAGATAGAAAAAGCATCTCATTTAAGAGATGGTGCTCTAATATTTGGATATGAAGTAGACAGCCCACGTGAATTTGGAGTTGTAGAGTTTGATGAGAATTATAGAGTAGTATCTATAGAAGAAAAGCCTAAAAATCCAAAATCAAATTATATTGTTCCTGGATTATATTTTTATGATAATAATGTTATAGAAATAGCTAAAAATATAAATCCATCAGAAAGAGGAGAATTAGAAATAACATCTATAAATAATGAATATTTAGCTAAAGGAAAACTTAGTGTAGAATTATTATCTAAGGATACTATATGGCTAGATACAGGAAATTATAATGCACTAAGAAAAGCATCAAATCTTGTTTATAAAATGCAAACTGAAAAAAATATAAATATAGGATGTATAGAAGGAGTAGCATACAATAAAGGATATATAAATGGAGATAAACTCATTAAATTAGCTGAGTCATATAAAAAAACATCTTACTATAATCAATTACTTAAGTTAATTAGCAATAAATAAAGGAGAATTTTAACTATGAAAACAATTTTAGTTACTGGAGGAGCAGGTTTTATAGGAACAAATTTTATATATTATATGATGAATAAGTATAAAGACTACAAAATAATTAATTTAGATAAATTAACATATGCATCTAATATAAGTAATTTAAAAAAACTAGAAAATAATAAAAGCTATAAATTTATAAAAGAAGATATTTGTAATAAGGAATTTATATTTTATTTATTCGAAAATGAAAATATTGATATAGTAGTTAATTTTGCAGCAGAGTCGCATGTTGATAATTCAATATCAAATCCAATGATATTTACACAAACGAATATATTAGGAACACAAGTATTACTAGAAGCATGTAGGAAATATAATATAAAAAAGTTTCATCAAGTGTCAACAGATGAAGTATATGGAGATTTACCAATAGACAGAAAAGATTTATTATTCAATGAAAATTCAAAAATAAATCCAAGCTCACCGTACTCAGCATCAAAAGCATCTGCAGATTTATTAGTTAAGTCATACTATAGAACTTATAATCTGCCTATAACAATTTCTAGATGTTCAAATAATTACGGAGAGTTTCAGCATCAAGAAAAACTTATACCTTTGATAATAAGTAAAGCTATAAATAATGAGAGTCTACCGGTTTATGGAAATGGAATGAATGTTAGAGATTGGATACATGTAAAAGATCATTGTGAAGCTATTGATATAATAATCCATAAAGGCAAACTTGGGGAAATATATAATGTGGGATCTAATAATGAAAAAAGCAATATAGAAATTGTTAAAATGATATTAAAAGAGTTAAATAAGCCTGACTCACTTATTAAATATGTAAAAGATAGACCAGGTCATGATCTAAGATATGCAATAGATTCATCTAAGATACAAAGAGAATTAGGATGGAAGCCCAAATATAGTTTTGAAGAAGGAATAAAAAATACTATTAGTTACTATATTAACATATTTTAAAATGATAAGAAAAATAAAGTCTAATGTAGTATGAATAAAAGAGGATTATGTAATGCATGATTCTCTTTTATTTGTACTACATTGATAATATATACATTATAATATATTTATACAAAATAAAATTTTGAAGGGAGCAAGAGATGATTGAAGTAAGTAATTTATGTAAATCATTTACTAGAGTAGTAAAAGATGAGTCAAATAAAAAAGTAAAATTAAAAACCAAAAAAGAAGAATTTTTAGCTGTAAATAATGTATCTTTTACAGCTGGAAAAGGAGAAATAATAGGAATATTAGGTCCTAATGGAGCTGGTAAAACAACATTGCTAAGAATGTTAGGTGGAATATTAACACCAACATCAGGTAGTATAAAAGTGGCAGGGTACGATTACTTAAAAGATAAGAATTTAGCAAAAAAAGAAATAGGGTATATATCCGGTAATACAAAGTTATATAATAGATTATCTCCAAGAGAACTACTCACTACCTTTGGAAGCTTATATGATATGGAAGAATATGAAATAGAAAAATCAATTGACCATATAGTAGAAGTGATGGATATGAAGAACTTTATAGACAATCGTATCGAAAATTTATCAACAGGGCAAAATCAAAGAACTTCTATTGCAAGATGTCTAATTCATTCACCAAAAATTTATATATTTGATGAACCAACATTAGGATTAGATGTAATAAGTAGTAAGTCTATAATAGATTTTATGAAAAATGAAAGGGATAATGGAAAAACTGTATTATATTCAACTCACTATATGGAAGAAGCAGAAACATTATGTGATAAAATTTATATGATTCACAAAGGAGAAATAATAGCAAATGGAAGTTGTGAAGAATTAAAACGTGAATACAATACACAAAGTTTAAGAGATATATTTATAAATATTGCTAGTAAAAGGGGGAATCTAATTGAGGACTAAAATGGTTAAATCTATATTTAAGAAAGAAATGATAGACATTCTTAGAGATAAAAAAACTTTATTTATGGGAATTGTACTTCCATTAATTCTATACCCTGTAATTATGATAATAATGACACAGATAATGAGTGCATCAATGAGTAGTATGGAAAAAGATGATATAAATATAGCTTTTGAAAAAACTCCAAATCAAGAACTAATAAAGTTGATGGATGAAGAGAAAAATGATAAAAATGGAAATATAAATCTAATAGAGACTAATAATTATAAAAAAGAATTAGAGGATGGAAATATAGATGCTTATATAATTACTAATATAAATAATAATATAGAAGAATATGAAATTTACCTAAATTCATCGAAGGAAAAATCTGGTACAGTAATTAATAAATTAGAAAATATATTTGAAAAATATAAAACTAATATTGTAGAGACAAAGCTTATTGAAATTGGATTAAGCCCTAATGAAGTACTAGAACCAGTAGTAATAGAAACTATAGATGTGGCAAAAACAGAAGAAATAGCAGGGTCATTACTTGGTCAAATTATACCAGTTATTTTAATAATAGGAGTTCTTTTAGGAGCAATTTATCCAGCAATAGATTCTATGGCAGGAGAAAAAGAGAGAGGTACTTTAGAAACGCTATTTACATTACCTATAACGAACTTAGAATTGGTAATGGGGAAATATATGGCAGTATCTTTTTGTACAATAGTGACTGCATTATTAAATGTATTATCCATACTTTTGACACTAGGATTTTTATTTGTAAGTGGAGGTGTAGTAGAAGGAATATCTTTAAGTAGTTTTAATATAGGAGAATTAATTTTTCCTCTAATAATAACATTATTATGTATATGCTTATTTGCAATGGTTATATCTGCTGTAAGTATGTGTGTATGTTCTTTAGCTAAAAGCTTTAAAGATGCTCAAAACTATATAACACCAGTTATGTTTTTAGTGCTTATACCATCATATGCTTCAATGATACCAACTATCAAACTTGATACTTTTACATCTATAATACCAGTGGTTAATATATCTTTACTTATAAAAAGTGTATTAGGATTCAACTCAGAGATTAATTTAGTAGCGATGGTATTTATATCTAATTTTACTTTTGTAATTTTAGCTGTTATTTTATTGTCTAAGATGTTTAACTCAGAAGAAATACTATTTGGGAGTAGTAGAAGTTTTTCATTCTTAGAAAAGCGCTCAAATATTAAAAAGGGAACTGTGCCAAGTATGAGTGATGGTATAATATTATATGCTTTTGGATTAGTTTTACTTATATATGTAGGCAGTTTAGTACAAATGAAGTTTGGAATGGCAGGAATTGCTATGACTCAAGTAATGATAATAGGTATTCCTTTATTATTTGCTTATTATATAAAATCAGACTTTAAAAAAGTATTTAGTTTAAATATACCAAGCATAAAACAAGTATTTGGAGCAATAAGTCTATGGATAGGTACATATGTTGGGGTTATGTTAATAAGTCAAATACTTATAATGTTATTCCCTAAAAGTATGGAAGTAGTAGATGGACTAAATGATGCATTATTTATGAAGGATAATTTTATATTAAATTTACTTATAGTAGCATGTATGCCAGCTATTTGTGAAGAAATATTTTTTAGAGGGTTCTTACTAAGTTCATTTAAAGATAATAAAAAAACTTGTACTGGAGCAGTAATATTAACAGGTGTGTTATTTGGATTTATGCATATGGATTTTATAAGAATGATACCAACAGGAATTCTTGGAATATCTTTTGCTTATGCAGTATGTAAAACTAATTCTATATTTGTAAGTATGCTTATGCACTTTTTAAATAATGGATTATCAGTAGTAGTAAGTCATTTTTTATCTAATATAGAACATGTAGAAACTAGTACTAATGTTTCAAGTAGTTTAAGTATATTTCAGTGTTTAGTATACATCTCAATTAGTATCTTATTTATAGGTATAGCAGTGAAATTGTTAAAAAATAAGAATAAAAATAAAGAAATGTGTCGCAATTAATCGGCTTTTGAATAGTATATATTAAGAGAGATAATTCTCTAATATAATATTAAAAAGGTGGTTAGTGATATTTATGAAAAATAAAACTAGAAAAATGTCTTGTGGATGTAAATCAAATGTGAATAAATCTTGCGGGTGTAATTCTTGCAATACATCTAATGTAGTGAATCCTTCAAGCAATATGTCTAACTGTAATGAATATAAACAACTAGCTAACGAAAAATGTCAACAAGCTGAATGTATAAATAACAAAGCTAATAGAATAGCTCAACAAGCTTTGGCTGCTGAACAAAAAGCTGAATGCTTAAAACAACAAGCTATAGAAGAATGTAAAAGAGCTAATGAACTTTGGGCTCAATATGACCAATTAGCAGATCAAGGTATATGTTTAATGCAACAAGCACAAGCTTGCTTAGCTAAAAGTGTAGAGTGCTATGAAGACTTATATGAAGATGTAGAAGGTTGCAACTTAGCTGATTATGGATATAATTCTTCACATGTATCTAATAATTCATGCGGATGCAATAAAAATTGTGGATGTGGATGCTAGAAGAAATGGTATATCTCAATATTGAGATATACCATTTTTTTATTAAAATATATTGCAAATAAATTTGAATTATTATATTATTGTATTAATTGAATAATACAATTGAGGTGATTAAATGAATTGGCAAATTGATAATAATAAACCAATATATATACAATTATTAGAACAGATAAAATATAAAATTGTATCAGGTGAGATACCTATAGGTTCTAAGTTAGATTCAGTAAGAGTACTAGCTCAAGATGCACAGGTAAATCCTAATACTATGCAAAAAGCTTTATCAGAATTAGAAAGAGATGGACTTGTGTACTCTAAAAGAACTAGTGGAAGATTTGTAACAGATGATAAAGATAAAATTAACAATATGAGAGATGAAATAGCTAGAGCACAAATTAATTATCTAAAACAAACTTTACAAAGTTTAGGATATGATATGAGTGAAATAAAAGAAATTATAAGTAATAATTTGTAGGAGGAATAGATAATGGATAGTGTAGTAAGATTCAATAATGTAAGTAAAAGTTATGGTAAAAAACAAGTTTTACAAAATATAAGCTTAGAAATACCAAGAGGTAAAATTATAGGATTATTAGGTCCTAATGGAAATGGTAAAAGTACAATGATTAAGCTAATTAATGGATTATTAACTCCTAATGAAGGTGAAGTACTTATAAATGGACAAAAACCATCTAAAGAAATTAAAAATAAAGTTTCCTATTTACCAGAAAGAACGTATTTAAATGATTGGATGAAAGTAAAAGATATAATAAAATTTTTTAAGGACTTTTATGAAGACTTTGATGAAATTAAAGCAAATTCTATGTTAAAAGATCTTTCAATAGATATAAATGAAAAACTGAAAAATATGTCAAAGGGAACTAAAGAAAAAGTTCAACTTATATTAGTTATGTCAAGAAAAGCAGATATTTACATATTAGATGAGCCAATAGGAGGGGTAGATCCAGCGGCTAGAAGTTATATATTAAATACTATATTAACTAATTTTGATGAAAATAGTACATTATTAATAGCCACTCATTTAATTAGTGAGATAGAAAATATATGTGACGAGGTAATATTTATATCAGATGGAAGTATAGTTCTTCAAGGAGATGTTGAAGAGATAAGAAGTGAAAAAGGTAAATCTATAGATGCTTTATTTAGGGAGGTATTTAGATGTTAGGTAAATTAATAAAATATGAGCTAAAGGCTTGTGGCAGAACTTTTTTTCCATTATACTGTGCTATTATATTTATGTCATTAATAGTTGGATTTAGTATGAATATGGAAGTTTTTCAAATTCAAGGAATATCAATGATAGTATTATTTGGATTATTTGTAGCTCTTGTAGTGTTGACTATAATGATTACAATACAAAGATTTAGAAAAAATCTATTAGATGATGAGGGATATTTAATGTTTACTCTTCCTGTATCATCAAGAGAATTAGTTTTATCAAAATATATTGTATCATTACTATATGCAATATTAAGTGGGATAGTATCAATACTTTCATTTACTATAATGGGATTTATTATAAGTAAAATAAGTATTTTAGAATTAATATCAGTATTATCTGAAGTATTTTCACAAATTCATCCTATATCAAATATGATTTTAGTAACACTATTGTTTATGATAGTATCATACTCAGTATTTATTTTAACATTGTACTTATCAGTATCTATGGGGCAATTACCAATATTTAATAAACATAGAAACTTAGTAGCATTTATTAGTTTCTTTGTTATAAATATATTATCAAGTAAAATATATGAGTTAATAAGTAGTATTTTTATAAATACAATAGATGAAACTAGATTAGATATACCTATAAATAGTTCAAATGATTTTATGATTAATTTATCAGAAATGAGTAAAGTTTTTTCTTCATATTTTATATATGATATAGTTATATATATCCTTTTAGGAATTATTATTTTATTTGGAATAACTTATATATTAGATAAAAAGCTTAATTTAGAGTAAGTTAATTATGGAATGTATGGAGTAAATTTGCAAAATACATTCTTTTTTATTGTAATTTAAAGGCAAATTGTAAAAAGGAGAATCATTTTAGGTAAAATGCCATATTATTAATATTAAGGAGGTGTTAATTTGGATTATAGGTATTTATTTGAAGGAATAGAAGAGAAGATACAACTTAAAGATGGAAGATATGTAACACCTATAAATTTCGATAATGGTGCGACTACACCACCTCTAAAAAGTGTTATGAAAATAATTGAAGATAATATAAAGAATTATGGACCAATAGCTAGAGGTGTTGGATTTAAAGGTGATTATTGCACAGAGATATTTAATAACACAAGAAAAAGTATATTAAAATTTTTCAATCTACAAGACACTAACACACATACAATAATATATACGAAATCAGATACAGAATCATTAAATATTTTAGCTAATGAACTTATACAAAATAGAGATGATATGATTTTATCTACTAGAATGGAACATCATGCTAATGATTTACCTTTTAGAAAAGTTGGTAAAGTTGTTTATGCTGAAGTTGATGAGTTAGGAAGAGTTAAAATTGAAGATATAGAAAATCAATTAATAAAAGCTAATGGTAAAATAAAAATAGTGACTATCACAGGTGCATCAAATGTAACAGGATATATAAATCCTATACATGAAGTAGCGAAAATTGCTCATAAATATGGTGCAATTATAGTAGTAGATGCAGCTCAATTAATAGCTCATAAGAGTGTAGATATGAAGGGAAAATCAAAGGGTGAGGAAATAGATTTCTTAACATTTTCTGCTCATAAAGCATATGCACCATTTGGATCTGGAGCAATAGTTGGACTTAAAGAGTATTTGAAAGATTCAGAACCGATATTAGTAGGTGGTGGATGTGTAAAAGGTGTATTTGATAAATCTGTAGTTTGGTCACCTTTACCATCTAGGTATGAAGCAGGAACTCAAAACTTTTTTGGTGTAATAAGTATGGCAAAGGCATTGGAAGAGTTAAAGGAGATTGATTTAGACAAAATACAGTTACATGAAAAAGATATAAAAGAATACATTATAAATGGATTAAATAAAATACCTAATATTATTATATATGGAGATACAAATTATATTGATGATAGACTAGGTGTTATTACTTTTAATATAAAAGATAAATGTTGTTATGATATTGGACCTGTTATAGCTGATGAAACTGGAATATCTTTAAGAGTTGGTAAATTTTGTGCCCATCCATATGTACATCGATTATTAGGTGTAAGTGATGCAGATGCGTATAGTGACGTATTTGCGGGAGAAGATAGTTTAGGAATGATAAGAATTAGCTTAGGCTTATATAATACAATAAATGAAGCCAATGTATTACTAAATAAGTTAGAAGATATATCTAAAAGATTTAATTAAATTTAAATAATAAAAGATATAGATATGCTTATTAAAATAAGCATATCTATATCTTTTATTATTTAAATCTACGATTTTTTTTAGATGAATTAGAATAAAATGGAACCTTCGTCTTAGTATTAGAATTATTTTTACTATTAACTTTAGGTTTATCAATTTTTCTTTTAATATCATCTCTAACTTCTTTTCCAGATAATGTATCCATAACAGCTCTTTTTACAGTTTTAGCATCTCCAGATTTGTTTATAAATCCATTAGAAGTTTTTGTTGCAATTGCTAGGTCATAGTAATCAACACCTTTTATTTCATCTTTAAAGTTAATATAAAAGCTGTAGTTTCCACACTTACTATGTATCATTAGAGTTTCTTCATCAAGGCCTATTTTAGAAAATAGACTTAAATCATCAAATTGTAAAAATTCCATAAAATCACCTTTTTCTTAAATTAAAATATGAACATATCATATTTTATACTATAATATACAATTTATAAATAAAAATATGAAAAATAAAAATATATGTATTATTATACAAAATTTAAGTTTTTACTTAAGAGGACAAGCTACTTTTAATATAAAAAATAATAATATGTAATATAGATATAAAAATTAATTTATGTTTGTATAATAATAAATTCAATATTATAAAGATATATTAATTTAAAAGGAGAGATATTATGAGGTTTGGAGACAGAATTTTATATGATGATGGTGAAACTTATAAAGAAATAGGAGTTTTTATACAAGATATAAACTCAAAAGAAGCTATAGTTAAATTTGATAATTCTAAAGAAAAGAGCATAGTTCAGAAAAAATACGTAACATTTATTAGAGATATGAAAGAGATGGATTTGGTTCAAGCAATAACGGTTGCTGATTATATATCAAAAGAAAAATATGATGGGCATTATACATTATTAGCATTTACTAGTGAGTGTAGATTTTGCTTTGGTACTTTAGATAAGATAAGTTATAATACAACTAGTTTAATGGCTAAAGGTAAAACTATAGAAGAAGCTATTGCAAATGCAATAAAAAATAATATAGATTCAGATAGTATATCAAATAAAGAAGATAGGATGTACAAATGATTTATAAAAACGAGCATATGATAATATATAAATAATTGTATATTATCATATGCTCTTTAGCATTTTTATTATTTTTTTATATCTAGTATACTTTGGTTATCATCTATTATTTGAGTTTCAGAAGATTCATTTTCTGATAAATTCTCACTATTTAATATTTTCATAAATTCAGATCCTGTAATGGTCTCTTTTTCAAGTAAATACTCAGATAATTCATGTAACTTATCTATATTTTCTCTTAATATCTTACTAGCTTTCTCATGAGCTTCTTTTATAATACTCAATACTTCTTGGTCCACTTTTGTAGCAGTTTCAGGAGAACAAGTAAGAGAAGCATCGCCACCTAAGTATGGATTATTAACTGTTTCTAAGGCAACCATACCAAATTTATCACTCATACCAAATCTAGTTACCATAGCACGAGCAATTTTAGTTGCTTGTTCTATATCATTTGATGCACCAGATGTAGATATATTGAAAATAATTTCTTCTGCAGCACGTCCACCGGTGAATGTAGTTATTTTATTAAATGCTTCTTCTTTAGACATTAGAACACTTTCTGATTCTGAAACCTGCATTGTATATCCTAATGCACCAGATGTACGAGGTATAATAGTTATTTTATGAACTGGATCACTATTAGTTTGAATAGCAGCAACAAGAGCATGCCCAATTTCGTGATAAGCGATTATTTTCTTTTCTTTATCAGAAATAACGGCACCTTTACGCTGATACCCAGCTATAACAACTTCTACAGCTTCTTCTAAATCTTTTTGAGACACTAAGTTTCTATTATCTTTAACAGCAGCAATAGCAGCTTCATTAACTATATTAGCAAGTTCAGCACCAGATGCACCAGAAGTTGCTCTTGCTATTACATTATAATCTATGTTAGATTCAGTTTTTATATTTTTAGCATGTACCTTAAGTATAGATTCACGACCTGCTAAGTCAGGCATTTCAACTGGTATACGTCTATCAAAGCGTCCTGGTCTAAGTAGCGCTTTGTCTAAGCTTTCGGGTCTATTTGTAGCAGCAAGGATTACTACACCAAGCCCTCCATCAAATCCATCCATTTCTGTAAGTAACTGATTTAGGGTTTGCTCACGTTCGTCATTTCCACCCACTCCATTACCACTATCACGTTTTTTACCTATAGTATCAATTTCATCTATAAAAACTATACAAGGTGCTTTTTCTTGAGCTTGCTTAAATAAATCTCTAACTCTAGCAGCCCCCATACCAACAAACATTTCTACGAATTCAGATCCAGAAATAGAGAAAAATGGAACACTTGCTTCACCAGCAACTGCTTTAGCAAGCAAAGTTTTACCTGTACCTGGAGGGCCAACAAGTAAAGCTCCTTTTGGCATTTTTGCTCCTATTTGTTTATATTTATCTGGATTGTTTAAGAAATCTACGATTTCAGTAAGAGCTTCTTTTGCTTCATCTTGTCCTGCAACGTCTTTAAAGGTTTTACCAGTTTGTGCTTCTACATAAACTTTAGCATTACTTTTTCCAAATTGCATTGCTCCAGGACCACCCATTCGCTTAGCTAACATCCTTGAGAACATTTGACCTAATAAGGCAAATATTAATATTGGACTTATCCAAGTTAGTAAAAAATTAACTATAGGAGAATTTTCCTGAGGTATAACCTTTGAGAATGTTACTCCTGCTTTTTCAAGTCTATTAACTAAATCAGGGTCATCCATTTTACCAGTTATATATACCTTCTTATCATTAGAATTAGATGAAGTAAATACAATTTCATTACTTTGGACTTCAACATCTTTAATTTCTTTATTTTCTAACATTGATATAAATTTGCCATAATCTACTTCTTCTGTACTTAATGACTTCATACTTGGAAATAAAAACGCATTCAGCAACATTACTATTATTAGCGTCGATAAATAATAGTATATTAGAGGTTTTCTAGGTTTTTTATTTTCATCCATATTTTATAATCTCCTTAAATTTAAATAGAAATGGTGAAATAAATAATTATTTGAACTTAAAATTATTTATTGATATATAATAATATATTTTATGTAAATTTACAATAATAAACCCATTATATAATAAACTTTGTTAAAAAAATATACATAAAAAATAAGTACCTTAAATTATATATTTGTAAGATACTTATTTTTTGTTTAAGCAAGAGCCATATTATCGATATCTAATTTCTTATCAATTAAAATATCTTTTATAAATAGGCCTATTTCATTACTTTTTACATCTTTACTTAATATTGACTTTATTTCTTTTATTTCAGAATTAGAGAAATAATTACTTAACACATTACTTTTTAGGAGCAATAAAGTTAAAATAATAATTTCATTAGATGGATGATAATCAGTAAGAACTTCAAACTTTATTTTAGAAATAATTGTGTTAATAATTTCAGGGCTTGATTCATAAATTATTTTTTCATTAAAAAGTCTATTTTTAGTTTTTATGTTAATAGCTTTTTTTGATACTAATGATGATAATAGATTATCTATAATAAAATATAATGAGTAATTTGAATAAGCAAACATATAATCATCAATTATTTTTTGAATTGTTCTATAGCTATAATTATTAATATTATCATAAATGGTTTTAAGATAAGGTATATTATCGTTAAAATCTTTATTAAGAATAATTTTCTTGTTAATATCAAATCTTATTAAACTCATAGTAAATAGTTGCCACAAGCATGCATTTATAATACACGATTTATAGTATTTTGATTTATACAAGGCTGAGTAATTTTTATTATCTAATATACATAAAATATACTTTTCTACTAAAGATAGTTCTTTCAAAATAAAACCCTCCTTTTTATAACTATATAATTTCTAAGTATTCACTTAATATTAAAGAAAATCCTTCTTTTTTATTTAAACAAAATCGAAAATTTACAATTTATAACTTTTTATTTAGATTAATTTTAAATCTTAGGTAAACCTATAAACATATTTAGATTAACCTAAATAAAAAAATAAATTATATTAATAAATATAAACAAATTATTTATATAGAAAATAGGAGAATATACTATGTTACAAGAATTAGCTACTAAAATAAAAAATGGATATTTAATAAATAAGAAAGAAGCTATAAGTTTACTAAATTATGATTTAGAAAGTTTATCTAAATATGCAAATGAAATAAGAGAACATTTCTTAGGAAATAAATTTGACTTATGTTCGATTGTAAATGGTAAAAGTGGAAAGTGCAGTGAGAATTGTAAATTCTGTGCACAGTCAGCCTTTCATAAAACTGATATAGATGTATATGGATTAAAGACTACAGAAGAGTTTATAAAAGATGCAAAATATCATGCTAAAAAAGGTGTAAAAAGATACTCAATAGTTACATCAGGAAGAAGACTTAGCAAGTCAGAAATGAAAAAAGTAGTTGAATCATATAAGTTTATAAACAGAAATGTAGATATAAAAACTTGTGCATCACATGGATTGCTAGATGAAGAAGATATGATATTACTTAGTGAAGTTGGAGTGACTAGATATCATAACAATTTAGAAACTTCTAGAAATCATTTCTCAAAGATTTGTAGTACACATACATATGATGAAAAAATAGATACTATAAAAGCTGCACAAAAAGTAGGTATAGAAGTTTGTAGTGGGGGGATATTTGGTCTTGGTGAAAGTATGGAAGATAGAATAGATATGGCATTTGAATTAAGAGAATTAAATATAACTTCTATACCGCTAAATATGTTAAATAATATACCTGGAACTAATATGAATGATGTAGAAAAAATAACTGAGGAAGATTTTTTAATAGCGTTAGCTATATATAGATTTATAAATCCAAAAGCTCAAATAAGATTAGCAGGAGGAAGAAATTTTTTAACTAACTATGGAGAGTTAGCATTTATAGGTGGAGCTAATGCAACAATAACGGGAGATTTGCTTACGACTTGTGGAAATGGAATATCTGAGGATATAAAAATGATAAAAAATTTAGGATTTAATATAGTTTAAGAAAAGTGGTAAGAATTATGGGAAAAGGAATATTTATAATTGGAACAAATACAGGTATTGGTAAGACATTTATTACTGGAGGTATCGTATATAAATTAAAAAAAGAAGGCTATAGTGTTATACCATATAAACCAATACAAAGTGGAGGGATAAAAAGTGAGGACCTTTTAATTTCTCAAGACATTAAATATATAAAAGAAATATGTGACTTAGATGAGAATTGCGAAAAAATGAATACTTACTGCCTATATAATGAGGTATCACCGCATTTAGCAGATAAAATAGAAAATATAAATATATTAAAAGAAAATATAATAAATCACTATAAAAAACTTACTAATGAATATGATTACGTGGTAGTAGAAGGAGCTGGGGGTGTTGTAGTTCCTTTAATTGATAATGATTACTATATTTATGATTTAATTAAAGACTTGGATTTAGATGTTGTAATGCTAAGTAGTCCATATATAGGAACAATAAACCATACAGTTCTTGCATATGAGTTTTTAAAAAATAAAGATATTAATTGTAAGGGAATATTTATAAATCGATATACTGGAAATTTTTATGAAGATGATAATATTAGTGTAATAAAAAATATAACTAAACTTGATATATTGGGAGTTATACATAAACTAGATGATTTTAAAAATAAAAATATAAAAAAAGAATATGATAATTTTGATACAAGTAATCTTATGAGCTTATTCAAGTAAAGAGGATATATAACTATGAAAATGAAAAAATTACAAGAAAAAGATTTAAAGTATATTTGGCATCCTTGTTCTCAAATGAAAGACTATGAAGAGTTTTTACCTATTGTGATAGAAAGGGGTATGGGTGTATTTTTACAAGATGTAAATAAAAAATTATATTTAGATGCAGTGTCATCTTGGTGGGTTAACTTATTTGGTCACAGTAATATAAGAATAAATGATGCATTATATAGACAAGCAAATAGTTTGGAACATACTATATTTGCAAATTTTACTCATAAGCCAGCTATTGAACTTTGTAAGAGAATTGTAAATATTACTCCAGACAGATTAGATAAAGTATTTTTCGGAGATAATGGATCTTCAGCTGTAGAGATTGCCTTAAAATTAAGTTTTCAATATCATAAGCAAATTGGAAAAGATAAAAAATATAAATTTGTAAAAATAAGTGATTCATATCATGGTGAAACAATAGTAGCCTTATCTGTAGGTGATATGGATTTATATAGCAAAATATACGAACCAATACTTCTTGAAACAGTTAAAGTGGAAGGACCAGACTGTTATAGATGTAAGTTTAATAAGAAAAGAAGTACATGTAATGCAGAATGTTTTAAATATATGGAAGAAAAGATAAGTGAGATACATGAAGAAGTTACTGCAATAATAATAGAACTAATAGTTCAATGTGCAGCAGGTATGAAGATTTATTCACCTAATTACTTAGTTAAACTAAGGCAAATATGTGATAAATATGATATAAATTTAATAGCAGATGAAATTGCAGTTGGATTTGGAAGAACGGGAAAGATGTTTGCATGTGAGCATGCAAATATATCACCAGACATAATGTGTTTATCTAAAGGATTAACAGCCGGATATATGCCGCTTTCACTAGTTCTTATGGGAAACAAAATATATGATGCATTTTATGATGATTATAGTACTATGAAAGCTTTTCTTCACAGCCATAGTTACTCAGGAAATGCTTTAGGATGTAGTGTAGCAATAGAAACTTTAAATATATTTGAAGATGAAGATATATTAAACAAAAATAAGTATAAAAGCGAATATTTAAGAAGTAGAGTAACAAGCATATTAAAGGATATTCCACAAATTGGTGAATATAGACAAATAGGAATGATAGGAGCGATAGAGCTAGTAAAAGATAAAAATACAAAGGAACCTTTTGAAAGTGAACTACGTGTTGGTGATAACATATATAAAATAGCACTAGAAAAAGGTGTATTACTAAGATGCTTAGGAAATATACT
Source organism: Romboutsia sp. 1001713B170207_170306_H8 (assembly GCF_015550495.1). Classification (NCBI taxonomy): domain Bacteria; kingdom Bacillati; phylum Bacillota; class Clostridia; order Peptostreptococcales; family Peptostreptococcaceae; genus Romboutsia; species Romboutsia sp. 1001713B170207_170306_H8. Next base: position 724,425 of record NZ_JADNAX010000001.1, read on the forward strand.
TTATTTTATGCCACCATATGTAATAAGTGAAAAAGAAATTGACTTTATGGTTAATGTAGCTAAAGAAAGTATTATAGAATATTTTAAAGAAAAATAAAGAAAGTGACTTTATATTTTAAAGAGGAAAGTATGAAAAGTAATGGTAAGAATATAACACTAGTTGCTCTTTTAGCAACGATAATAGCATTATCTGCTTCGTTTAAACTTCCTGGTATTATACCAGGAACTGAATTTCAAATGTCAGCTCCTATAGCAATAGGAATATGTGCTACATTTGGATTTAGAAAATATATATCTGCTGGAATGATAGCAAGCATTATAAATTTAATAATGGGAACACATACAATACTTAATGTAGTTGTAGCAATGGTATTTAGAATTGTAGTGGGTGAAATCATAAGCGTTTTTGGAACTAGTTTAATAGTAGTTTCACTAGTTGGACCAATAGGAACATTTATGAGCAGAGTAGTTATGTCAAAAATAATAGGCGTTAACTTAAAAGTATTACTTATAACATCTATACCGGGAATGATATACACAGTTCTATTTTCATATTTTATATATAAGTTAATAGAAAAAATTACAAAGCTTACTCCTTATAAAGATTATATTAAGAAATTAAAGGTGAACTAATTTATGAGTTTGTATAGTATAAAAATGAGATCATCTAAAAATGATGAACATATATCTGGAGCAGAGTGTATAGTTGATGAATATAACTTAGAAGATGCAGTATTTATATTACTAAAAAGAGCAAGAAATCATTCCAAAGGAAAATCAGATTTTATAAATATAAAAATAGAAGAAATTAGTAAGAGTAAATTAGAATTTGTAAATCCATTAGAAGTTACCACAATAGAAACTAATGATATTTTTGAGAGTTTAGAATGTATAAAATATATATTAAATAAGTTAGGTATAGATAATGATAAATCTATTAAAATTTTAAAGCTATTTAGAGAAATAAAAAACATGAGAGGTGCTATACTACTTGACATAAATACATTAGAAAGATTGGAAGAAGATAGAACAAGAGGTATAAGAGCAACTTATATGGACTTTGAGGATAATAGTTTGTACCATTTAGATAAGTGTAAAGCACATAATTCTCATTTTACAGAGGCGCTAGCATTATCAAGTAAAGTAACTAATGCTCCTAATATATTTGGAGAAATTTGTTACTCTGATGATCCTAATTATACAGCAGGATATATTGCTTGTAAAAAATATGGTTACATAAGATTTGATAATTTAAAAGAAATTGGTGATAAAAGAGGTGGAAGGATATTTTTATATGACCCTTTTTTAGACAAAGAATATACACTAAATGATACTATAAACTATATTGAAAATACAAAAGTCATAGTAAAAAATAACATAAATATAAAACAAAGTATATCTTATAACGAGATAAGTACAAAGTTGTAGCTATATATGGAGATTAATATGAATAGTATAAATAAAAAATTAGAATATATAAAAGCTAATAATTTATATAGAAAGATAAAATATTTAAGTGAGTCACAAGATAAATACACGACTGTAGATGGTATGAAAGTGCTTTTAATGTCATCGAATAACTACTTAGGACTTTCTAATAATGAAGATGTTAAACAAAGTGCAATAGAGGCTATACAAAAATATGGATTAGGATCAGGTGGATCAAGACTTACTACAGGAAGTTATGATTTACACAGAAAATTAGAAAGAAAGATAGCTGAATTTAAAAACTATGAAGATGCACTAATATTTAATACAGGGTACATGGCTAATTTAGGTGTTATTTCTGCTATATGTGATGAGAATTACTATATATTTAGTGATGAATTAAACCATGCGAGTATAGTAGATGGTTGTAGATTGTCTAAAGGCGAAACAATAGTATATAAGCACAATAATGTTAAAGATTTAGAGAATAAAATAAAAGCTTTAAATCCAAGTAACGGAATTATAGTTAGTGATAGTGTCTTTAGTATGGATGGTGATATTTGTAATTTTGATAAGATATATGAAATATCTAAAAGATATAACCTACTTACGATATTAGACGATGCTCATGCTACTGGTGTTATTGGTAAAACTGGTAGAGGTAGTAGTGAATATTTTAAATATAAGCCAGATATAACTATAGGAACATTAAGCAAAGCTATAGGGAGCGAAGGTGGATTTGTTTGTGCAAGCGAAAGTATAATTGATTTTTTAAGAAATAAAGCTAGAAGCTTTATTTTTTCAACTGCACTTTCACATATAGTTATAAGTGGGGCTATTAAAAGTTTAGAAATTATAGATGAAAATATACAATTAGTAGAAAAGCTATCTAATAATATATCTTATGCGTGCAAAAGATTAAATGAAATAGGGTTTGAAATAGATATTCATTCTCCAATAATACCTATATTAATTGGAGATGAAGAAAAGGCAGTTAAGCTAAGTGAGTTATTATTAGAAAATGGAATTTTCATACCTGCAATAAGAAATCCTACTGTTAAAAAAGGTTGTACAATATTAAGGCTAACTCTTATGTCAACTCATAATTATGAAGATATAGATTACGTGATAGATATTATTAATAAATATAAATTAGAAATCTAACTTATGAGTTGACAATGAAAATAAACAAGACTACAATTCAATTGAATGGGTATTATAAGCTATTTATTAGTTTTAATACCCAATATTTGTGAAAATATAGTTGTGCATGCAACTAAAAATATTATAGGGGGGATAGAGTTTATGGAAGATAAAAATCATCAATGTGAAAATAAAATGGGAATAATGCCTATAAATAAATTATTAATTACAATGTCATTACCAATGATTATATCCATGCTAGTTCAAGCTTTATATAATGTAGTCGATAGTATATTTGTATCACAAATTAGCGAAAATGCTTTGACAGCAGTATCACTAGCATTTCCATTACAAAATTTTATGATAGCTGTTGCTTCAGGAACAGGTGTAGGTATAAATGCATTACTCTCTAAATCATTAGGAGAGAATAATTATGAAAAAGCAAATAAGGCTGCAAATAATGGAATATTCTTAGCTATAATGAGTTATATTTTATTTTTACTTGTAGGATTATTTGGTATAAGACTTTTTTATGAAAGTCAAACTAATATAATAGATATTATAGATGGAGGTTGTTCTTATTTAGTAATATGTACAACGTTATCATTTGGGTTATTTGGTCAACTTGTATTTGAAAGATTAATGCAGTCAACTGGAAAAACTTTTTATACAATGATAACTCAAGGTTTAGGAGCTATTATAAATATAATATTAGATCCAATTTTAATATTCGGATTATTTGGATTTCCTAAAATGGGGATAGCAGGTGCTGCAATAGCTACAGTAAGTGGTCAAATAATAGCAATGATGTTAGCAATTTATTTTAATATAAGAAAAAATAATGAAATAAAAATAAATGTAAAAGGATTCAAACCAGATTTAAAAATTATAAAGAAAATTTATTCAGTAGGCATACCATCTATAATAATGGGATCAATTGCATCTGCTATGACCTTTGGAATGAATAAAATATTAATAGTATTTACATCTACTGCAACAGCTGTATTTGGTGTATATTTTAAATTACAAAGCTTTGTATTCATGCCTGTATTTGGATTAAATAATGGGATGGTTCCAATTGTATCATATAATTATGGTGCGAAAAATAAAGACAGAATGATAAAAACAGTGAAGATAAGTATAATGTATGCAATGGGAATGATGTTTATAGGATTATTTGTATTACAGGTATTTCCAAAAGAATTACTTAATATGTTTAATGCGTCTGAAGAATTAATAAATATAGGTGTGCCAGCTTTAAAAACAATAAGTTTAAGTTTTTTATTCGCTGGATTCTGTATTATATTAGGTTCAATGTTTCAGTCATTAGGAAATGGTATACTAAGTTTAATTGTATCAGTAGGTAGACAGTTAGTAGTATTACTACCAGTAGCATATTTATTTTCAAAAACAGGTAACTTAAATAGTGTATGGTGGGCATTTCCAATATCTGAAATAGCATCAGTTATTTTAAGTTGTATATGCTTTAAATATGTTTATAATAAAGAAATAAAACCACTTGAAGAAGACTCAAGGAAAGTTGAAGGTATAGAGGATAGTAATAAACAAATTATAGATAGTGGTATGAATATATAATAAAAAGACCTTAATCTTGAAGTATATAAGATTAAGGTCTTTTGTAACATACAATGAAAAACAATCATATAGTAAAGTAGCTAATCTAAGGTAGAAAATAAGTTATTTACAATAATATATTATATAGAAAATAAGGTGATCTCATTGAGATTACTATTTTTATATAGGGGGAAATATGGATATAAGTTTGTGTATGATAGTTAAAGATGAAGAAGATGTTATTTGTAGATGTATAAATTGTGTAAAAGATATAGTTGATGAAATTATATTAGTAGATACGGGATCTAAAGATAGTACTATAGAAAAAGCAAAAAAATTGAATGCAAAAGTATACTACTTTGATTGGATCGAAGACTTTTCAAAGGCTAGGAATTATGCTTTTTCAAAAGCAAGTAAAGATTATATATTGTGGCTTGATGCGGATGATATTATTGAACTTAAAGATCAAAATAAATTAAAATTATTAAAAGAAAATTTAGATGAAAATATTGATGCTGTTTCTATGAATTATATATTAAGCACTGATAACAATGGAAATCCTATATATTCACTAAAAAGAAATAGATTAGTAAAAAGAAGTAAAAATTTTAAATGGGTAGGTTTTATTCATGAGTACTTAGATGTTATGGGAAATATAATAGACTCTGATATAAATATAGTTCATAAAAAAGAAAAAAAATATTCAAATAGAAATTTAAAGATTTATGAAAAGCAAATAGCCAAAGGAATTAAGCTATCTACAAGAGATATATATTACTATGCAAATGAATTATATGATAACTCAAGGTATGATGATGCTATAAAAGAATATATAAATTTTATTAATACAAATCAAGGATGGGAAGAAGATATAAAAGGTGCTTGTTCTAAACTGGCAGATTGTTACAGACTTAAAAATGATGCTGAAAATGAATTTAGATATATACTTAAATCCTTTGAATATGGAATACCAAGAGCGGATTTTTGTTGTAGACTAGGATATAAATTTTTAGAAAACAATAAAATAGAAGAAGCTGTATACTGGTATAAGCTTGCACTGCAAGCTGGACCTAAAAAAGGTGATATGAGCTTAATAAATCATGATACTTACACTTATTTACCATGGATTCAACTTTGTGTATGTTATTATAAGTTAGGAAATATAGAAGAATCTTATTATTGCAATGAAATGGCAGGAAAATATAAACCTGATGATTATCTTGTTAAATATAATAGAAATCAAATTAAAGAGAAGATGAATAATATAAAAAATGATAAGAAATAATTGTTACATTTTAAACTTTTACTTAAATTAAAATAGACTATATTTTGTATGATATTGTCTATTTTAATTTAAGTATTTAAGTAGTTTTTCTTTCAATTAACTCAGTTGGAATAATAATTTTTTTATCTGAATTTATATTTTTGTCAGTCATCAGATTTAATAGTAAGTTTGATGCTTTTAAAGCTAGTATTTTTTTATTTTGTAAAATAGTTGTTATAGGAGGATTAGAATACTTTGACACATAAGAATCATCATAACCAATTATTTTAACTTTATCAGGCACATTAATATTATTTTGCTGCAATGTAACTAAAGCACTATGAGCTCTTAAGTCATTAGTTGCAAATATACCATCAAACTTAGTATTATTTTTGATTAAATTATATATAGCTTTTTGGCAATCTTCAAAAACTCCTTCAACTAATTCTAGTTTTAAAATTAATTCAGGTAAAATAGGAATGTTATGTTTTTGCATAGCATCTTCGAATCCCTTAACCTTATGATTAACAGCAGATGCATCTCTATTGTTAGTTAATAAAACTATATTTTTACAACCTTTCTTTAGAAGGTGCTCAGTAGCTAAAAATCCTCCCATATAGTGATCACACTCGATACAAAAAGAATTATCAAAATCGCTATTATTGATGTATACAATAGGAATATTTCTTTTTATATAATTCATAGGATTAACAGATATAGATGATATACAAATAATTCCATCTACCAATTTAGAATCTAAACTTTTAATATAATCTATTTCTTTATTTTTATCTTGATTTGTATTACAAATAAATACGGAATAACTATTTTCAAAAAAGAATTTTTCAATCTCCAAGACTAATTCAGAAAAGAAGGTATTATTTATATTAGGAACTATAATACCGATGGTCTTAGATTTACTAATACGAAGGCTTTTAGCAGCCATGTTAGTTGTATAATTATACTCTTGTATTACACTTAAAACTTTCTTACGTGTTTCCTCAGAAAATCTTCCATTATTATTTATAACTCTAGAGACTGTAGCAACAGATACACCACTAAGTTTAGCAACCTCTTTTATAGATAAGTTATCTTTTTTTTTCATATAATCTCCTTAGATTAAGTAATTTTTAGTCAATATTATAAAGATATAATAACAAATGAAAGTATTAATGTAAATATGAGCAAAACAAGCTAAAAATAATATTGACAAATAAATATTTATTATGAGATAATCAATTTGTAAAAATGAGTAAACGATTACTCAAATACTGTGATTAGGGAGATTGTACATATGAATAATATAAAATTAGAAAGAATGATAGATCATACAATATTAAAGGCAGAAGCTACAAGAGACGAAGTAGTAAAATTATGTAATGAAGCTAAAGAGTATAACTTTGCATCTGTTTGTGTAAACCCATCAATGGTAGAACTTGCGTCAGATATATTAAAATGCACAGAAGTCGATGTTTGTACAGTAATAGGATTTCCCTTAGGTGCTACAACTACTAATGTTAAAGCATTTGAAACTGATGATGTTATAAATAAAGGTGCTACAGAAGTAGATATGGTAATAAATATAGGAAAGCTAAAAGATAGAGATTTAGAGTATGTGAAAAATGATATAAAAGCGGTTGTAGATGCAGCTAAAGGAAGAGCATTAACAAAAGTTATAATAGAAACTTGTTTATTAACTGATGAAGAAAAAGTTATAGCATGTGAGCTATCAAAAGAAGCTGGAGCAGAGTTTGTAAAAACATCAACAGGATTTTCAACTAGTGGTGCTACTGCTAGTGATATAAAGTTAATGAGAGAAACAGTAGGTAAAGAAATGGGTGTTAAAGCATCAGGTGGTGTTAGAACTAAAGAGGATGCATTAACTATGATAAATAATGGAGCTACAAGAATAGGAGCATCAGCATCAATAACTATATGTAAATAATTATGAGAATCTGGGAGATCTAGTATCACCCAGATTTTATTTTATATTTTAGTAAATAATTTATTTAGAGCTAAATAGTGAAATATAGCATATATGGTATATCAATTTTAGATTTAAATACTTACTTATGAATTATAGAACTTTATCTATATTGATTACATAATATAATGTGAATATTAATTTTACAACAGGGGGATAGACATGAAAAATAAAAGTAGAATGCCAATTTTAATAGTTCCAGGAAAGGGTCCTATTATTTTACCTCCATATGGACCAGGACCAGTAATGCCACCAAACAATGAACAAAATCAACCTGGAGGATTTCCAAATTTTCCACCAATTCCAAATCAATCACCAAATGAAAATACAAATAGGATTATAATAAAAATAAAATCTGTATTTAATGATAAATTTGTACAAGTAGGAGCGAATAGATATTTATACTCAATAGGAGAATACTTCAATGATGGTCAAGTATTTGTAATGATACTTCTTGATAGAAATCAAATTAAAATAAGAATTAGAGGTGGAAATTTTATTAGAATTGATGACAAAGGATTTTTAATTGCAGATACAGATAATAAAGGTGCATCTATATTTAATATATATAGTACTAGTCAAAATGAGTATGTATTATTAGCTCCAAATGGATATTATGTAAGAGTTAGGGAATCAGATAATATGTTAGTAGCAAGAGCTGAAAATGCAGGAGCAAGAACAAGATTTAAATTTAGAAAAGTTCAAAACTATTAAATGTGAAGGAGTCTTTATATGGCTCCTTAATTTTGTTTAAACATAAGTTATTTTTGAGTTATTTGAATTATATATAGAATATACATAATAGGAAGATAAAGAAAGGTATATAAGGAGGATAGGATATTGAGAAAAACTGCTATTATATATCAATCAAAGTATGGAAGTACAGAGAAGTATGCTAAATGGTTAAGTGAAGAAATAAATGGAGATTTATATAGAAAATCAGATATATCAGTAAATAGTTTAAAGAATTATAGCACTATAGTTTATGGTGGAGGACTATATATTAGAGGCATTGCAGGATTTTCTTTCATAAAAAACAATTATAAATATTTAGAAGATAAAAAAATTATAGTTTTTGCAGTAGGAGCAGCTCCATTTGATACAGGAATTGTATTTGATATAAAATCAAATAATTTTCCTGATGAAATGAAATATATACCATGTTTTTATTTAAGAGGAGCTTTTGATGAAAGTAAGATGAAATCAATAGATAGGGTTATATTTCAAATATCAAAAAAAATACTTATAAAAAAAGATGAGTCACAGTATGAAGAATGGGAAAGAGCTTTTATAGAAACTACTAGTCGAAAATATGGTAATTGGATTTGTAAGGAGTATATAAAGCCTATAGTTGATTTAGTAAATAAATATAAATAAATTATGATATAAAAATATGTTACAATAATTACATAAAAGTAAAATAAGGGATATAGGAGATTACTAAAGATATGGGAGAAGAGAAACAAAGAGTTATACAGGAATATGTTCCTGGTAAACAAGTTACATTAGCACACATAATAGCAAGTCCAAGGGAGGAGTTATATCAAAAAATAGGTCTTATAGTTGATAAGCGAGAAGCTATTGGAGTGCTTACAATAACACCTAGTGAAGCATCTATCATAGCTGCAGATATAGCTACTAAAGCATCTGGTGTATCGCTAGGATTTGTAGATAGATTTAGTGGATCCTTGGTTATAACGGGAGATATAAGTTCTATAGAATCAGCATTAAATAAAGTTCTTATGATTTTAGGCAATACATTAAAATTTACAACTACAAAGATAACGAGGTCTTAGCTTTATGAAAAAAATAATATTTATGGGTAAAACTGGTAGTGGAAAAACTACATTATGTCAAAAACTGCACGATTTAGATATAAAGTATAGAAAAACTCAATCTGTAGAAATATATAGTGATGCCATAGATACTCCTGGAGAATTTATGGAGAATAGATGGATGTATACCTCTTTAGCGACAACTGCAGTGGATGCAAAAGTTATAGCTTTAGTATATGATTGTACTCAACAAGAGAACTATATAGCACCAGGATTTGCAACTATGTTTTGTAAAGATGTAATAGGGATTATTACAAAGATTTCTAGGGCAGATGAGTATGATATAAAAGTTGCATATGATAGATTGAAATTAGCTGGAGTTAAGGAAATATTTAAAGTAGATACAATAGATAATATAGGGATAAATGAATTAGTAGAGTATTTAAGTTTAATATAAATTTATATTAAAAATGGAGTAATAAAATGTATGAAGAAAAACAAAGAATAATACAAGAGTCAGTTCCAGGTAAACAAATATCATTAGCTCATATAATATCAAATCCCAAAGAGGATTTATATAAAAAAATAGGTCTTATAGATAAAAAGTGTTCTATGGGAATTTTAACAATAACTCCAAGTGAAACTGTAATGGTAGCTTCTAATATTGCTGTTGAATCATCAAATGTATCATTAGAATATGTAGATAGATTTAGTGGATCGATGATTATAACAGGAGATTTTAGTTATGTTGAAGAAGCAATTAAAGCTATACTTATAACATTAGAGAGTACTCTTAATTTTGATGTTACAAATATAACTACAACTTAAAATAAAAGCCTAAATTATAAAAATAATTTAGGCTTTTATAATATTAGAAATTAATATAGTTAATTTCTATATTTGATGTATCAGTATAATCATGAATTAAATATAAAATAGTAATTTTTAAATGATAGCGTTCTTTTTCAGATAAACTGTACTCAAATTTAAATTTACTTGATTTTATATTATTAATAAATAAATCAATAAAACCATCAGAATTATGTAAATCAAGTTTAATACTAAATAATAATTTATTATCAAATGATTTTAATTCAGATTTTATAAAACATAAAATTTCATCTAAAAAATAGTGTTTAAAAGCTGATTCTTCATCTAAATTACAATCTATACAGTATGTATATTTTGACTTTGATTTTGATGTAAGTATTGATAAGTTATTACTTTTACAATAATTACATATATTAGGTGATGTGTATAAATCTAAAAAATTATTTGATAAAATAGACTGATTTGTATTCAATTTTAAAACCCCCGATAAAATATTTTATAAAAATTATTTACTTGCCCTGGATATATTTTAACACCATGTTCAGAAAAAAGCTTTAGGTAAATAATGGGGGCTCTATAGTTTTATATAACAAAAAAAGAAGCTAAAAAGCTTCTTTTTTCTGAATAAATCTATATTAAAAATAAATTATATTCTGTTTACGTTAGCAGCTTGAGGACCTCTAGCTCCGTCAACTATTTCAAAGCTAACTGCTTGTCCTTCTTCTAATGTTTTGAATCCTTCACCTTGTATAGCTGAGAAATGTACGAATACGTCATCTCCACCTTCTACAGATATAAATCCAAATCCTTTTTCGCTGTTAAACCATTTTACTATTCCGTTCATTGTGAACCTCCAAATTATATAAAAAATACAAACAATCAAGATGATTAATTACCTTATCTTGTCTGTTATCTAATATTAACATAAAAAAAATATAAATGCAAGTATATATTAAAAAAAATAAAAAATTTTAGAAAAATTCAATATTATTATATGTATATATTAATAACGATTATAAGCTATAGATTATAGACATATCAAAAAAAATAGTGTAATATATTATAAAAAATGATAGTATGAGTTATTTTAGGATAAAATGTTACAAAGGAGGATTTAATGATGAATGATAAAGAAATTGAAACTACATTAAATCAAATTCAATTAACACTTCAAAATACCAATACAGCAACTTTAGTAGATAAGTTTATTAGCTGGTTTATAGAAAGTGGTATAAGGCTTATAATAGGATTAGTAATATTGTCTATAGGGTTTAAGCTTATAAAAACACTAGTTAGTAAGTTTGATAAATATTTAGAAAAAAGAGACGTTGATATTACATTAAGGAGATTCTTAAGGTCATTTACAGTTGGAGGACTTAAAAGTTTATTAGTAATACTTGTTGTTACATTATTATGGAATGTACAAATTACAGCGTTAGTAGCTTTATTCACATCTGCTGGGGTTGCAATAGGTTTAGCACTTCAAGGAACTTTGTCTAATTTTGCTGGAGGATTTATAATACTTTTACTTAGACCATTCAAAGTTGGTGATTATATACAAGCAGCAGGATATGAAGGAACTGTTGAACAAATAGGTGTATTTTATACTAGCCTATTAACAATAGATAATAAAGTTGCACTTATACCAAACGGAACTTTATCAAATAATAGTCTAATAAACTTCTCGGCTAAAGAACATAGAAGAGTAGACTTAATATTTAATGTAAGTTATGAAAATAGTGTAGTTCAAGTAAGAGATGTATTACAGGAAATAATATATAAACATCCATTAATAGAGAAAGAACCAACACCATTTATAGGAATAGTAGAGCATGCTCAAAATTCTGTTAATTTTGGAGTTAGAGTTTGGTGTAAAAAAGAAAATTACTGGACTATATATTATGACTTACTAGAACAAGTTAAAGTAAGATTTGATGAAGAAAATATAATAATACCATATCCACAAATGGATTTACATGTTAACTATAAACATGAAAATATAAAAAAAGCAAATTAAGAAAAAAACCTTATAAATTATTTTGATTTATAAGGTTTTTTTATGTAAAAATTTAAAAATAGTAATAAAACTTTTACAAAATTGTAATTAAAATGTAAGATAGATTTAATAAAATTATTGTATACTTTAGTTATAACTATCAATTGTAATAAGGGAGAAGACATATGGAGCATATTCAAGAATTATTTAACTTAGCACAAGATTACTTATTTCTTACTATGTTAGTAGGATTATTTAGCACATTTATAGAAAGTTTTGTACCTGTATTACCATTAGTAGCTATAGTTACAATAAATGCAGCAGTTTTTGGTATGGGTATGGGACTTATAATATCTTGGATAGGTTCTAGCCTTGGAACAATAGCAGTATTTTTTATTGTTAGCAAGCTTAGTGGTAGTAAACTAATTAATAAATATAAAAATGAAAAAATAGAAAAAATAGTAAATAAAGTCAAAAATAAAGGTTTTAAGTTGTTATTTATAGCTTATTCATGTCCATTTATACCTACATGTTTGGTAACTGTAGCATCTGCAATTTGTAAATATGAATTTAAATACTTTACAACGGCAATGTTGAGTGGAAAATTTATAATGTTTATAGTAATAAGTTATATAGGAAGTGATATGAAAGGTTTTATTACAAGTCCAATAAAGATATTAACCTTTATATTAGTAGTATTTTTAGCATGGAAAATAGGTAATAGAGTAAATTCAAGTTTAGATCGTAATGAAGAAGAATTAAAATTAAATGAAAATATATAAGAAAAAATGAGAGTAAATCAATATTATTTTGTAATACTCTCATTTTTATTTATACTATTAAATCAGTATATAAAATCTATATCCAAGTAAGAAAATAACTACTAAATTCAAAAACTTGCAAATATTTTTTTCTAATTTAGAACTAGTTTTTATAGATAATATAGAAAAGTTAATTGTAATAGGATAAAATAACTCAACACCTTCCTTTGTTAATAAGTCAAGACAAATGTGAGACATAGAACCAATAATTATTCCAGCACACAAGCAAATAAATACAATATTGTTATCAGTATACTTTAGAAGTAGATCACTTAAAAAATATAAAACACTTAAAAATAGTAAGCTATGAGTGAATCCTCTATGTTTAAGATGTTTTCCGATTTTTTTATAAACAAAGGGGAATCTCTTACTAATATAAGAACCTCTCATATCAATATCTGGAAGTAAAGATCCAAAATAAGAAAAATAAATATAAATTAATAAAAGTATTATCCTATAGTAAAAATTATATTTAAGTATATAATTATTATATATTAATGGGAGAGATAATAATGCAAAGATATATCCTCCTTTAGTATGAGTTTCTTTTGTCATAATTCCTCCAGTTGACATATATTGTAATTTATTTAATTATAAATCATATATAATTATTTTTCAAAGTAATTTATACTAATGATTTGATATCTTAATTAAGAATAAAATTATTAACTATAGATAAGACTATGATATAAAGTAAAAAACTAAATTTTTGGAGGAAACTTTATGTGTGGTCATGTATCTATATATTATAAAAATGAAAATAAAGAGAATAGAATACATATTGAAAAAATAATAGAATTAATAGATCATAGAGGACCAGACTATACAGGATTTTATAAATGTAAAAAGGTAGAATTTGGTTTTAAACGCCTTAGTATAATTGATCTTGATAGTGGTAAACAGCCTATGGAAAAGGACAAAAACGTAATTGTATTTAATGGTGAAATATATAACTACGAAGATATAAAAAGTAAATTAGAATCTAAGGGATATAAGTTTAATACAAAAAGTGACACAGAGGTATTATTAACTTCTTATATAGATAAGGGAAAAGAATGTTTAAATGATTTGAGAGGAATGTTTGCATTCTTAATTTTTGATGAGAGCAAAAAAACTTTATTTGGAGCGAGAGATTATTTTGGAATAAAACCATTATATTATTTAGAAGAAGATGACTTTATTGCATTTTCATCAGAATATAAGGTTTTATTAGAAATAATAAATGATGTAAAAGTAAATAAAAAGAGTTTACAAAGTTATATGTCTTTTCAATATGTGCTTCCAGATGAAACTATGATTGATAAAATAAAGATAGTGCCTTCAGGTAGCTTTTTTATTATAGAGAATAATAAATTAAGATTTGAAAAATATTCAAATTTTAACTTTAACATTACTAAAAATATAAGTACAGACGATGTTAGAAATGTTGTAATAGATTCTGTAAAAAAGCATATGATAGCAAATGTTAATATAGGTACGTTTTTATCGGGAGGAATAGATTCTACGATTATATCTTCTATAGCATCACAAATTAATCCTAATATAAAATCATTTTCAGTTGGTTTTGATGTTGATGGATATAATGAATTAGATTATGCTAAAACAACCGCGAAGAAATTAAATATAGAAAATATACCTATAATAGTAAATGAACAGGATTATATCAAATCTTTGCCTAAGGTAATGTATCACTTAGATGACCCAGTAGCAGATCCTTCTCAAGTTGGTATATACTTATTATCAAAAGAAGCTAGCAAGCATGTTAAAGTAGTTTTATCAGGAGAAGGATCAGATGAACTTTTTGGAGGTTATAATATATATAATGAATATAATAGTATAAAAGGTATATATAATATGCCAAGTTATGTAAAACAAATTATAAATAAAATATCGCTAAAAATACCGAATATTAAAGGGAAAAATTATTTATATAGAGCAACAACAGAACTAAACAAAAGGTATATAGGAAATGCTAAAATATTTGAAAATTATGAAACTGAAAAATTACTTAAGGATTATAGTAACAATTATAATTATGATAAATTATTAGAGAATATATATAAAGAAGCTAGTAATGAAAATTATGACTATGTAACAACAATGCAATATGTGGACTTAAACACATGGTTACAAGGGGATATACTTCAAAAAGCAGATAAAATGTCTATGGCATCATCAATAGAATTAAGGGTACCTTTTTTAGATAAAGAGGTGTTAGACGTAGCAAGTAATATTAAGCTAGATCAAAAGATAAATAGTGGAAATACAAAAATATTGCTTAGAGAAGCATTTAAAGACATTATCCCTGATAATATTGTGTATAAGAAAAAATTAGGATTTCCGACACCTATAAGGGTTTGGTTAAAAAGTGAATTAGGTAATATTGTTAAAGAAACAATAACAAATGCTAATATAGATGATACAATAGACAAACCATATGTTGATAAACTCTTATATGAGCACATAAAAGATATAAAAGATAACTCGAGAAAAATTTGGACCATATTTTCATATTGTTTATGGTATGAACTATTTATAGAAAAAAAAGAAATTACATTTTAAAAAAGTATGATAAAATCATATTAAAGAACATTAAAAAGGGGAAATTTAATTAGTTAGGGGCGTTACTATATGATTAGTATGATTGAGTTAGATAAATTAATTGACGTAAAAGTATTACAAAGTATACAAGATAGCTTTTCTGACACTACAAAATTATCTGCTATTACGGTAAAGCATAATGGAGAACCTATTACTAAACCTAGTAATTTTACAGATTTCTGCAATCTTATTAGAAAAGACGAAAAAATGGCTGAAATGTGTTATAAATGTGATGCATACGGAGGTGTACAATCAGCTATAAGTAAGAAGCCTTATATATATAAATGTCATACAGGATTGTATGACTTTGCAGTACCCATAATGATAGAAGATAATTACGTAGGAGCAATACTTTGTGGTCAAATAAAAATAAAAGATAGTGATGATGAGAGAATAGGTGATTTTGGTAGACATACAAATTGGAATAATAGTAAAGAAATTTATAAAGCATATGAAGATATAAAAGTTAAAACTTATAAAGATGTGGAAGATGCAGCAAATTTAATTTATCAAATGTCTAAATATATGGTAGATAGCGAATTTTTAAGAGTTGTAAAAGAGGAATTAAATAATAAAACAACTAAATTAATGGAAGAAGAAAATAAAAGAATAGAATTAGAAAGAGATTTAAAAGAAGCTGAGCTGAAATCTTTACATTACCAAATTAATTCACATTTTATGTTTAACTCTATGAATAGTATAGCTAATATGGCACGTTTAGAGAAAGCTTATAAAACAGAAGATCTTGTTTATAATTTTTCTGATATGATTAAATATAGTTTGAGAAAAGATAATTCTAGTACTGCATATTTAGAAGATGAGTTGTACTATATTGAAAATTATTTAAAAATACAAAAAGTTAGATTTAGAGAAAGGCTAAAATATGATATAGATGTTGAAAAAAAATTTTACAATGTAGAATGTCCTTATATGATATTACAGCCTATAGTCGAAAATTTTGTGAAGTATGTTGTAGAACCTAGAATATCTGGTGGATATATAAATATTCATGCATATGAGAAAGATAAAGACTTTATAATCGAGATAAAAGATAATGGAGATGGAATAAGTAAGAAGAAAATAGAAAACATATTATCTGGATATGAATACTTAAAAAATAAAGATTGTATAGGACTTTATAATATAAATAAAAGGTTAATCTACTTATATGGAGATAAATATAAATTACAAATATATAGCACTGAGGATATAAAAAACAATGGTACATTAGTAAAAATAAGGTTACCAATTGATAAGGAGGCTATATATGTATAATATTTTAATTGTTGATGATGAATATTTATCAAGAGAAGGAATAAAATCAATTATAAAAGAAGAATTTAAAAATAATATAAATATAAAAGAAGCTATAAATGGAATAGATGCAAGAGCAATAATAGATAAATTTGATTTAGACTTAATATTATTAGATATAAATATACCTGGAATTAATGGAATAGATTTATGCAGATATATAAAATCTAAGTTTAATAAAATTAATATTATTATAACAACAGCATATGATGATTTGCATATAAAAGATAGAGTTCTAGATATAGGTGTTAATAAGTATTTAGTTAAGCCAATTAGACCCCAAAAAATAATTGAAAGTTTAAAATACATACTAACTGATAAAACCTCTAAGATTAAATATAGTGACGTACTTGATTCAATTAGAACAAAAGACAATCCATCAAACAATTATGTAAAGGAAACTTTGAATTACATAGAAAAAAATATAAATAAAAATATAACATTAGAAGATGCTGCTAGCTATGTTAATCTTAGTCCACATTATTTAAGTAAAATTTTTAAAAAAGAAACTGGAGTTAACTTTATAACATATCTAACTAACATAAGAATTGATATAGCAAAAGAAATGTTAGAAGATGAAAGTATTCCAATATCAAACATAGCTATAGAGCTATCTTATAGCAAATCAAATTATTTTAGTAAAGTTTTTAAAAAGAAAGTAGGTATAACTCCTAGTGAATATAGAGAGAGATACTTAAATGAAAATTTAATTATTAGTTAATCTATAAGCCGATGAATGTCTTGAAAAAAGACATATCATCTGGCTTATTTTTTTATTCTAATAAAGTGATTGTATTAAACTTTTTAAATCATTTATGTTTGTCTTTACTGGATTAGTTAAAGTACAGATATCTTTATAAGCTGTTTGTGCTAGACTATCAATTGAATTTTTAAATTGAGATTTAGATATATTTAAGCTTTTTAGGTCTAATGGTATTTCTAATGCTTTATTAATTTCAATTATAAAAGTTTTCAAAATTAATGGAGCATTTTTTATACTAACATTAGATAAACCTATTGAGTCTAATATTTTTAGATATTTGTTACATGTATTTTTATCTTTTCCATTATATTCTATTACAAAAGGTAAAATAATCGCATTACAAAGGCCGTGTGGCAAATGAAATTCAGAACCGATACTATGAGCAATACTATGAGTTATTCCAAGACCACTACTATTAAAGGCTATACCAGCCATACAGGATGCTATTTGTAAATTGCTTCTATATTCTAAGTTATTCAAATTTCTATAGCATTTCAAAAGGTTATTAGACACTAGCTTTATAGATTCTAGTGCATACATTTGAGAAAAAATATTGTTATTTGTAGAAATATAACTCTCAATACCATGAGTTAACACATCCATAGCTGTTGAAGCTGTTATATTTTTAGGTACTGAAGCTGTTAGCTTAGGATCTAGAATTGCTTCATCAGGAAGCATAATATCATCTCTTAAGGGAATTTTTGATTTGCTATTATTATCAGTAATAACAGCGAAATTTGTAACTTCAGATCCAGTTCCAGCAGTAGTGGGGATAGCTATAAAATATGGTTTTTCAATTTTATCTTCATCTATAAAATTCTTTTTTAATTGAATACAAAAATACATTATAGCTTTAGCTGCATCTATAACAGATCCACCACCTACAGCAATTAAAGCATGAGGCTTTAGATTTACTATATGAGAAAGCCCATTTTGTATAATATTCGTAGATGGATCAGGTGTTATTTCATCGAAAATATGATAGTCAATATTATTTTCATCTAATATATCAGTAACTTTATGTATTAACTTACTTTCAGTCATAAATTTATCTGTAGCTATACAAACCCTAGTGAATCCAAACTCTTTAAGAGAGCAAAGTGAATTTTCACCATAGGATATTTTAGGATTTATATAAAATGCATTTATTTCATTCATTATGATACCTCCTTAAGATATATATTTAAATGTTAAATTTTATACAATTATTATAGTTTAAGATTATCCATAAAAAATAAAATAACAAAAATTTACACATAGATATCAATAATTTATAGTTTAGAACATAAAAGTATATATTTAGTATAAAAAATAATTAAAAGTAAAATAAATCTTTTATAGTTCATAATAGGAAAATGATTTCAAGAGTAAATTTTAGTTATTTAAAGTTAAAATAGGATGGAAATTTGCACTAACAAGTTAAGAAATTGTCCCTAATATTAATATAAAATTTAATTAAGATGTATGTGATAATAATATGCATATACAAAAAAATATAAAATTTTAATGGTGTAGGATTTCATTTAATAGTCCTAGGAAGGGGGTAACCATGCAAAAAGAAGCTTTAGGTATGATAGAAACTAAAGGTTTAGTTGGAGCTATAGAAGCTGCAGATGCAATGGTTAAATCAGCAAATGTTACATTAATTGGTTATGAAAAAATAGGTTCTGGTCTTGTAACTGTTATGGTAAGAGGTGATGTAGGAGCAGTTAAAGCATCAGTTGATGCAGGAGCTGTTGCTGCAGAAAAAGTTGGAGAAGTAGTATCTATACATGTAATACCAAGACCACATACAGATGTTGAAAAAATATTACCACATGAAATTTAATTATTAGGGTTATAAGGAGGAAAGTAATATGAATGAAGATTTAATGGCAAAAATAATGGATCAAGTTATGAAAAAAATGGGAGATACTCCAGTAGCTGAAGAAGTAGTAGAATGCGAAGCTTCAGTAGCTGAAGAAAGTACTGGATTTAATATAAGCGGTTGTGGACTTACTGAGTTTGTTGGAACAGCTATAGGTGATACTATAGGACTTGTAATTGCTAATGTAGACTATAATTTACATGAATTAATGAACATAGATAAAAAGTTTAGATCAATAGGTATAGTTGGTGGTAGAACAGGTGCAGGACCACATATATTTGCTGCAGATGAAGCCGTAAAAGCAACAAATAGTGAAATTGTATTAATTGAACTTCCAAGAGATACAAAAGGTGGAGCAGGACATGGGTCTTTAATTATATTTGGTGCAGAAGATGTTTCAGATGCAAGAAGAGCAGTTGAGGTTACATTAAAAGAATTAAATAGAACTTTTGGAGATGTATATGGAACTGATGCAGGGCATTTAGAATTCCAATATACTGCAAGAGCTAGCTACGCTTTAAACAAGGCTTTTGGGGCACCAATAGGAAAATCTTTTGGTATAACAGTTGGAGCTCCTGCTGCTATAGGAGTATTATTAGCAGATACTGCTGTAAAAGCTGCAAATGTTGATATAGTTGGATATTCTACACCTGGTAACGGAGGAACAAGTTTTTCAAATGAGGTAATCCTTACATTCTCAGGAGATTCTGGAGCTGTAAGACAGGCGATAATAGCTGCAAGAGATGTAGGAAAACAAGTATTAGGAAGCTTAGGAAGTGACGATATAGTTTCAACTACAGTACCATATATATAAATTTAATTAGGTTAGAGGGGAGTGAGTTTTTTGAAATCTAAACGTTTTGAAGTATTAGCAAATAGACCAGTAAATCAAGATGGTTTCGTAAAAGAGTGGCCAGAAGTTGGTTTAATAGCAATGGAAGGACCTAATGATCCAACTCCAAGTATAAAATTAGAAAATGGAGTTGTTGTAGAGTTAGATGGAAAATTAAGAAAAGACTTTGATATGCTTGATTATTTTATAGCTGATCATGCTATAAACTTAGAAAAAACAGAAGAAGTTATGAAGATGGATTCTTTACAATTAGCAAGAATGCTTGTTGATATAAATGTTCCAAGGAGTGAAATAGTAGAATTAACTACTGCTATGACTCCAGCAAAAATAACTGAAGTTGTATCTCAAATGAATGTACTTGAGATGATGATGTCAATGACTAAGATGAGGGCAAGACAAACACCATCTAATCAGTGCCATGTTACAAATGTAAAAGATAATCCAATACAAATAGCAGCAGATGCAGCAGAAGCTGCACTTAGAGGATTTGATGAGCAAGAAACTACAGTTGGTATAGTCAGATATGCTCCATTTAATGCATTAGCTATAATGGTTGGTGCACAAGTTGGTAGACCAGGTATACTTACTCAGTGTGCTGTTGAAGAAGCAACAGAACTTGAATTAGGTATGAAAGGATTTACTGCATATGCTGAAACAGTTTCAGTTTATGGAACAGAGCCGGTATTTATGGATGGAGATGATACGCCTTGGTCTAAGGGATTCTTAGCATCTTCATATGCTTCAAGAGGTTTAAAAATGAGATTTACTTCAGGAACAGGATCAGAAGTTCAAATGGGATATGCTGAAGGTAAGTCAATGCTGTACTTAGAAGCTAGATGCTTATATGTAACTAAAGGTTGTGGAGTTCAAGGAATACAAAATGGTTCAGTAAGTTGTGTTGGAGTTCCTGCAGGTGTTCCAAGTGGTATAAGAGCAATACTTGCAGAAAATCTAATAGCAGCAATGCTTGACCTAGAGTGTGCTTCAAGTAATGACCAAACATTTACTCACTCTGATTTAAGAAGAGTTGCTCGTTCTTTAATGCAAATGGTACCAGGTACTGATTTTATATGCTCTGGATATAGTGCAACACCTAACTATGATAATATGTTTGCAGGTTCTAACTGGGATGCAGAAGATTATGATGACTGGAATATAATTCAAAGAGATTTAAAGATAGATGGAGGCCTTCGTCCAGTTGCTGAAGAGGATGTTATAAGAGTAAGAAATAAAGCAGCAAGAGCAATACAAGGATTATTCAAAGAACTTGGCCTTACAGAAATAACTGATGAAGAAGTAGAAGCTGCAACTTATGCTCATGGTAGTAAAGATATGCCAGATAGAAATGTAGTTGAAGATTTAAAAGCTGCAGAAGAAATGATGGCAAGGGGTGTTACTGGAGTAGATATAATAAAAGCTCTTTATAGAGCTGGATTTGAAGATGTAGCTAATAGTGTATTTAGATTAACTAAGCAAAAAGTAGCTGGAGACTATTTACACACAGCCGCTATACTTGATAAAGATTTTAAAGTTCAAAGTGCTGTAAACTGCCCAAATACTTACAATGGGCCAAAAACTGGATACCAAGTTGAAGGGGAAAGATGGGAAGAAATAAAAAATATAACTAATGCTAAAAGCCCAGAAGATTATTAAGAAAGAGGTGATAAAGATGGCAATAGATGAAAGAATGTTAAAAAGTGTTATAGAAGAAGTTTTAAAAGAAATGGCAGGAGAGGAAGTAACAGAAACAGAAAAACCTGTAAGAACTGCTAAAATAGAAGAAATTCCACAAGAAGTAAGTTCTTTGGTTATAACTGAAGTAGGAGATTTTGTACCAAGTAATAGATCGGATGAAGTTGTTATAGGTTTAGCTCCTGCATTTGGTACACATCAAACTAAGACTATAATAGGTGTAGAGCATGCAAAAGTTTTAAAAGAAATTATAGCAGGTATAGAAGAAGAAGGTTTAAGTTATAGATTTGCTAAAATATATAGAACATCAGATGTTTGTTTTATAGCTCATGATGCAGCAGAGCTTAGTGGCTCAGGAATAGGTATAGGAATACAATCTAAAGGAACTACTGTAATACATCAAAAAGATTTATTCCCTCTTAGTAACTTAGAGTTATTCTCTCAAGCTCCACTTATAGACCTAGATACATACAGAGCAATCGGTAAAAATGCTGCTAAGTATGCTAAAAATGAATCACCAACTCCAGTACCAGTAAAAAATGATCAAATGGCAAGACCGAAGTATCAAGCAATAGCAGCATTACTTCATATAAAAGAAACTGAGTATGCAGATAGAAATAAAAAACCTCAAGAATTAAAAATTGAGTTTAAATAAATAGGGGGTGACAATATGAGTCAAGAAGTATTAATAAAACAAATTGTTGAAGAAATTTTAAAAACTATGGGTCAAGAAGCTCCTAAGGATAAACAAGAATGTTGCAGTCATAAAGTAACTAAAGAAAATTATCCTTTAGGTGAAAAAATACCGGAAAAAATTAAATCTCAATCAGGAAAAGGTCTTGAAGAGTTAACTTTAGATAAAGTTATATCAGGAGAATTAAAGCCTGAAGATATGAGAATATCACCAGAAACTTTAGAAATGCAAGCGCAAGTTGCTGAATCTGTTGGTAGAGATGCTTTTGCAGGAAACTTAAGAAGAGCAGCTGAGCTTATAGCAGTTCCAGATAAAAGAATACTTGAGATATATAATGCACTAAGACCGTATAGATCTACTAAATCAGAATTACTAGATATAGCAGATGAATTAGAAACTAAATATGGTTGCAAGGTAAATGCTGATTTTGTTAGAGAAGCAGCAGAGGTTTATGAAAAAAGAGGAAGACTTAAAGCTTAATATTTTAACTTAAGGAGGTTTGCTATGGAAATAGTAGCTGGTGTAGATATAGGGAATGCTACTACTGAAGTGGCTCTAGCTAAGATAGATGGTAAAAATATTGAGTTTTTATCTAGTGGTATAGTACCAACTACAGGAATTAAGGGAACTAAAAGAAATATTAATGGACTGTTTCAATCATTGAAGCAGTCCTTAGATAAAGTTGGGCTTAGTATTGAAGATTTAAATCGAATAAGGGTTAATGAAGCAGCTCCTGTAATTGGAGATGTAGCTATGGAAACTATAACTGAAACTATTATAACTGAGTCTACTATGATTGGCCATAATCCAAATACACCTGGAGGTGAAGGTGTAGGTGTTGGAATAACTACTTTGATAAGTGATATTTCAAATATAAAAGATGAAGAATCTATAATTGTAGTTGTGCCATCTGATGTGGATTTTGAATATGCTGCCAATTTAATAAATAAAAATAGTAATAGACTTAATATAAAGGGAGCTATAGTTAAAAAGGATGATGGAGTTTTAATTAATAATAGATTAGAACATAAAATTCCTATAGTAGATGAAGTATCTTTGGTAGATAAAGTACCTATTGGAATGAAAGCAGCAATAGAGGTTGCTCAAGTAGGAAGAGTTATAGAGGTTCTTTCTAATCCATATGGAATAGCTACTTTATTTGATTTAACATCAGATGAAACTAAACATATTGTTCCAATAGCTAGAGCATTAATTGGAAATAGATCTGCAGTAGTTATTAAAACTCCCAAAGGTGATGTTAAAGAAAGACGTATACCTGCAGGAGCTATAGAAATAATTGGAGAAACTAAAAAGTCTAGAGTTGATGTTGACCAAGGTGCAGAAAAAATTATGCAAGCTATTAATTCTGTAAATAAAATTTGTGATGTAAAAGGTGAACCAGGAACTAATGCAGGTGGAATGTTAGAAAAAGTTAGACACGTAATGAGTCAACTTACTAATCAGCATCCTGATTTAATAAAAATACAGGACTTATTAGCGGTTGATACTTTTGTACCTCAGAGCGTAAAAGGAGGTCTTGCAAAAGAGTTTTCCTTAGAAAATGCTGTTGGTATAGCTGCAATGGTAAAAGCTGATAAGCTTCAAATGCAAATGATTGCGGATGAAGTAAGCAATAAATTAAATGTTTTAGTAGAAGTTGGAGGAGTAGAAGCAGATATGGCTATTCGAGGTGCTTTAACAACTCCAGGTACAAATAAACCATTGGCTATACTTGATATGGGTGCTGGTTCTACAGATGCATCTATAATTACTAGAAATGGGGAGATAAAGTCTATACATCTAGCTGGAGCTGGAAATATGGTAACCATGTTAATTCAATCAGAGCTAGGGTTAGAAGATTTTGACTTAGCTGAAGATATAAAAAAATATCCACTAGCTAAAGTTGAAAGCTTATTTAACTTAAGACATGAAGATGGAACAGTTAAATTTTTTAAAGAACCATTAAATCCTAAGTTATTTGCAAAAGTAGTTATTTTAAAAGATGACATTATGATTCCTATTGAAGGAAATATGTCTATTGAAAAAATAAAATTAATAAGAAAGCATGCTAAAGAGAAGGTATTTGTAACAAATGCTCTAAGAGCTTTATCAGAAGTTAGTCCAACTAATAATATTAGAGATATAGAATTTGTTGTTTTGGTAGGTGGATCAGCATTAGATTTTGAAGTACCTCAATTAGTTACGGATGCATTATCACAATATAATGTAGTTGCAGGTAGAGCTAATATCAGAGGTACAGAAGGACCTAGAAATGCAGTTGCAACAGGTCTTATACTATCTTCAATAGAAGAGGTGAAGTAGTGTGAGAATGGAGAGTATGTTGAATAATAAACCTGTTATAAAGGTTTTTTTTGATAAAAATACAGTTAATGAGACTGAGATAAAAGAAGTATTGTGGGGAATAGAAGAAGAAGGTATACCATATGAGGTATCATCTGTAAATATTGAAAGTGCAATTAGTAGTGGATATGAAGCAAGTTTAGAATCATCTCTTGGGGTCGGAATTGGAATTGACGAGAAAATAATTGTACTTCATTATAATAAACTAGAAAAAGATTCCCCTCTTTTTACTATAAAAAGAAATAGTAGTTCTACTAAAATAAGATCTTTAGGTGCAAATGCAGCAAGATTAGTTATAAAAATGCCATTTAAAGAAATATAAGCTTTAGCTATTATCAAAGGAGGTATTTAAATGTCTCAACTAGCAATAGGTATGATAGAGACAGTAGGGCTTGCTGCTGGAATAGAAGCTGCTGATGTTTGTGTAAAGTCAGCAAATGTTTCATTAATTGGTTATGAATTGACTAAAGGAAATGGAATGACTGTAGTAAAAATTGAAGGCAATGTAGGTGCTGTAAAAGCAGCTATAGAAGCAGCTACTGTGGCAGCAAATAAAGTTAGTAAGGTATTTAGCACAAAGGTTATACCTCGACCAAGTGAAGGTATAGACTTTTTAATGAGAAACTCAGATACTATTGGATATTTAAAAGAGAATACACTAAGTGATAAGAGTAAAGAGGAGTGCAACAATATAATTGAAAATAATGATTTAAATGAAGAAATTTCAGAAAAAATTAATGAAATACAAGAAGAAACAGATATATCTGAATATGAAGATACTTCACAAGAAGATATAAAAGATATTATTGATACTAATGAAGAAATTAATAATTTAGAAATGCAAACAGATGATAGTGAAAATATTGAAGAAGAACTTTCTTCAAATAATGGTGAAGAATATACATGTAACTTATGCAAAGATCCAAAATGTCCACGACAAAAAGGAGACTTGAAAACAAATTGTATTCACTATGAAGATCATAATAAATAAAATTAGGAGGTTTTTACAATGGGAGAAGCGTTGGGATTAATAGAAACAAAAGGATTAGTAGGAGCAATAGAAGCAGCTGATGCAATGACAAAATCTGCTAATGTTATGTTAATAGGATATGAAAAAATAGGTTCAGGACTTGTAACAGTAATGGTAAGAGGTGATGTAGGAGCGGTTAAGGCATCGGTTGATGCAGGTGCAGTTGCTGCAGAAAAAGTTGGGGAATTAGTATCTAAACATGTAATACCAAGACCACATACAGATGTTGAAAAAATATTACCAAAAACTGAAGCATAAAATAATTTAAGTTAGTAAGGTGATTAAAATGGATATATCTCAAGATATTTTAGTAAAGTTAATAACAGAAAAGGTTATTGAAAAGTTAAATGAGAGTAAAGAAGTTTTAATCCCTATAGGTATATCTAATAGACATATACATTTATGTAGAGAAGATTTAAACCATCTTTTTGGAAAAGGATATGAGTTAACTAAAATAAAAGACTTAAAGCAACCTGGTCAATTTGCATCTAATGAAGTTGTAACAATTAAAGGTCCTAAAGGTGAGATTAAAAATGTTAGAATTTTAGGGCCTTTAAGAGATGAAACTCAGGTTGAAATTTCCATATCAGATGGTTTTAAATTAGGAGTAAAACCTCCTATTAAGGAATCTGGTAAATTAGATAATACTCCAGGGATAACTATAATAGGACCAAAAGGAAGTATAGAATTGAAAAAAGGAACAATAGCAGCATTAAGGCATATACATATGACTCCTAAAATTGCTAATCAATTAAATATAAAAGATAAAGATGAAGTAAGAGTAGAGATTAAAGGGATTAGGAGTGCTGTACTTGGAAATGTACTTGTAAGAGTTTCTGATAAATATGACCTTGAAATGCATTTAGATGTGGATGAAGCCAATGCTTGCTATGTTAAAAATGGGGATTTAGTAAAAATAGTAGAATAATAAGCAGAAAATAGGTGATATATTGGATTTAACAAATTGTAATAAGTTAATTGAAGAATTTTCAAATCTTATAGTAAATAAAAAATGTAACTCTTATGAAGGGGAATTAAAAGTAGGTGTTGACTTAGGTACAGCAAATATTGTTTTATCAGTTGTTGATTCTAATAATAGACCGATAGCTGGTGCAATGTATCCATCTAGCGTTGTAAAAGATGGAATAGTTGTAGATTATATAGGAGCAA
Source organism: Romboutsia sp. 1001713B170207_170306_H8 (assembly GCF_015550495.1). Taxonomy (NCBI): domain Bacteria; kingdom Bacillati; phylum Bacillota; class Clostridia; order Peptostreptococcales; family Peptostreptococcaceae; genus Romboutsia; species Romboutsia sp. 1001713B170207_170306_H8. The sequence continues at coordinate 751,587 of NZ_JADNAX010000001.1, forward strand.
CAAGGGTAGTTAGAAATTTAAAAAATCAAGTTGAAGAGATTTTAGGAGTTCAACTTACAAAAGCTGCTACAGCAATACCCCCAGGAATAACTGAAGGAAATACAAAGGTAATTGCTAATGTAGTTGAATCAGCAGATTTAGAGGTTATAAACGTTATAGATGAGCCAACTGCGGCATCTACTGTACTTGGAATAAGGGATGGGGCTGTAGTTGATGTAGGTGGAGGAACAACAGGAATTAGTATTATAAAAGATGGTAAGGTTGTATTTACTGCAGATGAAGCAACTGGTGGGACTCATATGACTTTAGTATTAGCGGGATTTATGAAAAAATCATTTGAAGAAGCAGAAGAAATAAAAAAAGATAAATCAAATGAAAGAGATGTATTTACAATAGTTAAGCCTGTAATCGAAAAAATGGCATCTATAGTAAATAAATTTATACAAGGATATGATGTTGATACTATATATGTTGTAGGTGGAGCTTGTTGTTTTGATGATTTTGAAAAAATATTTAAAAAGGAAACTAAGGTTGATACTATAAAACCTATAGAGCCTCTTTTAGTAACACCTTTAGGAATAGCTATGAATTGTAATTTATAGAAGGTGATAATAAATTGAATCAAAAAAATCAGATGGAAAGCATAATAATTGAGTCAATAATTGATATAATTGTAGATAAAGTAATAGAAAAAATTATTGACAAGAGTAAAAGAGGAATACTTTTATTTACAGGTGCAACTATAGGTTACAATGAAGCGATAGAGTCTATAAGTAAGTTAAAAATGGAAGGTTGGGAATTTGATGTAGTTATGTCAAAGTCAGCAACAGAAGTGCTTAGTGAAGAGGATATAAAAAAATCCATAGATGTAGAAAAGATAATAAATGATAATAAGTATGATATTAAAGAATTGTTGCAGAGAAATAGTATAGTAATAGTACCTACATTAACTATAAATTCAGCTGCAAAAATAGCTAATTGTATTAGTGATACACTTGTTACTAATATAATATCAAAGGCTCTAATGTTAGGAAAACCTGTAGTGGCATCTATAAATGGATGTTGTCCGGAAAATGAAGAAAGAAAAATTATATACGGAGATAATTTAAGTGATCTTTATAAGAAAAAATTAAGTGAAAATTTAGAGGCATTAAGAAATTACAATATAAGATTATCTTCTTCAGAGAATTTATACAATAATGTAAATAAGATGCTTTTAAAAAGCTTTAATTTATATAAAACAAATAAAAATAATGCATTAAATAAAACTAATATATCAAATGCAACTAGCAAATATATACCTAAATCTAAAGAAAAATTATGTTTTGCAAAGTTAGATAAAAAAGTATTAAGTAGAAAAGATATTTGGGATAATAAAAAATTTAATACAATTTTTATAAACCAAAATACATTGATAACAGATTTAGCAAGGGATGAAGCAGAAAAACTGAATATAAAATTACTTAGAGAATAAGGAGCAATATAATATGTATTTAGGTAAAGTAGTTGGAACTGTTGTATCAACAACTAAAAATGAAGCACTAATAGGATTTAAACTTTTAGTAATAAAAAAGTTAGATGAACACTTAGATGTAACTAATACTAGTGAAGTTGTAGTAGATTCAGTTGGAGCAGGTGTTGGTGAAATAGTTTTAGTTTCTAAAGGAAGTTCAGCTAGATATATACTTGAAAGAGAAAAGGCACCAATAGATTCAGCTGTAGTAGCTATTGTAGATACAGTAGAAGTAAATGGTTAAGGAGTGAAAGTCATTGGCTAACTTATATACCAAAACAGGCGATAAAGGAGAAACTAGTTTATACGGTGGTAAAAGGGTAAAAAAAAGTAGTGCAAAAGTTGATTGTTATGGAACTATAGATGAAGCTAATTCTATGTTAGGTTTGGCTTATTCTCAACTGAAGGATGAAAATATAAAGTTATATGTTAACTCTATACAAAAAAGATTATTTAGTGTTGGAGCAGAATTAGCAAGTGATGAAAATGGGTTAGATATGCTACAAGGAAAAATAAGTGAAAAAGATGTATCTTTTTTAGAGGATATTGTTGATGAATGTACTAAAGTTGTAGGAAAACAAACGTCATTTGTTGTCCCAGGAAAAAATCCTGCATCAGCTTCCCTTCATGTAGCTAGGACTATTATTAGAAGAGCAGAAAGAAAAATAATATCTTTAAAGGATGAAGAGCCAGTAAGGGATGCTTTACTTAAGTATGTAAATAGATTATCTGATGCTATTTATGCCCTTGCTAGAGTTGAGGAATATAATTCTGAAGTTGAAGTTATTAAAAATAAGGTTGTAAAAAAGTTAAAAGCTAAATTTTCTAAAGACTTTAATCTTGCTAATATAAAGAAAATGGCAGAATTTGCTGAAAAGAAGGCTATAGAAATAAATGTACCTATGGTTTTTTCAGCAGTAGATGAAGGTGGGAATATAATACTTGTTCATAGAATGGAAAATTCATTATTAGCAAGTTTAGATATATCACAAAATAAAGCGTATACAGCTCTTTCTTTAAAGATGCCAACATCAGATTTAACTGATTTAGCCAAAGAAAGTGGAAGCCTTTATGGAATTCAAAGTAGTAATGACAATAGAATTGTAATCTTTGGAGGTGGTTTTCCTATAGAGGTTAATGGCAAGATAGTGGGTGCTATCGGGGTAAGTGGAGGTACTGTAGAAGAAGACATGGAAATAGCTCAATATGCAATAAACTCATTAATGAATTCATTATAGAGACAGGGGGTAATTAAATGGATATAAGTAGTTTAGACATAGAAACAGTTGTAAAAAAAGTAATAGAAGGTATGGATATAAAGAAAACAGAAGAATGCTCTGAGTGTATAGATGGTATATTTGAAAATATGGACGATGCAGTAGATGCTGCATATATAGCACAAAGAGAATATATGAAGTGTAGTATGGCTGATAGAGATAAGTTTGTAAAAGCCATAAAGGAAGAATTTTCAAAAGATGAAGTTATTGACCTTATATCTAGAATGTCTGTTGAAGAAACAGGGATGGGTGAATATGAATATAAGGTTATAAAAAATAGATTAGTTATAGAAAAAACACCAGGAATAGAAGACTTAAAAAGTGAAGCTATATCAGGAGATGATGGGCTTACTTTAGTAGAACTATCACCTTTTGGTGTAATAGGGGCAATTGCTCCAACTACAAATCCAACAGAAACACTTCTTTGCAATAGTATAGGAATGCTTGCTGCAGGAAACTCAGTAGTATTTAGTCCTCATCCAAGAGCAAAAAATGTATCTAAACTTACTATTCAAATGATAAATAAAGCGCTTAGAAAAGCTGGTGCACCAGAAAATTTAGTAGTATCAGTTAAGGAGCCTTCTATAGAAAATACTAATAAAATGATAAGTAACAATAAAGTTAAATTACTAGTAGCTACGGGTGGACCTGGAATTGTAAAATTAGTTTTATCTTCTGGGAAAAAAGCTATAGGAGCAGGGGCCGGAAACCCACCTGCAGTTGTAGATGAAACTGCCGATATAGAGAAAGCTGCCAAAGATATAATAGATGGTTGTAGTTTTGATAATAACTTACCATGTATAGCTGAAAAAGAAGTTATAGCAGTAGACTCTATTGCGGATTATTTAATATTTAATATGAATAAAAATGGTGCTTATCAAATAAAAGATAAAGAAGTTATAGATAAGCTTGTAAAACTAGTTTTAAATGATAAGTTAAAGATAAAAACAGAATTTGTTGGTAAAAGTGCAAAATATATACTTAATAAGTTAGGAATAAAAGTTGATTATAATGTTAAAGCCATAATAATGGAAACTGATAGAAATCATCCATTTGTTCAAGAAGAGTTAATGATGCCAATATTACCAATTGTAAGGGTTAATGATGTAGATGAAGCTATAGATCTTGCAGTAGAAGTAGAGCATGGAAATAGACACACAGCTATAATGCATTCTAAAAATGTTGATAAATTAACTAAAATGGCAAAACTTATTCAAACAACTATATTTGTTAAAAATGGGCCATCATATGCAGGTATAGGTGTAGGTGGAGAAGGACATACAACATTTACAATAGCTGGACCAACAGGAGAAGGATTAACATCAGCTAAAACATTTACAAGAAAAAGAAGATGCGTACTTGTAGAAGGATTTAATGTTAGATAAAGAGGTGGGTTAATTGGATAAAGATTTGTGCAGTCTAGTAAAAGATGCAGGGATAGTTGGTGCAGGTGGAGCTGGATTTCCAACTCACGTAAAATTAAATGCTAAAGCAGAGTATGTAATTGTAAATGGAGCAGAATGTGAACCTCTTTTAAGAGTTGATCAACAGCTAATGGATGTAGAGTGTAGAAAAATTTTAGAAGGACTAAAACTTGTAAAAGAGCAAGTGGGAGCAAAGTATGGAGTTATAGCTTTGAAAGAAAAATATAAAAAAGCGATTAATTCATTAGAAGGTATAATAGGAGAATATGAAGGAATAAAAATTCATAAATTACAAAATTTTTATCCTGCTGGTGATGAACAAATTATAGTGTATGAAGTAACAAAAAGAATTATTCCCGAAGGTGGAATACCTCTAAATGTTGGAGCTATAGTTTCTAATGTAGAAACTATAGCAAATATATATGACGCATACTATAATAACTTGCCTGTAACTGAAAAATATGTAACTGTAACAGGTGAGGTGAGATATCCTAAAACACTTAGATTACCAATTGGTTTAAGTATAGGTGAAGCAATTGAGTTAGCAGGAGGAACCGATTTAACCGATTTTGTAGTAATTAATGGTGGTCCTATGATGGGAAAAATAACAGATGTAAAAAGTCCTATAACAAAAACAACTAAAGGTCTTATAGTGCTCCCAAAAGACCATTCATTGATTAAATCACTTACTAAAGATGTAAATACAATGTTAAAAGAAGCTAAGTCTGCATGTATGCACTGTAGTCATTGTAGTGAAGTATGTCCAAGAAATTTACTTGGACATAGAATATATCCGGACAAAATGATGAGGCTATCTAGTTATAATAGTGTATGTGATGATAAAATTACTCCTATAAATGCATTCTTATGTTGTGAATGTAGGTTATGCGAGTATGCATGTGTTATGGATTTACAACCTTGGAAATTACATAATTCCATAAAAAAAATGCTATCTTTTAATGGTATAAAAAATACTTGTAAAAACCAACCAGAAAAAGTTCATCCATTTAGGTCATATAAAAAATATCCGGTGAATAAATTAATTTATAAGTTAGGATTAAATTCATATAATGTTGAAGCACCTTTAACAAAAGAAGAAATAAATGTAACATCAGTATCAATTCCTTTAAGTCAACATATTGGAGCACCAGCTGTTCCGAAAGTACAAATTGGCGACAAGGTTCATAAAGGGGATTTAATAGCATATGTCGAAGAAGATAAATTAGGAAGTAATATTCACTCAAGCGTTGATGGAGTTATAAGCGATATTAGAAATAATATAATTATAATTAGTGGAGGGATGTAATATGAGTATTTTATCAATACTTGCGGCATTTGGTGGAGGCGCTTTTGGAGCAGCTGTAGGTGGATTACCTGCATTTATTATGACTGGTGTTGTGGCAATTGTAGGAACTGCTATAGCTTTAGGAACTGGTGTGGATGTAATAACAGGTAATGTAGCTTTTGGTCCATTCTTTGGCCCACATGTAGCTTTTGCTGGAGGTGTTGCAGCAGCAGCTTATGCAGCTAGAAAAAATAATACTTTAGCTGGAGGAAATTTAGGTGGAGGAGATGTAGCAGTTGCTTCACCTCAAGGAATAACTAATGGATCTGATATACTTTATTCTTTAAATGGAACAGGAGACTGGTCAGTTTTAGCAGTAGGTGGACTATTTGGGATATTAGGATTATTAATAAATTTTTTATATTCAAGTGTACTTTCACTTCCTACTGATACAGTAGCAATGACTGTTGCAACTTGTGGTTTGATATCTAGATTTGCAATAGGTAAATCAGGCTTAACTGGTAAATATGAAGGTAGTGAACCTAGACAACACTTTGCTAAAGGAAAAGAATTAGTCTATAACATAATGATAGGATTAGTAGTTGGTTTAGCTGTATGCTATACAGGAGCAATACTTCATGAAGAGGTTGGAATATCTATGGAAGTATTACAAGGATCATATCCAGCGTTTGTATTTGCAATAAGTGCAATAACATTAATTTTTGCTCAGACTGGATTTACTTCACCTACAACACATCATATAAGTATAACAGCAGGTTACGCTTATGTATGGTCTGGAAGTCTAGTGATAGGAATAATAACTGCTATAGTTGCATCTTTACTAGGAGATTTCTTTGTTAAAAATGTAAATAGTAATGTTGATAGTCACGTTGACCCACCTGCATGTACTATATGTATATTATCTTTTATAATATTTATGGCATTTAAATAATTAGAAACAAAGAAGAGGGGGATACCATTGAAGAAAGCAATAGGTCTTGTTGAAATAAAAAGTATTCCTATTGGTATTGAAACAGCAGATGAAATGCTAAAAGCTGCTAATGTGGAATTAATTATGGCTAATCCTATATGTCCAGGAAAATATATGATATTGATTACTGGAGATGTAGGAGCAGTAAAAAGTTCTGTAGAAACAGGAAAAAAGGTTGCTGGTATATTTTTAGTTGAATATCATGTAATAAACAATATACATGAAGATGTATTAGTAGCATTAACTGGGTTTACAGATATAGAAAGTATAAAATCTATTGGTGCAATAGAAACAATATCGGCATTAACTGCTATAAAAGCTGGTGATATTGCTGTAAAAGCATCAAATGTAAAATTGATAGAAGTAAGAATTGCTAAAGGTCTTGGAGGAAAAGGTTTCTTGATATTAACAGGTGAGGTATCAGCTGTTAAATCAGCAGTTAAGTCTTGTTTAAATGAATTAGGAGAATCAGGATCTATAATAAGTACTTCTGTAGTATCTTCACCTCATAGAAGCTTGATAGAGAAGCTTAGATAGAGATGAATGCTTTTATTAATTAGTAAAATTAGGGCTTATAAATAGATTTAATTAAATCTATTTATAAGCCTTTCTTAATTAATATTTAAAAATTTTAATAAAGAAAAGTGTATAAACTTACATAAGGAGAAGTAGTATGGGGGTATATAAAGCAAACTCATTAAAGGATCTTCTAAGTAAAAATGTATTAAGTAAAACTATAGATAATATTGATAATATGGAGATATATGCTATAAACACGAGTGGATTATCTGGATCTAAGATGTATAAATTAATAATAACATCTAAAGAAAAAGAAAAAGTATTATATCTAAAAGTAAATAATTTAAAAGAGGATTGGCTAGCAAAAGTAAGTAATGATAAGGGTAGAGAGCTTACAATATTTGAGGAGAGTATTTTTATTAAAATTGAAGAATTTATAAAAGATGTATATATTGCGTATTATAAAAATGATAGTTATTATGCAATATTAATGAATGATATGTCTGAATATATTGGAGCCGATAAAAATAGCGAAGATTATTATACATACTTAGATAATTTAGCTAAATTTCATTCAAAATTTAACGAATATGATATTATAAAATATAAGTCATTACTTAGCGTGGAAGAGTACTATGATTTTTTAACTGAAGAAAAGATCAGCGAAGAATTTAGAGAAAAAAATTCATATGGGTGGAGAAAAATAAGAGAACTTTTAGGTGAGAATCTATATATAGAGTACTGTGAATTAAACCATATAGATAATAAATTTTCATACTATCCTAAAACATTTTTACATGGAGACTATAGACCAGATAATGCTCTATATATGAGTAATAATGAAATCAGGTTTATAGATTGGGCTAATAGTGGATGTGGTCCTTGTACATTAGATTTATTTTGGTATTTGATAAGCTCAGTTGATTATAAATCAGATAAAATTGATCTTATATATTACTATAAAGAAAGGATAGAAAGTTATCAAGGATATAAATTCACACAAAAGACTTGGGATACACTACTAAAAGTAGGAATTATATGTACTTGTAGAATGTTTTTAGCTACTTTAATAAGCATGAATGATATAAATGATAAATTTGTATTATATAATATTGATTGGTGGATGGAAAACCTAAAAATAATACTTAAAAGTATATATACTGAGTTAAAATAAAAAATGTGGATACAAAAGTCATCCACATTTTTTATTAGTTTTGAGCGATAGCTACTTTGCTAGTTTCTTTCCATTGTTCTACATATGAATCTAAAATTTCTTTTATAGATTGTCCTATTTTATAATAAGCTGAACTTTCTAAGTTTGCTAAAGATACTCTTATTGACCAACTAGGTCCATTAAATCCATCACCACTTAATAAGATAATTGAATATTTATCAGCTAGTTTATATAAAACATCAAGTAAATCATAATTAGATTTTAAGAAATCAACTAATTCATCTCCATGATAAATTCTTGCCCAATTTTCTATATCAAACTGATAGTAGTAAGCTGCATCATTTTTATTTTCATTTAATTCTAATCCTAAACCTTTAAATAATAGTTTTTTACGACTATTACATATATCAATATTAAGTGATTTATAATCGTTATCAGTATCTATTAATGCAAATGCAGAGAAAAATGCCATTTGTACTTGTTGAGGTGTAGAAAGTCCTGCTGTATGATTCAAAGCAACTAGTCTACTATCAGCAACAATTCTATCCATAAAAGATATAGAATCTGGGTTTACATTCATATCTTTATATCTATTATTTACAGATCTTTTTAACTCTTCATTTAGTTCACTTATTTTTTTATCAAAAACATTGTTTTCATGTAAAGCCATTGTACCTAATCTCCAACCAGTAACACCGAAGTATTTAGAATAAGAATAAACTCCGAGTGTATTGTATGGAAGCATAGCCATTAAAGATGTGAATTCAGGCACAAAAGTACCATATACATCATCTGAGATTATCATTAAATCTTTATTATAATTTTTAACAACATTTATTATATTATTAAAAGTATTTTCATTCATAGCTATTGATGCTGGATTATTTGGATTTACAAGGAATAAAGCTTTTATAGAATTATCATTTAGCTTTTCTAATTCTTTTTTAGAATACTGCCAAGTATGTATCCCATTTTCATCGACTTCATCAGCATTTATATAAACTACATTAAACTTATATCTAGGTAGATGAGGTATTTCAAGATAAGGTGTAAATATAGGTGTCATAATAGCGATTGAATCACCTTTTCTTAAAAGTTCATTAGCCATTAATGAATCAAATATATAGCACATGGCAGCTGTTGCACCTTCTACAGCAAATATATTTAGCTTACCACCATTTTCAGTATCATACCTCATTTCTTGTACAAGATAATCATGAACTATTTTTTCTATATGAGGTAGCATTCTATCAGGAAATGGATAATTATCTCCTATTATTGCATCTGCTAGTTCATATACAAATTCATCACCATTAAAATTAAGCTTATTTATACCATAATCTATTATTTTTTTTAATAAAGATACTCCAGGCATGTTTTTATTTTGGGTCATATAATCATAAAAACGTTTAGAAATGCCTTCTTTTTTAGGCATTCCAGCTAAATCACCTAAGTCCCAAGTTAAGCGTGTTTCGTTAACTGCAAATTGTCCAAATGTAAAAAATGCTTCACGAGGAGTAGCGGCAGTCCAGTTAGGATTACCACGACCAGCATCTAGTACATTTACATTATTTTTAATAGCATTATTTTTAGCTAAATCCATTAATTTATCTTTAAACTCAAAAGGGCTTATTTTATCATAGATCATTTTTAATTCTTTATAAGAATACTTCAAAATTAATTCCTCCTAAAAGTACATATTAACTGTTTGCGTTACTATATAATTATATATATTTTTAGGAAAAAGTAAATGAAAAAAGTATTTTTCGTAAAACTATTAAAAAAGTATTGATTTATTGATAATTATGTTTAAAAAATTAAGTTTAAATAGAATATGCATTATAAAAATATAGTTATTGATAAATGTGATTAAGTGAATATAAAGAATAAAAAGTATAAATTTAGACTGATAATATATCAGTCTAAATAAAAATTTATTAAATTTAATAAGCTTTAACTTCTTGTTTAGCACCTAATATACCAGCAATTAATATATCTGAATCTGCACCTAAAAAATAGTTATCGATATTTATATGAGAAAAAATATCTCTTAAGCTTTGCTCTTCATGTCGAACACCACATAAAAGAACTTCTAAAGTTGATATATCATCCTTTCCGAAAAAATCACCAAAAAACTTTATCCTTGTTATAAATCCTTTTTCAACTTCTAAGTTAAATTCTATATTACCACCAGGATATTTTAACTCATTTAAAAGAGAATATTTAGGCGAATTACCAAAATTCCATTCCCAAGTACTGTATTTTTCTTCTACTAAATTTTCTATTTTTTCAATATCATCTTTAGTTAAGTTATAGAACGTATTGTTAGAACTAATAGAATATATATAATTCATAAGCAAATTTTTAAATTCAAGAATATCTATATCTTCATTTAAGTGACTACTTATATTGGTTACACGAGATTTAACTGACTTTATTCCTTTTCCTTCAAACTTAATACTTTTTACTTTTAAAGCATCAGATAAGTCTGAAATTTGTGATGAGAATAAAAGTGTACCATGATGCATTACTTTATTTTTGTAGTTATACTGAGCATTACCAGAGAATTTCTTACCATCAATTAATAAATCATTTCTTCCAGAAAACTCTGCATTTAATCCTAATGTTTTTAGTAAATCTATTATTGGTTGTGTAAACTTTTTAAAGTCACTAAAAGAGTTTTTATTGCAGGAGATAAAGGTAAAGTTTATGTTGCCTAAATCGTGAAAAACAGCCCCACCTCCAGAAAGTCTTCTTACAACAGGGATTGAGTTATCCTTAACATAATCTATATTTATCTCAGATAATGTATTTTGATTTTTTCCAACGATTATAGAAGGTTTGTTTCGCCATAAAATAAATAAATCTTCATTAGTATTTTTTAATAGGTATTCTTCCATAGCTAAGTTGAAATAGGGATTTGTATTATCGTTATATATAAGTAACATATATATTCCTCCTAAAAATATTTATTATATACATTAAACTCATGACAATTTATATTCTATAAAAAAAAATTACATTCCTTTATTTTATTTAAATGAATTTATACAAAATTTATGTATAAAAATAATAATTATACATAAAAATACATAATCCTTCTTAATTAAATAGAAATACTTGTAAAATAATTGTATCAATAAAAATAAAATAAAAAATTTTCAGAAAAGTATTGCGTTATTATGAAAATTACCATATAATTTAAGATATAAAACAAGTGAATAGAAAAAGGGTAGAGGCGCAATATTTATCAGTAGTAATAATGAGTTAAGCACTGTGATTTATTACAAAAGGAAATATTGCCGAAGCATATAACTGATGCTTTAAGGTTATATAGCTGGGGGTATATATAAGATATATACCACTGTCACAAAATTATTTTGTGGTGAGCTACATTTAAGGAATTATTATATTTCTATGTATTATTGCATGTTAATAGAATTTTTAGCCTTGAGTGTAAACTCAAGGCTTTTTATAGTTGTATAGAAAAATGTATTACAAACCCTCATATATTCACTTAATAATTTTAAGGGGGAAAATATTATGAAAAGAAAAAGTTTAAAAATAGTTATTATGGTATTAACTATAATTATGATGTCATCAACTTTAGGATTTGCAGAAACTGATATAGGGCAGATAAATACAAATAAATTTGGGATATGGACACTAATACCTCCATTAGTTGCAATAGTTTTAGCATTTATAACTAAAAATGTTGTTGTATCATTATTTATTGGAATTTTGTCAGGAAGTTTTATTTTAAATATAAGTGGTTCAAGTGTACACTTTGCATTAGTTAATGCTTTTTTAGATGTTGTAAACAGAGCAGTTGGGTCTTTAGCAGATCCGTGGAATGCAGGTATAATACTTCAAGTTTTAGCAATAGGGGGAGTGATTAATTTAGTTGCCAAAATGGGAGGAGCTAAAGCAATAGCTGAGGGCCTTTCAAGAAGAGCCAAAACTGCAAAAAGTACACAATTGATAACTTGGTTTGCAGGGCTTTTAGTATTCTTTGATGATTATGCAAATTCACTTATCATAGGACCTATGATGAGACCAGTAGCAGATAAAATGAAAATCTCAAGAGAAAGATTAGCATTTATAATAGATGCAACAGCAGCACCAATAGCAGGATTGGCTATAGTATCAACTTGGATAGGTCTTGAAGTTGGATTAATAGGAGATGCATTTAATGGAATAGGTATAAAAGCAGACGCTTTTGGTGTGTTTTTAAATACAATACCATATAGATTTTACAATATACTAATACTAGCGTTTATAGTGATAACAACTTTATTATTAAAAGATTTTGGTCCTATGAGAAAGGCAGAGATAAGAGCTAGACAAGGCAAAAGTTTAGATTCTGAGATTGCAATAGATTCTGTAAACGATCATTCAGATTTAGAACCAAAAGAAGGTGTTAAATTAAGTATATGGAATGCAATAATACCAATAGGAACATTGATAGTAGCCGCATTAATAGCATTTTACTATAGTGGATATAGTTCTATAATGAGTGGAGAAGATGCTAGTTTAATACAATTGCTTAGTGATTCACCATTATCATTTGTATCAATTAGAGAAGCATTTAGTGCATCAGATGCATCGGTTGCGTTATTCCAGTCTGCATTACTTGCAAGTGTAGTAGCTATAGTAATGGCGGTATCTCAAAAAATATTTACAGTTTCAGAAGCTATAGAAGTTTGGGTAGATGGTATGAAAACATTAGTTATAACAGGTGTTATATTAATATGTGCTTGGTCATTAAGTTCAGTAATAAAGGAATTAGGAACAGCTAAATATTTAATTAAATTACTATCAGGTTCATTCCCACCATTCTTATTACCTAGTTTAATATTTGTATTAGGAGCTATAATATCATTTTCAACGGGTACAGCATATGGAACAATGGGAATACTTATGCCATTAGCAGTTCCACTAGCTAATTCTATAAATCCAGATATGTCATTTATAGTAGTTAGTACAAGTGCGGTATTAACAGGTGCTATATTTGGAGATCATTGTTCACCTATATCAGATACTACAATACTATCGTCAATGGGAGCAGGATGTAATCATATAGATCATGTAAGAACACAGATGCCTTACGCCTTATTTACGGCATTAATAACAGTAGTATTTGGATATATACCAGCTGGACTTGGTATACCAGTATACATAGTACTACCACTTGCAATAGTAGCGGTATTTATAGGTGTACAAATATTCGGAAGAAAAGTTGATATAGTTGAAGAATGTGTATAATATGATATAAAATAAAAATTCCACAATTGTGTAGTATTAAATAATAGCTACATAATTGTGGAATTTTTTATGTGCAAAAATAAATTGATAAAGGACAGGTTCTTTCCTTAGTTTTTTGAATATAATGGAGTAATATTAATACATTAACAATATTGTACTTTTAATATGTACAAGGAGGTGTTTTATGAAAAATAGGAATAAGTGGATTGTTATCATAGCTTTTTTTGTTTTACTTATGATGCCAAGTATTTGTTTAGCCGCAGAGGTAGACGTAGGTTATTTCAATGCTCAAAAATACAAGGTATTAACTCTTATTCCTCCGATAGTGGCCATAATATTAGCATTTTTAACAAGAAATGTAATAGCATCTTTATTTATAGGTATTATTTCTGGCAGTTTGTTACTAACTATTCCTGGAAATAATATATTTTATGGAATAGTTGATGCTTTTATTGATGTTATAAATAGAATGGTTACTTCTTTAGCAGATACTTGGAATGCAGGAATAATACTCCAAGTTTTAGCTATAGGAGGATTAATTAATTTAGTAACTAAAATGGGAGGAGCTAAAGCAATAGCAGAAAGTTTATCTAAAAGAGCTAAAAATAGAAGAAGTTCTCAAATTATTACTTGGTTATCAGGTCTTATCATATTTTTTGATGATTATGCAAATGCAATGATAGTTGGAACAATGATGAGACCTATAACTGACAAAATGAAAATATCTAGAGAAAAATTAGCGTTTATAGTTGATGCAACAGCTGCTCCAGTGGCAGGTATAGCAGTTATTTCAACATGGATAGGTATGGAACTTGGTCTTATTAAGGATGCATTTAGTACAATAGGAGTAAATGCTGATGCATTTGGCGTATTTGTTCAAACTATACCCTATAGATTTTATAATATACTAATCCTTTTTTTTATAGTAATAAGTGTACTTTTACTTAAAGATTTTGGGTCTATGAGAAAGGCTGAAGTTAAAGCAAGAAAAGAAGGTATAATAAGTTCTGAACATGGTATAGATATATCCGATTCAAATGAAGGTATAAAACATTTAGATCAAAAAGGATTAAAACCTAGCATGTCAACAGCAATATTACCAATAGGAGTACTTATAGTTGTAGCGTTACTTTCTTTTTATTTTAGTGGATATAAAAATATTATAGGAGGAGATAGTCAAGCATTAATTAATTTACTCAAAGAATCACCAATATCATTTGTAGCGATAAGGGAAACCTTTAGTGCATCAGATGCTTCAATAGCACTTTTTCAATCATCATTACTTGCAGGTATAATTGCTATTATTATGGCAACAACTAAGAAGATATTTACTTTTTCAGAAGCTATAGATATATGGATGGAAGGTCTTAAACGTTTATTAATAACTTGTGTTATATTAGTATGTGCATGGTCATTAAGTTCTGTAATTAAAGAATTAGGTACTGCAAAATATTTAATTACCTTATTATCCGATGCAATTCCTCCATTTTTGTTACCAACTATAATATTTTTACTTGGAGCTATAATATCATTTGCAACAGGTACATCATATGGAACAATGGGAATACTTATGCCATTAGCAATTCCATTAGCATATTCTATGAATCTAGAAATGTCATTTATAATAGTAAGTACAAGTGCAGTATTAACAGGAGCGATATTTGGAGATCATTGTTCACCAATATCAGATACAACAATATTATCATCAATGGGAGCTGGATGTAATCATATTAACCATGTAAAAACTCAATTGCCATATGCCTTATTTACAGCTGTAATAACTATTATATTTGGGTATATACCAGTAGGTTTAGGAATGTCTATATATATTGTATTACCGTTATCAATAATAGCATTATTTATTGGTATTCAAGTTTTAGGAAAGAAAGTAGAGTAAGTAGAATATAAAATATATAAAATAGATAGAATATAATTTAAAGGGGATTATTTATATAATAAATTACAATTAGTTTTTATTACTTTAACTAATCCCTTAAACTTATGTTTTTTTAACGTTATAAGGAGTTACGTATGGCATATATAAACTTTAAAGAAGAACGACATTCTATCAATAATCAAATAATAAATAGAAAAAAAAATAATGAAAATATAATGAAATATATACTAAAGAACAAGGAGAATGTAATGGATTATACTCCTTGCAAAGAGTATAGTTTTAAAAATTTTGAAGGTATTGAATTTGGAAAAGATGGTATTTTAGATGAGGCAGATTTTAGGATTATAGAAAGTAAAGATATACTTTGTACGAAATTTATAGATTGTAATTTTAAAAATATAAAATACAAAGATTGTAACTTTATAGGCTGTGTATTTGAAAATTGTAATTTCTATAAAGGTGGAGTTATATTTGAAAATTGTTCTTTTATTAAAGAAGGAACTGAAAAATTACCATCTCTTAATAATAAGGATAACTTAGGTTGTAGTTTTTATAAATGTAATATATACTCTAAATTTATGAATTGTGATTTATCTCTAGCTTTGTTTGAAGAATGTGAAATAATAAATACATCATTTCAACTTACTTATATGAAAAAATGTATAATAAAAAATTGTGAGCTAGATAAAATTAATTTTAAAGATTGTAATTTATCTGGGTTTAAAACTTTAAGTTGTTATATTATAGATTTAGACTTTACAGATGAAGATAAAACAAAATTTGATGAAAAGACTTGTTTTGATAAAATAATTCCAAGGGAAAAAACGAAACAGGAATATGAAGGTATTTATATGACTTATGAAACTTTATCAGATAAATTTAAGGAAAATAACTTACCAGATAATTCTTCAGAGTACTACTATTTAGGTAAGGTTTTTGAAAGGAAATCATTAAAAAAAATAACTCCTAAAATAGGGTCATATATATATTGGATATCATGTGGTTATGGTCAAAGAGCACTATTTCCAGTAGTTACATCTATTAGTATTATGATTATATATACAATATTATATTTATTTATAGGAGTTAAAGTTGGAGATGAAACTATAAGGCTTTCAATTGGATATCTTTCTAGTACAAATTTAAAAGAAATATTAAGTGTTATAAATGAAGCATTTAATTTAAGTGTAGGTATGTTTGCAGGTGTTGGATGTATAAATTCAGAACCTATACCTCGTACATATATGCTTGCTAATACGGAAATGCTATTGGGAATACTCATGATGGGAGTAGGAGTTGCAACATTAATAAAAAAAGCAAAAAACAATTAAATTATGTTGCGTTAAGTTATAAATTCTGCTACATTTATAGTATAATAAATCTTGCGGATGTGGCGGAATTGGCAGACGCACCAGACTTAGGATCTGGCGCCTTTGGCGTGGGGGTTCGACTCCCTTCATCCGCACCATTAAAAAGCGTTGATATTTTAATATCAACGCTTTTTTCACATGTAATAAATTATTAGTAATTTAAGTAAATATATATATAGATTTATAAATGAAAATGTAATATATTTATCTTATAAATATAAATGAAAGTAGGATGATTCATGGAAAGAAAAAAGGAGATGACAAAAAAATTACTAGCAGATAGTTTTAAAGAACTTATGCTGAATAGTTCCTTTAAAAAAATAACTATTAAAATGATTACAGACGGAGCTGGAGTTATTAGACCTACTTTTTATAATTACTTCAAAGACAAGTATGAAATATTAGAATATTGCTTTGAAGAATATATAATGAAAAATGTATATGAACTTATAGATAAGGATATGGAATTAGAAGCATTAAAAATGATATTTATTCACTTAGATAAAAATAAGGAGTTCATAAGCAGATCTTTTGAAGTTACAGGTCAAAATTCATTTAAAGAAATATTATCTAATAGTATATACAATATGTTTAATAAAATTTTAGATAAATATGGAATAAAAGAAACAGAATTAACTAATATTATGACTAAGGAAAGTGTAGCAAGGTATTATACCATAGGATTAGTTTCTTCGTTAGAATTATGGTTGAATACTGATAATGATAATAACGGAAATGATATGTTTAATACTTATAAATACCTAATATCTCATTCGGTTTTAGATATAATCGAAACTAAAATAAAATATTAAAAAGTCGTTACCAATATTGATAACGACTTTTTTTATTAAGCAGCTTCGTTAGATTCTCCTCTAACTACGTCAGCTGTTGTTATTTTGTAATTTTTGAATATAGCGTATCCTATGAATCCAGCTAATATACTTACTAAAGCACATCCTACAGCTGTTATTATAACTTTTGTTGCTGGGTTGTAAGCAAACATTACAGCAAGCCCAGCTATTGGAGTAGCAGTTCCTGGAGAGTTGTTTGTTAGTCCCATTAAAGCGATTATAACACCAGACATAGCACCACCTATGAAGTTAGTAACATATACTGGTATTGGGTTAGCTGATATTAAGTCAGCTTGAGTTAATGGCTCTATAGCAACAGCTATATTATCTTTCTTAGAACCAAACTTCATTTTTGAGAAGAATACAAAGTTCATGAAAGAAGAACCGAATACTGATAATGCACCTATTGCCATTGGAGCACCAGTTAAACCTATCATAGCAGTTAATGCCATTGAGCTAAGTGGAGCAGTAGCAACAACTGTTATAAGTCCACCAAGTATTATACCCATTAATATTGGAGAAGCAGAAGATGCTTCAGTTAAAACAGATCCTACTGTTGATAATACACCGTTAACTACTGGGCTTGTTACATCTCCTATTAAGTAAGCTAATGGAGTAGCAACAACTATTATAACTATTAAATCAAGTCCAGCTGGTATTTTCTTTTCTAAGAATTTGATTACGAAAGAAATTAAGTAACCAGCTATGAAACCTGGTAATATTTTAAAGTTCATACAAGCTAAACCAACCATTACAGCATAAACTGGAGAAACTCCTAATGCTAATGGTACTAATGTAGCAGCAGCAACACCACCTAAAGAACCGTTTGCAGCCCCAACATTTTCTAAGAATTTGATTCCTAAAACTTCACCAAAGAATGAGAAATGGAATGCTTCAACTAAGAAACTTGCACAAGCAGCGTTTGCAAGGCCACCCATTGCTTTCATACCTTGTGGTGCTTTGTAACTAAATAATGTGAATAAAGCTAATACTACTAATAATAAAGCAGTACCTGTTAATATTTGTATCATACTTATTACCTCCTGATTTATATATTTTATAAGTCCTAATGATACTGTTTTCCTTCAATTCAATCACTTAATAAAAATTGAATTGTTAGATTAATAACGATTATAATGTATCTTTTTATAAAAGTAAATAGATTTTATAAAAAAAAGTTAAAAAAAATCAAAAAATGTCGAAAATACTTATTTTAAAAGTTAGTTAACAAAATATTTGTAAAGTTTATATTGTATGATATAATGTTTATGAATATATAATACTAGTAGATATTAGATATAACTAATTTTTACTGGGACTTGTTCGAGAACCTCCAAGTATAAAAAACTAAGGTATTTATATATTGGCAGTATATAAGTTGTATCCTTAGATATAACTTTTGTTGTAAAAGTTATATGGTTCTCCTTTAAATTATTTTTTAGGAGGAATTTGCAATGCAAAAAAGAAAGGTAATAATTGACTGTGACCCAGGAATAGACGATTCGCTGGCAATTCTTCTAGCTGTAAACTCACCAGAGCTAGAAATACTAGGAATAACTACATGTAGCGGTAATGTAGTAGCCTCAACAGGAGCTGAAAATGCTCTAAAAGCACTTCAGATGTGCTCTTCATTAAATATACCAGTATATATAGGAGAAGAAAAGCCTCTAAAAAGAGAGCTAGTAACAGCTCAAGATACTCATGGAGAGGATGGAATTGGAGAAAACTTTTATGAGAGAATAAAAGATATACCTATAAATAAAAATGGCGTAGATTTTATAATAAAAACATTAAGAGAAAATGAAGATGTATCTATAATAGCTTTAGGCCCATTGACTAATATAGCAAAGGCTATTATGAAAGATAAAAAAGCATTTGATAATTTAGATGAGTTTGTATCTATGGGAGGAGCTTTTAAAATTCATGGTAATTGTTCTCCTGTAGCAGAGTTTAATTATTGGGTAGATCCTCATTCAGCAGATTATGTTTATAAAAACTTACCTAAACAAATTCATATGATAGGATTAGACGTAACTAGAAAAATCGTACTTACACCAAACATTATAGAGTTTATAAATAGGCTTGATAGTAGACTAGCAAAATATATAACTGAAATTACTAGATTCTATGTAGATTTTCATTGGGAGCAAGAAGGTATAATTGGATGTGTGATAAATGACCCATTGGCAGTTGCATATTTTATAGATAGAAGCATATGTAATGGTTTTGAGTCTTTTGTGGAAATTGTAGAAGATGGAATAGCTATGGGGCAATCTATAGTAGATTCTTTTGATTTTTATAAGAAAGAAAAAAATGCCTTTATTTTAACCGAAGTTGATGAAAAGAAATTTATGTATATGTTTTTAAAAAGGTTATTTAAAGGATATGAAAATATTATAGATTCAGTAAAAGGAGTTATATAAATATGAAAAATACATCTATTAAAAATATTGCACTTGTAGGTTTAGGTATTTCTATAAATGTAGTTGGTGCATTTATAGCTTTAAGTCTTAAACTTCCAATATATTTAGACTCAATTGGTACTATTTTAATTGCTGCAATTCTAGGTCCTAAGTATGCTGTTATATCAGGGTTTCTTGGTAGTATAGTTAGTGGAATGACTTTTGATATATATTCTCTTTATTTTGCACCAGTACAAATTAGTACAGGATTACTTGCAGGGATTATGTTTAAAAAAGGAATGCTAGAAGGAAAGAAAACTCCTATTGGAACATTTATATTTGTTCTTCCAACTTCAATAATAAGTGCAATGGTAGCAGCTGTAGTATTTGGAGGAGTTACATCATCTGGTTCAGCATATATTGTTCAAGTTTTAGAGGTATTAAGTGTAGGAAATTTATTTAGCAATATATTTTTAACTCAAATAGTAACTGATTATATAGATAAGTTATTAGGTGTAATTTTAGTTAATTTGGCTATGAATGTAATGCCTAAAAGCTTAAAAACATCTTTTAGCATAAGCAAATAAGGAGATATTTTATGGATAGATATAGTGTTATAGAAAATAAAAATAAAAGAGAAATAGTTTTATTAAAGGGATTTCCTTGTATATGGGGGAAATGTGCTTTTTGTGATTATATAGAAGATAATTCTACAATAGAAGATGAAATAAATAAAGTTAACTTTGAAGTTTTAAGTAATATAACTGGAAAGTATAAAGTATTAGAAGTTATAAATTCAGGAAGTTGCTTTGAACTTCCAAAACAAACTTTAAGTAGAATAAAGGAAATAATAAATGAAAAAAAAATAGAAAAGCTTTTTTTAGAAAGCCATTGGTGCTATAGAAATAAATTAAATGAAATGAGAGATTTTTTTGGAGTGCCTATAATTTTTAAAATAGGTGTAGAAACTTTTGATTATGATTTTAGAAATATAATTTTAAATAAAAATGCAAGGTTTAAAACAGTAGAAGAGTTAAAAAATCATTTTGATTCACCATGTATGTTAGTTGGTATGGTAGGTCAAACAAAAGAAATGATAGATAAAGATATGGAAATAATATTAAATAATTTTGAACATGCAACTATAAATGTATTTGTGAATAATAGTACCAGTATAAGAAGAGATGAGGAGATTGTAAAATGGTTTGTAGAAAAATATAAATACCTAGATGATAATCCTAAAATCGACATTCTTTATAATAATACAGATTTTGGAGTTGGAGATTAATAAAAATAAGCGGTTATATATACCGCTTATTTTTATTTTTAAAATAAATTTGCTATAGTAATAATATTAATGTATTATATTTATTATATATGTAAGTATTGAATAGATATAATACATTAACATTATTATGTTGGATGTATATTGAAATAAAATTTTACAAAATAATTAGGAAAACATTTACAAATACATAAATGTGAAGTTGACATACGGAGGAACAAATGAAAGGTAACGAAAGATTGGACAAGTTTTTAAAACTTCAGGATAAAAATATAGGCTTTGAAAATATAGCTAAAGATATTGGAATTAGTACAACTACTTTAAGAAAATTCTTAAACAAGATGGGATATAAGTCTGAAAATGGAAAATATGTTTCTTACAATTCTAATTTAGAGAAAGATATTAAAATATCAAAACCTAAAATAAATTCGAAAAAAGAAACTCAAATATCATTTGAGCAAATAAATAAAAATGTAAATGATAAAGGTAAATCTAGTAAAAATAAACTTACTAAAGGAAATTCAAAGCCTAAAAAAGATAGAAAAATTAATATAACTCAGGAAGATTTGGACAAAATATGTGAGGTATATGATTGGTATTTAGAAGTAAAAGATTATAAATCGATGAAACCTAAAAAAACAACTAAGAAAAAGGATATATTAATTGAAGAACTAGAGTTAAAAGAATTAAAAACTGCAAGTATAAAAGTTGAAAAAAATACATGGGAAGACTTTGAAAGGCTATGTAGTAATTCATCATTTACTAAACAGCAAATAATAACTCAAGCATTAAAGGATTTTATGAAAGAATATAAAAATTTATTATAAGTTTAATAACAGAGAAATAGATACTAAATATGAGGTGCATTAAAATATGATTAAAATACTCAATAAATCAATACTAATAATATTTATATTAGTAGTAAGTATAATTGGATTAGTATCATGCAATAAAAATAATATTGAAAATGATAATAAGGTTACTTTAAACGGAACATTAATTGAAAAAAGTAAAGCTAAAGCATTATCAATAGATGAAATAAATATTAGTCAAATACATAATAAAGAAAATAATGGAATGATTATAGATAAGATAAAAAACGTATCAGATTTTAATATATCTGATATTTGGATAATATATAATGAATTAGATAATGATGGTAAAATAATATCTGAATCAAAGATGTTTCTTGATATGACCTTACTACCGGGTGATGTATTTAAAGCTACATTTAAAGTTAAAGAAGCAAGTGAAGGTATAAATATAACTTCATATGCGTATACAACAAATGATAATGATGTAGTTGTAAATTTGAAGGATGGAAGTGTAAAGGTAAGTGAAAAGTCAAATGAAGTAGTTGAGAGTGGTGAATATGAAGTTTTATCATTTTCAGATATTGAAAAAATCGAAGAGTCTAATGATGGAGATACATATGTAGTTAAAATGAAAAATAATTCTTCTAAAAATTTGGGTAATATAACCTTAAAGATAGTAGAAATTAATAAAAAAGGAGAATATATAAAAATAAATCATGAATCTTCTTATTCTGCACTTAAACCATTAGAAGAAGCTGAAATTACTATAAAATCATATAAATACACAGAAGAAATAAAATTAATTGGATATATTTATGATGATGTAGATACAAAATCCAATATAGATATAGATTTAGAATCTAAGGAAGCTCAGATTAGCAAATACTAAATGTATAAAAATTATGATTAAGATAAATAATAAATTATATCTTAACAAGGGGGTATAACTTTATGAATGATAATAATCATGATTTTAAAAATTTAGATTATGAAAAACTTAATTCTTTATTAGCTAATCAGGAATTTGCTAGTTGGTATTATGAAAAAATGTCAGACAAATCAAAAGATGATATAAGTATTGAAGATTTTGTAGGCATATTACAAGATTACTCCAATAATCACTTTGAATAAAACTAAAATAAAAAGGTCAGTTTTAAAATAAATTATTTTAAAACTGACCTTTATTTAATTTTAAATAATTATATATTAAAATATTTTATATAAAGGTATATAATGTAATTTAAGAAGTAATAGGTGGAGGGTTCAATGAAAATATTAGTAGTAGAAGATAACAAAAAACTTTTAGAAAGTATTGAAAAGGAAGTAAGTTCTCACTTTCAATGTGAGATTTGTTCTGATGGAGAAGAAGCTCTTTATTTAATAAATCAAGGGATATACGATTTAGTAATACTTGATCTTATGTTACCAAATTTAAATGGTTTAGATATATTAAAAAAGATGAGAGATAACTATATAGAAACACCAGTTATAATTTTAACTGCAAAAGAATCATTAGATGATAAAGTAGGTGCTTTTTCAATAGGAGCAAATGATTATTTGACAAAGCCATTTTATATGGAAGAGTTAATAGCAAGAATTTATGCAATTCTTAGAACTAATGGTAAACTAAATGATAAAAATAGTTTATATTTTCAAGACTTACATTTAGATCTTAGCAAAAGGAGAGTTTTTATAGGTGAGAATGAAATAGAGCTTCAAAATAAGCAGTTTGGATTATTAGAATATTTCTTGCTTAATAAAGGAACAATTTTATTAAAGGAACAAATTTATGATAGGATATGGGGTGTTGAGTCTGATGCAACTATAGAGATTGTGGAAGTTTATGTTAGCAATTTAAGAAAAAAGCTAGGAAAATATGGATATGATAAATATATAAAGACTAAGCGCAAGGTAGGATATATGTTCGATGATAAATAAAAATGTGTTTGAAGATACTAGAAGAAGGTTAATAAAAATAAATCTATTTGTTGTAGGAGGATTTTTATTGATTTTTTCAACATTTATATTTTTCTATTTTAAAGAACGTACATATAGTGATATAGATTCTAAAATAAAAGAGGAGTTAGAGTCTATAACAATACAATTTAATAGAAGTTCTTTTTTTAACCCAATTATTTTAGAAGATCCTAGAAATATTGTATATGTATATGAAAATGGAAAGGTAAGGTATTATACTGATAATGGATATTTTGATAATATATATCCAGAAATAGAAGATGAAAAACAAGATACTTTTTTTACATGGTCAAATAATGGATATACATTTAGAGTATTAAATTTAACTGTAGGAAAATATACTATAGAGATAATAAGAAATATAGATTCCGAAATAAGTTCGCTAAAACAATTAGTACTTTCCTTAGTTATAGGAATTTTAATATCTTTAATGGTAGCATACTTTATAGCAATATATCTTACGAGAAAAGCCTTAGTTCCTATTGAAACAGCATGGAGTACTCAAGCTAAATTTATACAAGATGCATCTCATGAACTTAGAACTCCAATTGCAATAATATCATCTAAATTAGAGGGGATGTTAAAAAATCCTAATAATACTGTAAGTGATGAAGTAGAAACAATCGCAGACTCTATGAGAGAAACTAGAAGAATGAAAAAAATGATAAGTGATTTACTATCTTTAACAAAAGAAGATTCTATTTATAAAGTAACTATGGAAGAAGCTGACTTGGAAGATATAATTAATAAAATATATATAAATTATGAAGAAATAGCAGAAATGCAAGATAAGGAATTTACTGTAAAGAGCGAATTAAAGAATAAAATAATACATACAGATAAAAATAAGTTAAGACAGCTAATTCTTATTTTTATTGAAAATGCATTTAAATATACAAATGAGGGAGATAGTATTAGTATTATAGTAAATGAAAAAGAAAGCTATATAAGTATTTTCATAAAGGATACTGGAATTGGTATAAAACAAGATGAATTACCTTACGTTTTTGATAGATTCTTTAGAAGCGAAATTGTAAGAAGTAAAGATATAGATGGATCAGGAATTGGTCTTTCAATAGCTAAAATGATAAGTATAAATTTAAAGTATGATATAAATGTTGATTCTAAACAAGGTGAATATACTATTTTTGAAATAAAAATACCTAAAAATAGGTAAATTTACAATAAAAATTTGATTTATCAAGCAAATTATGGGTATAATTGTACTATAAAAAATTAAATCTAAAATTATGATAACTAAAATCAAAATATATCATAATATAATTATAGAGAAGGGCTAGGAGGAAATTTAAATGGCTAAAATAATAAAAACATCAGAATTTAGAAGTGAAGTTGAAGAGAAACAAGGAGTAGTTGTAGTTGACTTTTTCGCAACTTGGTGTGGACCTTGTAAAATGTTAGCTCCAGTATTTGAAGCACTTGGAGAAGAAATGGATGGAAAGGCTAATTTTTATAAATTAGATGTTGATCAAAGTTTAGAAATAGCACAACAATTTAGTGTATCAACAGTTCCAACTATGATAATATTTAAAGATGGTAAAGTAGTAGATAAAATGATAGGATTCGTTCCTAAAGAGCAAATAAAATCTAAGGTAGAGTCTTACTTATAAAATATAGGTGATATTATGAGATATGATATAGCTATAGTCGGTTCAGGTCCAGCAGGATTATCAGCGGCTATAAATGCAAAAATAAGAAATAAAAATATAATTTTATTTGGAAGTGAAAATTTAAGTAATAAACTTGTAAAAGCTCCTTCAATTGATAACTATTTAGGATTTTATGAGATTAGTGGAGAAGATTTAAAAAATAAGTTTGCAGACCATATAAAGCAATTAGATATAGACATATGTGAAAAAAGAATAAATAATATTTATTCTATGGGAGACTATTTTGCATTAATGTCTGGAGATTCTATGTATGAAGCTACTACAGTTATTTTAGCAACTGGTGTAGAATATGGAAAACCTATAAAAGGTGAAGAAGAATTCTTAGGTAGAGGTGTTGGGTACTGTGCAACATGTGATGCTCCTTTATATAAAGATAAAAAAGTAGCTATAATAGGTTATAATAAAGAATCTGAAGAAGAAGCAAACTTCTTAAGTGAAATAGCATCGAAAACTTACTTTATACCAATGTATAAAAATGAATCATTAATGAGAGGAAATCATGAATTAGATAGTTCTATAGAAGTTATAAATGATAGACCTATACAGATTCAAGGTGAAACTCTTGTAAATAAAGTTTCATTTAAAGAAAAAGATATTGATGTAGATGGTGTATTTGTTATAAAAGATAGTGCATCAGTAAAATCTTTAGTACCAGGTTTAGAAACGGATGGACCACACGTAGTTATAGATATAAATATGAATACAAATATAAAAGGATGCTTTGCATGTGGAGACTGTGCTGGTAAGCCATATTCATATATAAAATCTGCAGGTCAAGGACAAATAGCTGCATTAAATGCAGTTTCATATTTAGATAAACTAAAAATGGAAGCAAGAAAGTTACAAAAATAAAATAAAAAAGCTTGAAGATTTATCACAATCTTTAAGCTTTTTTTATTTTACAAAGGTATATAAAATTAAAATTTATATAAGTGTTGCAGGATTTAAATAAGAATACTATAATTTAATTAAGTAAATACTTAATCAAAAGAGGTGACTGATGGAAAATCTAAGTAAAGTATTTAAAGCATTGAGTGATGAAACCAGACTTAAAATACTAGTTCTAGCATCTAAACGTAATATATGTCAAAAAGGAATATCTAAGTTATTAGGTATATCAGACTCAGCGGTATCTCAACATATTAAAATATTAAAAGATGTGGGCATTTTAAAAGGAATTAAGGAAGGTTACTTTGTTTTTTATACTATAGATAAAGAGATATTTGATCAGTGCATATCATTTATTAAATTTATAAAAAATGACAGTGTAGAAGACATTTTAGAATACAATGAATTTAAAGAAATTCATGAAGTAGGGTGTAAAATTAATTGTAAAGCATTGAATAAGTGCTGTAAAAAGGGAGGATTTTAAAATGAAAATTTGTGTACCAGTAGAAATGAATGAAGGATTAAATAGTAAGCCATATGGACATTTTGGATCAGCACCATTATTTGTTGTTTGTGACTTAGAGAATAACGAGATAACAGAAATAAACAATCATGATTTGAATCATGAACATGGTATGTGCCAACCACTTAAAGCATTACAAGGTACAATGGTAGATGTAGTTATAGTTGGAGGAATAGGGGCAGGAGCTATAAATAAATTAAATTCTATGGGAGTAAAAGTATATAGATCTCAAGGAGATACAATAAAAGAAAATCTAGCGCTATACAAAGAAAATAAGCTTATTGAATTTCCTACAAATCATACTTGCAACCACGATGGATGTGGACATCATTAAAATATATTAAAAATAAAATTACTAGTTATAAAGTTAAATAACTAGTAATTTTTTATTTTATAAATTTACATCTGATATTATAGATCTAAATTATTTAAAAGCTCTTTTAAGTTAATTAATTCTTCTTTAGTAAGAGTTATACCTTTTCCCATTTTTTCATGGTATTCATCCCAATCTCTTATATCATATTTTGCTTCTCTATTATTCCAACTAATTAAGTTAAGTTCTTTATTCCAACCTTTTGCAGACTTCGATATTATACCTAATTCTTGTTCTATATCATATTTAATATTAGCCATAAATTTAATTCCTTTCAAATTATGTAATGAATAGTTTTAATTATATCATATTTAAAGATTATTTACATAAAACAAAATAGTATACTATATCATAAATAGTAAAACAAAATTTATATATAATTTAGAAATAAAAGGGTAAAAATATAAATATATTAAAATATTGCAACATGAAAAAATAAAATTGCATTTTTATGTTGTATTTTATGAAAAAATAGCTTATAATTATACCAAATGAATAAGTAGATTAATAAATTGCATTTTTATAGAAAATTTAATCAACTTTATACTTGATAATATAAAAATAACTACAAGGGGGATTTAATAAATGGAATTATTAAATGAAGTGATATTAAAATTTAATGATTTTTTATGGACGTATATACTAATAGCAATGCTTATTGCATTAGGTATTTACTTTACAATAAAAACTAGATTTGTACAATTTAGATACTTTAAAGAAATGTTTAAACTTTTAGGAGATAGTACTTCTAAAGATGCTAAACAAGAAGGTAAAATATCTTCATTCCAAGCATTTTGTATAAGTACAGCATCAAGAGTTGGTACAGGTAATATAGCAGGGATTGCAATAGCAGTAGTTGCAGGTGGACCTGGGGCAATATTTTGGATGTGGCTTATAGCATTAATGGGTTCTGCATCAGGATTTGTAGAAAGTACGTTAGCTCAAATATATAAAGTAAAAGATGGTAAATCATATAGAGGTGGACCAGCATACTATATGGAACAAGGTTTAAATAAGAAGTGGATGGGAGTTACATTCTCAATACTTATAACAATATGTTTTGCATTTGTATTTAATGCAGTTCAAGCCAATACAATAACAGCTGCTTTTAATAATGCTTTTGGAATAAATAGACTGGGATTAGGTATAGTAATAGCAATAGTGACAGCTTTAGTTATATTTGGTGGTTCTCATAGAATAGCTAAGGTATCTGAAGTGATAGTACCAGTTCTTGCTGTATTATATATATTAGTTTCATTATTTGTAATGGCTATTAATATAAATGAAATACCAAATGTAATAAAGTTAATATTCTCAAGTGCTCTTGATTTTAGAAGTATGTCAATGGGTACTATGGGTGGAATAATACTAGTAGGAGTGAAAAGAGGTTTATTCTCAAATGAAGCAGGAATGGGTAGTGCACCTAATGCAGCTGCAAGTGCAGAAGTATCACATCCTGTTAAACAAGGATTAATACAAGCACTTGGAGTATTTGTAGATACACTAATAATATGTTCTTGTACAGCATTTGTAGTATTATTATACCCAGGATATGCAACAAGTTCTGCTGAAGGTATAGGATTAACACAAGAAGCTTTAGCCTATCATATAGGACCTATAGGAAATATATTTATAGCAGTGTGTATATTGCTATTTGCGTTTAGTTCAATAGTAGGAAACTATTACTATGGACAAGCTAATATAGAGTTTATGAATAATAAAAAATCTATAATGACAGTATTTAGAATAGCAGTTGTAGGGTTTGTATTATTTGGTTCTGTAGCAAAGATAGATATAGTATGGAATTTAGCAGATGTATTTATGGGATTAATGGCTGTAATAAACTTAATTGCCATAGCTCTATTAGGTAAATATGCATTTCTAGCGCTTAAAGATTATGAAGCACAACGAAAATCAGGTATAGAAGATCCAATATTTAATGCAAAAAATATAAAAGGTCTTGAAAATTTATCTGGATGGGAATCTGAAAAAGATGAGATAATAGCATAATTTAAATAAAAAGGACTATTTCGAGTAGAATAATCAATCTACACGAAATAGTCCTTTTATAGTTTGGGTTCAAAGTTTTCAAGATAATTACAAAATGATTTGAATTCTTGAATATTTTTTATTTTATTTAAATTTCTAAGGTCTATAAATGTATCGCTATATTTATGTTTTATAAATTCCATATCATATAATTCACACTTTATAAATCCCGATTGATAATTATATATATAAGGATCATATTTCGAGAAATTTGATTCAAAATATTTGATTTTAGCATAACAAAGTTTATATATATGAAATAGAAGGGTGAGTGTAGAATGTTTTATAGCAAACTTATGAGAAAAGTATTTAACTTTAAAATATTTAGTATGGTTGAACTCCCAAATCAAATCATCATTAAGTACTAAAGAATATTTATTAATAAGATTTTGCTTATCCTTATTTAAATCATTAATATAGTTGTACATAATTTAATACCTCCAAGGTTTATAGATACTATTAATAAAAGTATATTTTATATAGTTTATGCATATCTAAGATAAATTTTAAAATAGAAATTTACTATAAGTAGAATAAAAGATATAAATAAAAGCTATAGAGCAAATTTTATGATATTATATATGAATAAAAGATAAAAAAAGCGATTATAATTAAAACAAACGTAAGTTCGGAGAGGTGGATAAAAATATGAACACTAAACCTTTAGATATATTAGTTAAATATTACGGATATACTAGCTTTAGAAAAGGTCAAGAAGATATTATAAGCTCAATAATAAATAAAAAAGATGTACTTGCTATTATGCCAACAGGTGGTGGAAAATCTATATGTTATCAAGTTCCTGCACTTTGCCTAGATGGTATAACATTAGTAATATCACCATTGATATCTCTTATGAAAGACCAAGTTGATGCATTAAATATCATGGGAATTGATGCAGCCTATATAAATAGTTCTCTTAGTAGTACTGAATTTAATGAAGTGATAAATAATATAAAAGATGATAAATATAAGATAATTTATGTTGCACCAGAAAGGTTAGATAGTTATGAATTCAATAGTATAATAAAAGAGAAAAATATAAGTCAAATAGCAATAGATGAGGCTCATTGTGTATCTAGTTGGGGACATGATTTTAGAGTAAGTTATACAAAAATACATCATTTTATAGATACTCTTTACAATAGACCAGTTGTAACAGCTTTTACTGCAACTGCATCTCAAGAAGTTAGAGAAGATATAATAAATAGTCTAAAACTAAGAGAACCAGATGTATATATAACTGGATTTAATAGAGAAAATTTATTTATAAATATAGTAAAATCATCAAGTAAAAATAAATATATAATTGACTATTTAGAGAATCATAATAATGAAAGTGGAATAATATACGTTGCAACAAGAAAAGATGTAGAGAAAATATATGAAGGATTAAAAAAGAGAGGATATTTAGTATCTAAATATCATGCAGGACTTTCTAAAGAAGAAAGAAAGCAAAATCAAGAAGATTTTATAAATGATAAAATTAATATAATGATAGCGACTAATGCATTTGGTATGGGAATAGATAAATCAAATATAAGATGGGTTATACATTATAATATGCCTCAAAGTATAGAGAACTATTACCAAGAAATAGGAAGAGCGGGTAGAGATGGTGAAGCAAGTGAGTGTATACTTTTATTTTCTCCAGGAGATATATACATTCAGCAATATTTAATTGATATAAGTGTAGAAAATACTAAGAGAAAATTAGTACAACATGAAAAATTACAGCATATGAAAGATTTGATATATTCTAACCATTGTTATAGAAAAGGTGTATTAGCCTATTTTGGAGAGGATTCTAATGATAGATGTGATAATTGTAGTAACTGTCTAAGTGAAGGTGAAGTTATAGATAAAACCTTAGATGCTCAAAAAGTTATATCGTGTGTTTATAGGATGAAACGAAGTTTTGGTATTAATGTAATAGTTGATGTACTTAGAGGGTCTAAAAATAAAAAAATATTAGATTTAGGATTTAATGAGTTATCTACTTATGGAATAATGAGAGATTATTCTAGTGATAATTTGAAAATTTTTATAAATACGTTAGTATCTCATGGATATTTAGATCTAGTTAAAAATATAGGGTATAATGGTACTTTTCCTACTGTAAAATTAAATGAACTATCAACTAAAGTATTAAAAGGCGATATTGAAGTAAAATTCAGAGAAGTTGTAGTTAGTAAAGCATTAAATACAAATAATGAATTATATGAAATGCTAAAATCATTAAGATATAATATAGCAATAGAAGAAAATATAGCTCCATACATGGTATTTGGAGATAGTGTATTAAAAGAAATGTCATCAATGTATACTACAAACAAAGAAGAAATATTAAAAATTTCTGGAGTAGGAGAAATTAAATATGAGAAATATGGTAATAAATTTATAGAGCTCATAGAAGGATATATAACTGAGAAAAATATAAATAAGGAAACTAATATAGATATATTATCTAATAAAGATGATGAAGAATTTTTCTTTGTAAAAACAGATGAAAATTTATATAAAAAATTAAAAGAATTAAGAGAAGAATATGCTAAAAAAGAAAATACATTGCCGTATCGAGTTTTAGGTAATAATACGTTAAAAGAAATAAGTGGTAGATACCCAGTAAATAATGAACAGCTTGAAGATATATCAGGAATTGGTCCTATAAAAATAGAAAAATATGGTGAGGATATAATATCTTTAGTTAAATATTATATATTAGATAATAATATAAATGTGAATTGGATATATAGAAAAAAATTAAAAGTTGTTATAGATGGTGAAAGTAGAAAAAATAATGAAATAGCTTTGGATTTGTTAAATCAAGGTAAAAATATTAATAATATAAGTGAAGATCTAGAAACTTCCATATCAACTATTTTAGGATATGTATACGATTATGTTAAAGAAAATAAGAGTATACAGTTTAATTTGAATCTAAAAGAATTTTATACTGAAGAAGAAAAGGAAATTATATTAAGTGCATGTAATGTATTTGGAAGAGAAAAGATAAGTTTAATAAAGAAAAATCTTCCTAATTATATAAAATATGAATCTATAAGAGCGATTATTCTTGAAGAATATTTAGAGAACACAAATAAAAAGGAATTAATTTTTGAGTAAATAAATAATTAAAATAAAAATAAGCCCTGTATAAGGGTTTATTTTTATTTATAGCAAATACTTAATTATGAAGTTATCATGAATTTTAGTCCTGTTTAGTTTACTTTATATAATAAATAATGATAAAATTAATCAAGTAAAATAGATAATAATTAGGAGTGTAGATTATGGGATTACTAGAGTTTGATTTTATAGAAGAATCAATAGATATGTTAACATCTATGAGTTCAACATTAGAGTTAATAGGAGATGAGCTAGAGGAGTTCTTCGAAGAGATTTTAAATCTTAAAAAAGAAGAATATATAAATGTAA
The DNA here is from genome assembly GCF_015550495.1 of Romboutsia sp. 1001713B170207_170306_H8. Classification (NCBI taxonomy): domain Bacteria; kingdom Bacillati; phylum Bacillota; class Clostridia; order Peptostreptococcales; family Peptostreptococcaceae; genus Romboutsia; species Romboutsia sp. 1001713B170207_170306_H8. The sequence continues at coordinate 784,594 of NZ_JADNAX010000001.1, forward strand.
AGTCTAGAGTAAAATCAGAGAGCAGTTTAAGAGAAAAGATTATTAGAAATAGATATTTAAAAAAATATAATGAAGCAGAAAATCTTATTCACAATTTATCTGACTTAATTGGAGTAAGAATAGAATGTAGATTTATAGAAGATGAAAATAAGATATATAGGGTTTTAAGAAGATATTTTAATAAAACTGATGATAGAATTTATTATTATAATAAACAAAATCCTAATATAACTTTAAAGTTAAGTGAGAAACAACCTAAAAAACAAAAGAATGGATTTGAGATATATAGAATTGATGGGAAATTTAAATATTTAGATAGGCAAATAAAATTTGAACTTCAGATAAAATCTCTGGTAAATATATTCTGGAGCGAGATTGAACATAAGGTTATTTATAAAAATAATACATATTTATTAGGAGATAGCTTCTTAAAAGATATGATGATATCTATTAAAAATAACCTTACAATGATTGATAATCAATTATTAAACATATATAAAAACTTTAATACAGTTGGCTTAGATCACTCATCTAGTAAAAAGAAAGAATTAGAGAAAGTGTTAGCTAAAATGGCTCATGATACTTTTTCTATGAAAATGAAAGAAAGTATTGGATTTGTTGTAGATTTTAAAAAACCTTGTGAAACTATATTAAATTATTCATTTAACAAAAATATAGATGAAGTAGATGATGGCTTATTTGGAGACCTAATGATTAATGGATTAACGAGAATAAATGATATATCAAAAAAAGATATTGACTTTAATCAACCAATTGTTTTTGATCAACCACCGCTTTTAGAAGATGAATTTTGTAAGGACCTTGGAGATTATATAGTAGATAAATTAAATAGTGAATTTGCATGGAATTTATTCTTTAGAATATTATTTGAAATAGAGCCATATAACAATAAACAGGACTTTGAAAGTTTTATAAAATTTATAAAGCAAAAAGTTATTTCTAATGAAAGTAAAGAAATAATTATGAATAATTTTGAATTTGGTGGAGATGTAATAATAAAAGATTTATATTTATGCATATGTAAGATACTTATTGAAGTTGATAGTGTTGAAACTATGTACGATTATAATTTGGAGAAAATCAACTTTATCATAGGAGAGTCAATAAGTAGTATTTGTAGAGACTATGGAAGTTATAATGACTATTTACAAAATAAGGATAACATATTAAATAAGGTGAAAATAAAAATCGATAAAATATTTAGCTAGATAGCAGGTGATTATTATAAAAAAGACAGGTGTAATTTTAGCTGGTGGAAAAAGTAGTCGTATGGGTGAGAATAAAGCATTAATGTATATTGAAGGTAAAACTTTTATAGAAAAGGCAATAGATGCATTTAGTAATTTTGAAGAAGTGATAATTATTGCAAATGATACTAATTTGTACTCAAAATATAATTTTAAAATATATGAAGACATTATAAAAGATATAGGCCCAATAGGGGGAATTTATACAGCACTAAATTATGCCAAATATGATATTGTTGTACTTGCATGTGATATGCCTTTTATTGATAATAGTGTGGTAGATAAAATTGGATTAAGTATGAAAAATAAATCCATTATTTCTATTTCTAACAATAGAATTCAACCATTATGCTCTGGATACAAAAAAGATATAATTAGTAAAGTTAAAGAATGTATAGATAATAATAATTACAAATTGCTTAAACTTATAGACAGTATAGAAAAAGAATATATAAACTTTGATGAAGCTAAAATTTTCTTAAATATTAATACTAAAGTTGAATATAATGAAAATATAAATATTTAATCTAAAGAATTGTATAGAAGTTATCAGTGATGATTTTTATACAATTCTTTTATTTTAAATAGGATTGATTTACGTCTAAAATAAAATTATAATCTTTATAAATAATATTTAAAATTATAGAACTAAAGGGGATGAAATTACATGCTAGTAGTTACAACCGATTTAATACCAGGAAAAGAAATTAAAGAAGTATTAGGTTTTGTATCAGATAGTACAGTTAGAAGTAAAAATATAGGTAAAGATATAGGAGCTAGCTTTAAGACGTTAGTTGGTGGAGAGATAGTATCATATAATGAAATGATGACAGAAGCTAGACAAATTGCTATAGGTAGAATGGTAGAAAAAGCAGAACAGATGGGAGCTAATGCAATTGTTGGAATGAGGTTAGGTTCATCAGCAGTTATGCAAGGAGCTTCAGAAGTTATAGCTTACGGAACTGCTGTAATTATAGAATAATTTATTTGGAGGTAATTTTAATTGGATTTTCTAATTGCTAACTTTATTGCTTTTATGTATTTAGGTGGAGTGTCTATTGCATTTATTGGAGCAGTAGTTTTACTTATTGTAAAGGTTAGAGAAAGAATTAAAGAAAAAAAGAATGAAGATTTAAATAAATATAAAAAATATTAAAATAAAAAGTATGTATTAATAAGCTTTATAAGTTTATATTGATACATACTTTTTTATTTTAAAAATACGAAATATTTTAAAAAAATAAATTTTAATATATGTCATTCACATATGAAAAAATGTCGATCTATTGTATAATGTTGAATAAGGTAACTTATTTAAGCAGGAGGACTAAATGGACAATATTATTTTAATCAGAGGTGCAGGAGATTTAGCATCTGCTGTTATTCATAAACTACATATGTGTGGATTTAAGATAGTAGCACTTGAGATAGAAAAACCTCTAGCAATAAGAAGAAATGTAGCATTTAGTGAAGCTATATATAATGGCGAGGTAGAGGTAGAAGGTGTTTATTGTAAACTGTGTAATAGTATTAGTGAAATAAAAGATACATTAAAAGATAATAAAGTCGCTTTATATATAGATCCTAAGGGGGAGTGTATAAACCAAATAAAACCTAAAGTTGTAGTTGATTGTATATTGGCAAAGAAAAATACTGGAACCAAAAAGGATATGGCTGATTTAACTATAGGACTAGGACCTGGATTTTATGCAGGAGAAAATATAGATATAGCAATTGAAACAATGAGAGGTCACAACTTAGGTAGGGTAATTAGAAATGGAAGAACAATTGAAAATACAGGTATACCAGGTGAAATTAATGGAGTATCAAAGGATAGAGTGGTATACTCTCAAGCTCAAGGAACAATTTATACTTATTGTGAAATCGGTGATATAGTAGAAAAAGGTGATATAGTAGCTCATATAAATGATGATGATGGTAATAAGCATGAAGTTATAGCTAGTATAAGTGGAGTTCTAAGAGGTATTATACGAAGTGGATCTTACGTAAAAAGTAATTTAAAAATTTTAGACATAGATCCTAGAATAGATGAGGTTAAAAACTCATTTACAATATCTGATAAAGGTCGCAATATAGCAGGCGGAGTATTAGAAGCTATTTTATCTAATAAAATAGTTCCAAAGTATTAGGAGGAAAATATGCATGAAATAATTCTATCAAAAATAAATAATGAAGTTAAGTTAGGTAATAAAGTAGCATTAGCTATAATTACAGATGTACAAGGATCGAGCCCTGGAAAACAAGGAGCAACACTTGCATATTTCTCCAACGGAAGTACAATTGGAACTGTTGGGGGAGGTATTTTAGAACATGAAATTATAAATAAATGCAAAGTATGTTTAAAAAGTGGAGAAGATGCCAACTTTATCCATTCGTTGATAAAGTCGTCAGAAGAGACACCAATGGAATGTGGTGGAAATGTAAAAGGATATATAAAAGTATTTAAGCCTAAACCAAGATTAATTATAATTGGAGGAGGACATGTTGGATATTCATTATATGAGATTTCAAATACTTTAGATTTTTATACAATAATAGTAGATGATAGAGAAGAATTTGCAAATAAAGAAAGATTTAAAAAAGCAGACGAAGTTTATAGTGGTAGTATAAAGAATATACTTAACAATATAAAAATAGATGAAAATACTTATATAGTTATAGCTACAAGAGGATATGAAAAGGATATAGAAGCTCTAAGAGAAATAATTAATAAAAATGCTTCTTATATAGGAATGATAGGAAGTTTAAAAAAATGGACAACACTGAAAAAAACTTTAATAGAAGAAGGAATAGATGAAAATTTATTAAATTCTGTTTATGCACCAGTTGGTCTTAACATATCATCAAATGATGTAAATGAAATTGCATTTGGAATAATGGCAGAGTTACTACTAGTTAAAAATAATGGGAATTTAGAACATAGGAAATATAAAAAATGTAAATAAAGGTTAAATTTAGAAGATATATGAGATATTTTAATATATAATAAAATTATAAAGAGGTGATTTTATGTTTAAGGTAGCAATTATAACATTAAGCGATAAAGGATATGAAGGTAAGAGAGAAGATATAACAGGTGAGAAAATTAAAGAATATATAGAGGATACAGGTCTATATAAAGTTGTACATTATACATTAATAAAAGATGATAAAGATATGTTAGCTAATGAACTTATTGATATATGTGATAATAATAAGGCAGACTTAGTATTAACTAATGGAGGTACAGGATTTTCAAAAAGAGATATAACGCCAGAAGGGACTAAGGAAGTTGTAGAAAGAGAAATACCAGGAATTAGTGAATACATGAGAATGATGTCATCTCATATAACTAAAAAAGCTATATTAAGTAGGGGTGTGAGTGGTATAAGAAAAAATACTATAATAATAAATTTACCAGGAAGTCCAAAAGGTGCTATAGAAAATTTAAGCTTTGTCATTGATGAATTAGGCCATGGAATAGAAATTTTAAGAGGAGATGCTAGTGAGTGTGCAACTACTATTAAAGATAATTAATAAAGAGGAAAAGCAATGATAGATAAATATGGAAGAAATATAGATTATCTTAGGATATCACTTACTGATAAGTGTAACCTAAGATGTATTTATTGTATGCCATCTGATGTGAACCATAAAGATGGGTATATAAATAACAGTTTGAGCGTAGATGAATATAAGTTTGTAATAAAATCAATGGCAAATGTAGGAATTAAAAAATTAAGATTTACAGGTGGAGAGCCTACTTTGTATCCTGGACTAAATGAATTAATTAGGTTCGCTAAGAATGAATGTAATATAAATGATATAGCTATAACTACAAATGGTATAAATCTTGGCAAAATAGTATCTCAGTTAAAGATAAGTGGATTAAATAAGGTAAACATAAGTTTAGACTCTTTAAAAGAATACAAGTACAAGTCTATTACTAGAGGTGGAGATTTAAAAGTGGTTCTAGAAAGTATAAACACTTGTCTAAGAGAAGGTATAAAAGTAAAAATAAACTGTGTAGCTATAAAAGGGTTTAATGATGATGAAGTATATGATTTTATAGAGTTAACTAAATATAATCCAATAGATGTAAGATTTATAGAACTAATGCCTATAGGAGAAGCAAAAAACATATATGAAAGTGGATATATGAATGTAAATGAAATTATTAACACAGTTGATAGCTTAAATAAGATAGAGTGTGAACAAGGCTCTCCTGCTAAATATTATAAATATAATAATTCAAAAGGTAGGGTAGGAATAATAACTCCACTTAGCTGTAGTTTCTGCAAGGAATGTAATAGGATAAGAGTTACATATGATGGTAGAATTAAATTATGTCTTCATTCAAAAGAAGAGATAGATATAAAAGATTATCTTAATAAGCCACTAATATTTAGAGAAGTTTTAAAGGATATAATTCTATCAAAGCCAGAAAAACATGAATTAATTGAAAAGAAAAGTAGTAAAACAAATAGAAAAATGTATCAAATAGGAGGGTAAATATGTTAACTCATATAAATGAAAAGGGCTATGCAAAAATGGTTGATATAAGTGATAAAGATAATACTGTAAGAGTAGCTACAGCAAGTGCAACTATTACAATGAGTGAAGAAGCATTATATAAAATAAAAAACGGGCAAATAAAAAAAGGGGATGTACTTTCTGTAGCACAAGTAGCAGGGATAATGGGCGCAAAAAATACATCTAATAATATACCTATGTGTCATCAAATTAATTTAGTTGGTTGTGATTTAGATTTTGAAATTCAAGAAGAAAACTCTTTAATAAAAATATATGCAACTTGTAAAAGCTTAGGTAAAACTGGTGTGGAGATGGAAGCTTTAAATGCTTGTTCTATAGCAGCTTTAACAATATATGATATGTGTAAGGCAGTTGACAAAAGAATGGTAATAAGTGATATACATTTAATAGAGAAAACAGGTGGAAAATCAGGAGATTTTAAATTTTAATAAGTCTGAAGAAATTAATCTTAAAATAGTATAAAAAGTAGGATAAATTATAAATAATATAGAACTTAAAATTAAAAATAAAAGGAGTATCTGAGTTATATTTTACACAATAGTAAATAACAGACACTCCTTTATTTTATATTAATGAAGTAATTACATTGATGTGCTTAATATAAAGTTTAATAAAAATAAACCTGTTAATATATACATTGCAGGAGAAACTTTCTTGTATTGATTAGAAGCTATATTCAGTATAGTGTAAATTATAAATCCTGAAGCTATACCATTTACTATATTATAAGTAAGAGGTATAACTGTAATAATAATAGCTATAGATATTGTTTCTATAATATCTCCTTTTTCTAAATCAAAGAAAGTTTGAATCATAAGTATACCTATAAAAATAAGTACGGAACTTATAACACTGTTTGGTATAAGCTTTAATACTGGTATTAAAAATAAGGATAATAAAAATAATATTCCAGATGTTAAAGCTGATACTTTGCCTTTTCCTCCAGAGCTTATACCAGAAAAGTTTTCTGCAGCAACTATAGTTGGGCTTGTACCAAATACACCAGCAATCATGTTTGAAATACCAGCTAAAGCAAATGTCCTTTGGAAGCTTTCTTCCTTATTTAAAGTTCCTAACATTCCATATAAAATACCCATATTTTCAAATACTATAACCACAGTTATTGATAATACAGCCATAAAAAATGGTACTGTAAATATATCTCTAAATGATAAATTTAAAAATACATTTTTAAACTCGTTTATATTGAAAGCAGTAAAATCTAAATTATCTAATGAAGTTATATTCATAATTATGGCTAATGCTGTTCCAATAAGAATACTTATAAGTATACCGCCACTAACTTTTCTCAAATCTAGTATGAATATTATAAGTAAAGTTATTAAAGTTAAGATAACTTCTTTACTACCTAAGTTTCCAAGACCTACTAAGGTATTTTCATTACTAATTACAAGTCCACTTTTTTGAAGACCTATGAATAAAATTAAGAAACCTACACCAGCGGTTATTGCATGTTTTAAATTATTTGGTATTGATTTCATAAGTATTGGTGTTATTTTAGTACTTGCAATTATAGTGAAAATTATGCCACTTACAAATACTGCAGCTAAGGCAGATTGCCAGTTAAGTCCCATTGAATTTACAATTGTGTAAGTAAATAGTGAGTTAATACCCATTCCAGGTACTACTATAAATGGTGTGTTTGAAACTAGCCCCATTAAAAATGTTGAGACTGCACAAGTAAATATAGTTGCTATCATAGCAGCATCTGAACTGATACCAGCATCTGATAGTATGAGAGCATTAGTCATTATGATATAAGCACTTGATATAAAAGTCGTCATACCAGCTAATACCTCTGTTTTGATATTGTTTTGTTGAAGTGTTAATGTTTGTTGATTCATGCCTCTTTCCTTTTTATTGTGTATCCCTCGCCCTCCCACATATGAAATATGCCTATATATAGTATCATTAAAAAATTTAATTGTCTAGTAAATAATAATTTATTTTTGTATAATTATAAGAATGAAAGAGTGGTGATTAAATGGATATTAATATAATAAAAAATATAATAGAATTTAATAGTGATAGAACTAGATATAATAGTGGTTTTACATCATATAAAAGAAATTTAGTAAGAGATAGTTATTCAAAAGAAGATGAAGGAATATTTACTTTTTATGGAACTGTCTTAGATGAGTATTCAAATAAAAGTTATACTAGTATTATAATGATTAATAGCAAGACTAGAGCGATTTTAAACTATAGCTGTGACTGTAAAGATTTTATTTCAAGAGATAGTCAACCTAAAATCTGTTCGCACATAGTAGCAACAGTGTTGAGTGGCACTGATAGTTTAAATAAAAAAGAAGATTTTGCATATAAAGAAAATATTGATAATATAATAGATCCAAGTTTGACATTTAATACAAGTCAGTCTAGAGGTGGTTATATAGGTGTAGATTTAGATATAGATGGAATAAATAAAAATGAATATAGAAGAATTTTTAATTCATATAAAGAAAATAAAAAACTACACAGGTTATCTACGGGGAGTTATTTAGATTTAAAAAATAAAGACTTGATAAATGTATTTAAAATTATAGATACATTAGGTATATATATTGACTTTGATAATATGAAAATACCAAATAATAAGTCAATGTATCTAGAAAATGTAATAGAGAAAGAAAATATAGATTTTGTAGTTGGAAAGAATTATATAACTAATATTTCTAAACGATACAAAAAAGTATCTAAGTTTAAACATGAAATTCCAATTAATTTAAATGCAAAATTAAGAGATTATCAAATTAAAGGTTTCGATTATTTAAATACTTTATCAGACTATGAATTTGGAGGAATTTTAGCTGATGAAATGGGTCTGGGTAAAACATTACAAGCAATATCGTTTTTACTTTATAAGAAGGAAAAAAAGAGTATTGTTATTACTCCAACTGCGTTAATACATAATTGGAAAAATGAATTTGAAAAGTTTGCATCAAGTTTAAATATAGGATTGGCTCATGGAAATAAGGCAGAAAGAGAAAAAATAATAAGTAGGGCTAATGACTATGATATAGTACTTACAACTTATAATACTTATAGAAATGATCAAGAGCAATATAAAGGTATTAAATTTGATTATTGTTTTATAGACGAAGCTCAAAATATAAAAAATCCAGATTCTATAATTTCTAAAACTATAAAAGGTGTAAATGCAAAAATTAAGTTTGCTCTTACAGGTACTCCAATAGAAAATAATCTAATAGAGTTATGGTCTATATTTGATTTCATAATGCCTAATTATCTTTATTCTAAAGAAAGATTTAAAAATATATTTGTAAATGATGAAAAAAATAGAGAAGAGCTAAAAAGAATGATACAACCTTTTATATTAAGAAGAACTAAAACTGAAGTTATAAAAGAATTGCCAGATAAGATAGAACATAAGTATTATATTGAATTAGAAAAAGAACATAAAAGAGCTTATATAGGATTTGTAAAGCTAATAAAGAATAAGATAAAAGAAATTAGCAATGATAATATATCTATATTTTCTTATTTAACAAAGCTTAGACAGTTAGTATTGGCACCAGAAATTATGGTTAAAAATTATAAAGGCAAGAATTCTAAGATTGATATATTATTTAATATAATAGATGAAAATAAAGATAGAAAAATACTTGTATTTTCTCAGTTTACTAAGGTTTTAAATTTAATAGAAGACAAATTAAATGAAAAAAATATATCATATAGCTACTTAGATGGAAAAACTAATGCGAAAGATAGAATAAGATTAGTTGATGAGTTTAATGCAAATGAGAATATTAAAATATTTTTAATATCATTAAAAGCCGGTGGAACAGGACTTAACTTAACAAGTGCATCTATGGTAATACATTTTGATCCTTGGTGGAACCCTTCTGTTGAAAATCAAGCTAGTGATAGGGCACATAGAATTGGTCAAAAAAATGTTGTAGATGTAGTTAAACTAATAGCAAAAGATACTGTTGAAGAGAGAGTTGTTGGCCTTCAAGAAAGTAAAAAAGATTTAATTGATAACGTTATAGATAATAATTTAGAAGATAGTAGTATTCTTAAGAACTTATCAAAAGATAATTTAATAGATTTATTCATGTAATTCTGATAATATACAAAGTAAGTATATTAAAATGGAGGGAAAAATGGAGAATATAAAGGGGATTATATTTGATATGGATGGAGTACTCATAGATACAGAAAAAATATCATTTGAATGCTGGGTTAAAGCATTTAAAAAGTATGGGTATAACTATAATATGGATGTACATACATCAATTATTGGAAGAAATAATGAAAGTATAAGAAATGTACTGGGACAAACTTATGGTATAGAATTTCCGTTAGATGATATTTATGAATGTAGAACTAAATATATGAATGAATATTTAGAATTAAATGGAACACCATCTAAATTAGGAGTACATGAATTACTAAGATTTTTGAAAGAAAATGAATATAAGATTGCATTAGCAACATCAACTAATAGGAAAAGAGCTATTAAGAGATTAGAAAGTGCAGGAATAGAAAATGTTTTTGATGGTATTATATGTGGAGATGAAGTAGAAAATTCTAAGCCAAATCCAGAAATATTTTTAAAAGCTGCGAAAAAATTAGGGCTTAGACCAGAAGAATGTATGGTTGTAGAAGATTCACCAGCTGGAATAGAAGCAGGATATAATGGAGGCATGACCGTAATACATGTTCCAGATATGATAGAACCTAGTGAAGAAATGAAAATGAAATCTTCATATATATTTGAAAATTTATTTATGGTAAAACAGTACTTAGAAGAATATAAGCAAAACGCGTATACTGTATAAAGATTTTGTAATTATAGTAAGTATAAAATATTTCTTCCTTAAAAATAAAAGTAATTAATTGAATATTGTCTATCTTACATTATAAAAGAACAAAAAGAACAAATTAATTTGTTCTTTTTTGTTTTTATAAATTATAATCTATATAATATAAAAAACGATGATAAAATTCAGTATTTATTATATAATAAAAAAGAATATTAATCGGAGGTAGTATAAATTATGAATAAAGCAGATAAAATTTTTAAAGATACAATGAGAACAATATTAGCAGAAGGTACTAAAGATAAAGGACCAAGACCGTACTATCCATCAGATCATGCACCAGCTCATAGTACTTTTATAACTCATCAAGTACATACTTATGATATAGATAAAGGTGAATTACCAATAATAACACTAAGACCAATTGCTATAAAAAATGCAATAAAAGAAATACTTTGGATATACCAAGATCAAACTAGTAGTCTAGATATATTAAAAAATAAGTATAATATACATTGGTGGGACGAATGGGAAAGTAAAGACAGACCTGGAACTATTGGCCAAAGATATGGAGCAACAGTTAAAAAGTATAACCTTATGAATAATCTTTTAGAAGGAATAAAAAAGGATCCTTATGGAAGAAGACATATAATGAACTTATGGCAAGAAGAAGATTTTAAAGAAACTGACGGATTAAAGCCTTGTGCATATGAAACAATATGGACTGTTAGAGGTGACTATTTAGACATGTCATTAACTCAAAGAAGTTCTGATTTTATAGTTGCAGGTCATATTAATGGAATGCAGTACACAGCCTTATTAATGATGGTAGCTAGACATTGTGGTCTAAAGCCAGGTAAATTTACTCATTATATAATAAATCTTCATTTATATGATAGACATGAAGAAAATGCAAAAATAATGTTAGAAAGAGAACCTATTAACTGTCAACCAAAGTTAATATTAAATCCAGAAAAAACTGATTTTTACTCATTCACAATAGATGACTTTGAATTAGTTGGATATGAGAGTGTTAAACCTCAGTTAAAATTTGAATTAGCAATATAAAGAGAGGTAGACATGATAAAAATTATAGTAGCAGTAGATAAAAATGGTGCAATAGGAAGAGATAATGACCTTTTATTTCATATAAAAGATGATTTAAAAAACTTTAAAAAATTAACATCAGGAAATATAGTAGTAATGGGAAGAAATACATGGGAATCACTACCAGTAAGGCCTTTACCAAATAGAGAAAATATAGTACTTACAACTTCAGGAAAATCTTATGAAGGTGCTAAAGTATTTACTAATTTTGATGAATTAAAAAATTATTTAGATAATGAAGATAGAGATGTATATATAATAGGAGGTGCATCTATCTACAATCAAATACTAGATAAGAATATTGCAGACGAAGCACATGTAACATTTGTAAATGAGATAGTTAAGGATGCAGATACTTTTATATCAATAGATAAATTAAAAGAACTATTTCCTAATGAAAGTTATATAACAACTTTCGAAGAAGATAATATAAGTGCAGATTATATAGTCCTTTCTAAGTAAATAATATAGGGTGGCTTTGTAGCTACCCTATATTTATATATAAAATCAAGTGTTTTAGGAGATGAGTATGATTAAGAAATTATTAAAAATCCCTATTATATTCTGTTTATTATTACTTTTTGTGTATAAAGATGTTTATGCATATGATGATAATATTCAGTTTAATAGCATAACGACGATAGACGGTTTATCTCAATCAACGGCAGAGTCAATATACCAAGACAGTAAAGGATATATATGGATAGGTACTAATGATGGTCTTAATAGATATGATGGATATAATTTTAAAGTATATAAATATGGAAAAGATTCAAAGACAAGCATAGCGAGTAATTATATTTTTTCTATAAAAGAAGATTTAGATGGAAATATATGGGTTGGAACTATATCTGGAGTAAGTAAAATAAGTAATAAAGATAACACAATTACTAATTATTATGAAGGAAAAGATAATGGTAATTTATCAAGTAATAATGGAGCGGATATATTAGTAACTGATGATGGAAGGGTGTTAGTTGGAACTGAAAATGGATTAAATTTATATAACCCCAAAACAGATAGTTTTGATAGAATACTTGATGATGAAGATACATTAACATGTCAAGATATATACAGTTTGGCTCAAGATGAGAATAAAGATATATGGATAGGAACATATTTTGGTTTAAATAAGATTGATGTAAGTGAAAAAACAATACAAAAATTTTACAGCACAGAAGATGAAAACTCTATAAGTGAAAATTGTATTTATAAAGTATATAGTGATAGAAATGGATATGTATGGGTAGGAACAGAAAGTAAAGGATTAAATAAAATAAATATAAATACAAATGAAATAACTGTATATCAAAATGTTGAAGGTGATGAAACATCTCTTCAAGGCGGTTACGTTACAAATATATTAAGAGATAAAAGTGGAACTATATGGGTATGTACAGATGAAGGATTATCAAAATATATAGAAGAAAGTGACAGCTTCATAACTTATCAAAATAAGTTATATGATAGATATAGTTTATTAAATAATCAAACATTTGGAATACTGGAAGATAATAATGGACTGATTTGGGTCGGTACTTACTCAGGAATAAATATATTTGACCCTAATAATAAGGTAGAACATTATAAAAATTCAATAGACAATGATAAATCATTAAATGATAATGTAATTCACGGATTATATGAAGATAATGATGGATATCTATGGGTAGGTACAAAATCTGGTGGAATAAATATAATATCTAGAAATAATAGAGATGTTATTAAAGTCATTGATCAAGAAGATGGTTTATCAGATAGTAGCATAAATTTTATAGTTGGAGAAGACGATTATGTATGGGTAGCTACTAGAAATGGGCTAAATAGAATTGATAAGCAAGATTACTCTATAAAAAAATATAGTGAAGATAATGGGTTACTAAATAATAATATAAAAGTGCTAATGTTAGATAGTAAAGGATATTTATGGATAGGCTCACCTAGTGGAGTTAATATATTAGATACAAAAACTGAAAAAATAATAAGTTTAAATGATAAATTTGAAAAATATGGTATAGAAGATAATTATGTCAAATCTATATATGAGTTAAGAGATGGAAGTTATTTAATTGGAACATTTAAACAAGGTTATACTATAAGACTAGATATTAATAAAAATATAATAAATGTTTATAGAGAGAATAAAGAAGATATAGGATCAACAACTATATATGCTTTTTATGAAGATGATAATTACATCTGGGTAGGAACTAGTTATGGTCTTAATAGAATAAATAAAGAAACTGAAGAATATAAAAAATATACAGAATTAGATGGTTTATGTAATGATAATATATATTCTATAATAGCTGATGATAATAATAACTTATGGATGAGTACTAATTATGGAATTTCTGTACTAAACCCTAAAAGTGAAAGATTTATTAATTATAGTATTATGGATGGGCTTCAAAGCAATGAGTTTAATGCAGGTGCTTATTATAAAAATAAAGGCGGAGAAATAATGTTTGGTGGGATTAATGGATTTAATACATTTAATCCAAAAGATATGAAAAAAGGAAATAGTAATACAAAAGTTGTTTTTGAAGAATTTGAAGTAGATGGAAAAAGTTATACAGATATAAGTAATATGAAACTTTCTAATAATTCTAATTTAACTATAAAATTCTTTTTACCAGACTATACTGATACTAATAATACTAAATATTTTTATAAAATAGACGGGATAGATGAAAAATGGAGTTTATCAGATGGAAATAAAATAATATATAGAAATTTAAACTATGGAGAATATACTTTTAAGATAAGGGCAGTAGATCATAATGGTGTAATTAGTGATGAATCTAATTTTACATTTTATGTAAAACCTCATATATTATTTAGTCCTATTGCCTATATAATTTATACAATATTAATAATAGTTGCCATTTATATAAATAGAACAAAAGTAAAAAGATTAGATAGATTGGTAAAAAATAGGACTATAGAATTGAATAATGAGATGAATAAAAATAAGGAATTGTTTGATAAAGTAATAAAGTTGGAACGTAATAAAAATAATTATTTTGTAAATTTATCTCATGAATTAAGAACGCCTTTAAATGTAATATCTAGTACGCAACAACTGTTATTAGAGTTTAATAAAAGGAAAAATGGAATAGAAAGAGATCGCTTAGATTACCATATAAATGTGATGAGAAATAACACTAAAAGGTTACTTAATCTTATAAATAATATAATAGATACATCTAAAGTAGAACATGGAAATTATCATATAGATTTAAGAGATGAGGATATAGTATATATAGTAGAAGAAGCAGCTCTAGATATGAAAGATTATATAGAAGCTAATAATATAGAATTAATTATAGATCCGCATATAGAAGAAAAAATTATAGAGTGTGATAGAAGAGAAATTGAAAGATGTATAATTAATTTAATTGATAATGCTAGAAAGTTTACACCACCAGGAGGAAAAATAGAAGTAAAAATATATGATTTAAAAGAAAAAATCAAGATAACAGTAAGAGATACTGGTAGTGGTATAGATGTAGATAATCAAAAATATATATTTGATAGATTTAATCAAGTTATAGATCACAGTTCTGAAAGTAAGGGAGGAAGCGGTTTAGGGCTTACTATAACTAAACATATTATAGATATGCATAATGGAGAGATTTTTGTAGAAAGTGAATTAAATAAAGGGAGTACTTTTACAATAATACTTCCAGTCAAAGTTAATAAAATATAACTTACGATAAATTATATTTTGTTAATATTTACAATTATATATAATTCTGATAAAATTAAATGTAATAATAACTAAATCGGCGATGGAGTTCGCCTTAAAGTGCGAAAGCTAATGACTCCTACTCTCTAATTGAGGGTAGGAGTCTATTTTTTTGAAAATAGGAGGAGTGTATGTTTTTAATATTAAGTTTAGTAATAATAGGGTTTATAGCAAGTTTTAGTGGTCAAGTAGCTGAAAAATTAAAGCTACCATCACTTATAGGAATGATGATAGTTGGTATGTTAATAGGGCCATCATTTTTTGATTTTGTACCAAAAGAAGTCTTAAATTTATCGCCAACATTAAAAGATATTGCTTTAGTTACAGTTTTATTTATAGGAGGTCTTGGAATAAATATATCTCAAATAAAAAGGATAGGTAGACCAGCTTTACTTTTGAGTATACTACCAGCAACGTTAGAAGGATTTGCTGTAGCATATTTATCTATGATATTTTTAGATTTTACTTTTACACAAGGAGCTATCTTAGGTTTTATTATAGCTGCAGTTAGCCCTGCAGTATTAATACCATCTATGGTATCGTTGATAGAGAGAAAAATAGGTCAAGATAAAGCAATACCACAAATGCTATTAGTTGGTGCAAGTGCAGATGATACTATAGCGATAACTTTATTTACAACATTCTTAGGTATATATATTCAGAGTAATAGTGGTGAAAAAATATCAATATTTAATCAAATTATCAGTATACCATTAACAATTATATTTAGTTTATTTGTAGGATATATAGTTTTTAAATTAAGTAGGATATTAATAGAAAAGTCTAAAAATAAATATATAAAATCATTAATACCATTTGCTATATGTTTAATAATGAGACTTGTAGAAAAAAGTTTATATGTTGAGATATTTAATTCATTATTAACTGTTATGATTTATGGATTTTTTATAAGAAATTATACTAATGATAGTTCTCAAGTAATTTTAAATAGTATGAACTCTATTTGGAGAATAGGTAAATTATATTTATTTACTTTTGTTGGAATGGCAATTAATCCAAATGTAGTTGGAAAATACTTCTTTGGTGGAGTAGTTATTCTAAGTATTTCTCTATTTATAAGGTCAATAGGGGTATTATTAGCTCTTACAGGTACAAATCTAAATAAAAAAGAAAGAATATTTTGTATTATAGCTTATCTACCTAAAGCAACTGTGCAATCAGCTAAAGCTAATATACCTTTGCAAATGGGAGTAGTAGGTGGAGATATAATGCAGGCTATAGCAATATTAAGTGTGCTAATTACAGCACCTATAGGTGCTATTGGTATAAAGTTAACTAGTGATAAGTTATTGAGTTTAGAAAGTGAGAATATAGAAAAAGCTTTATCTTATTAAATATAGTCTATATGGTAAAATATTATAAAATACATTAAGATTGGATGATGAAATGAACAAGAAGACAAAGATACAAAAACCTAAAATTTTAAATAACCTGTATAAATATACAAGTGAAGAAGTTTTAGATAAAATATTTGATTACGAAACGGTAGAGGATGCATTAATTGAGGATGATAAAATACATGATATAAGTGAAGTAAGTATTAGATTAAATGGCTGTGTATTTAGAAATGTAGTTTTTGAAAATTGTGATTTTAGAAAAATTGATATGGTAGATGTTATATTTGAAAATTGTGATTTATCTAATATAGATTTTTCAAACAGTGGAATATATAGAGTTGAATTTATAAATTGTAAATTAGTAGGAAGTTTATTTAATGATTGTATTTTAAAAAGTGTAGTTTTTAAAGAAACTATGGGAAGATATTTGAATTTAGCATTTTCAAAATTTAAAGGAATTAATATTATTAATTCGGATTTTAGTTATTCTGTCTTTCAAGAGGTCGAAAATGAAGGTATGTATCTAGAAAATTCAAATTTAATAAAAACTGTATTTACAGGAATATCCTTAAATGATGTAGATTTTACAACTAGTAATATAGATGGTATAGAATTAAGGCTAAAAGATGTTCAAGGAGGAGTTTTTTCTGTAGAACAAGCTTTAGACTTAACAAAATTAATGGGTATAGTTATAAGATAAAAAAATAAGTTATCTCTAAGTAAATGAGATAACTTATTTTTTTATAGTAAATATTATTATAATAATTTTATTGACAAAAATGATTTATAGTAATAAAATAGTTTGCATAGAAACTAATCGGTTTGCATAAGAACTAAGTTGGGAGGTCATAAAATGGGTAACATAATAAAAGCAAATAAAAAAACACTATTATTAGTAGCAGGATTAGTATGGTTAGTAGCAGGATTTAGAGTATTCACACTAGGTCAAATAGATGTAAATAACAATAATGCAAATATAATAATAATTTTAGGAATAGCTATAGTAGTTTATTATTTATTCTTTAACTTTATTTTTAGTAAGATGTTGAAAAAACATATTAAAAGAATTTTAAGTCACGAGTCAGAAAGAAGATGTATATTTGCCTTTTTTGATAAGAAAAGTTATATAATAATGGGATGTATGATGTTTTTTGGAATTACAATAAGAAGTTTAAATATATTTAATCCAGTTTATTTAGGCAGTTTTTATATGGGCCTTGGAGGTGCATTATTTACATCTGGTGTGCTTTTTTTAATAAATTGTTTTAACTTTGAAAATACTAAATTAAAATACAATAATTAATGATAGGGAGAGTACATTTAAGTGAAATACGATTCATTTGAAATAGCAATGTTGATAAAAGAAATATATGCAAGTACCATAGAGATTGTAAATGATAATTTAAAAGAAAGTAGTCTTACACATCAGCAAACTATGGTTATAAAGTTAATAGCTCATAAAGGAAAGATTACGATATCAGAATTATGTAAAGAGATGTCATTAGCAAAAGGAACCGTATCAGGTATAGTCAGTAGATTAGAAGCGGCTGATTATGTTAAAAAATTTAAACTAGAAAATGACAAAAGAAATACTTATATAGAGTTTTCAAATAAAGGATTAGAATACGCTAAAAACTTTAGACATGATATAAATAGGAGTTTTGATAAAATATTTGAAAATTTTACTGATGAAGAAGTAAAAGAAACGAAAGAAAGTTTAATTAAATTAAGAAATAAATTAAAAGGAGAATAAAAGATGAATAGTACTTTAATATTTGCAATAGTTACAATAACTTTAGCTTTAGTATTTTATACAATAGGTGTATTTGGAGAGAGAAGATCAAAGAGTCTTAATAAAACTCATTTAATTTTATTTTGGTTAGGATTAATATGTGATACAACAGGAACTATGATTATGAGTAAAATAGCTAAATCTGGAATGGCTATAGGTGATGTGGCAACTCAAACATTACATGGTTTAACAGGATTTTTAGCAATCGTATTAATGTTATTTCATGCACTTTGGGCAACTTATGTTTTAGTTAAGAATGATGAAAAAAGAAAAGCTACCTTCCACAAATTTAGTATAGTTGTTTGGGTTATATGGCTAGTACCATATGCAATAGGAATGATAATAGGAATGGGAAGATAGTATTAAAATTTTTATTAGGATGAAAATAATATTAACTTTAAATTGGCATAATATAAAATAATACTAACATTTTTTTTAGGAGATAATCATATGAGTAAGATAAAAAATAATGTTATATATGTATTAATTATATTATTGCTTTTAATGTCTGTAATTTTAAATATTTCTTTATCTAAAAATTTAAAAGATGTTTTTAATTATCAGTCTCAATGTTTGGTGAATGTAGCTGATTACAACTCTGATTTGAGTGAAGTCGTAAATGGAAGCAAAGAAAATGAAAGTAAAAACAAAGCTATTTATAATGCAAAAGAGCATTGGGATGATTTAAGAGGATTTATGATAAATTCTAGAAATTATACTTTAAATACAGTATTATTAAGAAAATACCTTAGTAAAGTAGATGGAACTATGATTAATATATCTGATAAATTAAATGCTATTTTACTTAAGGATGTAAATGATTTAAGTAATGAAGATAAAGATTTTTTAAACAAATTTATTAACTTAACTAGTAGTATACAAAAAGAAGGTAGCGATATGAGATCAAAAGTAAATTTCATGATACCAATATACACTAATTTTAAAGTAAGAGGAAATTTGAATAATATAGTAGACACAATTATAGGTTCTCAAATATAAAAAGTCTATCTGATACTATATTAATAATAAAAGTATCAGATAGACTTTTTATATTTGACTATGTTTTTTTAAAGATTTTATATAGTTTATATTGCTCAAAGACTGATATATTGGAAGTGATACAATTATACTTACAATTCCTTGTATGGAGTTTGATGGTATAGATGTTGATGAAACCGCAAAACTTCCTTCTAAAAATGCTCCAGCTATAAAGTATCCTAATACCATAATTATTGCACCTATAATAGTTGATGATACATTTTTAAAAATTGTATCACCTTTTTTTGCTAACATTCCAACTATATATCCTTCAAGTCCTTTTATAATAAATGTAAATAAAGCCCAATGTGTATAACCACTTAAAATGTCTGCAAAAGCGGAACCCATACCTCCAGCTAAAAATCCAGATATAGGGCCAAATAAAATTGAAGTAACAAATATAATTGAATCACCTATATTAACATAACCATGAGTTCCTGGAACAGGTATTTGTATAGCCATTGTAGATATGCAAACTAAGGCTATCATAAGTCCATTTAGTACTATTTTTTTTGTTTTATTGTTCATAATAACCTCCGAATTTATAAATAAATTTAATAACTTAATTATATTGAATTACAAAATAGAAAACAATAAATATTGTACTGATACAATTGTAAATTTAAAAATAAATATTATATAAGAATAAAAAATAAATATTTAAGGTTTACCAAAAAATAGGGTATAACTATAATATAAATATAGGAAAATATATATACAAAGAAAAATAGGAGGTAAAAATGGAATATAAAATAGGTAAATTATATAATGGTTTCATTTTAAAGAGTGAAGAATATATAGAAGAAGTTAATTCAAAAGCTAAAATATTTGAACATGAAAAAACAGGAGCAAGACTTTTACATATGGAAAATGATGATAGTAATAAAGTCTTTGCAATAGGATTTAAGACTCCTCCTAATGATAGTACTGGAGTTATGCATATATTAGAACATAGTGTGTTATGTGGATCAAGAAAATTCCCTACAAAAGAACCATTTGTAGAACTAGTAAAAGGATCTTTGAATACATTTTTAAATGCTATGACTTATCCTGATAAAACAATATATCCAATAGCAAGTCAAAATGATAAAGATTTCTTTAACTTAATGGATGTTTATTTAGATGCTGTATTTTTCCCTAATATATATAACACTAAGGAAATTTTAATGCAAGAAGGTTGGCATTATGATCTTGAGAATAAAGATGAGGATTTAACTTATAAAGGCGTAGTTTATAATGAAATGAAAGGGGCATTTTCTTCTCCAGAAGGTATACTTTTAAGAAGAATACAACAAACATTGTTCCCTGATAACACTTACTATAACGAGTCAGGAGGAGATCCTAAGAATATACCAGATTTAACTTACGAACAGTTTATAGATACTCATAAAAAGTACTATCATCCATCGAATAGCTATATTTTCTTATATGGAGATGGAAACTTAGAAAAACAACTGGAGTTTATAAATGATAATTACTTATCTAAATTTGATAAGATAGAAGTTGATGCAGATATAAAACCACAAGATGCTTATAATGAAATGAAAGAAGTAAATTACTCATACTCTATATCCATGGAAGATGATGATAAAGAAAAAACTTACTTAGCATTAAATTATGTAACAGGTAGGTCTACAGATGATGATGTTTATACAGGATTAAATATATTAGAATATTTATTATTAGAAACAGAAGGTGCACCACTTAAAAAAGCATTAATAGATGCAGAGATAGGAAAAGATGTATTTGGTAGTTTTGATAATGGGATATTACAACCAGTATTTAGTATAATCGTTAAAAATAGTGATATAGATAAAAAAGAAGAATTTAAAAGAATTGTATATGATACACTTAATGATCTTGTGAAAAACGGTATAGATAAAAAATTAATAGAAGGTTGTATAAATGTATTTGAATTTAAACTAAGAGAAGGCGATACAGGAAGTTATCCAAAAGGTCTTATATATTATATGAATGCTATGGATACATGGCTTTATGGTGGAGATCCACTTATGCATATAAAATATGAAAAGGCTATAGAAAATGTAAAAAAGGCACTTACAAGTAACTATTTCGAAAATCTTATACAAAAATATATTTTAGATAATAATCATTCTTCTTTACTTGTACTAAAGCCAGAAAAAGGGTTAGCTGAAAAAGAAGATGAAGAATTAAAAGCAAAGCTTAAATTATATAAAGAGAGATTAAATGATGAAGAATTAGATAAAATAGTTGAAGAAACACAAAGTTTAATACTACGTCAGAGTACACCTGACTTACCAGAAGTCCTAGAGACCATACCAATGTTATCTATAGAGGATATAGGAAAAGAGGTAGAAGATTTAAGTATAGAAGAAAGTAAGTATAATGATATAGACTTACTTCATTTTAGATCATTTACTAGCAATATAGCTTACTTAAATTTTATGTTTTATGCAAAATGTATTAAAGAAGAAGATATACCATATTTTAGCTTATTAGGTAACTTACTTACTAAGGTAGATACTAAAACTTATGATTATAAAGAATTATCAAATGAAATACTTATAAACACAGGAGATTTATTCTTCAAAAACGTAGTATATTCAAATGATAAGGATATAAATAAATTTTATCCATTCATAGAGGCTCATATTAAAGTAATGGACGATAAGTGTAGAAAGTCAATAGATATACTATCTGATATAATAGAAAATACACTATTTGAAGATAGTAAAAGAATAAGAGAAATTATAAGAGAACTAATTTCTAGAATAGAGATGAATCTAATGCAAGCTGGTCATCAAGTAGCTAATGCTAGACTTACATCATATTTCTCTCCAACTGCATCTTATTTAGAAAAAATATCAGGATATGATTATTATGAATTTTTAAAGAATATAGAGAAAAACTTTGATAGTGAGTTTGATAATCTTAAAGAAAAATTATATGAACTTCAAAAAACTATATTTAATAAAAATAACTTAACTGTATCAATTACAGGAGAAGAGAAAGAAGTAAATCTATTAAAAGAAAATTTAGATAGATTAACCAATATATTAAGTAATGAAAAACTAGAAGCTTATGAGTATAAATTTGTAAATAAGCAAAAAAATGAAGGATTGATGACTCCTGCAAATGTACAGTATGTTGCTAAAGGATATAACTATAAAGAATTAGGGTATGATTATAGTGGTAGTATGCTAGTACTAAAAACTATACTTGGATATGATTATCTTTGGAATAATGTCAGAGTAAAAGGTGGAGCATATGGGGCTATGAGTAATATAAATAGAGAAGGAAGCATGATATTTGTATCTTATAGAGATCCTAACTTAGTAAATACTCTTAATGCTTATGAAGGTGCAGGAAACTATTTAGAAAACTTTGATATATCTGATAGAGAAATGACAAAATATATAATAGGAACAATCAGTAATTTAGATACGCCACTTATGCCTTATTATAAAGGAATGAAAGCAACTTCAATGTTTATTAGAAATATTACTAATGCTGATCGAAAGAAAGAAAGAGAAGAAGTTTTAAATACTAAGGTTGAGGATATAAAATCTTATTCAGAAATAGTTGATAAAGTTATGAATAAGGATTATTTAGCAGTTGTTGGTAATGAAAAAGAAATAAAAGATAATAAAGATTTATTTAAAAATTTAGTAAATGTTTTAAAATAATATATGAGCCTGAAAAGATGTATAAAAAGTAATAAATTATAATATTTACTATAAATCTAAAACTATAATTATTAAAACCTTAGTTTTTGTCAACTTAGGTCATCAAAAATCATATTTATATAATAAGAAATATAAATATGGAGGGTTGTATATGTCTAGAAAGAAAAAATCATCTTCAGGTAAGAATGGAAAGAAATCTACACAAAAGGCTACTAGCAATTCTAATAATGAAATGATGCAAGAATTAAAAAAACAATTAATACAAAAATTAATATCAAAATTATAAGATATAAAAAGTACATCAAAATAAGGTGTGCTTTTTTTATGTAATAAAGCAAGTAAAAACAACCTAAATGGGAAAAATTATATAGAATAAAAATTTTTAATTGATTTTTGAGAAAAAATGATTTAATATACCCTTAAGGGGTATATAATAATTATAAAATAAATAGAAAGGAAGATTGATATGAGTTCAAATAAAATAAATGAAACGTATAAAATAACAGGTATGACCTGTGCAGCATGTGCTAAAGCTGTAGAAAGAGTAGTTAGAAAGTTAGACGGTGTAGAAGAGCAAAGTGTAAACATAGCTACAGAGAAATTAAATATAGTTTACGATAATTCTAAAGTAAGCTTTGATACAATTAAAGGGGTAATAGAAAAAGCAGGGTATGGAGTTGACGTTGAAGAAGATAACAAGTCTATAGAAATGAAGATTGAAGGAATGACTTGTGCATCATGTGCTAAAGCTGTAGAAAGAGTAGTTAAGAAGTTTGATGGAATACAATCTATAAATGTAAATATAGCTACAGATAAAGCAACAATAATCTATAACCCATCTTTAGTAAAGTTATCTCAAATAAAAGGAGCTATAGAAAAGGCTGGGTATAAACCAATTGAGGAAGAAAAAAGTTTAAATATAGATGAGGATAAACTAAAAAAAGAGAAAGAGATGAAGACTTTATTTACTAAGTTTATAATAGCAACTGTATTTGCTATACCTTTATTTTATATAGCAATGGGTCCTATGATACCAAAGCCTATAGGACCATGGCCATTACCAAGAATATTAAATCCTATGACTCATACTTTAAATTATGCACTAATACAATTATTATTAGTATTACCAGTTATGGGTGCCGGATATAAGTTTTATATACATGGATTTAAGTCTTTGTTTGCAAAAAGTCCTAATATGGATACATTAGTTGCAATAGGTACAAGTGCAGCGTTTTTATACAGTTTATATACAACTATTCAAATAGCTAATGGTAGTATAGTAGGTATGCACCATCATCAACTTTACTATGAAAGTGCGGGTATAATAATAGCACTTATATTACTTGGTAAATATTTTGAATCAAGATCAAAAGGTAAAACATCAGAAGCAATTAAAAAGCTTATGGGTCTTCAACCTAAAACTGCAATATTAATAATAAATGGAAATGAAGTTGAAACTCCAATTGATGAAGTTATGGTTGGAGATATAATATTAGTAAAACCAGGTGAAAAGATACCCGTAGATGGTATAGTAATAGAAGGAAGTACTTCAGTAGATGAATCAATGTTAACAGGAGAAAGTATACCTGTAGAAAAAACTATAGGTTCTAAAGTTACTGGAGCAAGTATAAATAAAAATGGTAGTATTAAATTTAAAGCAGAAAAGGTTGGAAGCGATACAGCTTTAGCTCAAATAGTAAAATTAGTAGAAGATGCCCAAGGTACTAAAGCTCCAATAGCAAAACTTGCAGATACAGTATCAGGATATTTTGTTCCTATAGTAATGACTATAGCAGTAGTTTCTGCATTAGCATGGTGGATATTTGGAGGAAAAGACTTAGTATTTGTACTTACTATATTTATATCAGTACTTGTTATAGCTTGTCCTTGTGCACTAGGCCTTGCAACTCCAACTGCTATAATGGTTGGAACAGGAAAAGGTGCTGAAAATGGAATACTTATAAAAGGTGGAGAAGCACTAGAACTTGCACATAAAATTGATACAATAATATTTGATAAAACAGGAACAATAACAGAAGGTAAGCCTAGGGTTACTGATATAATAACTTCTAATAATATAGATGAAGACTACTTATTAAGTTTAGCAGCAAGTGCAGAAAAAAATTCAGAACATCCATTAGGAGAAGCTATAGTTAGGTTTGGAGAAGAGAAAAGCTTAGAGTTTAAAAATATACAAGAATTTAAAGCTATACCGGGCCATGGTATAGAAGTTGTAATAGATAATAAATCTATATTGCTTGGAAATAAAAAACTTATGGTTGAAAATAAAATTGATCTATGTAGTTTAGAAAATGAATCTGATAAATTAGCAAGTGAAGGTAAAACTCCAATGTATATATCAATAGATAATTCCATTGGTGGAATAATTGCTGTAGCAGATGTTGTAAAAGAAAGTAGTAAAAAAGCTATAGAAACATTACACAATATGGGAATAAAAGTTGCTATGGTTACGGGAGATAATAAGAAAACAGCACAAGCAATATCATCTCAAGTTGGCATAGATATAGTTTTAGCAGAAGTTTTACCAGAAGATAAATCTAAAGAAGTTGAAAAGTTACAAAATGAAGGTAAGTTTGTAGCCATGGTAGGAGATGGTATAAACGATGCACCAGCATTAGCAAAGGCAGATATAGGTATAGCTATAGGTAGTGGTACGGATGTAGCTATGGAATCTGCAGATATAGTTCTTATGAAAAGTGATTTAATGGATGTGCCTAATGCAATAAAATTAAGTAATGCAACTATAAAAAATATAAAACAAAACTTATTTTGGGCATTTGGATATAATACAGTTGGAATTCCAGTAGCTGCAGGCTTTTTATATATATTTGGAGGACCACTCTTAAATCCTATGATAGCAGCAGCGGCTATGAGTTTAAGCTCTGTATCAGTAGTTACAAATGCACTTAGATTAAAAGGATTTAAATTTAATAAATAGATAATGCTAAAAAGTTATTAAATTCTAAAAAATTACAAACCATTATGTATATAAGAATTAACATTATACATAATGGTTTTTTATATATTTAAATTTAGATTTATTTAAAGGGGGGGGATAAATAATAATTGTAGGAAAGTTAATAAATTGCACAGTAATTTTACTATTAAAAGAGCCAATAATGAAACTTTTTGATGTCTTATGTAATAATGTATAAAGTTCTAAAGTCTAAGCTTTTATTACTTTCACGCTTATATCTGTAGAAAATAATTTTTAATCAAACTTTTCATATTAAATTCATATATGTAGGCTAAAATATAAATATACAAAACAATAAATGATAGGAGTGATCTAATGAGCGCATCTATATTAGTAGTAGAAGATGATGCAAATATACAAGAACTTATAGTTGAATTCCTAAGGGCAGAGGACTATAAAGTAGATTATGCAAGTGATGGACTAGAAGGAATTCAGCTTTTTAAGAAAAATAATTATGATTTAATCATATTAGATATAATGATGCCAAATTTAGATGGATACTCAGCTTGTAAGATGATAAGAAAGACATCTAATGTACCAATAATATTTTTAACAGCTTTAAATCAAGAGAATGATGAGTTAAAGGGATTTGAACTAGAATGTGATGATTATATAACCAAGCCTTTTTCATTTAATTTATTAATAAAAAGAGTACAAGCAGTTTTAAGAAGAAGTAATAGTTCCATAGAAAATAGTGACTGTTTAGATTTTGAAAAATTAAAACTAGACTTGAATACATATACGGTGAATGTAGATGGAAATATAGTAGAGTTAACTTTAAAAGAATTTAATATATTAAAAAGCTTAGTGGAAAAATATCCTCAAGTCATAACCAGAGAAAGCTTATTAGATAGTATATGGGGATATGATTATTATGGTGATACAAGAATAGTTGATGCACATATAAAAAATATAAGAAAAAAAATAGAATTACCATATATAAAAACTGTAAAAGGGATAGGATATACTCTTGAAAAAGATATTAAATAGATGGGAGAAAATAAGCATTAAATATAAGTTATTTCTTATAACTAGTGGTCTTCTTGTGGCCTTAGCTTTAATAATATATTTAATACTTTATAATTGGTTGCCTGTGTATTATCATAAATATAAAATAGAAACACTAGATAAAGAAATAACAACTTTGATAAAAAATGCTGCTTATGGAGATACAAAGGCATTAAAAGAAAATCTTGAGCATCTTGAAAATAATCAAAATCTATCTATAATTTTAAGTGAGCAAAATGGAAAATTTATATATGGATCAAATAAAATAGTTTCATTAAGAAGGATTGATATTTATAGCGGAAAAGATAATATAAAAACAAGCAAAAATAATAAATTAAAAGAGTATAGTATACATAGATATATAATTACAAATGATTCTGAAGTTCCATATAGGCTAGATGTAATGATGCCATTACAGCCCATTGATGAAGCAAGCCTTGTAATTAGAAATATAATGCCATATATATTATTAGTAGCAATACTTATAGGTATGATAGGTGCATTTATATATTCTTCAACAGTAACTAAACCGCTTATAAAAATAATTGAAAGTGAAAGAGAACAAGAGCAAAAAAGAAGAGATTTTATAGCTACTATATCTCATGAATTAAAGACTCCAATAACAATAATTAGTGGTCAAATAGAAGGTATGATTTATAATATAGGAAAATATAAAGATAGAGATACTTATCTTAGAAAATCATATGAAAGTACTCAGGAATTAAAAGAATTAGTTAATGAGATGATTGAAATATCTAAAACCGAAAATTTAAAGCAGGATTTAAATTTAAGTAGTATAAACTTAAGTAATCTTCTAGATAAGCTAGTAAAAAGACAAATTTTTTTAATTGAAGAAAAAAATTTAAAAATGGAACTAAATATAGATGAAAATATTACAGTAATTGCAGATGAAGAAAAAATAACTAGAGCAATTAATAACATAATTAATAATGCTATAAAATATTCACCAAGTGGAGAAAAATTAATAATAAGACTTTATAAAAAGAAAAGTGCTAGAACTATAAAGCCTTATTTAGAAGTAGAAAATACAGGTGTAACTATAGAAAAAAAATATATTAAAGAAATTTTTAATCCATTTTATAGAATAGAAAAGTCTAGAAATAGAAAAACTGGAGGTAGTGGATTAGGTCTTTACATAGTTAGTACTATATTAAGTGGACATGGATTTGAGTACAATATATATGGAAAGAATAATTCTGTAATATTTACTATTAAATTTTAAAAATTTATCTATGAAATTCAATAAGTTTTCATAAAAAATACATATTAAATTCATATATAAGTAGTAATATTAAATATGAAAAGACTAGCTTAAAACATAATAATACCCAAATCTATAATGGTAAGCTCCCTCACATCCTCCAAAAGTTTACCATTATAGAGAAAGAGGGCAATATTAAAATATTTTTATTTTGATATTCGCCCTTTTTCTATTGGAACATTTCTATTAACAATATAATCCACTATATATCCCATAATAATAACTCCAGGAATATCAATTAATAATCTAAGAAATGTAAACTTATAACCTAATGCACCGATTTCAAATAATAAAGTAGAAATTTTAATTACACACCAAGAGTTCATAAATATTATTATATTAGAAAATTTTACCCCTTTCTTCATAAGCACTGCTGTGAAAGGAAATGCTGCATACATAGGTCCTGCAGCAAATGCAGCTAGAGCAATAGATAAAACTATTCCTAATATACTTGAACCCTCACCCATATATTTCATCATAGATTCTCTAGATACCCATTCATCCATAAGTCCTAATAATAGCATAATAGGAGGAAGTACAGATATCATTTGTAAGAAACTACTTTTTGCATTATTAAAAGTATTTACTCCTAAATCATTATAAAATATAAGTAAAAATATCAAAATACAAGTAAATAATAATACAAATTTATACCTATTTAGTATATATTTTAATTTACTCATCCAAGCATCACTCCTATAAAAAAAGCAACTAAAAAAGAAAATAAAAAAGCTATAAAGTTTCTAACAAAAGCAGCCTTTTTACCTATATATTTAGCTTCTAATGTGAAGGTCATAACTCCTACTAATGTAAGAGTAGACACTAGAGCCGCAACTTGAGCATATCCTGCACCACTTTTAAGTAAAGCATCTGCTGTTGAAAAAGCCACAAATGTTGGCATAAGAACGGTCGAACCTACTATAGCAGAAAATAAAACCCCTAAAAATCCAGATTGTGAACCAATAAGTTTAGATATAGTTTCGGTATCTAATAAAGATAATATTATTCCAACAATTATTATGATAGATAAAAATTGAGGCATTATATTTTCAAAAGATTTGAGTGCTTTAATAATTGCTTTTTTAGTTTTAGATTTATCTTTTATAAAAGATAAAATAAATAAAACAATAGCTATAGAATATAAAATATAAGACGTCATATCATAACCTCCAAATCTAAATCTATATTAATGTATGAAAAAAATATATAATAGTTAACAATATAGTTTTGATATATATGTTATAAGCAAATAATTTTATCGTTTTTGGAAAAAATAATAAAAAATATTAGAGGAGGCTTTGATATGGATAAAATGCAAAAAGAGCTTAATAACATGAAAAATGATGTAAAAGAAGGCATACAAAAAGTTGGCCATGCAGTAAAACATACAGCAAGTGATTTAAAATCAGATATGAAAGGTGCTATGGCATCTATGGAAATGAAAAAAGATGATCTTATGGAACAATATGAAGAAAAGAAATTTTCTAGAGAAATAAAAAAACAAATGGAAAAAGAATCTAAAAAGAATATGAAACACTAAATTATAGGTCTATCTTAGAAGATAGACCTATAATTTTATATTAATATAAATTATATCTAATAAATTTATATTAATGATTATCTTCATTATTTAATTAATAAAGTATTTGAAAATTTATAATAAGTTAAAATACATAAATAAAATATGGTATAATACTATATAAAATATTATCAAATCGGATATATATACAAAATACGTTTTATAATTTTTTAATTGGGTATTTTAATAAAACAAATTTTAAATGTGTAAATTAAGAAATTGATATATAAAGGAGACAATATGAGAAAGGTAGAATTATTAGCACCTGCAGGTGATTTAGAAAGATTAAAAATAGCATTTACTTATGGAGCAGATGCTGTATATATAGGTGGAGAAATATTTGGAATGAGATCTGCAGCAAAAAACTTCTCTAAAGAAAATATGATAGAAGGAGTAAATTTTGCTCACGAAAGAGGAAAACAGGTTTTTGTTACAATAAATATAATTCCAAGAAATGACGATTTATTACAACTTGAAGAATACTTATTAGAATTACAAGAAATTGGAGTTGATGCAGTTATAGTAAGTGATCCAGGGGTGTTTAGTTTTGTTAAAAAGACAATACCAAATATGGAAATTCATATAAGTACTCAAGCTAGTACAACAAATGCAGCTTCTGCAGCATTTTGGTACAAGCAAGGAGCTAAAAGAATAGTTACAGCAAGAGAATTATCTTTTAAAGAAATAAAAGAGATAAGAGAAAATACACCAGCTGATATGGATATAGAGACATTTGTTCATGGAGCAATGTGTATGTCATACTCTGGTAAATGTGTAATAAGTAATCATACAACAGGAAGAGATGCGAATAAAGGATCATGTGCTCAATCATGTAGATGGAAGTATACTTTAATGGAAGAAGTAGCTCCAGGTGAATATGAGCAAGTTTTAGGAGATATAGATCCAGAATTTTTCTTTAACTCTAAGGACTTATGTATGATTCAATATATACCAGAAATATTTGAAAGTGGTATGACAAGTTTAAAAATAGAAGGTAGAATGAAGACTGCATATTATGTTGCTACTACAGTTAGAGCATATAGAATGGCTATTGATGCATATTATAAAGATCCAGAAAACTGGGAGTTTAATCCAATGTGGTTAGAAGAACTTAAAAAAGGAAGTCATAGAGATTATAGTACTGGATTCTTCTTTGATAGACCTGATTCAAATTCTCATAATTATGAATCAGCATCTTATATTAGAAATTATGACTTTATAGGTTTAGTTAAAGGTAATGAAGAAGAAAGTGGACTTGTAATAGTAGAACAAAGAAATAAAATGTATGTTGGAGATAAGATAGAGGTTATAGGACCATTTAAAGAAACTATGAATGCAACTATATTAGAAATGTATAATGAAGATGGAGAACCAATAGAATCGGCTCCACATGCAAGACAAGTGGTAAAAATGAAGTTAGATATAGATGTTGAAAAAGATTATATGTTAAGAAAAGCAATAACAGTTTTAAGTATATAATAAAATAAAAGAAGTCTTAGGGAACTAAGGCTTCTTTGACATGTTTTAAATTTAGGTATAATATAAAACTATAGCCAATAGAAGGGAGATAAATTATGAATATAGGTAGAAATGATGATTGCTGGTGCGGAAGCCAAAAGAAATATAAAAAATGCCATATGAAATTTGATGAAAAGTTAGATGAATTAAAAAAAGAAGGTAAGACAGTTCCTTCAAGAAAGCTTATAAAAAATAAAGAGCAGATAGAAAAAATAAGAGAAAGTGCAAAAATAAATAATGCCATATTAGATTTAGTTGCAGAAAACATAAAAGAAGGTATGACTACAGCTGATATAGATAAGATTGTGCATGATTATACAATATCTCAAGGCGCAGTTCCAGCACCATTAGGATTCTGTGGGTTCCCTAAAAGCTGCTGTACGTCAATAAATGATGAGATTTGTCATGGTATACCAAGTGAAAAGGTAGTATTAAGAAATGGAGATATAGTAAATGTAGATGTATCCACTATTTATAATGGATATTATTCAGATGCTTCAAGAATGTTTTTAATTGGTGAAGTAAGTGATAAAGCTAAAAAGTTAGTTGAAGTTACTAAAGAATGCATGATAAAAGGTATAGAAGCAGTTAAGCCTTGGGGATACTTAGGTGATATAGGTGCAGCTATAGAAAAACATGCTAAAGAAAATGGATACAGCGTAGTTAGAGAATTTGGTGGCCATGGAATTGGACTTGATTTTCATGAAGAACCATTTGTATTCCATTTTGGAAAAGAAGGAAGTGGGATGGTTTTAGTTCCTGGAATGATGTTTACTATAGAGCCTATGATAAATGAAGGTAAGGCTGATTTATACATTGATGCAGATAACGAGTGGACAGCAATAACAGATGATGGTTCCTTATCAGCACAATGGGAGAATATGATTCTTGTAACTGAAGATGGAATTGAGATATTAGCTTATTAATGATATGGATATATTGATTTAGGGTCGGATATACCGACAGGTTGGCATGAAATATTATATTTCATGCCTTACTCCCTAGGATGTCAGACTAATCAATATATCCATTAATTATTAATTATCTAATATTGTTTTGAAAAAATAAAAAATCTTTAAATTTAAAATACCAAGTTTAAATTTAGCAATCTTTGTTTTACATCATTTATTACTTTTATTTCTTCTTGTTCTGAATTTGCTTCGAAGGTTACTGAGAATCTTAAGAATGCTCCACACTCATCCCATGGTACTGTTGATATGAAGGCTTTATTTAAGATATAATGACTTGCTTCTTCTGCATCTTTAAAATTTATTCCATCTTTAGTTCCTTTTGGAATAGGGACATAGCAGTAAAAACCTCCTTTTGGTTTTTCTACTTTAAATCCAACTTCTTTTAATGCATCTACTAATAAATCAAATCTTCTATCATATCTTTTTATATTTATATCAATTAATTCCTTATGAGTAAGTGCATATATTCCTGCTTTTTGAATTGCTCTAAATTGTCCAGAGTCGCAGTAACTTTTTACTGTTGAAAAAACTTTTATAGATTTTTGTGATCCAACTAAAAAAGCCAATCTCCATCCAGTCATATTGAATGCCTTTGATAGTGAGTGTATTTCTATTGAATACTCCATATTTTTATCTACGCTAAATATACTTAAAGGTTTTTCTTGATTATAAACTAAAGGACCATAAGCTACATCTGATACTATAAGTATGTTATTTTTTTTTGCAAACTCAAGTGCTTGTTCATAAAATTCTTTAGTTGCTATTTGTCCTGTTGGATTATTTGGGTAATTTAAGTATAGTAATTTTGATTTCTGTAAGATATGATTAGGTATAAGTTCAAATTCTGGATAAAAATTATTTTCTTTACAAAGTTTTAATTCATAAACACTTCCACTTACAAACCTAGTATTATTTGCTATTATAGGGTAACCAGGAACTGTCATTAGTGTAATATCCCCAGTATTTATAAAGCATGTTGGTAGCATTGATAATATAGATTTAGCTCCAATACCATGGACAATGTTAGATGTATTTATATTATCTATATTATACACGTCCTTTAAATAAGAGCATGCAGCAATTTTAAATTCTTCTATTCCATTATCTGCATAAAATCTATTTTCTTCTTTAGCAGCTTCTATACTTAAAGTATCAACTATTGATTTATCTGCCATTTTATCTGGTTCACCGACACCCATATCTATTATTTTTATATTAGGATATTTTATCTTTAACTCATCTCTGATTTTTTTTAGTTTTTCGAATTTAAATATCTTATTTTCATTAAAAAAGTTTTTACCCCCAAGTCTATTTGAAACTATGTTGTCAATAAAGTCCATGTTAACCCTCCAAAAATTATAAGAATAATATATAATACTTTAAAAGAAAGTGAAATGGAACTAAAAAACAACAAATTTATAAGTTTTTTGAGCTAAATAAAAATCCTAACTGAAATCAAATGATTAGTTAGGATTTTAAATAAATTAAACTTATTTTGCTCTTGAATCAAAGAATTTACCATATTTTATAACCTTAGGTTTTATATCTATGTTAAATTCTCTTTTATATCTTTTAATATCAGCAAGTTCTCCTCTAGTAACTATTGAAATAGCGTTACCACTTCTATTACCTCTAGCAGTTCTACCAGCTCTATGAATATATTCATTTTTACTTCCTGGGAAGTCTAAGTTAAATACATGACTAGTATCTACAACATCTAAGCCTCTAGCAGATAAGTCAGAAGATACTAAAACTTTAGCTTTACCAGTTCTAAATGCATTTATAGCATTTTTTCTATCTTCTTTAGACATATCACCAAATATACCAACAGCTTTGTATCCATGGAAATTTAATTTAGAGGCTATAACCTCTATACTTTTTTCATTGTTAACAAAGACTATCGCTCTTTTTGGAGTAGTTGCAGCTAATGCTTTTCTAAGTAAGTCAAACTTTTCTCTTCTTTCTCCTAATAAGTACATATGTTTTATTTTAGGATTTATAGTAACTTCTTTAGTAGCATTTATTACTATTGGATCTTTCATAATTTCTTTGCATAAATCTATAGTTTCATTATTTAAAGATGCTGAAAATCCCAAAAGTTGTCTACCTCTTAAAGTACACTTTATAATATCTTTAACATAAGATATGTTATTTCCACTTAATAAGCTATCAACTTCATCTAAAACTATAGCTTTTATAGTATGAGCTTTTAATTTTTTTTGTTTTATTAAATCTAAAACTCTACCACAAGAAGCTACAGCTATATGTGGCTTAAGATTTTTTATACTTTTTATTTGCTTTTGTATATTTACTTCCCCGAATATAGGTAAAGAAGTAACTTCTACTCCTGAATTTTTAGCTAATAACTCTATTTGGTTATGTATTTGAACAACTAATTCATGAGTAGGCGCAAGAACTAATACTTGTGTTTCTCTTTTTGTAGTATCTATTTTTTCAAACATAGGTAATAAGTAAGCTAGCGTCTTACCACTTCCTGTTTGAGAATTAACTAGAATATCTTTATTATCAAGTATATTTTTAAAAACAAGAGATTGAACCTCAGTTGGAGAAGTTATATCTTGTTTTTTAAGTCCGTTTATTAAATTATTATTTAACTTTAATTCTTCAAAACTTTTCATAAAAAACTCCTTTTATTATTTAATATCTAAATTAGTACTTTTTATTATACACTTAATAGGAAAAAAATTATATATAATAATATAAATATTTACTTAAATATCGTTATAAACATGATAATTAATAAACAAACATGTTGTAAAAAAATGCAAAATATAGTAAAACTATATTATATGATGAGAATTAAAAAAATAATAAATCGCATAATAAATAGTGAGATAAAGTTTTAGATTGGATTATTTTGGGAATTATTATAATCTAATGAGTAATGGAGGTTAAATTATATGAAAAAAAATAAGGTAGTAATAGTTGGAACAGGTATGGTAGGTATGAGTTATGCATACTCAATGATAAATCAAGGTACATGCGAAGAATTAGTTCTAATTGATATAAATAAAGAACGTGCTAGAGGGGAAGCAATAGATTTAAACCACGGCCTTAGCTTTGCACCAAGAAAAATGAATATATATGCAGGGGATTATAGTGATTGTAAGGATGCATATATTATATGTATAACAGCAGGAGCTATACAACTTGAAGGTGAAACAAGATTAGATTTACTTCATAAAAATAGTAAGATAATGAAATCAATAATAGATCAAATAAAGGAATCAGGATTTGATGGTATATTATTAATAGCAACTAATCCAGTTGATATAATGACATATGTTGCCCAACAATTATCAGGGTATGATAAATCAAAAGTAATAGGTTCTGGAACTACTTTAGATTCAGCAAGACTTAGATATACATTAGGAGAAAAGTTAAATGTAAATCCAAAGGATATAAATGCATACGTTATGGGTGAGCATGGAGACTCTCAATTTGTACCATGGAGTTATGCATTATGTGGTGTACAACCAATATATCAAATAGCATCAAAAAAAGATTCAAGTTTAAAATTCGATGAGTTAGAAGAAATAGAAGATACTGTTAGAAATATAGCTTATGAAATAATTAAGTGTAAAAATTCTACGTATTATGGTATAGGTATGGCTTTAACTAGAATAACAAAAGCAATACTTGAAAATGAAAATAGTATACTTACAGTTTCTTCATACTTAAATGGAGAATATGGACATGACGATGTTTATATAGCGGTGCCAAGTATAGTAAATCAAGATGGAGTTAGAGAAGTTATACATTTAGCATTAGACAATAGTGAAAAAACTAAATTAGATGATTCTATAAAAATAATGAAAGAAAATATAGCTAAATTAGATTTAAAATAAATAAAAAATACCTTAAGACTAAGTAAATTACATAGTCTTAAGGTATTTTTTTATTTATATATAAGTATGAAAATTTAAAAATTAGTTGAATAAAAAAGTTATTTGTTATATATTATATATAACAAATATAAAATATATAATTGGATGAGAAAATGCTAAGTATAAAAAATCTATCTAAGTCTTATAAAAGTAATGAAAAAGCTATTGATAATATTAGCTTTGAAATAAATAAAGGAGATATCTTTGGATTTATAGGTCATAATGGTGCAGGAAAAACTACAACTATAAAATGTATAGTAGGTATACATGAATTTGAAGAAGGTGAAATTTTAATTGATAAAAAAGATATAAATAAAAATCCAATAGAATGTAAAATTGATATTGCTTATATACCAGATAATCCTGATCTATATGAGTCTTTAACAGGAATACAATATCTTAATTTTATATCAAATATTTTTAAAGTTGAAAGAAAAGAAAGGGAAGAACTAATTAATTATTATGCAAATAGATTTGAAATTAAAGATAATTTAGGCAATTTAATATCATCTTATTCTCATGGCATGAAGCAAAAATTAGCTATTATAAGTGCACTTATTCATAAACCTAAGATTCTAATATTAGATGAGCCATTTGTTGGATTAGATCCTAAAGCATCATTTACATTAAAAGAAATGATGAAAGAGTTTTGTGAAAATGGAGGAGCTATATTCTTTTCTACTCATGTACTTGATGTAGCAGAAAAAATTTGTAACAAGGTTGCGATAATAAAAAATGGTAAATTAGTAACTAGTGGTTATACAGATGAAGTCACAAGGAATAAAAGCCTTGAAAGTTTATTTATGGAGATGATTGAACATGAGTAATTTAGGACTATTAATTAATATAAATATAATAAATGAATTTGGATTAAATAAAATAAAATACTTAAATAAAAAAGAAAAAACTAAAATAATAGGTATGATACTAGCTAGTTCAATTCTTATTATATATGTAATCTATAAGATGTTTAATTTTTGCTTAGATATAAGTGATACTTTAATACAATATAATTTAATGGATTTACTACTTATAAGCGGATTTACAGGGGCAGTGCTTTTTAGTTTAATTACAACTATATATAAAGGCTCTTCATATTTATTTGAAGCTAAAGATTTTGAAAGTTTAATAAGTTTACCCATAAATGAAGTAGCAATATTATTAAGCAAAATATTCATGTTGCTTATATCTAACTACTTATTTACAGTTCCATTTTTACTTATACCAGGAATAGTATATTTTATAAGAATGGATATAAGCTCAATATATTTAGTAAATTTAATATTAATGTTTCTATGCGTTCCATTAATACCAATAATAATATCATCAATGATAGCTTTTTTATTAGGAAATATTTCATCTAAGTTAAAACATAAAAGTTTAATATTAATAATTGGAAGTATAATTTTACTTGCACAGTACGTATTATTAGTTAGCAAAATGGATGTATTATTAAAAAATATAATTGAAAATAGTAACTCTGTAACTGACACAATAAAAAAGATATATTTTATGTCTTATTATTTTATTGAAGGATTGAAAAATAATGATATTTTATTAGTATTAAAATTTATATTTATATCAATATTGTCATTTATACTATTTATAGTTTTATTTTCTAAACAATATAAAATTATAAATTCTAGAATGAACGAAAATTATAAAGCTAAAAAATATGAGATAAAAGATTTAAAAAATAGCTCTATAATAAGTGCATTACTTCAAAAAGAAGTAAAAAGATATTTTTCATCATATATATATGTTCTTAATAGTTCTATAGGTATAATTTTATTAAGTATATTTTCGATTGGTATTATAGTGTTTGGTCAAGATAAGATGGCGGATATTTTACAATTAAATTTAGATTTTGCTTTTATAAAAATTCAAATAATAAGTTTAATATTATTTTGTATAATGACAACATGTACTACTTACTGTTCAATTTCATTAGAAGGAAAAACTTTATGGATATTAAAGTCTTCTCCAATAAAATAAGTTGATATATTTAAAAGTAAAATAGCTTTAAATTTGGATTATAAGTATTCCAGCAAGTTTAGTTTGTTTCATATTAATTAGCTTTAAATTAAAATTTGATTATTTATTTATAATTATTGGAAGCCTAGTGATTACATTAATGGCTATACTGGTATCAGAATTAGGATTATTTTTAAACTTATTATTCCCTAATTTAAACTGGAAAAATGAAGTTGGTGTTGTAAAAAGAAGCTTTTCATTAATAGGAGTTATGATATTTTTTATATTATATATAGGGTTGTTTGCATTTATATACTTTAAATTTAAAATAATAAATTTAAATATATACTTATTATTACCAATAGTTTTTACATTAACAATTAATTTAGTAATATGGAATTTGATAAAAACTAAGGGTGTAGAAATTTTTAAAAAGATATAAATAAAATAAAACAAGCTAAAAAATTATATAATTTTTTAACTTGTTTTATTTTATTTATAAAAATTTATTTATGGTGATTAGAATCATTAAAAAAATATAACAATAAATAATAGGGTTAATAAATATAAATTATAAAAAATAGAAAAATCTTATAGTAGTAAAACTAATTTATATGGACAATTTAAACTTATAAAGCAAAATAACAATGAAAGGAAGATATAAATGTCTAAAAAAGGAAATGAAAGAGAAGAACTTGATAATAATAAAGTAATAAAAGAACTTTTAAAAGAGAACCATTCTAAAGAAGAAATAGCAGAAGAAGTATCCACTAATAGAACAGTAGCAGATGTATTAGGAGATAGACTTTCAAAAGCAAGAAGATTTCCTCCGTGTTAGATAAATTTATTTGCTAGAGGAGTGATGACGATGAAAAATGAAAGTAGATTTGGTAATGAATATTACAGTAATGGGCTTGAATTTACAAAGGATGTACTTCGTGCAAGTTCCTCTATAGAAGATATTATTGAAAAAGCACATATTGTAGAAGAAACTAAAGAAGAAATGGAAGAAAGAATAAGAGAAAGCAGATAAAAATTTAATTTTAGGGCTATTTTAAAATATTTTGATATTAGATATGTTAGATATAATAAATAAAATAAGTACATATGGTATAGTATATGCTAATGTTCGTTATTTTAAATATTAAATACTATCACTAGATAAAATCAAAAACATATTTTGAAATATGCCCTTTAAAAATACATAACACGTATTTTTTTATAAAAAAATAAAAAAATATTCGTGATAATATTGATAAATCTAAAAGGTATTGTTATAATGATTGAGTAATGTGAATTGGAAAAATATAGTTTAATTAAATTAATAACAAATTAGTTTGGGGGATTTATAAAATATGACTACAAAAAATTCTGTGATTTATCAATTAGACGGTAAGCCTAAGCTTAGACAGGCGATACCATTAGGATTACAACATATATTAGCTATGTTTGTGGGAAATGTTACACCGCTTATAATTATAGCAAATGTAGTTAATATGAGTTTAGCTGATAAAACAGCTTTAATCCAATGTACAATGTTCGTATCGGGAATCGCTACTTTAATGCAATGTTATAACTTTGGACCTTTTGGAGCAAGGTTACCTATTGTTATGGGAACTAGTTTCGGGTTTGTTCCTGTATTAACTGTAATAGGTACAAAGTATGGGTATGAAGCAATACTTGGTGCGTGTTTAATAGGTGCATTAATTGAGATATTATTTGGGAAATCAATGAGCAGTTTAAGAAAATATTTTACGCCAGTAGTTACAGGTACTGTTGTATTAGCAATGGGCATTTCTTTACTTCCAACAGGAATAAAGTATTTTGCAGGAGGAGTTGGAGCTGAAGATTTTGGTTCATTATCAAATTTAGCTTTAGGGACTATAGTATTAATAACAGTTTTAATAATGAGCAATTATACTAAAGGAATAACAAAACTTGCTTCTATACTTATAGGATTAATAGTTGGTTACATAGTTGCAATACCAATGGGGAAAATAGATTTTAGTTCATTATCAACAATATCTATTATTTCAATGCCAACACCATTTAAGTTTGGATTTGAGTTTCATTTAGACGCTATAATAGCAGTAGCAGCTACATTTATAGTTTCTGGAGTTGAGACAGTAGGAGATATAACAGCAATAGCGTATTCTGGTATAGGAAGAGATGCTACAGATAAAGAAATATCAGGAGGGGTTATGGCAGATGGATTAGGAAGTGTAGTATCATCAATATTTGGTGTATTGCCTAATACATCTTTTGGTCAAAATGTTGGTATAATAGCTATGACGAAAGTTATAAATAGAAACATAGTTGGTATTGGAGCGTGTATACTGGTATTAGCTGCTATATTCCCAAAATTTGGAGCATTAATATCGTTAATGCCTTCAAGTGTTTTGGGTGGAGCTAGTATATCAATGTTTGCAATGATAGCAGTTAGTGGTATAAAATTAATAACTAGCGAGCCTTTAAATGAAAGAAATAG
The DNA here is from genome assembly GCF_015550495.1 of Romboutsia sp. 1001713B170207_170306_H8. Lineage (NCBI taxonomy): Bacteria > Bacillati > Bacillota > Clostridia > Peptostreptococcales > Peptostreptococcaceae > Romboutsia > Romboutsia sp. 1001713B170207_170306_H8. The sequence goes on from NZ_JADNAX010000001.1 coordinate 825,664, forward strand.
TACAATAGTTGCATTAGCAATAGGTATAGGTGTTGGGATATCATTTGTTCCTGGTGTACTAGTAAGTCTTCCAGAATCTATACAATTAATATTTGGAGATTCAGGATTAGTGCTTGTTGCTTTAATAGCTGTTGTGTTGAATATAGTATTACCAAAAGAGGAAAAAGAAGATAAAGCACTAAATTTAGATGTAGAAATAGTTTAGATATTTATTAATATATATGTAAATAAAAGCAGAACTTTAAAGTAAGTTCTGCTTTTTATTATTTTTAAATATAATTAAGAAGATGAATTAAAATAAAAGCTATAAAAAGGAATATACATATAAAGATATTGCAATATTCTGAAAATTTAAGTACAATAATTATTATCTAATTTTTTATTTAATGATTAAGGGGGAGTTAGAGTGGAGTATAGAAATAGATTTCCAAAGAAACAAGGACTGTACGATCCGACATTAGAAAAAGATAGCTGTGGTGTTGGATTTATAGCAAATATAAAGGGGAATAAAAGTCATGATATTGTGAGAAAAGGTCTTAATATATTATTAAATCTATCTCATAGAGGGGCTACTGGTTGTGATGAAAAAACTGGTGATGGAGCAGGTATATTAACTCAAATACCACACGTATTTTTTAAACGTAAATGTAAGGAATATAATATAGATTTACCTGATGAAGGTAATTATGCTGTAGGTATGGTGTTTTTACCTCGTGAGTCTGATGAAGATTTAAAATGTGAAGGGATATTTGAAAGTGTGCTTAAAGATGAAGGTCTTAAGCTTCTAGGTTGGAGAGATGTAGAAGTAGATAGAAATGCAATAGGAGATATTGCTAAAGGTAGTGAGCCTTTAATCAAACAAATATTTATAGACAGAGAAAATTATTCTGTAGATGAATTTGAAACAAAATTATATGTAGTAAGAAAAGTAGTTGAAAAACTAATAAGAGAGTCTGATATGTATAATAAGGGTTATTTTTATGTATCAAGTTTATCTAGTAAAGTTGTAATATATAAAGGGTTATTATTAGCACATCAAATAGGCAATTTTTATAAAGATCTAAAAGATCCATTATTTGAAAGTGCATTGGCGCTTGTTCATCAAAGATATAGTACAAATACTTTCCCTACTTGGGATTTAGCTCAACCTTTTAGATACATAGCACACAATGGAGAAATCAATACAATAAGAGGAAATCGAAACTGGATGAATGCTAGAGAAAGAAAGCTTGAATCGGATAGATTAAAAGATAATATAAAGAAATTATATCCAATATTAACTCCAAATTGTTCTGATTCAGCAACTTTTGATAATGCTTTTGAATTACTAATAAATAGTGGAAAACCATTAACTAAAGCAATATCAATGCTTATACCTAAGGCATGGGAAAATAGTGAATTTATGAGTGAAGAAGAAAAATCATTTTATAATTACAATTCAGCAATTATAGAGCCATGGGATGGTCCAGCTGCTATAGTATTTACAGATGGTACGAGAATAGGAGCTACATTAGATAGAAATGGACTTAGACCATCTAGATATACTATAACAAAAGATGGATTTGTTATATTAGCATCAGAAACTGGTGTATTAGACATAGAACCAGAAAATATAGACTGTAAAGGTAGATTAGAACCAGGAAAAATATTTATGGTTGATTTAGAACAAGGTAGAGTTATAGATGATAATGAAGTTAAAGAAGGACTATTTAAAGAGTACGATTATGTAGATTGGATAAAAAGAAATAAATTAACTTTAGATATGCTACCTCATCCATCATATTTGCCAAGTGGAGATACTGACACACTTACACAAAGACAGCAGGCTTTTGGATATACTCATGAAGAAGTTAAGTCTATAATTTCTGTAATGGCTAAAGATGCTAAAGAACCAATTGGTTCAATGGGTTATGATACACCTCTAGCAGTTTTATCAAACAAACCTCAGTTACTATATAATTATTTTAAACAATCATTTGCACAAGTAACTAACCCTCCAATAGATCCAATAAGAGAAAGATCAATTATGAGTTTGACTACTATATTAGGTGAGATGGTAAATTTACTAGATGATAAAAAAGAAGATTGTAAATTTATACAACTAGAGAATCCAATACTAACAGATATTGAATTAGAGAAAATAATTAAAATAAATAATGAAGATTTAAGAGCTATAAAAATACCTATAACATATAGATCACCAGGGAATGGTGAGGATTTAATTAAAGCAATTGATTTATTATGTGAAAGAGCTAAAAATGCTATTGAAGAAGGATATAATATAATAATACTTACAGATAGAGAAATAAATAAACATCAAGCGGCAATACCTTCATTACTTGCAACAAGTGCACTTCAACAGTATTTAATAAAAAATAAATTAAGAACTAACACAAGTATAATAGTTGAAACTGGAGAAGCTAGAGAAATTATGCATTTTGCACTACTAATAGGTTATGGAGCTACTGCAGTTAACCCATATCTTGCCTTTGAAACTATAGACTATTTAGTTAAAAAAGAGTTATATATTAAAGAGATAAGTAGTGAAGAGGCTAAAAATAATTACATAGAAGCTATATGTAAAGGATTACTTAAAATTATTTCTAAAATGGGAATATCAACAATTCAAAGTTACAGAAGTGCACAAATATTTGAAGCAATAGGGCTTAATAATGAATTAGTGGAAAAGTATTTTACAGGAACTCCATCTAGGATAGAGGGCATAAACCTAGATATAATTACAAGGGATACATTAATACGCCATGAAAGAGCTTTTAATAGATTAAGAAATCCTATAGATACATTAGAACTAGGAGGTCAATATAGTTATAGAAGAAATCAAGATTACCATATGTTTAACCCTTTTACAATAAGTAAGCTTCAACAAAGTACTAGAGATGGAGGGAGCTATGATAGCTTTAAAGAGTTCTCTGATGATATAAATAATCAATCGAAAGAATTATGTACTATACGTGGACTTTTATCATTTAAAAAAGGTGAAAAAGTATCATTAGATGAAGTAGAGCCAGCTAAAGAAATAGTGAAAAGATTTGTAACAGGAGCAATGAGTTTTGGATCATTAAGTAAAGAAGCACATGAAACCTTAGCAATTGCTATGAATACAATGGGGGGACGATCTAACACAGGTGAAGGTGGAGAAGATTCATCTAGATACTTAGATAATAGAAGAAGTGCAACTAAGCAAGTTGCATCAGGGGGATTTGGTGTAACAACTGAATATTTAGTAAATGCAGATGAATTGCAAATAAAAATGGCTCAAGGTGCAAAGCCAGGAGAAGGGGGTAGATTACCTGGCCAAAAGGTAAATGAAGTTATAGGTAAGGTACGTCATGCAACACCAGGTATTGATTTAATATCACTTCCACCTCACCATGATATATATTCGATAGAAGATTTAGATCAACTTATACATGATCTTAAAAATGTAAATCAAAATGCAAGTATATCTGTTAAATTAGTTTCAGAAGTTGTAGTAGGAACTGTAGCGGCAGGAGTTGCAAAAGCTAAAGCTGATTTAATATTAATATCTGGATATGATGGAGGAACAGGCGCAGCACCTCTTACATCACTTAGACATGCAGGAGTTCCATGGGAATTAGGTTTAGCAGAAGCACATCAAGTTCTTCTTTTAAATAACTTAAGAAGCCGAGTTACATTACAAACTGATGGTCAAATGAGAACTGGTAGAGATGTGGCAATTGCAGCACTTTTAGGAACAGAAGAGTTTGGATTTGCAACAGCACCACTTGTAGTATCAGGCTGTATGATGATGAGAAAATGTCACTCTAATACTTGCCCTATGGGAGTTGCAACTCAAAATCCAGAGCTTAGAAAGAAATTTAGTGGAAAACCAGAGTATGTAATAAAATACTTTTTCTATGTGGCTGAAGAGCTGAGAGAAATAATGGCAAGTCTTGGGTTTAGAAAAGTTGAAGATATGATAGGTAGGGTAGATTTATTAGAAGTTAATAAAGAAATGCTAAATGATAAAACTAAATATTTAGATTTATCAGCAATACTTTATAAGCCGAACTTACCTCAAAGAATAGTTGGAAGAAAAATAATGAATCAAAACCATGGTTTAGATAAGGCATTAGATCATAATTTAATAGAATTAGCTAAAAAGAGTTTAGAGAACAAAGAAAAAACTGTCGCTGATATATCAATAAGAAATACTAATCGTACAGTTGGAACTATGCTTAGTGGTGAGATAGCAAAATTATATGGTGCAAATGGATTAGATGATGATACAATAACATTTAACTTTAGAGGAAGTACAGGTCAAAGTTTTGGTGCTTTTGGAATGAAAGGACTCACTTTAAATGTAATTGGGGATTGTAATGATTATTTAGGAAAAGGTCTATTTGGAGCCAAGATAACTGTTAGACCAGATGAGAATGTACAGTATAAATCAGATGAAAATATAATAGCAGGAAATACTTTGCTTTATGGAGCAACAAGTGGAGAGATTTATATAAGTGGAATTGTTGGAGAGAGATTTGCAGTTAGAAACTCTGGAGCTATAGCGGTAGTAGAAGGATTAGGTGAGCATGGTTGTGAATATATGACAGGAGGTAGAGTAGTAATCTTAGGAGATATAGGTAAAAACTTTGCAGCAGGAATGAGTGGAGGTATTGCTTATATATATAATAAAGATGAAAATTTAGAAAGAAAAATAAATAAAGAGTTTACAGAGATTGAAAAATTAGTTGAAGTAGAAGGAGAGGATGAATTAAGAAGTTTAGTAGAGAACCATTATAAATATACTAGTAGTCAAAAAGCTAAGTTTATTATAGAAAATTGGGAAGAGGAAAGACATAACTTCTATAGGGTAATACCAACTATATACAAAAATATAATTTATACAAGTAATAAGATTGAAGAATCTTCAATAATATAAGGAGGAGGAATATGGGCAAAGAAACTGGTTTTATAGATTATAAAAGAGAAAATCCAAACAAACGTCCTGTAGAAGAACGTATAAAAGATTATAAAGAAATATTTATACCCATGGATTATAAGGACGTAAAAGTTCAAGCATCAAGATGTATGGATTGTGGTGTAGCATTTTGCTCCTCTGAATTTGGATGTCCACTTGGAAATACAATACCTGAGATGAATGATTTAGTATATAGGGGACAATGGAAAGAAGCCTTAGATATGTTACTTAGAACAAATAACTTTCCAGAGTTTACAGGAACTGTATGTCCAGCTTTATGTGAAAATGCTTGTATATTAGGCTTATATAGTGAATCTGTTTGCAATAAAAGTATGGAAAAAAGTATAATTAATAAAGGATTTGAGGAGGGGTATATAAAAGCAAAACCTCCTATAGTTAGAACTGATAAAAAAATTGCTGTAATAGGTTCTGGTCCATCAGGTCTTGCTTGCGCAGATCAATTAAATAAGGCAGGACATAACGTAATTGTTTTTGAGAGGGATGATAATGTAGGTGGACTTCTTACTTATGGTATACCAGATTTTAAATTAGAAAAATATGTTGTAGATAGAAGAATAAATCTTATGAAAGAAGAGGGAATCATATTCAAAACAAATATGTGGATTGGAAGAGATTACCCTGCAAATTATTTAAAAAGAGAGTATGATGTATTAGTGCTTTGTGGAGGAGCAACGCAAGCTAGAGATTTACCTGTTCCAGGAAGAACACTAGAAGGTCTTTATTTTGCAGTAGATTATTTAAAACAACAGAATAAAAGAAATAGAGGAATAGAAATTGAAGAAAATGAGATAACAGCTAAAGGAAAAAATGTAGTCGTTATTGGGGGAGGAGATACAGGTAATGACTGTATTGGAACTGCTATTAGACAAGGTGCTAAAAATGTGTATCAAATTGATAGATCTAGCAAAAACTCAAAATATAAAAGTTTAGATAGCAATAAAACATGGCCATTAGGACCTATGATATTTAAAACATCTACATCTCATGAAGAGGGTGGAATAAGGGATTTTTCAGTTAAAACTGTAGCATTTAGTGGAGAAGCGGGTAAAGTTAAAAAGCTTCATGCAATTAGAATGGATGAAAATTATAATGAAATACCCGGAACTGAATTTGAAATAGATTGCGATTTAGTATTGTTTGCAATGGGATTTTTACATCCAGAACATGAATCTATGATTTATGATTTAGGCGTTGAATTAGATAATAGAGGAAATGTAAAAACAAATTCAAAATATCAAACATCAGTAGAAGGGGTATTTTCAGCAGGAGATATGAGAACTGGTCAATCTTTAGTTGCAAAATCAATTGCAGAAGGAAGAAATGTTGCTAGAGAAATAGACTTATATTTAATGGGAAATACAAACTTAAGATAAATATGAAGTTAACTAATAATTATGTGACAATAAAATAAATAATATAGAAAATATGAGATTCGAGAATTATGTTGAGAATCTCATATTTTTATTTATATAGATAAATATGTCCAATGATACAGCTTAAAAAAGATATTGAATATAATTAGTATCAGTATGTAAAAAAATAAATATTATAGAATAAAGAACTTGTTTTTGAAATGGTAATAAATTTAATTATACATTAATATTGAGTAACCTAAATGATAAATATTCAAGTTCGGTATATAACAATATAGGGGGAATTTATGAAAACTATATCATTATACGCATCTTCAAGTGCTTATGTAACAAATAGATTTCCTAGATGTAACTATATTTTTAGTGAAAATATATATGCAGGTTGTAAATATAGGCAATACAATAGTTATAGATACATTTCCTTATTAAGGTTTAACTTTTCTTCTATAAGGAGTAATTTAGTAGATATTAAAAAAGCTATTTTATATATTGCTGTAAAAGGAAACTTATATGAATCATCCTACAACGATGAGCCTTTAAGTGTTGGATATAATAACTACTATTTTGATTTTTATAATGTTAATTATGAAAGTAGACCTAGATGTACACATATTAATTCAACAAGTAATATTTGTAATATAAATGGTTGTAGCTATATTGCAATGGATATAACAACTTTAGTATGTAAATGGATATATGGTTATTTATCTAATAACGGGATTTCACTATATGCAGGAAATAATTTAAATAAGATTTATGAGCTATATTCCAATAAAAGTTCAAGACCACCATTTTTAGAAATTTCTTATGACATAAAAGTTAGAAGCCTAGGTATATTTGCTCAAGAATCTAATTGCTATCATGTAACAAATGTATATGATGGATTAAGAGGAGCAACTGGTGCTACTGGAGCAACAGGCCCAATAGGACCTCAGGGAGCTCAAGGTATGACAGGCCCAACAGGACCTACTGGAATTCAAGGAGAGATAGGCCCAACAGGCCCAACAGGACTTACTGGAATTCAAGGAGAGATAGGCCCAACAGGCCCAACGGGACCTACTGGAATTCAAGGAGAGATAGGCCCAATAGGCCCAATAGGCCCAACAGGTCCTACTGGATTTATAGGATCTTATATACAGCTAAATGATGAAGATTATACAAATAATATAACTTCAGAAGGTACAAATTTAACATTATCAGATACAGGAATTGACCCTAGCTACACAAATGGTGGATATAGCTTAACGACAACAAGTACAACAAATGATACCCTTATTTTTGAACAACCTGGAATGTATAATATATATGTAAATCTAGTTACATCATTCGCTACATCAAGTACAGTAACAACAGGAGAAGAATATACTATGCTTTTCCAAGTACAGAATATATCTGGAACATATAATCAGTATTTGTTACATGAAGGCGTTATACCATCAGGTGGAGCATCAACATCTGTTAGTAATCAGCTAAGTGTCAATTTCTTATATAATGCAACTACTGCCAATGATGGCATTATCATTTCTTTATTTGGATTTGATTTTGAGCTTGCTAATCCAGAAATTTTACAAGTTGGCCAGATAATAGTAATTGCATCTAGATGGGGTAATGCTATAACTTAATATAAAATATGTTGTGGAGTTAAATAATAAAAAGGCATAGATATAATAACTAAGCCTTTTTATTATTTAACTAATTTAGCTATTTTTGTTTTTCATAACATAGCCATAAAATATAGACAATACAAAATGTTAAATCTATATTAAATCCATAACAAAATAAAATATAGTTAATATAATAAAAAGAAATACTTATATAAAGGGGAGGCAGTTATGGAGACATATATACACACAATAGATTGTAACAATTTATTAATAATATTTGCTATAGTTGCATTGACAGGGATTATATGTAGCAAAGTGAGTGAAAAAATAAAGATACCAGATGTGGTACTTTTTTTAATTGCAGGAATGATACTTGGTCCATCATTTTTAAAATTTATAGATATAAGCAAATATGGAGTAGAGAATCAATTAATATTAACTTTTGGATCAGCATTTATATTGTACTTAGGAGGAAAAGAAATAAGTTTAAAGGTATTAAAGAAAGTCAAAATATCTGTACTTTTACTTTCTAGTGTAGGAGTTTTAATTTCTGCATTTGTAATGCAGTCAATTATAGGATTCACATTTAATACTAGCTACATGACTGCATTACTTATAGGTTCAATAATAGCATCAACCGATCCTGCAACATTAGTGCCTATTTTTAATAGTGTAAAAATAAATAACAAAGTAAAACAGACAGTAATAAGTGAATCAGCTTTTAATGATGCAACTGGTGCTATATTAACATCAGCAGTACTGGCTATAATTTTATCCGGAACATTCTCACTAAAATCAAACTTATATGAGCTTATTATTATGGTAGTTGTAGGGATATTAGTTGGCGTTGCAACAGGACTTGTACTATTAGCTCTAGTAAATGATAAGCCATATGGTATATTTAAAGAATATACACCTATAGTATCTGTTTTATCAGTTGTAATTGCATATGAGCTATCTACTGCACTTGGTGGAAGTGGGTATATGTCATGCTTTATTGTAGGTATAATAACTGGAAATAAAAAGAACTTTAAATTATGGTTAAGTCAAAAACACTATGATACAGACTGTCATGTTGTAGAGACACTAGGTACAATTTGCAGGATGGCTATATTTATAATATTAGGAACTCAAGTAGATTTAGCAGTGCTTGGAAAATATTTAATTCCATCAATACTTACCGTACTTGGATTAGTTTTCATAGCAAGACCTATTTCCGTCTTAGTATGTACTATATTTGATAGAAAAGCAAAATGGAATAAAAGAGAAATACTCTTTATGATGTGGGTGAGAGAAACTGGGGTAATACCAGCAGCTCTTTGTGGTATTATAGCATCTATGAAGATACCTGGATATGAAATTATGTCTTCAGTAGTTTTTATGACTATATTAATAACATTAATAGTGCAGGGAAGCAGTACAAAATTTGTAGCTAAAAAACTAGGATTATTAGATGAAGATGATAAAGACAGTAATTAAAATACAAAATCCATATCTATAATTTAACATAGATATGGATTTTATATTTAAGCTAAAAACGTACATAAAACAAGAATGAGTAATGAATATAATGATTATTACGAATTTTAATGTCGAATAAAAGAGAAATATGGTATAATTATAAAGATTAAAAGAAAACTTACAGGGAGGAAAAGTATGTTTACAGTTATGGAAATGGTTCAGCCTAAAACGGTTGAGGAAGCATACGAGATATTGACAAAAAGAAAAAATAATCAAGTTATAGGTGGAAGTGCTTGGCTAAGAATGGGGAGTAAAAGAATAGGTACAGCTGTAGAGTTATCTCAGCTAGGCTTAGATTACATAAAAGATAGTGGAGATTACATAGAAATAGGTGCAATGACTACTTTTAGAAGTTTAGAAACTAGCAAATTACTAGAAGAAAATTTTGGTAGTATAATAAAAGACTCTGTAAAAGATATAATAGGAGTTCAATTTAGAAATGTAGTAACAATAGGTGGAACAATCTTCTCTAAATTTGGTTTTTCTGATTTAATAGTGGCTCTACTTGCTCTAGAATGCGAAGTGAAACTAGTGAGAAATGGAAAACTAGCTTTACGAGAGTTTTTAAATAAAGAATATGAAAAAGACTTACTTACTAAAATTTATATAAAGAAAAATAACGTAAAAGCATCATATAAAAGTTTAAGAAATGCACAAAGTGATTACGCATTATTAAATGTTTCTGTATCTAAATTTGAAGATAAAGTAAAAATATATGTAGGTGCAAGGCCTCAAATAGCTACTCTTGCAATTAAAGCTAGCGAGTTTTTATCAAATAATGAATTGACTGATGAGAATATAGAAAAAGCAGCTTTTATGGTTAGTGAAGAACTAACTTTTGGAACTAATATGAGAGCAACTAAAGAATATAGAAGTTTAATGAGCAAGGTACTTGTAAAAAGAGCATTAATGGAGGTCAGATAATGTTAGTAGAATTAAAGGTAAACTCAAAAAAGTATAAAATAGATATAGAGCCAGAGGAACAATTAGTAGATACACTTAGAAAAATAGGAAACTTAAGTGTTAAAAGAGGTTGTGATACAGGATGTTGTGGACTTTGTTCTGTCTGGATAGACAAAAAGCCAACATTATCATGTGCAACACTTACTGTAAGAGCAATAAATAAAGAAATAACTACAATAGAAGGATTAGAAAAAGAAGCTGAAGAATTTGCAAAAATACTTATAGCAGAAGGTGCTGAACAATGTGGTTTTTGTTCACCAGGATTTATAATGACAGTGCTTGCAATGAAAAATGAACTTGAAAATCCAACTGAAGAAGAAATAAAGCATTATTTAACAGGAAATCTATGTAGATGTACAGGATACATGGGTCAATTAAGAGCAATAAAAACTTATATGGGGGTAAAATAATATGAGTTTAGTAGGAAAAAGTATACCTAAAACAGACGGACTTGCAATAGCAACAGGTAAACCTGTGTATACAGATGATTTATCATCAAAAGATGCATTAGTAGTAAAAATACTTAGGAGTCCACATGCAAATGCAAAAATAAAAAATATAGATACAAAAAGGGCAATGCTTGTACCAGGAGTAGAATGTGTACTTACATATAAAGATGTACCAAATACGAGATTTACACTAGCTGGTCAAAGTTATCCAGAACCATCTCCATATGATAGATTAATATTAGAAGATAGGGTAAGATATGTAGGGGATGAAGTTGCTATAGTTGCAGCAGTAGATGAAAAAACTGCAGTTAAAGCACTAAAAATGATTAAAGTTGAATATGAAATATTAGATGCAGTTATTGATTTTGAAACTGCAATAGATAATAAAGTAATAGTTCACGAAGAAGAAGTACATACAAACTTTGATATAGGAATGCAAAGAGAAAGAAATATAGTTGCAACTCATGATTATACTAAAGGGGATGTTGATAAGGTATTAAGTGAGTGTGATATAGTTTTAGAAGAAACTTATTATACTCAAGCACAAGCACAAGCTATGATGGAAACATATAGGGCATATAACTATTTAGACCATATGGGAAGACTTGTTGTAATATCTTCAACACAAATCCCTTTTCATGTAAGAAGACATTTATCTAGAGCTCTAAATATACCTTCAAGTAAGATAAGAGTTATAAAACCAAGAATAGGTGGAGGTTTTGGTGGAAAGCAAACTGCTTGTGTAGAAATTTTCTCAGCACTTGTTACTTTAAAAACTGGAAAACCAGCTAAATTAATATATGATAGAAAAGAAACATTTAACTGTTCAAATAGTAGACATGCTATGAAAATGAATGTAAAAATAGGGGCTACTAAAGATGGTGTTATAAAGGTAATAGATATAAATGCTTTATCTGATACAGGAGCTTATGGAGAGCATGCATCAACTACATTTGGACTAGTTGGAGAGAAAAGTATACCGATATATAATAAACTAGAAGCTGCTAGATTTAAGGGTAATGTAGTTTATACTAATAAAATGCCATCAGGAGCTTTTAGAGGATATGGAGCAACTCAAGGATGCTTTGCAGTTGAATCAACTATAAACAAATTAGCTACTAAGTTAAATATGGATCCTGTAAAATTAAGACTTAAAAACATAGTCAAAGAAGGTGAAGTTACTTTTGCATATAATAAATCTATAAATAGTGCAAATTTAGCGGAATGTATAAGAAAAGGTAAAGAGATGATAAAATGGGATGAAAAATACCCATCACGTGACCTTGGAAATGGAAAAGTAAGAAGCGTTGGAATGGCACTTACTATGCAAGGTTCTGGAATAGCTGGAATTGATACATCTTCAGTTGAGATAAGGCTAAATGATGATGGGTTCTATACGCTATATGTTGGTTCTACTGATATGGGAACAGGAAGTGATACTATACTTGCACAAATGGCATGTGATATTTTAGAAACTACTATGGACAAGGTTACTGTTGTATCTGCAGATACTGATATAGTACCTTATGATCCAGGATCTTATGCATCAAGTACAACTTATGTTACTGGTATGGCGGTAGTTAAAGCATGTCAACAATTAAGAGAAAGGATAATAGAAGTAGGAGCTAGTAGGCTAGAGATAGCTAAAGAGCTTGCTGAGTTTGATGGAGAGAAGGTATTCTGTGATGATAAATCTATATCTGTATTTGATTTAGCTGTTGATTTTACAGTTGGACCTAATAAGATTCAGTTAAATGGATTTGCATCTCATGGAAGTCCAGTTTCACCACCTCCTTATATAGCAGGATTTGTTGAAACTGAGATTGATAAGGAAACTGGTAAGGTTGAGATTATTGACTATGTTGCAATAGTTGATTGTGGTACTGTTATTAATAGAAATCTTGCTACTATACAAACTGAAGGTGGTATAGTTCAAGGTATAGGTCTTGCTTTATTTGAGGAAGTAAGATATTTAGAAAGTGGTCAAATGGATAGTAATAGCTTTATGCAGTATAAGATTCCTGCTAGAAGTGATATTGGTACTGTTAGAGTTGATTTTGTTGAGACTTATGAGCCAACAGGTCCATTTGGAGCAAAAAGTATAGGTGAGGTTGTTATTAATACTCCTGCTCCTGCTATTCAAGATGCTATATATAACGGTGTTGGGGTTAGAATTAATAGCCTTCCGATGACTCCAGAAAAGATATTCATGGATATGAATAACTAGTATATAGTTTTTATGTAATTATATATCAAAAACACATTGATAAATTTATCAATGTGTTTTTTTTATGAAATAAGAAGAATTATGATATATTATAAATATAAATTTAAAATAATATAGATTAATTCAGTTTATTGAGGGGGATATTGTGAAAAAAACAGAGACTAATCATAAAACTTATATGTATATGCCGGAGAAAGATTTTGTAGTTTATTATTATAAAGATACTGAAATTCCCGAGGTACCACTTCATTATCATGAATTTTATGAGTTACTATTTCTTATAGATGGAAATTTAGATTATATAGTAGAAGATTATATATATCATTTAGAAAAAGGAGATCTATTATTTATACCTCCAGGTGTGTTTCATAATCCAATTATTCATAATTTTGATGTACCTTATGAAAGATATGTACTTTGGATATCTGTATTTGCCATTAATAAAATTTTTGAGCTAGATGAAGATGCGGACATTTTTAAAGACGAATCTTTTAATAAATCATTTTTACTTAGAAGTAAAGGATATATTGCATCAACACTTCAAGGCGCTTTTAAATCACTTTTTGATTCTTATGAAGAAAAGAAGTATTGTTATAAGAGTGAAGGTTATTCAATTATTATTCAAATTTTAACAATGTATAATAGAGAGTTATACAATAGAACAAAAAATATAATGAGTGGAAGTAAAGATACATTAATAAGTAGTATATTACACTATATAAATGCACATATAACAGAAGATTTATCTTTGGATAATATTGCATCAATATTTTTTATTAACAAATATACTATATCTCATAAATTTAAAGATGTTATGAATATATCATACTACCAATATGTTATACAAAAAAGATTAAGTATAGGAAAGCAGCACTTATTAGAAGGTATGCCTGCTAATAGAGTATATAAGGTTTGTGGTTTTAGTGATTATGCATGTTTTTATAGAGCATTTAAAAAAGAATATGGGTTTTCTCCAAGTAAATTAAAACAAATTCATAAAGAATGTATGAATATATACTAAAATATAGAATTAAAAAATAGCAAGAATAACAATAATTAAAGCAATTATATGCATTTTAATTGTAATAAAAATTAAGTATACTAATATAAAATTTAAATATAATAAAATTTATGAGTATATGGAGATTAAATATGTCGATTAGAAATTTTAAGTTTAAACTTATAAACAATAAAGATAATATAGTTAGCTTTTCTAGTGAAGATATAGTTGCTAAAGTACAAGTATTAGAAGAGGATATATTAAGAGTTATAATACATAAAGAAGATGGATTAAAGTTAGATAAAACATGGTTAGTTGCTCCTGGCATGGATGATATACCTTTTGAAGGAAGAGATAAGTTTGATACAACAGGATTTAGCTTGCCAGAATTTAAATTAGATGAAAGTGATGAATTTGTAAAAATATCTACTTCAAAAGTGGAGGCATCAATAAATTTACTTAATTTTAGGATTACTTGGTATTATGTAGATGATAATAAAAGAGTTGAATTTATGAGAGATAGACAGACTCAAGCATATAATTTTAAAGGAGAGCTTGGTGATGGTATATATCACTATATAAATAGAAATAGAAGAGAACAGTATTTTGGCTTAGGTGAGAAGGCAGGAAATTTAAATAGATATGGAAAAAGGTATAGAATGCTAAACATAGATGCTATGGGCTATGATGCAGAGAGTACAGATCCACTATATAAACATATACCTTTTTATATAACTAGAGATGAAGAAACTAATTTATCTTATGGTATATTCTATGATAATATGTCTAATGCAATATTTGATATGGGTCAAGAGTTAGATAATTATCATGGACACTATAGATATTTTTATTCAATAAATGGAGATCTAGATTATTATGTAATTGCTAAAAAAGATATACCATCTATAGTTAAAACATTCAGTTGGATGAGTGGTAAGACAACATTTTCACCTAAATGGAGTTTACACTATTCAGGATCAACTATGACATATACAGATTCACCAGATGCAGAAGAGCAGTTAAAGAAGTTTGTTGATTTATGTGAAGAAAACGATATACTAAGTGGATCATTCCAATTATCGTCAGGATATACATCAATAGGTGATAAGAGGTATGTATTTAACTGGAATAGAGATAAGATACCTTCACCTGAGAAACTGACAGAGTATTTTCATAAAAAAGGTTTAAGATTATGTGCAAACATAAAGCCGGCTTTATTATTAGATCATCCAATGTTTGAGGAGTTAAAAGAAAGAGGGTTATTTGTAAAAGAAGAAAATTCTGATACACCTTATTTATGTCAATACTGGGATGAATTAGGTGCACACTTAGACTTTACTAATATTGACACTATAAATTGGTGGAAAGAACAAGTAACGAAACAGCTTTTAGAGTATGGAATAGATTCTACATGGAATGATAATAATGAATATGAAATATGGGGAAATAATAAATTAAATGGATTTGGAAAAGAGATAGATTTAGAGCTTGTTAGATCTATAATGCCATTACTGATGATGAAATCATCATTTGAAGCTCAAAAAGAGTTTAATCCAAGTGAAAGACCATATTTAATATCAAGATCTGGATGTCCAGGGATACAAAGATACGTTCAAACTTGGAGTGGAGATAATTACACTTCATGGAAAACACTAAAATATAATATAAAAATGGGAAATGGATTAAGTTTGTCTGGAATATACAATCATGGTCATGATATAGGTGGATTCTCTGGAAATGCACCAGAGCCAGAGTTATTTGTAAGGTGGGTACAACAGGGAATAATGTATCCTCGATTTACAATACATTCTTGGAATGATGACAAGACTGTAAATGAGCCATGGATGTATCCAGAATACACAAAAACTATATCTAATTTATTGAAGCAAAGAAATCGTCTAATACCATATTTATATGACTTACTTTATAAAGCACACAAATATTACGAACCGATAGTAAAGCCAACACTATATGATTTTGGAAATGTAGATAAAAATACATTTGAAGAAAATGATGAATTTATGCTAGGTAATGCATTATTAGTTGCTTGCGTAGTGAATAAAGGTGATAAAGAGAGACTTGTATATCTTCCTAAAAATGATTTTGGATGGTATGATTTTAATACTCATGAATGGTATGAAGGTGGAAAGACAGTTACGATACCAGCTCCTTTAGAGTATTCACCAGTATTAGTTCAAGGTGGCAGTATAATACCTATAAATGAAGCCGATGTAACCTTTAATAGCAAAGAAAATGATGAAAGAGCATTTTATATATTCCCTCCAAAAGGAAATTCTACATTTGAATATAAATTCTTTGAAGATGATGGAATTACAAATGACTATGAAAATAATCATTTTTTATATAAATTTAATGTAATTACTACTGATTTTGATATATCAATAAGCTTAAAAACAGAAGGTAAATATAATGTAGGATATAATAGTATATCTATTTATTTACCTAAAGATGAGAATAGAGTTTTTAAGATAAATGGAAGCATTTTAGATAAAAATTTGAAGTATATTTTAAAATAATTATTTATTTTTTAATAAAAAGCTACTAGATTTAATCACACATCTAGTAGTTTTTTACTTTATTCAAAACCATTATTATAAATTTATTCAGAATAAGTTTAAATAAAACGTAATAAATTAATAGGTTACTAAATAATATAATTTTATATGATAGAATATCTAGTTATAATAAATTTTTATGGAGATGATTAAAAGTTATGAATAAGATAGGGATTATATATTTTTCTGGAACAGGAAATACAAAGTTTGTATCCAAAAATATAAAAACTGAGTTAGAAAGATATAGAAAAGAAGTTAAATTAATAAATATAGAAAAAGATATAATAAATCCAAATGACTATGAATCATTGATAATAGGAGGTCCTATATATGTAGAAAGATATCCAGATATATTACTTGAATATGTAGAAAAGTATCTAGGAGAATATCAAGGAAACTGTATGCTTTTTACTACTCAAGGAGCTAAGAGGGAAAGTTTTGCATTTCAACATTTTATGAATAGATTTCCATTTATTAATATTAGATATTGTATGTATATACCAATGCCTAATAATTTCTATAATTTCATGTTTGAAATGTCGTCAAAAGAAGAAGAGAAACAATTAATAAAAGAGAGTGAAGTATTAATAAAAAAAGAAATAAAAGATTTTTTTAATGGAAAAATAAAAGTTTATCCCAAAAATAATTTTAATGTAACTATGGTAGATAAGATTTATAAGATATTTTATAATTACTATACGAGATTTTTAACTAAGAAGATTAATATTGATATAAATAAATGTAATAATTGTAAACTATGTGAAAAGAGTTGTCCTGTTAATTGTATTAAAATAGAAGAGAATGCTAATTTTAATAAAAACTGTATACTTTGTCAAAGATGCATGAGTCATTGCCCAAACAAAGCGTTTCTGTATAAGAACAAATCATTTATACAATATAATCCTAACTTTAAAGAATTTAGTGAGACTTTAAATGATAAGATAGAGTAAAGTTGATTAAATAATTAATAGTAAATCAAATATAAAATTATTAGAAGCCAATATTGCCATTAACAATAAAATAAAAGTATGTATCACTAATAATAGTGATACATACTTTTTTATGTAAATAATAAAGTTATAAAGAAGTTTTTATAGCATTAACAATTTTACTTTTAAAAATATTAATATCAGTATGTTCTACTTCTATAGGAACCTGAATTTTTTCGAATAGGTCAAAAATTATATCATCAGTTATATCACAAGAGCTAGTATCTGCGACTATAATATTTTCATATTGACCATATTGTTGTCTAATATCATAAATATCAACAGCATTTGCAAACTTATTTAATTCATCAAACTTAGTAACCCATCCAGACGTTATATATAAATTTTTATTATCAATAATACTTCTTTTATTTTTTTTATCTTTGATTATTAATTCCATACAATTTGCTTCACTAAAAGTAATAACATTATCATAATTTTTTAAAAAATCATGGAACTTATAATGGCATTTACTTCCATATAGTAAAATAATTTTATCTGCATCAATCTTATTTAAATTATTAACTATCTCTGATTTTAACTTATTTAAATTTACATGAAGGCCAAAGGGCAAATATTTTAGATTAATATCATCGTCAAAGATTTTTTCTTCTTTAATTTCTTTTAAAACTTCATTTAACTCGGGTTCAAAAACACCACATGATAAGATGAAGACTTTCATAAAAGCGATACCTCCTTTTAAATGTAAATACATTATTTGATCTAATATATAGAATGGGAATTAAAATATTCTTTTTTATCTAAATAAGTTAAAATACCAATAGAAAGAAGTAATACAACAGTAGCACTAAGACCTGCCTCAGGTCCAAAAATTCCACCAGATATAAACCTATTTCCAACTAAGTTTAAATCTATTAAACTTGAAACCTCAACATTTATACCACTAACTTCAAATCCAAATAAATTACCTTGGGCAAAATTCCAAGCAGAATGCATACCACAAACAGTCCATAAATCATTAGTTTTTATAACATATAGGCCATAAAAAATACCAACTAATACTATATTTATTACAGCAATAAAGCTTACATTAGGATTAGTTAAATGTAATAAACCAAATAAAGTTGATGATATAAATAAACCTATACCAATATTGTATCTTGCTCCTAAAATGTTCATTAGCCATCCTCTAGTTACAATTTCTTCAGTAGTACCTTGAATAATCCATCCTATTAAAATAATTAAAACTCCACTTAAAGCAGATATACCAATTGGCTGAGTTGGATTATTTTCAAGACTTACAAATCCAAATATAAATAATATTAAAACCACAGCACACATCATAAGTATTCCAATAATAAATCCTAAAGAATATTTTTTGATCCAATTATTTTTATTAAATCCAATAGAAGAAAATTGTCTTTTTTCTATGAACTTTACTCTTATAAATACTAGGAGAGATATAAATATAAATGAAACTAATGTTATTAATAAAAATAATAAATCTTGGTTACTTTGAAATATATTAAATCTATTTAAGATAAGATATAAAGGGGTTACACCAATGGCCCCAATAAGTGAACCTATATTCATAAATATTAATGTAAGAATAATTGCCCAGACAATGTTAGGTAACTTCTTACTTTTTTTAGCTTCATCTATAAGGCATTCATTTTTAACAAACATATAAAATCATCCAATTATTATAAAGTCTTGCATATTAATTGTAGTTATATTTTTATATAAAATCTAGTTAAATTATAATTTTATATAAGAATATAAAGAAATAAGTGAATACTTTAATAGCATTCACTTATTATTTTATTTAATATTATTAATAAATTATTTTAGACCTAAATCTGAAAGCATCTGTGATATTCCGTACGTCTGGTCATATTTAGAGTAGTATTCACTAAAAACATCATCAACAGATGAATCTTGATAAACATCAAATTCAATTCCTTTATATTCAGATTTGATACACTTTAAAGTAGTATTATTTAAATAATTTTTTAATCTTAATATATAATCTTTTATATCTTCATTAGGTAAAACTTTTAATTCGTCAATATTTTGAGCTACTATGTATGCTGATTTATTTATTTCTTCAGATGAAATACTTTCACTTAGTTGAGATTTTATATGTTCTAAAAATTCCTCAGTAAGTTCTAATTCATCTAAATTTTCATCTTTTAAAACGTATTGGATTTTATCTAAAATCATAGCATTATTCCATTTATATTTATTAGAAGTATCCTGATTATTAAGTTTATTATTCATTTTTATTATCTCCTATTTAAATTTAATGTTATTATATCAAAATTATAAGTATTTATCATCAATATCAACGTATAATAACCTTGTTATGGTATAGGTTATATGTTAATATTAGGAATACTTATATAAAAAATAATTAATACAATGATTTATATATAACTATATAAACTTTTAAAATATGGAGGCAAAATGAATAATAAACCAAAAACAGAAATAGGATTAAAATATAATAAAGCAATAAAAATGAATAAAAATTTTATGTATCAAGATTTAAAAAGAAGTAATTGTTACAATACGTATTTTTCAAACTCAAATTTTAACTTTACAAGTTTAAGAGGAGCACATTTTAAATCTTGCAATTTTTATGGATGTACATTTAAATCATCAGAAATAATAGGAGCAAATTTAAAGAAAAGCAAATTTAAGAATGCAAAATTTGAAAATACGGTATTTGAATCTACTAATTTAGATGATGTAGATTTTTCAGGAGCAAAATTTAAAAATGTAATATTCTTAAATACAGATATATCTAAATCAAAAAATCTTAATATAGATTCATCTAAAGTAAAAATATTCAAGGAAATGCCAGTGATAGAACTTAGTGAAAGATTAGAATGTGCAATAAAAAGTGCAATGGAAAATGAATTTGTTAAAAAATCTAGAACATTAGATACTAAAGATGGTGGAATTAATTTTGTAAGTATAATGATACTTTTAGAAAACTTTAAAGAAAAGCAATTAATAGATGGATTAATGCTAATAGGGGAAAGAATAGATAAAGAGTTTTGTACATTAAGTTATATAATAAAAAACTTAGAAATTTATAAATCTCAAGGTTTATTATAATTTAAATAAAATGATATAATAGATAATTCATAATACCATTTTATTATTTCATATATATTAATATTAAATGTTTAAAAGGGGATATAAAATGAACGATTTAAAATTAAATATATATGAAATTGTTCGCAATGTGGTTGTAAAAGTATTTATTATAACACTAATAAATTTAGAATGAATTCAAATGGAAATAATATAGAAAATGCTCTTCAAGAAAATAGTATCTTGGAGAGTTTTTTATTAAAAATAAATAAATATTTCATGATAAATACCTTGACTTAGAGTTAGCTTCAAGTACTATACTAAGAATAGATTTGAAATTAATTTTGTTAAAAATAAATAATAACTTTAGGAATAACAGCTTAACATATTTATACTTAGACATCAAAATCCTAAAAATAAAAAGGAGAAATTTATTATGGGAAAATCTAAAGTATATTTTACTAAAGAAATAACATCAAATAGTTTAATTGAAATATATAAGGCTATGGGAGTAACTCTAAAAGGAAAAGTAGCTGTTAAAATTTCTACAGGAGAGCCTGGTGGACATAATTTCTTAGAACCTAATTTAATTAAAGATCTTGTTAATAAATTAAATGGAACAATAGTTGAATGCAATACTGCTTACCCTGGTGGAAGAAATGAAAGTAATGTACATTGGGAAACTATAGAAAAGCATGGATTTAAAGCTATATCACCATGTGATATATTAGATGAAGATGGTGATATGACTATTTTAGTAAAAGGTGGTAAGAATTTGAGAGAGAACTATGTTGGTAATCATTTGCAAAATTATGATTCAATGCTTATACTTTCTCATTTTAAAGGTCATGCAATGGGAGGGTTTGGTGGAGCACTAAAAAATATGTCTATAGGACTAGGATCTTCTAGAGGAAAATTACACATACACACATCTGGAGAAGGTGGAAATTTTGAGGATATGTTTACTGCTGACCATGATTCTTTCTTAGAATCAATGGCTGATGCGGATAAATCAGTTATGGATTTTATGGGAAGAGAAAATATTGTATATATAAATGTAGCAAATAAACTATCTGTAGATTGTGACTGTGATGCTAATCCAGATGAGCCTAAAATGGCTGATATAGGTATTTTAGCATCAACCGATCCAGTAGCCTTAGATCAAGCTTCAGTAGATTTAGTATATCAATCTAAAGATCCAGGTAAATCATATCTAATTGAAAGAATGGAATCTAGAAATGGTATTCATACTGTAATATCAGCTGAAAGCTTAGGTCTTGGCTTTAGAGAATATGAATTGATAAATATTGACTAATATAAAAGCTAGATGAAAATTTTCGTCTAGTTTTTTTATTTTAAGAGGAGAATATATAATTAACGAGAACCTGTTATTAGATGAGATAAAATACAGAAAGCTAGGGGGATAGCAAAGTATGGATAAAAATATTCAATTAAAAAAAGAAAAAAGTAAATTATTAAGAGTACTAGATTATGTTGAAATGATAGGTAATTTATTACCTCATCCAGCAACATTATTTATAATTTTAAGTGTATCTATAGTTATATTATCAGCAATAATGGGGGGCATGGGTACAAATGTTACATATGAGGCAGTAGATACTACAACAGAAGCAATAGTTCAAAATACTGTAACAGCTCAAAGTTTGTTATCAGCAGATGGTATAAGATTTATATTTACAAATGTTATAAGCAATTTTACTAGTTTTTATCCATTAGGACCAGTATTTACAATAATTTTATGTGTAGGAGTAGCAGAAGGAACAGGATTTTTATCAGCAGGTTTAAGAAAAATTGCAAAAGTAACTCCAAAAAGGTTTGTTACATCAATGGTTGTATTACTTGGTATTATGTCAAATGTGGCATCATCAACAGGATATGTAGTTCTAGTCCCATTAGGTGCAATAATATTTATGAGTTTTAAAAGACATCCAATTGCTGGATTAGCCGCAGCATTTGCAGGTGTTTCTGGAGGATGGAGTGCTAATTTACTAATAGGAAGTAACGACCCAATGTTTGCAGGAATATCTACAGAAGCAGCTAGTATTCTGGATCCAAATTATTTTGTACAACCGACTTCAAATTGGTACTTTATGGTAGCATCAACGTTTGTAATAACAATTATTGCTACGTATATAACAGAAAAAGTAGTAGAACCAAGGCTTGGAGAGTATGAGTGTGAAGAAAGATATATAGTAGAAGATATATCTAAAGAAGAAAAAAGAGGTATGAAGTTTGGTATTATTTCATTACTAATATATATTTTTATAATTTTAGCGCTAATAGTACCTAAAAATGGTATATTAAGAAATCCAGAGACTGGAGGGATACTAACATCTCCATTTATGAGTAGTATAATACCTATAATGGGCGGAGTCTTTTTAGTTCCAGGAATATTTTATGGAATAGGATCAGGAACTATAAAAAATGATAAAGATATTATAGAACTAATGGTAAAAGGAATAGGAGGAATAAGTAGCTTTTTAGTACTTATATTCTTTGCAGCTCAGTTTGTAAAATATTTTGATTATTCAAATATAGGAACTATTATATCAGTAAGCGGAGCCAGATTTTTAGAAAGTACAGGGTTTGTAGGACTACCTCTTATAATATGTTTTATAATATTAACATCTATAATAAATATATTTATAGCAGTTGATTCAGCTAAATGGGTACTTATGGCACCTATATTTGTACCAATGTTTATGAGAATCGGATTATCACCAGAGTTAACACAAGTTGTTTATAGAATTGGTGATTCATGTACAAATGTAATCGCACCACTTATGCCGTTCTTTGCTTTGATAGTTGCATTTTGCCAAAAATATGATAAGAAAGTTGGTATTGGAACATTAATAACTACTATGGCACCGTACTCAATAGGTTTTTTAGTTGGATGGACAACATTATTTATAGTTTGGTATATCTTTGAATTACCACTAGGTCCTGGATCTGAGATTTTTTTAATATAATATTAATAAATTGTAATATTATGTTAAGGATATAGTAATATTTATTATGTATAATTAGCTTAAATTTAATATTTTTGTAACGGGGAGATAGTCATAATGAAGAAAAATATTTTTAAGTTAATAATATGTATAAGTATAATATTAGTTTCAAGTATTTCTATATTAGGATTTAGTGATGAAGAAAGTTATGCAGATATAAAATTTAAAGAAAATGTAGTATTTTATGCTCAGCATCAAGATGATGAAACTTTATGGGCATCAAGTGCAATAATTGAAGCCATAAATGAAGTAGGTGCTGATCATGTTTATATAGTTCAGGTATCTTATGGAACAGGAATAAAGGTATTTAACAATGAAAAACTCTTTGAAAATATGAGTAATATAGATAAATACGAATATAGAGAAAGAGAATTTCTTTCAGCTGTAAATCAATTAGGGATAAAACGTGAAAATATAGTATTACTACCTAGAATAAATAATACAGGATCTACTAGCTTTGACTTAATGGAGCAGATAGCTTTAAAATTTGAAAAAGAATTAAAAAGTGTTACTCATATAGCACATACTTATAAATTAGATTGGCATTTACAACATTTAAAAAATGGATCTGTTATTCAATCTTTATATAATGCAGGGATGATAAAAGATGTAAGGTACTTTGTTAAACCAGAATATGAAAAATATATACCAAAAGAAGAAAAAATAATTTATAAGACAATATCTTTAAAAGATAAAGAAAAGATAAAAAAAGCATGCGAAGAATACAAGTTAGTAAATGAGGATGAAAAAAGAGATGGTATTGGATATAAGTCAGATCATAAATCATTTGATAGATTAATCATAAATTACAGTTCAATACTTCATACAGCTAATATTTAAAATAAGTAGAAATGGAGAGAATCTCATATTCTCTCCATTTCTACTTATTTTAAGTAAACTTTTTTAGGCCTTGTAATTTGTTAGTAATAATAATAAAATTAACAAATAAAATATAAGTAATTTAGAGATTTAGGGTGAAGTTGAATGGTATATGGTTGGTATTATGATACAGTAATAGGTAGAATTATAATAAGAGAAGAAAACAGTAAAATAACAAATTTAGATTTTTACAAAGTTGATGATAATTTTGAATTAAAAGAAACTTATACATTGAAAGAAGCAAGTAAGCAGCTAAATGAATATTTCCAGGGAAAAAGAAAAGATTTTGACTTAGACTTAAGTATTAAAGGAAGTAAATTTCAAGTAAATGTTTGGAATAATTTAAAAACTATTAAATATGGGCATAAATTAACATATAAAGAACTAGCAATAAAAGTTGGAAACAAGAATGCATCACGTGCTGTTGGAAATGCAAATGCTAAAAATCCAATACCAATATTTATACCATGTCATAGAGTAATTAAATCAGATGGAAGTATTGGTGGATACTTAGGTAGTTCTAAAGAAGGAATTAGAATAAAAGAGTATTTAATTAGGTTAGAAAAAATACAAAAATCACCTATATAATTTATAGGGTGATTTTTTATTTTAAAAATTGTAAGGTGAATATTAAGAATTTGTAAGAATCTTTAAAGGATAGTGTAAGAATCATATTTTATAATAATATTAATAAAAAATATGAGAGGTAATTTTATTATGAAAATTTTGATATAATAGCATCAAGAAATCCTAGTACGCCTATTAAGGCATTAGTAGCAAAAAAAAATAGATATTTTATTAAATGATAAAAACATAGATATGATAATATCAACTTTTCCAATTTGTAGTCAATATGTATCTGCATATAAAAAAATAAAAAATAAGAATATGCCTTTATTTACTTATATAACAGATATAGATGTAAACGAAGAATGGATTTGTGAAAATACAGATATGTATTTTGTAGGTAGTAAACAAACCAAAGAATCATTGATTAAAAAAGGTGTAGGAAAAGAAAAAATAATAGTATGTGGTATACCTGTAAAACATGATTTTAAAGACCAAGCGATTACCGAAATAAGAAAAAATAATAAAGAAATACTAATAATGGGAGGGGGATTAGGCCTAATACCTCAAGGGGATAAAATATTAGATTATTTATCAAATATAGAGAATATAAATATTACTTTTATTGCTGGTAAAAATAAAAGGTTAATAAAACAAATTAAAGAAAGTTATCCAAATATAAATGTATTAGGATACTGTGATAATGTTTATGATTATATGAAAAAAGCAGACTTACTTATTACAAAGTCTGGTGGAATTACATTATTTGAAGCAATACATTCTACTACGCCACTATATGTTATAAGACCTTTTTTATGTCAAGAAATTGGAAATGTAAAATTTATTCAAGAGCATAGAATAGGAAAAGTAATATGGACAAGAGGAACAGATATATGTGAAGATTTAACATTTTTATTAGAAAATGATATTTTATTAGATGATATGAAAAAAAATATAAAAAATATAAGAGAAAACTTGGATAATTCGTCTCCATTAGCTTATTATAATAAGAGCTTAAATTTATGCTATTATAATGTAAGTAATAGTTATATAAAAATTTCGGGAATATAAATTTAAAACAATAAAAGAGTATAATGAGAAATAAGAAAATATGGAGGAAAATAATCATGAGTTATAATATACTTGTAGTAGAAGATGATATAGATATAATAAAATTATTAAAAATATATTTAGAAAATGATGGTTATAATGTATATTCAGCAAATAACGGCATTGAAGCATTAAAAATAGTAGAAAATATAAAAATAGACTTAGTAGTTATGGATATAATGATGCCTAAAATGGATGGATATGAGCTTACAAAGAGAGTAAGAGAAAAGTATAATGTACCAATAATTATTTTATCTGCAAAAAATGAAGATAGTGATAAAATATTAGGGCTCAATTTAGGTGCAGATGATTACATTACAAAGCCTTTCAATCCGTTAGAAATAGTGGCTAGGGTGAATTCTAATTTGCGTAGGTTTTATCATTTGAATAATCCAAGCAAATATAGTGATGAAAGTAGTAAATTAGTAGTAGGTGACTTAGTATTAGATAGACAAAAATTAGCACTGTTTAAAAGAGGACAAGAAATAACTGTTACGCCAACAGAATATAAAATATTATTGTTGCTTATGAAAACACCAGGAAGAGTATATACAAAAGTACAAATTTATGAAGATATAAATGGAGAATATTTTTCTAATGATGATAATACAATGATGGTTCATATTTCTAGACTTCGTGAAAAAGTAGAAGATGATTCTAAAAATCCTGAATATATAAAAACTGTAAGGGGAATAGGTTATAAAATTGA
This sequence comes from Romboutsia sp. 1001713B170207_170306_H8, assembly GCF_015550495.1. Classification (NCBI taxonomy): domain Bacteria; kingdom Bacillati; phylum Bacillota; class Clostridia; order Peptostreptococcales; family Peptostreptococcaceae; genus Romboutsia; species Romboutsia sp. 1001713B170207_170306_H8. The sequence continues at coordinate 852,704 of NZ_JADNAX010000001.1, forward strand.
AGATAAATAAGGGTATAAAAGGAAGTCTATTCACTCTTCTGGTTAGGAACTATATATTTTTTACAATGGCTATTGCTATTTTACTAGGAACTATAATGTTAATATCTAACTATAGATATGATGCTATTATGAGAGAGCCTAAAGTAAATGATTTAGTAGATTATGCTAGCTTAGTTTCTAAAGAAGAGTATGGAGGAATGCCTATAGAAAAGTTAATGGGTAAGGGATCATATATAGAAGTTTTAGATAAAGATAATAATGTTGTATATAAAAGTAAAGGTGATAAGATAAATAAGGAATATACAAAAGATGAACTTGAATGTATACAAAGTTATTTACCACAATGTGAAATAAGAGTAGAAGAATACTATAATTCTAAAAATGAAAAAAATACCTCTGTAACTATAAATTATTATAGTGATGAGAATAGAGATAAAATATATATTATAGACAAAGACTTAAATTTAATTTACACAAATATAAAAACTAATAGAAAATCTTTTACTGAAAATGAGTTTAAATACCTTACTGGAGAAGAGTTTAAAGAATATGATGTAAGAAAGTATAAATTTAAGAACAAAAATAATGAAGATTTTACATTAATAAGCTATATACCTAGATTTGGGGACTCAATTGCTAAAAGATTAAGTAATGCTACAAATGAATCTATTATCGCATTTATTGTAGTATACATAATATTAGCTATTTTATTTATATTATGGATGAATAAAAAGATAAAAAAACCATTAAAAATATTAAATGGAGCTATTGTAGATTTTAAAAATGGTATTAGAAGGACTTATCTACAATATGAAGGACCAAAAGAGTTTGCGGATATTTTCCATAGTTTCAATGATATGTCGAGTAAATTATATGAAAGTGAACAAAGAAGTAAAAGACTAGAAGAAGAAAAGCAGAAAATGCTTGCTGATATATCACATGATTTAAAGACACCAATAACTGTTATTAAAGGATATTCAAAAGCCGTGTGTGATAATTTAGTGAATGAAGATGAAAAGAATCAATATCTTATGACTATTTATCAAAAGGCAGATAATTTAGATGAACTTATTAATACATTTCATGAATATAGTAAAATGGAGCATCCAGAGTACAAATTAGTTTTAGAAAAAATGGATATATGTGAATATATTAGAGCTTATCTTGCTCAAAAATATAATGAATTATATATTAGTGGAGTAGAACTAAATGCGGACATACCAGAAAGTGTTATTTATTGTGATATTGATAAAGTTCAATTAAAACGGGTATTTGAAAATTTAGTTTCTAATACACTTAAACATAATAAAAATAAGGTATCTATTTTATTTAATATAAAAGAAATAGATGATAAGGTAAGAATAATAATAGGAGATAATGGGGTAGGAATATCAAAATCAATAGCCAAAAATATTTTTGACCCATTTGTAGTAGGAGAGCAATCTCGAACAAAACAAGGGTCTGGATTAGGATTGGCATTGAGTAAAAAAATAATAGAAGCTCATAGTGGAGCTATAAGACTTGTTGATGCTAAGAAAAATTATAAAACAGTATTTGAAATATTACTACCTATAAGTAAAAAATAATTATAAAATTAATAAAATCATATATTTAAATATTACATGAATATGACTTCTGAAATGGATTTTTTTGTTTCGTCATAATCGAATTATTATAGTGATATCAACACTAATATTCGACAAAAATATAAATATAAAATAAATTTTCAAATTTTAATTAAAAAATATTGACATAAATCATAAATGATAGTATTCTCTTCTAAGAAATAATTTTGATACTTTAATTTGGTCCAGAGAGGCTATAAAGAATGGTTACATATTTAGTGAAGAGTAAACTTGTGTAATAATCCTTTTATCACCTCTGATAAGAGGATTTTTTTATAATTTAGTATAAAACTTATACTTAATATGTAATTGTACGGAGTGTCATCATAAAGAGTTATTTAAGACAACGGAGGTACAATCAATGAAATTAAAAAAATTATTAGCAATAGCAACAACAGCAGTATTATCAACATCTTTATTAGTAGGATGTTCATCAAACACAGAAGAAGATGATAAAATATCAGTAGCAATGATAACTGATGTTGCTGGGGTAAATGACCAATCATTTAACCAATCAGCTTGGGAAGGATTACAAAAAGCTGAAAAAGAATTGGGTGTTGAAGTTAAATACTTAGAATCTACTCAAGATGCAGATTACATGCAAAATGTAGAAACATTAGTAGATCAAGGGACTGATTTAATAATAGGTGTAGGTATGAAGTTAGCTCCTACAATAGAAGAAGCAGCTAAATCATATCCAGATCAAAAATTTGCAATAGTAGATGAAACTTATGAAGAAATACCATCAAATGTAAAGTCGATATTATTTAATGCAGAGCAATCAGCTTACTTAGCAGGTTTAATAGCCGGTAAAATGAGTGAAACAAACAATGTTGGATTTATAGGTGGAATGCAAATTTCAGTTATAGATACTTTTAAATATGGATTTATGGCAGGAGTAAAAGCTTCTAATCCAGATGCTGAGATACAAGCTCAATATGCAAACTCATTTACTGACCAAGCTAAAGGTAAAGCAATAGCTACTCAAATGTATAAAAATGGGGCTGATATAATATTTATAGCAGGTGGAGATGTTGGAACAGGAGCGATAGAAGCAGCGAGAGAACTTGGTAAATACGCTATAGGTGTAGATAGAGACCAAAGTGACTTAGCTCCAGAAAATGTTTTAACTTCAGCTATAAAGAGAGTTGATGCAGGGGTATATGAAACTGTAAAAGCTTTAACTGAAGGAAACTTTGAAGGTGGAACTAGTTCAGTATATGGATTAAATGAAGATGCTGTAGGAATACCTGATACTACTTCAAATTTAGTACCACAAGAAATATTAGACTTTGTAAACGAACAAATGGATAAATTTAAAAATGGAGAACTAAATGCTCCAAAAACAGAAGAAGAATATAATGAACTTGTAAAATAAATAAAAAAAGACTATAGGTAAAATTATCTATAGTCTTTTTTATTTAATATAATTAAAAAATATATTGACTTAGAGTCAACTCAAAGTACTATAATAAAATGATATAACTTAAAGATTGGGGGAGTATAATGAAAAAATTATGGAAATACGTATTTAAATATAAGATTTTATTTTTCATAAGGGTGCTTACAATATCTTTGGCGGCTTTATCTGTTATAGCATTTGATTTTATTATGGGATTTATAGTTGATATATTTGCAAGTGGTGAAAGTCAAAAATTTATTCCTATAATTGCTATAAGTATTGTACTAATATTAATTTTATTTGTAACTGAATATGTAGACGGTCTTATTATGTCATCCTATATAAAAAATACAGTTAATTATATGAGGTGTGATATATTTAATAAAATACTAAATAAAGATATTAAAGATTTTGCTTTAGATAATAGTGGTAAGTACATATCTATTCTTTATAATGATATTAAAATAATAGAAGATAGTTTACTTAATAATATATTTTTAGTAATATCTTCATTTATATCATTTATAATATCATTAGTATTTTTATTTTCTATTAGTCCATCAATAGTATTATTTATTGCGTTATTTGGAGTATTAGGATTTATAATACCAAATGCACTTTCTAAAAAATTAGTAATAGAAAAAAATAATTACTCACATAATCTTGAAGAAATTACATCTGTCACTAAAGATTTATTTTCAGGATTTGAAGTGATAAAGGGATTTAATATAGCTAATAAAATTAAGGATATATTCAATGATTACTCTAATAATGTTGAAGTTAGCAAGAAGAAATGCTCTATATTGGAATCTATAATAAAAGGATTTTCACTTTCTTTTAGCGTTACTATATATTTAGGAGTACTTATATTAGGTGGATACTTAATGTATAAAAATCAAATATCTGTAGGTATAGCTATAATAATTATTCAATTAAGCACTCATATAGTAGGACCTGTTAAAGTAAGTATATCTTTAATAAATCAAATAAAATCAGTATCTCTTATTTCTGATAAGATTGATGATATTATTAACACTACAAATGAAGATATTGAGCATATAGAACTGCCTTTATTTGAAAGTAGTATAAAAGTAGATAATTTAAATTTTTCTTATACTGATGATAGAAAAACTTTAAATAATATAAATTTAAGTTTTGATAAAAACAAAAAGTATGCAATAGTTGGAGAAAGTGGTTGCGGTAAAAGTACACTTATAAAACTTATTATGAGATATTATAAAAATTATGAAGGTGATATATTATTGGATAATAAAAATATTCAAAATATATTTAGTAATGACTTATATAAAAATATGTCTATGATTCAGCAAAATGTATTTATGTTTGATGATACTATAAAAGAAAATATAAAATTATTTGCTAACTATAGTGATGAAGATGTTTTAGAAATCTGTAAAAGGTCAGGATTATCTAATTTAATAAAGTCTCTTCCAAATGGAATTAACTCATTAGTTGGAGAAAATGGAAATAAGTTATCTGGAGGAGAAAAACAAAGAATTGCTATAGCTCGTTCTTTAATAAATAATACTAAGATTTTAATTTTAGATGAGTCAACTTCTGCACTTGATAATGAAACTGCTTATAATTTAGAAAATTCTTTATTATCAATAGAAGATCTTACATTAATAGTTGTGACTCATAAGCTTATAAAAAGTATATTAGTTAAATATGATGAGATAATTGTTATGAAAGAAGGAAATGTTATAGAAAAAGGTCAATTTGAAGAACTGATTAATAATAAAGGATATTTTTATAACTTATATTATTTACAAAATGAATATATTTAGTAAAAAAGAAGAACCATATTTTAAAGTAAAAATGGATCTTCTTTTTTTATAATAAATTTATATGAATTATTTTATTTATATAAAAATTTTTTAGTGAGTTATATATAAATATTAATAACTTTAAATTTAAAGAATAAGATGTTAAAATTAATTTAAATAAAAATTTATTAAGTGTATAAAATTTCATCTAATATTCAGATTATATTATATCAAAAATTGAAGAGGAAATTTTAGCTTGTATAAATTAGAAATAGACGTATTTTATAATAAAAGGGGACAATTTATGTTAAAAGATATTAATAATAGAATAAGAGAAATAAAAAATGAAGTAGCAAAAAAGCAAGTATTAGAAAAGAAGCTTAATGAATTAAAAACAGATCTTTATAAGAGTGAGTCGGATTTATCTGATTTAGAATATAAGCTTAAAAAAGAGTTAAATGATGTAGAAAAATTAAAAAAATTATCTCTATCAAGTATTGTATCTACAATAATGAATAATAAAGAAATGAAAATAGAAAAAGAAGAAAAAGAATATATTACAGCTAAAATTGAGTATGATAAATGCAATTCAAAAGTTATATTATTAAAGAAGAATATAAGTGATATGGAAGAGAGATTAAATTACTTAAAAACATGTGAAATTGAGTACTCTAAATTACTAAGAGAGAAAATAGATTTAATTAATACATATGGAGATGAAAATGATAAGAAAAAAATTTTAGACATGGAAAAATATATTGATGAATATTTAATGGAAATTAAAGAGTTAGAAGAATCAATTTCAGTTGGAAATTGTTTAATGGGAGAAATAAAAGAAACAAAGAAACTATTAGAGTCTGCAAAAACTTGGAGTAATCTTGACTTATTTGGTGGAGACTTAATATCATCTCTTGCAAAACATAGTAAAGTTGATGAAGCGCAAAGACATTTTTCAATAATATCGAATTTATTAGAAAGGTTTAATAAAGAATTAGAGGATGTAAGGATAAGTAGTTTGAATTTTTCTACTACAAGTAGGACTTTAGATATATTTTTTGATAATATATTTTCTGATATATCTGTTAATTCTCAGATTAATAAATCTTATGATGATGTATGTAATTTAGAAAGAAGGGTAAATAGAATTATAGGTGTATTAAAGGAAAATAAGACTAGAATAAGTGATGTTATTAGTGCAAAAAGAGAAGAATATGATGAATTTATAGATACAATATAAATAGTATAAAATAAAAAATACCTAAAGGATAACAATTAAACTTTAGGTATTTTTTATTTTGAATATAACTTATACTGATAAGGTTAGAATTCTATTACGTACCAAGCTATTCCTATTAAAAAGAAATATGCTAGAAATCCCCAAAATAAGAAGTCAGTAAGTTTAGGAAGACTAGGAGGAGTAAAAGTAAAACCTTTTTTTATAATTTTAAACAATTTCCAACTATCTTTAATATTAATATTTAAAGTCAAAGGGCTCTCTACTTTATACTCTATATTGTATACTGGTTTGTACTTATTAATGAAATAGTTTTCAATTAAAATCGCATCAGCTTCAGTTTTACAAACAATATACTCTATTCTACCAACTGAGTTATAGCATTTATTAGGAAGATGACCACCCTTGCTAAAGTGTTCATACATTCTAGTCTCAAGAGATCTTTTAGTTTTTCCTATATAAATAATATCATTAGTTCTATAGTCTAAAAATCTATATACATATGCCATAATTAATACTCCTATATAGTATTTAGATTTATTCTCTTCAATATATGGTATTTTATTCATAATAATAATTATAGATAATTCATAGTCTAACTTTTGTATAAATATAGTGTATAATTATAATATAAATTGAAAGTAGGGGGAAGTTATGAGAGAAAAATTCCGTTCATCTTTAGGATTATTAGGCGTTGCATATGTATCACTTCTTATAGTTTTATTAGATAAATATGCACAGCTACGGTTAATGAATGAAGATAATTTAATTCAAAATATATTTGATAAAATAAACTTTGAATCTACCATAGGTAAACGTAGTATTGTATTTTTTCTTATGTTTTTCTCTATGAACTATTTTATTGCAAAATCAAATATGAATGAAATTACAATATACAAAGATGATCAAATAGAGGATAAAATAAGTAAAAAGTTGATTTTATATAAAGGACTAGTATTGGTAAGTTTAATTTTAGGAATATACTTTAGTCAATCTTCTAAAGATATAGATATTAGTTGTATAAGTATATATTTAATAATATCTAGTATATTAATTCATTACAGTAAAAAAGGATATTTACAATCGTATATGTATAATAGGCAACTTCAATGGTATAAAGAAATAAATAATGAAGAAATCTATGATGATACTAATAAATGGAGAAAAAAACAAAGATTTAATGGATTTGCCAATATAGATAAAAAATATAGATATAGACATATATTAGAGTATATACCAACAGTTATCATAGCGACAATATTAATGATTCCAAAATCTATAGTAATAAGAATTTTTATGATATATATATTATTAGTTAATATAGCATCAATTATAGAAAACTTATTTAATGGATATACTTCTATTTCTGGAGTATGTACATCTATAACAGAGAATAGAAGAAAAAATAGTATTACATATAAGATTGTTGTAACAGATTATGAAAATAAATTAGAAAAAAAATTTAACATAAACGATGTATTTAGTATATCTGAGATGGATAAAGTTGAAGTTGTGTATGGAGTTTTCAGCAAAAGATGTATCATGATAAACAATGTCATAAATGCTCCTACAGGAAATCTTATGGGTGGATATTTTACACTATTTGTACTTATAGCAGTACTCACATGGAATCTAGGTAGCCACTATTTTAACAGTGACAGTTATAATAATAATTACTCTGAAGAAGAATCTAAATATGTATATGAGGGTACTTACGAAGATGGGTATCCTGATATAAACTGCAGTGAGTACGACTCACATGTAACTTTAAATGGACAAGAAATTTTAGACTTATATCAAAATACAGATAAAGATAGTCTAGAATATGTTGTTTTAGAACCTGATGAGTATTATGTAGAATCGACATTTAATACTTTTGAACATTATGATGGAATGATTAATAGTCAAATTATTGATAATAAAAAGTATGGTAGAATTTTATATCCATATAGCTATGACAACTTAGTAAATAATATAACTCTAAAAAAAGAAACTGCAATGTATTTAATTGGATTAGTAATTCCATCCGATGCAGTAGAGGAAAGAGTATTGACTAACAAAGGATATGGAATTGAGTGTATAGTTTATAAATCAAGTAAAGGTACATTTGTAGTAAGAATGCAAAAGAATCAGTACTTTAATGGTACAGAACCTTATTATAATGAAGATGAGATAGTAGATTTAGTATATCTTAAACTTATAGAATAAGAGAGTTAATGAAGTATAAAAGAATATAGTTTTAATTTTATTTTATTAATATATAATCTTAAGATTTATAATATAATAATTAATATATATGTATACATAATAAGGAGATGGATTCTATGAAATTAATTGATTATCTACCTAAATTACTTCTAGCTTCAGCTATTGGATATATTGTTGGACTTGAAAGAAGTAGTAGAAAACATAGTCAAATAGGTGTTGGAACAGTATCTATATTGGTAATAGGTTCAACACTTTTAACTATAATTTCTAAATATGGTTTAAGCGGTGCAGATCCATCAAGATTAATTGCTAATATAATTACAGCAGTAGGTTTTTTATGTGGATCAGTTATATTTATGAAGCCAACGGAAGAAGAAAATAATGATGTAGTACTTAAAGGTTTAACTACTTCTGTTACACTTTTTGCTCTTACAGGTGTGGGAATAGCTATTGGTTTAGGACATTATGGATTAGCTATTACAGCAACTGCAATAGTAGAATTAAATATATTACTATCTAAAGCAAGAAAGAAGATGCGTAGTAAAAAAGAAGATTTAAGGAATTAATTCCTTAAATCTTCTTTTTATTTTATTGATTATAGAATTTCAATCTAAAGATTTATATATTTTAGAATACCTTTTTCCTTTGATAAAAAGTCATTTTCAGTTAGTTCATCATTATATAATAATGAAGCAATTGCTATACAATATTCAGCTTCATCAGAATTATTATTCCATAATAAATGAGTATTAAAGTAATTATCGCTTAGTTTATCTAAATCTATACCCATAGATTCCATGCTATACCTTATTAAACTTGGATTTGAGCAAGGTTTATCTTTTGAGCAAGAGCAAGTTTTACAAAGTTTACAATTTCCGCTATCTGTATATAAACCATTAAATTCATTTTCTAGATTAATAAGTAACGGAGCAAGTAAATTACGAAGTTTAGGATGAATTTCAGAAATTGAATCTTCGTTTAAATTATACTTTAGCTCTAATACTAATGAATATTTAAAGTTATTAGCATAATCAGAAAACTTAGGTGAGTTAGGAGGACAACACCAATTATTATTATAATTTGGACAACTTTTTTTACATAGGCTAGAGAAATATTCATAGTTCATATAAGAAATCAGATTATTATTTTTTACTATAACTCCTCTTAAGTTATAGCTCTTATTGTCTTTTTTAAAGTCTATGTTTATCATAATTTAAATCCTTTCTATCTTTAAAATGTTAATAAAAATATCAATAATAAGTAAGGTCTAATTTGATGTAATATATCGAAATTAGACCTTACTTATTATTGATTTGAATTAAATATGCTATTGTATAAATTTAGAATTTCTGAATTAGATTTACCATCTATATCATTTTCAAATTCATTTTGCATGCCAGCAGCCTCATAGTAATCTTCTAACTCAGCAATGCATTCATCTAAGCTTTTACCTTTATTTTTTTTCATATAAATAACCTTCTAAAATTTTATAGATATATATTAGAAATAATAGTACATCATACTGCCTAAAATACTACCAAAGATAGATAATAAGATAAGGCATATGATAATAGGTATAGCTATAACTAAAATAGGTATTAAAATATTTACACCACCTTTTCTTGATATAGCAGAGCTTCTTTCTTCACTACTTAAATAATTAACTTCCTCTAACTTTTTATTAATAAAGGTTAAATAAATGTAATTACCATACATACCCATAAGTATGTGGTAACCTAACCATGATATTGCTCCTAGAAAAGGAACAAATGATAATATAAAGACAGCGCAGAATATTGCTACAGCAATGGCATACATTTTTCTATATAGAGCCCAGTATGCTCCAAGGAAAAATGATGACCAGTTCCAACTTATATTATTGTTTGTTTTCTTCATTATAGTGAATTTTTCTTTATAGTATGGAATATTCTCTTGAACGAAATTATAAACATATTTATCTGCTGTAGAGCTAGACTCTCTTGAAGTATAAGTTTGATTTACTTGAGGTTTTAGTATAACTTTTTCTTCTTCTGATTTTAGTTCATGACCACAATTAGAGCAAAATTTTGAGTTTATAGAGTTTTCACAATTACAATTTAAACATTTTATAACCTCATTATTATTCATGACTACCCCCTTAATATTATAAGTAGTATCAATAAATAATATTTTAATAATAGTATATTTATTACCTTAAAGGTTAAATAAGTATTTTAAAAATATTTATAAAAAAGAAGGATTTTTATAAAAAAATCAGAATATTAATAATAATGTGGAAAAATGACTTTTTAAGGAGGGGAAGACATGATTTCAAAAGAAAGATTAAAAAATATATTCATTAATATGGTAAAAGTAGATAGTCCATCTAAAAATGAATACGAAATGGTAAAATGGCTAGTATCATATTTATATGAAAGAGGTATTAAAGCTAAGATTGATAAAGTAGGAGAAAAATTTGGTGGAAATAGTGGAAATGTAATTGCTTATATAAAAGGTGGTTTAGACTTAGAGCCAGTTTGTTTTCAGGCTCATATGGACCAAGTTAGTCCTTGTTTGGGAGTAAAGCCTATAGAGTGTGGAAATATCATAAAATCAGATGGAAGCACGACATTAGGTGGAGATGATAAAGCTGGAATAGCAGCAGTATTAGAAGCAATAGAGCATATAAAAGAAACAAATACACCTCATAGGGACATATATTTAATGTTTAGTGTATGTGAAGAAGTAGGCATGTTTGGATGTAAATATTTAGATATTGATGATTTGCCTGTAAAAAATATAGTGATAATAGATTCTGTTGGAGAGCCTGGTGCAATTGCATATAAAGCTCCATCTAAAGAGCATATAGATATAACTTTTTATGGTAAAAAGGCGCATGCAGGTATAGAACCTGAAAAAGGAATAAATGCAATTGTAGTTGCAAGTCATGCTATATCAAATATGAACATAGGAAGAATAGACAGCGAAACAACATCTAATATAGGAGAAATAAAAGGTGGAGGATCCACAAATATAGTAACTGATAGTGTAAGTTTTAATATTGAGATAAGATCTCACTCAATGGAAAAGTTAAAAAAGGAAATAGAAAATATGAAAATTTGTTGTGAAGAAGCTGCTAAAAAGTTTAATACTACATATGAGTTTAAACATGAAAACTCATATCCATCTTTTGAACTTTCAAAGGACAGCTATATTTATAAACTAACAGAAAAGAGTATGCAATTAGCAGGAATAACACCAAATCCTATGATTATAGGAGGTGGAAGTGACGCTAATATATTAGCTGGAAAAGGATATGATTGTGCAATTATAAGTATGGGAGTATATAATCCACATGCATTAAATGAATACTTAAATTTAGATGAATTATATATTACAACAAAAGCTGTAATAAATATGATGACATTAGAGATTTAAATATAAAGGGAGAGGTATTATGGAAAATACAAGAATAGAGAAAAAAAGTTTTTTTGATAGAATGCTAGACACCATAGAAAGAGTTGGGAATAAATTACCAGATCCGGTTACAATATTTTTAGGTTTATGTGTAGTCATAATGGTATTATCTGCAATTATAGCATCTAAAGGAGTATCAGTTGAGCATCCTGGAACAGGAGAAACTATAACAGCAGTAAATCTAATGACTGTAGAACAAATTCAAATTTTACTAGGAAGTATAGTTAGTAATTTTCAAGGATTTGCACCATTAGGACTTGTACTTGTTACTATGATAGGAGCTGGTGTTTGTGATAAAACAGGGCTTATGACTTCAACTATAAAAGCTTCTGTTAGTAAAATACCAAAATCAAGAGTGACATTAGTGGTAATGACTATAGGTATGTTGGCTAACTTAGCATCAGATGCAGGAACTATACTATTCCCACCTCTTGCAGCATTAGTTTACCTAGGTGTAGGCAGACATCCACTTATAGGATTATTTTCAGGATATGCGGCTGTTTGTTTAGGGTTTGCAGCTAATATAATGATAAGTGTAAATGACATACTTGCAGCGAGCTTTACAGTTCCAGCAGCTCAAATGATTGATGCAAATTTTGACGCAAATGCAACGATGAACTTAATATTTATGATAGTTTCAACATTTGTATTAATAGCACTAGCTACTTGGGTAACTGAAAAAATAATAGCTCCTAGGTTTGGAAAATATGAAGGCAATGCTCAAATAGATGTTGATGGAAGCCTTACAAAAGGAGAGAAAAAAGGCCTTAAATATGCAGGAGTAGCAATACTTATATACATAGCGATAATAGTTGCATTAAGTACAATTGGTGAAAGACCATTCTTAGCAGATCCAGAAACTGGAGACTTACTATCAAAGAATGCTCCTTTAATGCAAGGAATGGTACCAATAATAGCTTTAGCGTTTTTTATACCTGGTGTTGTATATGGTAAAGCCATAGGAAAAATAAAAAGAGATAAAGATGTTGTAGGATTAATGGCAGACTCTATGAGAGATATGGGAGGATATATAATACTTGCTTTTGCAGCATCTCAATTTTTACAATTATTCACTAATAGTAACTTAGGTTTGATATTAGCAGTTAAAGGTGGAGACTTCTTGAAAAATGCAGGAATACAAGGTCCTTTATTATTAATAGGGTTTATATTACTTTCTTGTTTTATAAATTTATTTATAGGTAGTGCATCAGCTAAATGGGCAATACTTGCACCGATTTTTGTACCTATGTTTATGATAGTAGGATATAATCCAGCACTTACTCAAATGGCCTATCGTATAGGAGATTGTATAACAAATCCACTAAGTCCATTGTTCCCATATTTACCTATTATATTAGCATTTACTAAAAAGTATGATGAGGAAGCTGGAATAGGAACTATAATAGCAAATATGATTCCATTCTCAGTCGCATTCTTAGTAGTATGGACTATGTTACTAATAGTATTTATGGTATTTAATTTACCATTAGGTCCAGGAATATATCCTTCTTATAGCTTATAATATAGAGATTAAAATATAAATTAAAGGAAAGAAGGCATGAATTAAGATAATTCATGCCTTTAAATTAAAAAATATTAAAAGGTGGAATTGAGTTATGATATTAATTAAAAATGGAAAAATCTTAACTATGGCAGGAAATACTATTGAAAATGGATGTGTTTTAATAAATGAAGGTAAAATTATAGGAGTATCAAAAGATATAAAAGAAACTGATGAAATGAAAATAATAGATGTAAATGGATCATGGGTTATGCCAGGCCTTATAGATGCACATTGCCATGTAGGTCTATCTCTAGGAGGAGTAGGTTGGGAAGGAGATGATGTAAATGAGCGTATAAATTCAGTAACTCCTTATTTAAGAGGAATAGATAGTATAAATATATTAGATAAAGGATTTGATAGTGCTATAAAAGGTGGAGTAACATCACTTATGACAGGTCCAGGAAGTGCAAATGTATGTGGTGGACAATCTGTATTTATGAAAACTAAAGGAAAGTCATTAGATGATATGATAGTGAAAAATCCAGCAGCTATGAAAGTGGCTTTTGGTGAAAATACGAAAAATGTATATCCTCAGAGATTTACATCACCATCAACAAGAATGGGTACATCAGCTATATTAAGAGAAACTTTATTTGAAGCTAAAAAATATAAAATTAAAAAAGATAAAGCTTTAAAAAATAATGAAGAATTTGATTTAGATTTTAAAAAGGAGCCATGGATAGATGTTTTAGAAAAAAGAATACCACTAAAAGCTCATGCACATAGAGCTGATGACATATTAACTGCAATTAGAATATCTAAAGAATTTGATTTAGATATGACACTAGACCATTGTACAGAAGGTCATTTAATATCACAGTCAGTTAAAAATAGTGGTTTTGATACAATTTTAGGACCTAGCTTTGGAAGTATAACTAAACCAGAAGTTCAAAATAAAACTTTTGCAACTGCAGGAATACTTCATAAAGCTGGATGTAGGGTTGCTATAATGACAGATCATCCAGTAGTACCTATAGAGTATCTTGCATTAAGTGCAGGACTTGCTGTTAAAGCAGGACTTGATTTAGAAGAAGGGTTAAAAGCAATAACAATAAATCCAGCTAAAATATGTAATGTAGATGATAGAGTAGGTAGTATTGAAGTTGGAAAGGATGCAGATATAGCAATATTTACAGGTAATCCTATGGAAACATTTACAGAAACTTTATATACTATAATAGACGGTAAGATAGTTTACTCAAAATTTGATAAATAAAAAAAGGTGTGTAACTAAATAAAATATAAGTTACACACCTTTTTTATTAGAACTTTACATAAATTAATTCTTTTTCGTTATATCTAGCAATTGCATAAAGAACATCAGACAGTCTATTTATATACTTTAGTAAAAGAGGATTAATACTATCAACTTTACTAAGTGTAAGTATTCTTCTTTCAACTCTTCTGCATATAGTTCTAGCAACGTGTAAATTTGCAGATAATACACTAGAACCAGGAACTATAAAAGCATCTATTTTATCAATTTTATCAATATAATTATCGATTATATTTTCTAAATATTTTATGTCATCTTCATTTACAGTATTTTTATAATTTCCTTCTTTTTTAGTAGCAAGCTCTCCCGAAACTGAAAAAAGCTTTAATTGTATCTTTCTTAATATTTTTTTATCTTCTTTATCAGCATGAATTGTACAAAGACCTATATATGAATTTAGTTCATCAAGAGTTCCGTAAGATTCAACTCTTATATCATCCTTATCAACTCTAGTTCCATCATATAGTGATGTCTGACCTTTATCTCCTGTTTTAGTATAAATTTTCAAAGTTTAATCTCCTTATAAGTTATATATTTTTTATAGTTTTTACTATATTACGTTATATATTCAATACATATTTAAATACCCAATTATAATGAAATTAAATAATATGAATTATAAAAAATGTTATAATATTGTAGTGGATATTGAATTAAAAGGAGATTTTATATGAAAGAAGTATCGCTTAGAAGTTGTAATAGTTATGATTATGAAGAAGTAAAGTTACAAATTGATAAGTTAGTAAATGATTTAGGGGGACTTGATAAATATATAAAATATGGCAGCACTGTATTTATAAAATTAAACTTAGTTATAAAGAAAAAGCCAGAGGAAGTGGCAACAACTCATCCGATAGTTTTAAAAGCAATAGCAAATAAGCTTTTAGAGTTAGGGTGTAAGGTAATAGTTGGAGATAGCCCAGGAGGACCTTATACAAAATCATCACTAAAAGGAATATATAAAACCTGTGGTATAGAAGAGGTTTGTAATGAGCTTAATATACAATTGAATTATGATACCTCAGAATTAAAGGTAGAAAATCCAAATGGTATAGTATTAAAGTATATGACAGTAATAAAACCAATAGTAGATGTAGATTATGTTATAAATTTATGTAAATTAAAAACCCATGCTATGGCAACCTTTACAGGTGGAGTTAAAAATTTATTTGGAGTAATACCAGGTGTACTAAAAGCTGAATATCATTTTAAAATGCCTGAGGTTAGAGATTTCACAGATGCTTTGATAGATATATGTTTATTTGTATCACCAACTATTACTATAATGGATGGGATTATAGGTATGGAAGGAGAAGGTCCAACGTCAGGTACTCCTAGAAAAATAGGAGTTCTACTTGCATCATCTAACCCTTATGCTATAGATGTAATAGCTTGTAAACTTATAAACTTAGAGCCAGGTAGAGTTCCGACAGTTCAAAGATGTATAGAAAGAAAATTTATTAATGAAGATTTTTCTGATATACATGTTATTGGTGAAGAAATTGAGAATAAAATAATTAAAGATTTTAAAATACCGTCAAACAGGAGTATAAGTTTTTTAAGAGGTATTGTACCTAAGAAAATAGAGCTTTTTGTTAATAAAAAATTATCAGGAAAACCTGTTATTAATTTTAAGGATTGTATTAAATGTGGCGAATGTAGTAGAGTATGTCCACCTAAAGTAATTTCTATGAAAGAAAATGGTCCAGTGATAGACTTAGATCATTGTATAAGGTGTTTTTGCTGTCACGAGTTATGTCCTAGAAAAGCTGTAGATTTAAAAAGACCATTTATATTTAAATTTTTAAGATAAACTATATTTGTGTATAATAGAATTATAAGTATTTTAAGTAGGAGAGTTGACATGAGTAAGTATAAAGATTTTGTAGACAAAATAATAAATGAAAGCCCAAAATTTATGATAATTGAAGAAGAAAATGAAAAGTATTTATTATTTGATAGATTCGTAACATCACTTAGCGAAAATGCTATGCCATGGTTATTTAAGGTGTATTTAGATAAGAATTATAATATTTTAAAAGATGATAAATTTACAAATGAAATTAAAGATAAGTATAAAGATATAGATATGAAGCTGATTGATGTAAATGGAAACATATTTTTAAATAAAAATAGTTTAGAAGTTATTCTTAATGAATTGGATTTAAATAATCAAATAGAATATAACAAAGAAAATTTAGATTTAAAATTATTATAATTTAAAAACTAAAAAAGTAGAATATATAAGTTAAAATGACAACTTATATATTCTACTTTTTTAGTTTTTAGCTTCCATAATAGGTTTGTCATCTTCATTGATTAAGCATTCTTTTACAAATATAAAGCCATCTCTAAGATTTTTTTGATGGATGGAACTAACATCAAACTTAAGTAGTTTAAAAGTTAGTTGAAGACAATATCCTATACCAAAAGCAGTTATAAGTGTACCAATTCCAACGAGTCCACCTAATATCCATCCTAGCATTAAAACTGTAACTTCGAGAATTCCTCTTATAATCTTGATAGGTTTGTTAGTAATTTGCATAAGAGTAACCATAAGACCATCTCTAGGACCACACCCCATAGCACATCCTATATAGAGATAGGCACCAATTGCCGATATAAATAAACTTCCTATAATCATAATTATTCCACTTAATAAACTATTACAGTTTGGAATGAAGTTAAGGTATGTTATAAAATCAATAAATAATCCTATAACTATCATATTACTTATAGTTCCAAATCCAATTTTGCAACCTAGAAAATAACTAATTGCTACGACTATGATACCCACAAAAATACTAACTTGACCAATGGTAAATCCGCTTATGTTACTGATTCCTTGATGAAATACATCCCATGGGCTTAACCCTAAGTTAGATTTAATAGCCATTACAGTTCCCATTGCACATAAAAAGAAACCAGATATTAATTTTATAATTAAAATTAAAAGCTTTTTCAATAAACTCATCTCCAATTTTGTATTTAATAAATCAATCAATATTTATTTTATCACTCATATTAGGTAATTACCATTTTTTATAATAAACTATAGATTTAATAAATAAAAATTATTAAATCTATAATCAATATTTATTTTATAAAAATTTTATCCATATGTAATAAATTTAGAACTTTATAATAATATATATTAACAAGTGAATTAAAACAACTCACAATGGCGTGTGTTTCCAATGGAGGAATCACACGCTTATTTTATTTTAAGGGGGGATTTTGATGTATTCAGCAACATCAACAATATGGGTTCTTCTTGGTGCAGTTCTTGTATTCTTTATGCAAGCTGGATTTGCAATGGTAGAAACAGGATTTACAAGAGCTAAGAACTCAGGAAATATTATAATGAAAAATTTAATGGACTTTGCAATAGGTAGTACAATATTTTGGTTTATAGGTTTTGGAATTATATTTGCAGGTAGTAGTTCACTAATAGGTGGAATTGATTTACTTACACAAGGCAGTTATACTGATATATTACCATTAGGTGTACCAAAAGAAGCATTCTTTATATTTCAATGTGTATTCTGTGCAACTGCTGCAACAATAGTATCAGGTGCAATGGCAGAACGTACTAAATTTATATCATATTGTATATATAGTGCAATAATTAGTGCTATTATTTATCCTGTATCAGCCCACTGGATATGGGGTGGTGGATGGTTAGCTCAATTAGGATTTCATGATTTTGCTGGTTCTACTGCTGTTCATATGGTAGGTGGAGTGGCTGCATTAGTTGGAGCTAAAATTCTTGGACCTAGAATAGGCAAATATACAAAGGATGGAGAATCAAGAGCTATACCAGGACATAATATACCTCTAGGTGCATTAGGTGTATTTATATTATGGTTTTGTTGGTTTGGATTTAATGGTTGTTCAACAGTTTGTGCTGAAGGTGATGAAATAATTGTTTCAATGGGTCATATATTTTCAACAACTAACTTAGCTGCTGCAGTAGCTACTGTTACAGTTATGATAATTACATGGGTTAAATATAAAAAACCAGATGTCTCTATGACATTAAATGGATCATTAGCAGGGCTTGTAGCTATAACAGCAGGTTGTGATATGGTTTCTAATGTAGGAGCATTTTTTATAGGATTAATTTCTGGATTTTTAGTTGTATATGGCATTGAATTTATAGATAAGAAATTAAAAATTGATGACCCTGTCGGTGCTATAGGTGTTCACTGTATTTGTGGTTTAAGTGGTACTTTATTAACTGGTTTGTTTTCAACTACTGATGGAGTATTTTATGGATATGGATTTAGTTTCTTTGGAGTACAATTACTAGGAGTAGTTGCTGTTTTTGCTTGGGTTGCAATAACAATGGGTACAGTATTTATCATATTAAAAAATACTATAGGATTACGTGTTAGTGAAAGTGAAGAAATTAGTGGTCTAGATTTACCAGAACATGGTCTTGTAAGTGCGTATTCTGACTTTTCAATGTTACCAGTTTCTTTAATAGAAGATTCTAAAGATATTTATATGCCATCTATAAGTATTCCTACCTTATCACCAGAAGTACAAAAAGAAAAAGTTGAAAAAGAATTAACGTCATCACATAAAATATCTCATATAACAATAATTGCAAATCAAAGCAAGTTTGAAGAATTAAAAGCTGCTATGAACAAAATTTGCATAAGTGGTATGACTGTTACTCAAGTATTAGGATGTGGCGTACAAAATGGTTCTACAGAATATTATCGTGGCTCTAAGATGGAAATACATTTACTTCCTAAAGTAAAAGTTGATATAGTTGTATCTAAAGTACCAGTTGAGAAGGTTGTAGAAACTGCTAAGAAAGTGCTTTATACAGGAGGAATTGGTGATGGTAAGATATTTGTTTATGATGTAGAACATGTAGTTAGAGTTCGTACAGGAGAAGAGGATTATGATGCTCTCCAATATCCTGATGAAAAATGTGAAATGTAAATAATATAGTTAGATTCTATAAAAATATAAAGTTAGGGTATTAATAAAGTATTATTATAAATAAGCATAGGAGAAAATTAATAATGAACAATACAGATAAAGAAATAATAAATCAATATGAAAATTATTTAATAAGAGTAAAAATAGATATAAATAATATATACGATAGTATAAAAAAACTAGATGATATAAAAAAATATGAGTCGCTTGTAAAACTAGAATTAGAAAAATTAGAGAAGTTAAGTGAAGAGTATAAATTATATGATAGTAATTATGAAAACTTAATGATAAAAATGGGAAAATTTGCAGTAGGATTAAGAAAAATAGAGAATTTAAATGTAGACTCAGATATTAAGAAAAAATTTATAGAAAAGTTTATAAATTATAATTCAACATTTGAAGACTTACAACGAATAAATATAATGAAAGATGCTTATGTATGGAAGTAAGTATAATAGAAAGAACTAGTCATATAGACTAGTTCTTTCTATTATACTAAATAAAAGGCTTCTAGTATGTAAAACTAACCATACAAATATCCATGTGAATATAAAGGCAGTAGCTAATTCTACAATATCTATCATAGAAAAACTAATACTCATAAGAGTAATATAACATATACTCATAAATACAATATAATTTAAGCTAAATAATAGCGTAACTATTTTTTCATAAAAGCCATTTATATAAAGCCTACAAGGTCTTATAATATTATATCCAAAAAACTTAACTTCTGAAAAAATAGAATATATAGAATAAAGAAGAATTAAAATTGAACATAAACTTATAATATAAGGGACTTTATATATATAACTAATAATACCTGTAACACCTACAAGTATTAGTGCAAAAACAAGTTTTTTAAGTAGATATTTTATTATTATAAATAAAAGAATAACACATATAATTGCAATTATCATTTCCATGATTGACTATTCATCCTTTCTATAATTTATATACATATAATATATATTATCTTCTAAAATATAACAAATAATCAATTTATTACAATACAAATATAAATAACAACTAAAAGTATAGATATTTTAATAAATTTGAAATATAATTATCTAAACTAGGGAGGGGAGAATTAGATGTTTTTTATAAGGTATATGATATTTATATTAATAATTTTATTTACTCATCTTATGACGTATAATACTCAGACAATAAGTAGCAATCAATATTTTTATGGTGTTTTTGTATATAAAATATATCTAGGAGATAATATAAAAAAAGATATAGATAAAAAATTTAAAAATAAACTAAACTTATCATTAATATTAACTATATTAATATATATATTAATTGCAAACACTACAAATATTAATATAGGATTAAATATATCAATAACTATATTTATATATTTGGCTTTATATTTTTTATTATTAAAAAAGTCATATAAATTAGCAAAGTATGCAAAGGAAAAATATTTATCAGAACTTAATATTGAACAGAGTATAAATAAAAGTAATAAAAAATATATAAAAGAAGATAAATTTATAACAAAATCAAAGAAAAAAATTAAGAAAAAGTTTATAATACTATATAGTATATGCATATGTTTATCGTTATTATCATTTTTATATGTGATAATAAGCTACAATAAATTGCCAGATATAATAATTACTCATTGGGGACCTGGAGGGAGAGCTGATGGATTTTCTTCTAAAAATATAATTAATGTATTTTATATTAACTTTATAGATATAACAATGGTAATATTATTTACACTAATTGGAATAGGTAGCATTTCAAGTGCTGTTTATATAGATTATGAAAATATAGAATTAAACAGGAAAAAGGCAATACGATATATTAATGGCATAGGATACTCATTTTTTATACTTACACTTACTATTCAATCTTTAACTACAACTATTCCAATATTTATGGTTAAACAAAAGAATATACCAATACAGTTAGTTTTTGTTGAATGTATATTACCAATTTTTATTGCAATAGTAATAATTTATTTTTATATAATGTTAGGAAGTATAAAGCCTAAAAGTAAAGGCGTATATACTATAGCAAGTGATGATGAAAATTGGATATATGGATTTATATACTATAATAAAGAGGATCCTAACTTTATGGTGGAAAAAAGATTAGGAGCAGGGTGGAATGTTAATATGGCACACCCTTTAGGTAAGTTTTTTACGATATTGACAATACTCATACTTATAGGAAGTTTTTCAGTATGTTTTATATAATAAACAGGTGATATATTCGGAGGTAAATATGATAAATTTAAAATACAATGGACATGCAAATATGTCATTAACTAAAAATAATGTAACTATATTGCTAGATCCATTTTTTACTGATAATCCACTAAATAAAACAAATCCAAATGAAGTAGAATGTGATTACATATTAGTATCTCATGCACATTTTGATCATATAGGAGATGCAATAGATATAGCGAAAAGAACTGGAGCTACTATAATATCAACAGCAGAAATAGCTAATTTGGTAGATAGTAAGGGATGTAAGTCTCATGGAATGAATATTGGTGGAAAATGTAAATTTGATTTTGGATTTGTGAAAGTAACTCAAGCAATACATAGTTCAGGGATAGAAGGTGGACTTGCTTGTGGATTTGTAATAAATTTCTTTAACAAAATCATATATTTTGCAGGTGATACTGCATTATTTGGTGATATGGAACTTATAGGTCGTATGAATAAAATAGACTATGCTTTATTACCTATAGGAGATAATTTTACTATGGGTCCAGAGGAAGCCTTAGAAGCTGTAAAAATGATAAAACCTAAGGTAGCTATACCTATACATTACAATACATGGGAGCCAATATCACAATCACCAGAAGATTTCAAAGGAGAAGTTGAAAAATGCTGTGATACAAAAGTTTTAGTTGTAAACTTTAATGAGAGTATAGAGATATAAATATAAAATAGGAAAGGTAGATAACTAAACAAAATTTAATATCCACCTTTCTTATTATTAATTAAGAAATTCTTTCTATATAATTACAGTTTACATTTATATGATTTAAAAACATTAATAGTCTCTCATAAAGAGGATGTGTACTATCTCCATAAGTACTATCTAAATGCTCTCCAATTTCTTTAACTGTATTTTTACCATCAATTTGTAAAAATACAAAACTACTAAATTTATCTAATGTGACTTCTTTATACATTGGAATTTTAAAATGAAGTCTTCTAAAAAAATTTTGAATTTTGTGATCTTGTTTTTCAAGTATAGTAACAATGTTACTTTCATTAACCTTGTACTCTATCGTATTAGAAACCTTAAATACAATATTTAAAATATCATTATTATTCATGTTTATTCACCTTCGATGTAACAATAGGTATAGAAGTACAAATTATTAAAAGAATTAGTAATATAGCAGCCATTGTATTACTAGCAAAGAATCCTGATGGACCAATTCCTTTTATAACTCCAGAAACTTGAAGTATTATACCTAAAAGTCCTACTATAGAACCACCAGCCACAAGTCCAGAAGATAAACTTATTCCATTTGATACTTTAGATTCTTTTTCTTCTTCAGTTTTACATGATAATTCTATAAAATAACGAACTAATGCACCAACTAAGATTATTGAAGTTGTAGCTATTGGTAAATAAAAACCTATAGCTATAGTCATTATAGGTAGGTTTAACATGAATAAAACTAATCCTATAACAACACCAACTATTATCATAACCCAAGGGAGCTGTCCAGACATTATACCAGAAGTCAAAGTCGACATTAAGTTAGCTTGAGGTAGTGCAAATGGAGGATTATCACCAGTTATTACAAGTTGATTTGCAAGTACTAAAATAGTACCAACAACAACTGTTACACCAACTATACCTGCTAATGAGAAATATCTTTGCATTTCATTTTTATTTCCGCCCATAATGTAAGTCACTTTTTGAGACTGAGAATAACCTCCTGCTATAGCTATGGAAACAACTATAAAATTAGCAAATAGTAGTAGTGATTTATTAGATGCTATATCAGTCCATCCAAGAACTACAAATACTAATGTTATTATAACTAAAGATGCTATAGTCATACCAGAAACAGGAAGATTAGACGTACCTATAGTACCAGTTAAACGACCTGCAACTATAACAAACAATAAAGATAAGAATAAAGCAACTACAACCCCAACTATTGCCATAGTAATATTACGTGACATAAAGAATGAGATAATAGCTAAAATTATAATACCACCCAGTAAAATTATAGTTCCTTGAGATGAACTACTATCATTATCCGAATATTTAGCACTTAGAGTTTCTTGTATAGAAGCTACTATAGTTGGTATAAGTCTAACAGCACCTATTATACCACCACAAAGCATCATACCAGCACCGATATATTTAACATAACTACTAGCAATATTATTAACTTGCATTGCATATATAGCAGTTCCGGGATCATTCCATACTATGGCATCAATACCAGCTAATTCAGCAAAGTAGCCTATTAAAGGTAATATACCAAAATTAGATAAAATAGACCCTGCAAACATAGTAAGTGATACATCTATACCAACTATAAACCCTATTCCTAATAGTAAAGGATTGACCTCAAGTTCAAATTTCCATTTATAGAAGGTTTCATTTACAAAGCTTATTACATTATTAGTTATATTTAAGAATGATCCTGTTAAGACTGTTATTATACCACTTATTCCAAAACCTATTCCCATATATTTCATTGAATCTCCAGCACCTTCTGAAGCAACAAGCGTTTCAGAAATTGCCATTGATTCTGGATACATTAAGTTACCATGTTCTTCAACTATTAAATAGTTATGAACTAAAGAAGCAACTCCAACTCCAAATAAAACACCGCCAACACCAGTTAAAAATCCTTCTAAGAAAGTAACATTAGCACCGATTAAAAGTACAGCTGGTAATACAAATATCATACCACTAGCAACAGATTCGCCACCACTTGCCATACCTTGTACAATATTTTTACCAAGTAATCCTTTTTGCTTAGCAAAGGCAGCTATAAAAGCAGAACCTATTATAGAACCAGGTATACCTGCAGCGACTGTAAGACCAGATTTCATACCAGAATAAGCAGTTGAAGCAGCAAATAAAACAGATAAGACTAGTCCTATTATAATTACTGCAATATTTGCACCTGGTTTAGAGTTATCACTTATGTATGGAACATAGTCTTTTCCATGGACACCACCATATGCGTCTTTAGATAATTTTTTACTCATTCATATTGACCTCCTAGATGTTTATAAATTTTTAATTTCATAAATATATTATTTATATATTTATAGAAATAATACATTTGAACTTTATAAGAAATAGGATTTTATGATATTATATAAAAATATAATAATTAAGGAGAGAATAACTATGAAGTGCAGACCTAATTGTGGAGCATGTTGCATAGCTCCATCTATATCATCTCCTATACCGGGAATGGAAAAAGGAAAACCATCAGGAGTAAGATGTATTCAACTAGATGAAAATAACATGTGTATGATATTTAAAGATCCTAAAAGGCCAAAAGTATGTGGAAAACTTGAGCCCTGTGAAGAAATGTGTAAAAATAATAGGGATGAAGCGATAAGGTATTTAATAGAACTTGAAGAAGCTACGAATCCTAATAAATAAAAATTAATAGCCTAAATAAATAATCTATTATTTATTTAGGCTATTAATTTTTATAAATATTTACCTTTAAATCCACCTCCTCTTACCTCATTAACATCATTTATACAGACTAAGGATTTATCATCAATGGAATAAACTAAATCCTTAAACCTTGCTATTTCACTAGACTTAACAATACAATAAAGTATTTTTTTCTTGTGGTGAGTATAAGCACCTTCTGCTTCTAAATAAGTTACACCCCTACCTAATTTAACCATTATATTTTCAGCTATTTTTTTATCAAAATCAGTAACAACAATTATTGATTTTTGACTATTAAAGGAATCTTTAACAATATCCATTACATGAGAAGTCAAATACATTGCTATTAAGGTATATAAAGCAGGTTTAAACCCAAATAATATTCCACCTAAACTTACTACAAAAAAATTAACAGACAAAAATGTATTTTTCATTTCTATGTTAAATTGTCTTTTGCCACATGCAGCAACTATATCTAAACCACCAACACATGCTTGAGATTTAAATATAATACCTACACCAGCTCCATTTAGTATTCCACCATAAATACATTGAATCATAGGATCATTTAAATTTATGTACTTATATAAGTCTTGAGTTATACCTAATGCAAAAGAAAATAGAAACATATTTATAAAGCTAAAAATTAGGAATTTTTTATCAAGATACTTTATACCTACTAAAAATATAGGTATATTAATTAGAAAGGTACAAATACCTTGGTTGAATCCAAAGACTTGATTTAGTATTACACTTATACCTGCAACACCACCACTTAAGAGTTTTGCAGGCGTTAAAAAAGCATTAATACCTATTGCTGATAAGAATATACCAAAAAACATTAATAAAAATCTAATTAAATTATCATATTTGTTTTTTAGACTTATGAATTTATCTACCATATAATATGACTCTCCCTTATAAATAAACTTAAGTATATAGTACATAATATTAAATATTCATAAGTTATATGATTCAAGATTATTGTAGGAATAATCTTTCTTATTTTAGTGAGTACTAAAACTAAAATAAGAAAAAATAAGCGTTATTAGATTAAAATCAAAATGACGCTTATTTTTATAAATTATAACTATGAGATATGGTATTTATTAGGTTTAATAGAGGAGTTTCTTTGAGACTTATTATTCATATGACTATAGATATATATAGCTATACTAGTCGAGAATATGGATATAACTGCTGAACACAATATAGACATTTTAGCAATATTTATAAGAGCTGCATCTCTTATAAAAGCAACTTCAGAAACGAAAATAGCCATTGTAAATCCTATACCAGCTATTAAAGAAACTAAGAAAATGGAGCTCCAGCTTATATAAGTTGGTTTTTCTGTGATTTTTAATAAACAAGATATGTAGGAAAATAGCATAATTCCAAGTGGTTTACCAATACAAAGTCCTAAAATTATACCTAATGATAGTGTTGGTGCATGAGAAAAAGTTAGATCATATGAAAGAGATACACCAGTATTAGCAAATGCAAATAAAGGAATAATTAATAAACTATTTATTGGAACTAAGAATTTTTGTAATCTTTCCAAGGTACTTACATTTCTTATATTTGATTTAGATGGAACTGCAATTGCAAGTAATATACCACTAATAGTAGAATGAACTCCGCTTAAATGAATAAAATACCAAAGGCAGGCTCCACCTATAAGATAATATGTAACACTTTCTACATTAAAAATTTTGTTTGCAATACAAAGTGTAATTAGTATTAAAAGTCCAATAATTAAGTAAAATAAGTCTATATCTAAAGAGTAGATTATTCCAATAGCAGCAATAGAAATTAAGTCATCTACCACAGCTAAAGATAATAAAAAAATCTTAAGTGAAGGATTTAATTTATTTCTAAATAATAAAAATAGGCCAATAGCAAAAGCTATATCAGTAGATATAGGTATGCAAATACCATTTATTAAAGGTGTATTTTTATTAAAAATGAAATATATCAATGCCGGAACAGTAACTCCTCCAATTGATGCAATAATAGGGAAAGAAGCTTTTTTTAAAGAGGATAAATTACCATATAATATTTCATGCTTAATTTCAAGTCCTGCTACTAGAAAAAATATAGCCATTAAGAAATCATTTATAAACATATGTAATGAAAAGTTTGGAGTTATATAAATTCTATTGAATACATGCTTATAAATGCCTCTAAGAGGGCTATTATAAATAAATAGGGCCAATAAAGTTGAAAATATAAGTAGTAGACTTGTTGCCAGTTCTAACTTAACTGGCTTTTTATATGTTCTAAATAAACGCAAAAAATCACCTGCTAACTAAAATAATATACTTAATGAAATTTATGATTATAAAGGTGTAAATATGAGGATTTTACAAATAATTTAAATATACTAGATTATAAAAAAGAGGTGTAAATATGAGAACTCGTAAAGTTAAAGAGCCTGTGGTTGCTATTACCAAAGCGCTTACTGAAAGTAAATCATTGGAGAAAGCTTTAGATATGTTACCTATAGATAAGGTAATAGAAAAAGGAGATACAGTTATAATAACACCTAACTGGGTGAATGATAAAAAACCAAATACAGGATCTGTAGTAGGATCTAAAACATTAAAAACTTTAATTAGATATGTAAAATCAAAAGAAGTAGATAAAATTTATATTGCAACGGGATCAGGTGGAGCTAAAACACCAGATATAATGATACAAACGGGATATGATAAAATAATTTCACAAGAAGGCGTAGATTTTATAGACTTAAATTATGGACCTTATATAGATTTAAGATTAGACCATGAAATAATTAAATCCACTCCAATTAATAAAATACTAGAAGAAGCAGATGTAATAATATCTTTTACACAGCTAAAAGTTCATGAAGAGGCTACAGTAACAGCTAGTATTAAAAATATTGCAATGGGATGGCCTCCAGCAGAGATTCATGGATATCCTAAAAAGAATACAGGCATACATGAAGACTTACATGGATTTATAAGAGCATTTGCGAAAAAAGTACCTATAGATTTATCTATAGTAAGTTGTGATAAAGCTATGATAGGTACAGGTCCTTCAAGTGGAAAAGCAATAGATACACCAGGACTCATAATTGCAAGTACAGATCCCGTTGCAGCAGACGCAGTAGGTGCTAGATTGTTAGGATTTTTACCTCAAGCTGTTGCATATATTTACGGTCTTTATAAAGATAAAGTTGGAGAAGCAGATATATATAAAATGGATATAAAAGGATTAGATATACAAGAAGCTGAAAAAATATTTAGCAAGGCAGCATACAATGAAAAAGATGCAGTGCTTGATAAAGATAAAGTTAAAGATATTCATGGAGAATAATATAGATTAAGAGTAAAATAAAGACTTATGATTATTAATATTTTCATAAGTCTTTTATTTTTTAGGTATTTTTCTTCTTTTAACCTTTCTACGGATTTTTTTATAATTACGTTTTGAAGGAGTTTTTGATTTACATCTATCGAAATCAAAAACATCTTCAACTTCTATATTAGTATCTTCTGAATTACCTTCTTCAAATTGAGACTTACAAAATATACGAGTTTCAGAAGATAAACCAATTTGCTCACCTAGAACCACCAAAAAGAGCCAAGCAATCCTAAAATTTCATCATCTTCGATTTCTTCTGAAATTATAGAAGCATATATAGTTGCTAAGAAATTGATTTGATTTGATAGATTGTTACAGTATTTATTTATATTATAATAGTTACACTTAGATTTGGAATTATTGTTTTTAGGCATAGTTCCTCCGATATTTCATAATAAATGAACTTAATTAATGTTATGAATTTTTATTTATAAAAATAACTCTATTGAGTTTATAAATGAAATATTATATAATAGATTGAAAACTTAATTAGACAGTTCGTAAACCTCCTGTCTTTAAACAAAACTACGGTAAATTGCATTTTTAAAAATATTCTAATTGTATGTAAACCGTGGATTTCCACGGTTTTTTTATGAAATAATAAAATAAAAAGACTTTATATATAAGTTAGCTATTAGGAGGAAAATATGAAAAATAATACTAAAAGAATAGCTACAACTGCAGTAGTTGCAGCTTTATACGCAGCATTAACATTAGCATTACCAATTTTAAGTTATGGACCAGTACAATTTAGGATATCAGAAGTAATGACGCTATTACCGTTAATAGGTAAAGAATATATATTAGGACTTACATTAGGATGCTTTTTAGCTAATATATTAGGACCATATGGTGTTCCTGATATAATATTTGGTACATTAGCTACATTTATAAGTGTATACTTAGTGTACTTAACAGGAAAATACATGAGAGATAAAAAAAGTACAGTACTTGTTGCATCTTTATGGCCTGTTGTTGTAAATGCTATAATAGTTGGAATACAGCTAAACGTGTTTTTTGGATATCCATTATTTTTATCTATGTTAGAAGTTGGACTTGGACAATTTGTTGTAGTAACTATAGGAGGTGTTATTTTATTCAAAGTTGTTAATAATAAATATGGAAAATATTTAAAGAATATGTTTTAATTGATATATTAGATAAAAACCGTAAGGAGAAGTACAATGGAAAAGATAACTAAAAGTGCAAAGATAATAGGAATAGGGAATGAAGGAATTTCCAACCTAGAGTCTATATATAATGTAGTTAAAGAAAATGTGGATACTGAAAAAATAAATATCAATCAAGATGTAGATAAAGAATATGTTAGAGAATTGCTTGATGGAGTTGATATACTTTTATTAACTTACTCTACACAAGATAAAAGAGCAGTAGACATAGTAAAAGCAATAGCTTTTATGGCAGGAGAAAGAAGAGTATTATCAATAGGTCTTAACTCATCAGATAAAGAACATAAAGAAGAACTAGGATTAAATCAAGAATTCATGATAAGTCAATATAATACTACAAAAATAATGAATATAATAAATATGATGATAGAGGCAGTAAGTGATGATTGTGCTATAAGCATAGACTTAACTGACTTAAAAGAGCTTTTTGCTAGTGAAGGTGGAGTAAGATATAATTTTGAAAACTTCACTAGAGAAAATAGTCCTAGTGAAATAGCAGATAAACTTTTAAGCGAGATGAAAGAAGCAGGTAGCGATTTTATAGAGAAAAAAGGAGTAATGCTTGTAGAAATGGATAAAAGTGAAGATGCAATAGTGTTACTATATGACATATTAACTTGTATTCAAGAAAAATCAGCATCAACATATGATATAATATTCTCATTGTATATGAAGGAAAATTGCAACAACCAAATTAAGTTTGGATTAATTTATAACTAATATATTATATAATATAATTGATCTGTTTTAAAATAAACTTTGTTTAAAAGGTATTTTGAGGCAGGTCTTTTTTTATGTTATTATATAATTATGTGAAAGGATTAAATTATGGAAATTATAACAGTAGTTGGTGCAGGAGGAAAAACATCATTTATAAAACTTTTAGCCCAAAAACATAGAAAATCACTTAGGGTACTGTCAACTACAACTACTAAGATTTATTTGCCTCAAAAAGAAAGCTATGATAAGTTAATTATGAAAAAAAGTGATGATGAATTTAAATTTTTAAAAGATTTTGGAGTTACATTAGCTGGAAGATATATAAATGAGGAAAATAAAGTAGTCGGTTTAAATTTTAAAGAAATAGAAGAAATAGAAGTAAACTTTGACTTAATTCTTATAGAGGGTGATGGTTCTAAAAAAAAGAAGCTAAAAGGATGGAGAGATAATGAACCAGTGATATATCCTAAGAGTAATAAAGTTATAGGTATAGTAGACATAACATCATATGATATGGATATAAATATGGAAAATATACATAATCTAAGTAGATTTATAGAAATAAGTAAATGCAAAGAAGAAAAAGTAAATCTTATACACTTAAAAAATATGATATTAAATGAAAATGGATTATTTAAAAATTCAGTAGGTGAAAAAATTTTATTTATAAATAAAGTTGAGAATGAAAGGTATAAATGTTTAACAAAAGAACTTATCAAACTTATTAAAAAAGAAAATAAATATATAAAAATATTATATGGAAGTGTAAAAGAAAACATTATAATGGAAGGTTAGGACAAATGGTAAATGCAATAGTAATGGCATCTGGTCTTTCGAAAAGGATGGGAGAAAATAAGCTATTATTAAAATACAAAGATATCCCATTAGTAGAGCATATACTAAGAGAAATTAAAAAATGTGATTTTAATGAAGTGATTTTAGTAAGTCAATATGAAGAAATTTTACAATTAGGAAAAAGATATAATTTTAAAATTGTAAAAAATGAAAACTCACATGTTGGGCAAAGTGAGTCTATTAAGTTAGGTATAAATAATAGTTCTGATTGTGATGGGTATATGTTTTTCGTAGGTGATCAACCTAAATTAAAAAGTGAGCATATAAATACTATTATGAATACATTTAAACATAATAAAGATTATATTATAATACCTAAATCAAATAACAAATGTGGAAATCCTGTCATTTTTCCTTATAAAATTAAAGAAGAGTTACTTTTATTAAAACATGATGAAAAGGGTAAAAAAGTAATAAATAACAATTCATCTATTTTATATGTAAATATAGATGAAGATATATTGTTTGACATAGACACAAAATCTGATTATGACAAATTAAGAGGAGAGTAAAGTATGAAGCAAATAAAAACAGTTGATGCAGTAGGTCAAGTTTTATGTCAGGATATAACTCAAATTTTACCAGGTGAGTTCAAAGGTAGAAAATTTAAAAAAGGACATGTTGTAAGAGAAGAAGATATACCTGTATTATTATCGTTAGGGAAAGATAATTTGTATATATGGGAAAAACAGGAAGGTATGATTCATGAAAATGATGCTGCCTTATATCTAAAAGAAATATCAGCTGGAGAAAATCTAGAATTTAGCGAAATAAAAGAGGGTAAAATAGACTTTATATCAAAAATAGATGGATTATTAAAAATAGATGTAGAAAGTTTATTTAAGTTAAACTCTATAGATGATATAATGATGGCTACACTACATAATAATTTTGAAGTTAAAAAAGGAACTAAGGTAGCAGGTACAAGAGTGATACCGTTGTTAATAGAAGAAGAAAAGTTAGAAAAAGCAAAAGAAGTTTTAGGTGGTAAAAATATAGTAAACGTACTTCCTTTTAAAGCTAAAAAAGTAGGTATAGTAACAACTGGGAATGAAATTTATCATAAGAGAATAGTAGATAAATTTGGTCCAGTTATAATAGATAAAGTAGGAAAGTATAATTGTGAAATAATGGGGCAAGTAATATGTCCTGATGATAAAGAAATGATAAAAGAAGCTATAATGAACTTTATAAATGATGGAGCAGAACTTATATGTTGTACAGGAGGAATGAGTGTAGATCCAGATGATGTAACTCCTACAGCTATAAAAGAATGTGGTGGAGATTTAGTAACTTATGGTTCACCTATACTTCCTGGAGCTATGTTTTTACTTGCTTATTATGGAGAAGTTCCGATAATGGGAATACCAGGATGTGCAATGTATAATAAAACAACTGTATTTGATGTAATACTTCCACGATTATTAGTAAATGAAAGGTTAACTAAAAGTGATATAGCAGCATATGGACATGGTGGTCTATGTATGCAATGTGATACATGTACATATCCAGCTTGTAACTTTGCAAAAATATAAAAAATAGTTGCAATAAATTCCTATTGTGTATATAATAAATAAAAAATAGAAAAATTCCCTTGAAGGGGAGTAGCTTTCACAAATATAGTGATAATCAATCGTCATTTCGGAGTAAAATCCCGGTTGATTAGCAAGTAAATAAGCTTGTTAGCAAGACCTTCAGAGTAGATTATTAATCTACTTTGGTGGTCTTTTTTTATTTGAAAAAATTAATTTGTGGAGGGAAATATATGTTTTATAAGAAAACAAGTGAGGAATCAATAAAGCATCTAAGTAGTAATATTAATGGATTGTCACAAGATGAGGCAAGTAAAAGGTTAAAAGAAAATGGATACAATGAATTAAGAGAAAAAGCAAAAATTCCAACATGGAAACTTTTTATAGACAGTTTCAAGGACCCATTAGTTATAATACTTTTAATAGCTGCAATGGTACAAATATTTTTAGGTGAAATAGTTGAGTCGAGTATAATATTTGCAGTTTTAATACTTAACTCAATATTAGGCGTTGTTCAAAGTAAAAAAGCAGAAGGCTCATTAGAAAGTCTAAAACAGTTATCAGTTCCAAATGCAAAAGTAATTAGGGAAGGGCATAAAACTACAATAAAATCTAGAGAACTAGTAGTAGGAGATATTGTTATTCTTGAAGCTGGAGACTATGTGCCTGCAGATGGTAGAATAATAGAATCACAAACATTTAAGGTTGTAGAAGGAATGTTAACAGGTGAATCAGAACCTGTATTAAAAAGCGAAGATAAAATAGATGGTGAGTGTTCATTAGGCGATCAAAAGAATATGGTATTTAGTGGATCCATGGTAGTATATGGTAGGGCAGTGTATATAGTAACAAGTTGTGGAACAAATACAGAAGTTGGTAAAATAGCAAATTTATTAGAAAATGCAGAAAGTAAAGAAACACCGCTTCAAAAGAAACTTGATGATTTTGGAAAGAAGTTAGGAATAGGAATAGTTGGATTATCTATACTAATATTTGCTATTCAAATTATTAGAGGAGGAAACTTAATTGACTCATTCATGTTTGCAATAGCAATAGCCGTAGCTGCAATACCAGAGGCATTAACATCAATAGTAACCATCGTATTGTCAATGGGAACTAATATAATGGCTAAGAAACAAGCTGTTGTAAGAAAATTACCTGCTGTTGAAACTTTAGGATCAACTAGTGTAATATGCACAGATAAAACTGGAACACTAACTCAAAATAAAATGACAGTAGTTGATGCATATATGTATGGAGTTAAAAAAACTGTGAAATATGATAACAATTTATCAAGTCAAGAATTAGCCTTGCTAATCTCATTTGCACTTTGTAATGATTCTGATATAGCTAATGGAGGTATGGAAATAGGTGATCCAACAGAAGTAGCACTTATAAACTATGTAAATAAAAATAATTTATATTATAAACAATTAAGAGAAAATTATGTTAGAATACAAGAATTACCTTTTGATAGTGATAGAAAGCTTATGTCTACTATAAATAAAGTAGAGGATAAAGTATTAATGCTTACAAAGGGAGCACCAGATATAGTATTTAGTAGATGTAAGTATGCATTAAGTAATGGTGAAATAGTAAATATAAATGAAGATATAATAAATGAATATAAAAATATAAATGAAGAATTTTCAAATAAAGCACTTAGAGTTTTAGCTTTTGCAACTAAGGCTGTAGAGAGTGAAAATTTTGTACCATCAATTGAAGATGAAGATGAATTAATATTAATTGGAATAGTTGCAATGATAGACCCTCCAAGAGAAGAGGTTTATGAAGCTGTAAAAGAAGCAAAAGAGTCTGGAATAAAAACAGTAATGATAACTGGAGACCATAAAACGACTGCAGCAGCAATTGCAAAAGATATAGGAATAATGGTTGATGGTGATTTGGCTCTTACAGGTAAAGAATTAGATGATTTAAGTGAAGATGAATTAAATGAAAAATTAGAAAATATATCAGTTTATGCAAGAGTTTCACCAGAAAATAAAATAAGAATAGTTAAAGCATGGCAGAAAAAAGGTAAAATAACAGCAATGACAGGTGACGGTGTAAATGATGCTCCAGCATTAAAACAAGCTGATATTGGAATAGGAATGGGCAGTGGTACAGAAGTGGCTAAAGATGCTTCAGCGATGGTACTTTTAGATGATAATTTTGCTACTATAGTTAATGCAATAGAAGTTGGTAGAACAGTTTATAATAATATAAAAAAATCTATAACTTATTTATTCTCAGGAAATTTAGGAGGAATAATAGCAATATTATTTGCAGTAATGGCCGATTGGGCAAATCCATTTACTACAATACAGTTGCTGTTTATAAATCTAGTTACAGATTCTCTTCCAGCTATAGCATTAGGTTTTGAGCAACCTGAAAAAGATGTAATGAAAAGTTTACCAAGAGATCCCAATGAAAGTATTTTAGCTAAAGGAACATTAAAATCTATTTTAATTAAGGGTAGTATAATAGGTATGGTTACAATATTTGCTCAATATATAGGAATGCAAAGTTCACCGGAATTAGGAACAGCGATGGCTTTTGCTACTCTTACTTTATCAAGGATAACACAAACATTTGCATCAAGATCTAATACTGAAACTATATTTAAATTAGGATTTGGAAGTAATAAGTATGTTTTAGGTGCTGTAGTTGTTTGTTTAGGCATGTTTGTATTAACATTAACTCCATTTATGAGAGGTGTATTTTCTATTCCAACTTCTTATGGATTATATAACTTTATAGTATGTTTTGGATTAGCTATATTTGCTAGTTTAATTATGGAATTTAAGAAATTTTTAATGAGATAAACTTAAAAAACATAAGTCTTAGATTATTGACTTAAATTGAGTTTTAGTATATTATTAATAAAGTTGTATATATAATAATAAATATAGACATGAAAGGAAAAAAAGCGAATGTTACAAGTTACTAATGTAGGACTTAGATTTGGTGATAAAGAGTTATTTAAAGACGTTAACTTAAAATTCACTAAAGGAAATTGTTACGGAATAATAGGTGCTAATGGTGCAGGAAAATCAACTTTCCTAAAAATATTAGCTGGAGATATAGAACCAAATACAGGAAGTGTTTCAATAACTGAAAAAGAAAGAATGTCTGTACTTAGACAGGACCACTTCAAATATGAAGAAGATACAGTTTTAAATGTTGTTATAATGGGACATGAAAGACTATATTCTATAATGCAAGAAAAAGATGCATTATACATGAAGCCAGACTTCACTGAAGAAGATGGTATAAAAGCTGCAGAACTTGAAGGTGAATTTGCTGAACTTGATGGATGGGATGCAGAAACAAATGCAGAGAGATTATTAATGGGTCTAGGAATAGATAAAAGCTTACACTATAAGCAAATGAAGGAATTAACTGGTGGAGAAAAGGTTAAAGTATTACTTGCTCAAGCATTATTTGGTAAACCTGAAATACTAGTAATGGACGAACCGACTAACCACTTAGATTTCCAATCAATAAACTGGTTAAATAACTTTATAATGGATTTAGAAGATTCTATCGTTATAGTTGTATCACATGATAGACATTTCTTAAATCAAATATGTACAAATATAGTTGACGTTGATTTTGGTAAAATACAAATGTACGTTGGTAACTATGACTTCTGGTATGAGTCAAGCCAATTAGCATTACAACTTGCTAAAGATCAAAATAAGAAAGCTGAAGAAAAAATAGCTCAATTAAAAGAGTTCATTGCAAGATTCAGCTCGAATGCTTCTAAAGCAAAACAAGCAACTGCAAGAAAGAAACAATTAGATAAAATAGAAGTTGAAGAAATACAACCTTCTAGAAGAAGATATCCATATGTTGGATTTGCTCCTGAGAGAGAAATAGGAAATGAAGTATTAGAAGTTGAAGGATTAACTAAAACTATAGATGGTGTTAAAGTTTTAGATAATGTATCTTTCAGATTAGATAGAGATGATAAAGTTGCTTTCATGGGTGACGAAATAGCTGTAACTACATTATTCAACATAATAATGGGAGAAGACACTGCTGATAGTGGTACTTTCAAGTGGGGAGTAACTACATCTCAATCATATCTTCCTAAAAATCATAACCAATACTTCGATGGAATAAGTTATTCTTTAGTTGACTGGTTAAGACAGTATTCTGAAGAAAAGAGTGAAAGTTTCATAAGAGGATTCTTAGGTAGAATGTTATTCTCTGGAGAAGAAGCTTTAAAAGAAGCTCAAGTTTTATCTGGAGGAGAAAAAGTTAGATGTATGTTATCTAAGTTAATGTTATCAAATGCTAACGTTTTAGTTTTAGATGATCCAACTAACCACTTAGACTTAGAGTCAATAACTTCTGTAAATAAAGGTTTAGAGAAATTCCCAGGAGTATTATTATTTAACTCTCATGACCAAGAGATGATACAAACTCTTGCAAACAGAATAATAGAAATAACTCCAGGTGGAATAATGGATAGAAAAACTACACTTGAAGAATACTTAGAAAACAAGGATGTACAAAATAAATTAAAAGAAATGTATGCTGTTGCTAAGTAATATAAATAAAACTTAATTAAAATATAAATGCATCTTTTGAATATATGGTAATCTGCATATATTTGGAAGATGTATTTTTTTTATAAAAACTAAGAAGGTAGTCAAAAAATTTCAATCATATCTTACTGAATAATACATAAAATCTATTTTTATAAGGATAGTACTACAAATTTACACATATGTTTACTGATAATCTAATAAAAGATACAGATTATTTTTATTGTAAAATAATACAGATAATATGAATTTAAAATGGAATTAATTAAAAAATGGGTTCATATAATAGAAAATATAAAGATGGGGTATGGAAATCAGGCTAATTAATACTACTTAGTTTTAAAATAATATTTATATTATTAAATAATTTTTTTGTAATTTTATTCTTATATATAACAAATGATAACGAGATTAATTTAGGGGAGGTAGTTATATATGAAATGTTGCATGTGTGGATTTGAATTAGAAGATAATTACTGTCATTTATGTGAGAGAGGTTTAGTATTTTGTTCAATTGAATGTTTGAAAGATAATTATGAGGAAAGAAGTGAAGGGACACTATCAGTAGAAGCACCTAAGATGAATTTTGGAGAGGCTATAACTAAACTAAAAGAAGGATACAAGGTAAGAAAAGTAGATTGGGATGAAAGTCATTATATTTACATGGATGAAGAGGGATATGTCAGAAGAAGAGATGGAAAGAAGTATTTCATTAAGTTAAATAATGATGTCTGGGAAGAATTTAAGTAGAGCATTATAGATTTACTTATTATAACAAATTGATATAAAGATCAGTTTTATGAGTGTATTAAAAATACCCCAAATAAGCTAAAAAATGTATGCTACGAAAGTGTATTTAATAGTTAAAATAAAAATGGTACCTTTGATTTAAGCAGAAGGTACCATTTTTTATTTTATTTATTTTCCACTAAGCCAAATATTAAAATCTACTTTTAAAAATTCATCTATATCTTTTGATAATTTTTTTGATAAATTCGAAACTCTGCCAAGAGAAACTACTTGAGGATTTATGTATCTTCTCTTAGCAGGTATATTGACCCAATATCCATTAAGAGGTTTTGTTTTGCTAGTTAAAACTTGAGAAAACTTTTTAAAGCTATCAAGCATATCTTTTGATTCTTTATCTTTTTCTAACATTGATATAACTTTATATTCAGTAGTGTATAAATCATCTATATTTATAATATCTCTCTCTATAGCTAATTTTAATAAGTCAGCCAAATATTGCATAGCAAATCTATCTTCGTTTGAAGAGTATACCTTGGAATTTAGTAGAGATACAGACGTAAACTCTAAAGCTTTATCTAAAGTTCTAAATGAAATTTCATCTTCTTTAAACTCATTTTTAGATACAGTTAAGTCATCATATATATTTTTAATTTCATTGATATTTTTAAATCCATAGTAAAATGCATTTCCTAAAGTATATTCTAATCTATCAGCACAAAGTAGAGGAGAATTATTATCTGCAATAGGATACATATGATAATCGCAAACATCATCAGTTGTTAAATTATATTTTTTAAGAATACTTTGTATCTCTTGAGAATTTTCTATAATTTCTTTAGTCCTTTCCTCTGTAGATTCTTGATTTTCATGATCTCCATTTAAAAAATCAATTACATGAGCAAAAACAGGAGAGCTTATGTCGTGAAGTAAACCTGCTATTGATTGTTTTATATCTTTTGTAAAATTCCAAATAATAAGTGATACTCCTATACTATGAGTATACCTAGTATAGTTTTTGCCTTTAGAAAATATAGGAAAACCAGTGTACTCACACCCACAATTCATACCTATATTATTTAATCTTTTAAATTCAGGTGTATTTACTAATTCTTCTATAAAAACTGGATAGTCCTTGCTGTATATATTAATTAAATCCAAATTAATGCCTCCTTGAAAATTATATTCAATATATATTATATAGGACAGTATGTTTAATCTGTCAAATAAATTTAATAATGAAATCAAACATACTAATTAAAAGAATATGCTAATTATTATAAAGCTATTGGAAAAGCTAAATAATGAGGTGAAGATATGGATTTTGTAAATAATCATATTAAAGAAAGTCGATTAATAATAGCTCACTTTATTAAATGGTTTTTTTTATCATTAATAAGT
This sequence comes from Romboutsia sp. 1001713B170207_170306_H8, assembly GCF_015550495.1. NCBI lineage: Bacteria > Bacillati > Bacillota > Clostridia > Peptostreptococcales > Peptostreptococcaceae > Romboutsia > Romboutsia sp. 1001713B170207_170306_H8. The sequence continues at coordinate 892,249 of NZ_JADNAX010000001.1, forward strand.
GGGATAAGTGTTGGACTAGTAATAACCTTATTTTTAAAAAGTCTAGAATATGTTACACAAACTAGACAGATTTATGCATGGTTACTTTATTTGTTACCAGTAGGAGGATATATAATAAGTTTTTTATACTATAAATATGGTAAAGACTCATCAAAAGGAAATAATTTAATTATAGAAAGAATTAACAATGGTAAAGGGAGAATTCCTTTTAGAATGGCACCTTTAGTATTTTTAGGAACAGTAGCAACTCATTTATTTGGAGGGTCTGCAGGTAGGGAAGGTACTGGAGTACAAATTGGTGCGAGTATATGTTCAGAGTTAGGAGAATTATTAAAATTAGATGAATCTGATAAAAACTTGATAATTATAAGTGGTATAAGTAGTGGATTTGGAGTTGTGTTTGGTACTCCTATATCAGGAACAGTATTTGGATTAGAGGTTACATCTATAGGAAAAATGAGATATGAAGCTATCGTACCTTGTTTTGTAGCTAGTTATATTGGAAACTCAATATCGAACATTTTAAAAGTGCATCATATGAACTATAGTATGGTGGGAGTAATAGATGATGTTAGTATATTTTATAAGGTGACACTTTGTTCTATATTATTTGGTATTACAAGCAAAGTTTTTTCAGAATTAACACATATATTAAAAAAGTATTTTAGTTATCATATAAGAATGCGATATAATAGAAGCTTTTTAGGTGGAGTAATAATTATAGTTTTGGTATTTATAGTGAATAGTAGGATATATTTAGGGTTAAGCTTAGATTTATTAAAATACTCCTTTGAGATACCTGTTAACAATTATGATTTTATACTTAAGTTAATTTTCACATCTATAACACTAGGTAGTGGATATCAAGGAGGAGAGGTAACTCCTTTATTTGTAATAGGGGCTACTTTAGGAAATACTTTAAGTTTTATGATTGGCCTTCCAATGTCATTCTTAGCGGGTCTTGGCATGATAGGTGTATTTTGTGGAGCCACAAAAACTCCGATTGCATCATTTATAATGGGAGTGGAATTATTTGGATCTATGAATATGAAATATTTATTTGTAGCATGTGTAATTAGTTATGTTTTTGCAGGTAAAAGTGGTATATATACATCTCAAGAATATAATATATAAAGTTGTGTATAAAATATATTAACTTTATGAAGGGGTAGTTTTATGAATGATAATTGTAAAAATATAGAACTTAGGGGTGTATGGATAGCTACTGTATACAACATTGATTGGCCGAAAACTTTGAATAATAAAGAGAAACAAAAACAAGAATTTATAAATATCCTTAATATAATAAATGATTTAAATTTTAATTCAGTTTTTGTTCAAATAAGACCATCATCAGATGCTTTTTATAAATCTTGTATAAATCCATGGTCCAAGTATATTACAGGAGAACAAGGATGTAATCCAGGGTACGATCCTCTAGAATTTATGATAGAAGAATCTCATAAAAGGAATATAGAATTTCATGCATGGTTAAATCCATATAGAGTAACAACAAAAGGAATTAATTTAAATGAACTATCAGATAATAATATGGCAAAATTACATCCAGATTGGTTATTATCTTATAATGATGCGTTGTTTTATAATCCAGCAAATATTAATGTTATTAAATATATAGGGGATACTGTTTTTGAAATAATAAGTAATTATGATGTTGATGGAATTCATTTTGATGACTACTTTTATCCATATAATTATCCGTTACCGTATAAAGAAGATAAAAACGGAATTATAGGTAATAGTAGACGTAATTTTATAACTCAAATGATAAAGATGGTAAATAATATAGTTAAAAAAACTAATCCTAGAATTCAGTTTGGAGTTAGTCCATTTGACATATGGAAAAATAAAGCTAGTGACACTAAAGGTTCTAATACTAATGGCTCTGAAAGTTATTATAGTGTTTTTGCAGACTCAGTTAAATGGATAGAGGAAGAAATTATAGATTATATAGCTCCTCAAATTTATTGGACTATAGATAATAAAAATGCTCCTTATGAAGAACTTGTAAAATGGTGGTTAAATATAACAAAAGGTACTAATGTCAAATTATATATAGGTGAAAATATAAGCAATACAGATATATCAAAAGAAATTTCAAAACAAATAGATATAAATAGAAGCTATGAAGAGGTAAATGGGAATATATTATTTAGCATGTCAAGTATAGAAAATAATGAATGCAATATAATTGAACAAATTAGAAGCTCATATTTTTGTAAAGATAAGAAACTATAAAATTTTATAAATTATAGTTCTATATATAAAAATAAATTAATAAATTATAATTAAATATATTTAATAATACTACTTAAAGAAATCGCTGTATTATTTAATAGTAAAATGTGTATACATTATGTAAAAAGTTATAGTTTATATTCAAAATATTTTGACAATTACACTAAAATAGTGTATAAATATATTATAGAAGCAAAGGCGGTTCTATAGTAAGTATTACTATAGCCGTACTTTGCTTTTTTTATTGAATTATCTAATATAAGGGGGAAGTTAAATATGAAAAAAAGCAAATTATTCACGTTAGCTATGTCAGCTATAATGGCAGGTACACTACTTGTAGGTTGCCAATCTAAAAGCTCAGGTTCAGATGAGAGTATATCAGACTCTGGAACAAAATATTTAATAGCAACGGATTCAAAATATGCACCATTTTCATTTGAAGAAGATGGAGAATATAAAGGAATTGATGTGGAGATATTAGCAGCAGTAGCAGAAGAATCTGGATTTGATTATGAATTAAAGCCTATGGATTTTAATGCAATAATACCAGCGCTAACTTCAAATCAACTTGATGGGGCCATAGCTGGTATGAGTATAACTGATGAAAGAAAGGAAGCTTTAGACTTCTCTGATGGTTACTTTGAATCAGGTTTATCAATAGTAGTAGATTCTGATAATACAGAAATCAACGGAGTTAAAGATTTAAATGGAAAAACAGTTGCGGTTAAAAAAGGAACAGCAGGGGAAAATTGGGCTTTAGAAAATCAAGAGAAATATAACTTAGAATTAAAACATTTTGAAGATTCTCCAGCTATGTTTTTAGCAGTTCAAGGTGGAAATGCAGACTTTGCTTTAGAAGATTATCCAGTAATAGCATATAAAATAAAAGTTGATGCTGATAACGAATTAAAAATAGCAGGGGATAAAGTAACAACTGCTGATTATGGATTTGCAGTTAATAAAGGTCAAAATGCAGAGTTATTAGAAAAATTTCAAGAAGGATTAAAAGCTATAAAAGAAAATGGTAAGTATGATGAAATAATTTCTCAATATATAGACCAATAAAATATATCTGCGTATGAAAATTTACTTACACTAAATCAATATAAAATTTAACTAGATATGAGGGATAAATATGGTGAGTTTAGAGTTGTTAAAAAAAAGTTTACCAAGTCTGCTATCAGGGCTTGGAGTAACAGTAAAAATAGCTTTTTTTGCAATAATTATAGCGTGTGTCATAGGTTTAATATTTGGTATTTTAAGCATATCAAAGTATAAAATCATAAGTGGAATAGCATTCATATATACAACAATTATTAGAGGAACTCCACTTATGATACAGGCAATGTTTATATTTTTTGGATTAGGTCAGTTTCTAGGTATAAGATTTAATCCTGTTTCAGCAGGTATTTGGATTTTAGCATTGAATTCAGGTGCGTATCTTTCAGAAATTTTTAGAGGTGGAATACAAGCTGTAGATATAGGTCAAATGGAAGCTGCAAGAAGTTTAGGTATGCCAACATCTATGGCAATGAGAAAAGTAATATTACCACAAGCTATTAAGATTATGATTCCTTCTCTTATGAATCAATTTATAATTGCTATAAAAGATACTTCAATATTATCTGTAATAAGTATTAGAGAGCTTATGCAAAGTGGGCAAATAATAGTTGGTACAACATACAAAGCTTTTGAGATTTATGGAATAGTTGCAATAATGTATTTAGTATTAATAACATTATTAATGTGGGCTTCAAAGCTTGTAGAAAGGAGATTGGCATCGTGATAATAAAGGTAAGCAATTTGAAAAAATACTTTGGAAATTTAGAAGTTTTAAAAGATATAAATTTAGAAATTAAAAAAGGTGAAGTTGTTTGTATAATCGGACCTTCTGGTTCTGGTAAAAGTACACTTTTGAGATGTTTAAATGGATTAGAGCAAATAAATTATGGTAAAGTTACAATACTTGATCATGACTTGTTTGATAAAAAATCGGATATAAATAAATTAAGAGAAAATATAGGAATGGTATTTCAAGGATTTAATTTATTTCCTCATAAAACAGTTTTAGAAAACATAACGATGGCACCTCAGTCTTTAAAGAAAATATCTAAAGAAGAATCAATAGATATTGCAATGAAACTTCTAAGAAAAGTTGGATTAGAAGGCAAGAAAGATAATTACCCAAATAGCTTATCTGGTGGACAAAAACAAAGGGTTGCTATAGCTAGAGCTTTAGCCATGAATCCTAAGGTTATGTTGTTTGATGAACCTACATCAGCTCTTGATCCAGAGATGGTAGGGGAAGTATTAAATGTAATGAAGGACTTAGCGAAAGAAGGTATGACAATGATAGTTGTAACTCATGAAATGGGATTTGCTAGGGAGGTGTCAGATAGAGTAATATTTATGGATGGAGGATATATATTAGAAGATTCTACTCCTGACGAGATATTTACTGATGCTAAAAGTGAAAGATGTATGGAGTTTTTAAATAAAGTTATTTCTCACTAAAAACAGCTATGTTGAAACATAGCTGTTCTTTTATGTATTTATCTACTTGAAATGATTTTAAGTTAAAAATAATTTAAAATCAAAAAAGTCATATTAAAAAATATAAATATAAAGACATAAATATATTTTAGTCGAATTATAATTGGATAATATATAATGAACGTTCGTTAAATGCGCGAAAATATACAAAAATATACAAAATTCATCAAAAAAATAGTTATTATGTATTGAAAAAAAATAAAATATCTATATAATAAAGACGTAAAATAAAATGAATATTGATAATAATATTCGGAACGAGGTAAGTTATGGATAATTTAGATTTTAATTCATTAAAACAAGAAATGATTAATTTAAGTGAAGATATATTTAAAAATCCAGAGCTTGGATTTAAAGAGTTTGAAACTAATAAAAAAATATGCGAAAAATTAGATAAATATAATATAAGTTACGAAAATGATATTGCAATAACAGGAATAAGAGCAACAATAGAGTCTAAAAAGGAAGGTCCTCATATAGCGCTTTTATGTGAACTAGACTCAGTACCTAGTACAGAGCATCAGTTCTTAGGAAAAAAAGATAATTGTGCTCATTCTTGTGGTCATTATGCACAAGTTGGAATGATGCTAGGAACATTTATAGCTTTAAAAGAATCTAATATCATTGAAGAGCTTGGTGGAAAAATATCATTTATAGCAACTCCAGCAGAGGAATATTGTGATTTTGATTATAGAGAAAATCTAGTAAAAGAAAATAAACTTTCATATATATCTGGAAAGCAAGAAATGATTAAGCTTAGTGCATTTGATGATATAGACTTAGTTTTATCAGCACATGCAATGCCACCAGGAACTCAACATTTGGCAGAAGTAAACTCAAGTTTAAATGGATTCTTAGGTAAGAAAATCATATTTAGAGGTGTATCTGCACATGCAGGACTTAATCCTTGTGATGGTGTAAATGCTTTAAATGCAGCAAATATAGCTTTAAATGCAATAGCATACTTAAGGGAAACATTTAAAGAAGAAGATGCAATAAGAGTTCATTACGTTATAAGTGATGGAGGCACAAGTGTTAACAGTGTCCCTGATAAAGTAACAATTGATATGTACATAAGAGCTAAAACTTTAGATGCAATAATGGATGTTAACACAAAAGTAGATAGAGCATTTAGAGGTGGAGCTTTAGCACTTGGTGCAGACCTTGAAATTATAAATACAGGTGGATATTTACCTTTAACACAAGATGAACACCTTACAAAGGCAGTAAAAGATAATATGCTTAAATTTATGGACGAAGATAAAATATTATCAAATTGTCATTCATTTGCAAGTGGAGATATAGGAGATTTATCATATTTAATTCCAACTGTTCAAATAGGTGTATCAGGGTTTTCAGGAAGAGTTCATGGTAATGACTTTAAGACTGAAAATACACATATAGCATATGAATTACCAATTGATTATTTTACAGAGACGGTAAAAGATTTATTAAAAGATAATGGGAAACGTACAAAAGAGATATTATCAAATTATAAGCAAAAGCTTACATTTGATCAATATATAAAGTTATTAAACGACACAAATAAAACTAATAGGTATAATGCGGAGGTTTAAAAATGTTTAAGAAAAAAATATTATCAACACTTTTAGCTGTAGGGCTTAGTGCGACTTTCTTAGTTGGATGTGGTTCAGATGAAGCAGGTTCAGCATCAAATGGAGATAAAGTTAATGTTAAGTTATTGGTAACAGGTGCTTTAGGAGATAAAGCGTTCAATGACTCAGCAAATGCAGGTATGGAAAAAATAAAAGAGCAATTTGGAGATAAGGTTAATGTAGATGTTGTAGAAATGGGATTTGATCAAACTAAATTTGAACCATCATTAATAGATGCATCAGAATCAGATGCTGATGTTATAATAACTGGTGGTTGGGATATGAAAGAGCATGTTGAAAATACAGCAGAAAATTACAAAGATAAAAAATACATAGTTTACGATACAGATGTTAATTATGATGAGTATGATTTAGATAATGTTTATTCAATGACATATAAGCAAAATGAAGCTGGATTCTTAGCAGGTGCATTAGCTGCTTTAGTTACAACTAGTGATATGGAACTTGCTAATGAAGAAAAAGTTATAGGATTCGTTGGAGCAAGAGATACATCAGCTGTTATAAATGACTCTTTAGTAGGATATATAGAAGGAGCTAAATTTATAGATAAAGATGTTAAAGTTGAAGTAGCATATATAGGTTCATTTACAGATACTGCAAAAGCTAAAGAAATAACATTAGCTCAATATTCAAACGGAGCAGATATAGTATTCACAGCAGCTGGACCAGCTTCAGCAGGATCAGTAGAAGCTGCTAAAGATGCTAAGAAATATATAATAGGTGTAGATAGTGACCAAGCTTTAGCTTATGAAGGAAAAGAAGAACAAAAATATATAATATCTTCAGCACTAAAAAATATAGATAAATCTTTAGTTGATACTATGAATGAGTACTTAAATGATTCATTAGAATTTAATACTCATAGCGTATTAGGGATAAAAGAAGATACAGTTGGACTTGCTGAAAATGACATATACACTTCAACAGTAAGTGAAGATATAAGAACTAAAGTAAGTGAAATTACAACTCAATTAAAAGAAGATAAAGTTAAAGTTAGCACTGCTTTAGGAATGGAAGAATCAAAGTTAAAAGAAATGATAAAAAACGCTAAGTAATTAATTTAGAATCGGGGGTGTGTTAAATGAACAAAGAAATATTAAAGGTAAGTAATTTAACAAAAGTCTACCCTGGTGGTGTAGTTGCAAACTACAATGTAAATATTGCTATAAATGAAGGAGAAGTTCATGCACTTATAGGTGAAAATGGTGCGGGAAAATCTACTTTAATGAAAATGCTATTTGGAATGATACCACAAACTAGTGGTGATATATATGTAAATGGAGAGAAAGTTAAATTCTCTTCATCTAAACAGGCTTTGGAAAAAGGTATAGGAATGGTGCATCAGCATTTTATGCTGGTGCCTTCTTTGACTGTAGCAGAAAATTTAATATTAGGTCATGAAACAACAAAATCAGGATTTATAAATATTGAAGAAGCTATAACACAAACAGAAGAAATTTCTAAAAAATATAATTTAAAAGTTGATGCAAGAGCTAAAGTTAAAGACATTTCAATAGCAATGAAACAAAAACTAGAAATATTAAAGGCTTTATATAGAGGAGCTAAAATATTAATACTAGATGAACCAACAGCAGTGCTTACACCACAGGAGATAGAAGAATTATTTAAACAATTAAAATTATTAAAAGAGCAGGGATATACAATTATATTTATATCTCATAAGCTTCATGAGATAAAAGAGCTTTGTGATAGATTAACAGTTTTAAGAGATGGTCAAACAATGGGGACTTACTCAGTTAGTGAACTATCAGAACAGGAAATATCAAGACTTATGGTTGGTCGTGATGTAGACTTAAATATAGAAAAGACTCAAAGAGACTTTAAGGATGTAGTCTTAAGTGTTGATAATTTAACTGTTAAAAACTCATTTAAAAATGTAGTAGTAAATGATATAAGTTTTACAGTTCGTGAAGGTCAAATACTAGGTGTGGCAGGTATAGAAGGTAATGGTCAGTCAGAACTTGTAAATGCAATAATAGGAACTACTCCAATAGTAAATGGTAAAATTGCTTTAAGAAAACAAGATATAACTAAAGAGTCTATATTAAAAAGACAAGAACTTGGTATATCCCATGTTTCTGAAGATAGACTTCACTTTGGTAGTGCACCAAATCTTTCAATTGAAGATAATGCGATATCTAAGATATATTCTTCAAAAGAATTAAATAACAAAGGATTATTAAATTTATCAAAGATAAAAGAATTTACAAGTAATTTAGTAAAAGAATTTATAGTAAAGCATGATAATATAAAGCAGGCTATAAAGGATTTATCTGGTGGTAATATACAAAAGGTTATAGTTGGACGTGAATTTTTATATGATCCAAATCTTTTAATAGTAAATCAACCAACTCGTGGAATAGACGTTGGGGCAATAGAATTTATTAGACACAAAATACTTGATATGAGAGAAGCTAAAAAAGCTATACTGTTAATATCATCAGACTTAGGAGAAGTTTTATCTTTAAGTGATAGCATAATAGTTATGCATGAAGGTAAGATAGTAGCATATATAGATGATGCTAAAAATGTTACTGAAGAAGAATTAGGTCTTTACATGTTAGGTGTTAAGCGTGATAGTGATGAGATAATCGGAGGTGCTTATTATGCGTAAAGACAACAAATTTAATGTTTTAAAATACTTTGATTTATTAAGACTACTAGTTGCAGTAGGGATTGCACTTTTAATAACAACTGGAATAATTTTCTTGTGTAGTGAAAATCCAACTAAAGCTTTATCCACATTACTTACAGGTCCAATAAGTTCAAAAAGATATTTATTTAATGTGCTTGAAATGATGGTACCGCTTATGTTTACTGGTTTATCATTAAGTTTAGTTTTCAAATCAGGAAACTTCTCAATGATAACAGATGCTTCATTTTATATAGGAGCTGTAATAGCATCTTTTATTGCTATAATGATACCTTTACCAAGTGGGATTCATCCAATGGTTTCTATATTAATAGCAGGATTTATTGGTGGAATTATAGGTAGCATACCTGCATGGTGTAAGGTTAAATATAAAGCTAATGAACTTGTTACATCTTTAATGCTTAACTATGTATTTTTCTATACAGGACTTTATATAGTTAATAAGTTTTTAGCTGATAGACAAGCAAGTAACTTTGCTTCACTTAAGTTTTTAAAAACTGCTAGTTTATCTAATATTGTAGATGGAACTAGACTTCATACAGGGTTTATAATAGCGATAATTACATGTGTTTTATTGTATATATTCTTAACTCGTACTAAGTGGGGATATGAAATAAGATTAGTAGGTTCTAATCCCGAGTTTGCAAGATACTCAGGAATAAATACAAAAAAAGTTATACTGTATACTTCATTTATATCAGGATTTGTAGCAGCAATAGGTGGTGCTATAGAAAAATTAGGTATGTATAGACGATTTCAATGGGCATCAGCTCCAAGTTATGCTTGGGATGGAGTTATAATATCTATATTGTCATCTAATAACCCAATATTTGTACCAGTAGCTGCATTCTTCTTATCTTATATACGTGTTGGTGCGGATATAATGGCAAGACAGACAGATGTACAAAATGAAATAGTTTCACTTATACAAGGTATAATAATACTTTTAGTTACAGCTGAAAGATTCTTATTCTTCATAAAGCAAAGAAAAGAAAGTCAATTAGCCTTAGCAAACAATGAAAACAAAGGGGGCGATAAGTAATGGAAGCTCTATTTTCAATATTATTAAAAGAAGATTTTTGGTTTGCAGTTATAAGGTCGACTACTCCAATACTTTTAACAACATTAGGTGCAATGATAGCAGCTCGTGCTGGTGCTAGAAATATAGCACTTGAAGGTACAATGTTAACAGCAGCATTTGTAGGAGTTGCGGCAAGTCACTTTACACAAAGTGCTTTCATAGGGCTATTATTTTCGATACTTTCAGGTGTAATACTTAGTAATATAATTGCTTACTTTGCACTTAAATTAAAATCTAACATAATTATATCTGGTATATCACTTAATTTAATGGCATCAGGTATGACAGTGTTTGGATTATATTTATTAACAGGAGATAAAGGAGCATCTACTTCTTTAAATTCTTTAGCACTTCCTAATATTAATATACCAATTATAGAAAATATGCCTGTAATTGGAAAAATAATATCAGGTCATAATATATTAACTTACGTAGCTTTAATATTAGTAATGCTTGTATATATAATGTTTAAATATACACAATTAGGGCTTAGAATAAAAGCTGTAGGAGAAAGTCCAGAAGCAGCTGAATCAGTAGGAATTAGCGTAAATAGAGTTAAATATATAGCACTTACTATGAGTGGAGTATTATCTGCACTTGGTGGAGCATTCTTATCAATGGGATATGTTACATTATTCTCGGCTGGTATGACATCGGGAAGAGGATATATAGCACTTGCTACTCAGTCTATGGCAGGAGCTAATCCAGTAGTAGGACTTTTAACTTCTAGTTTATTTGGATTTACAGAAAGTATGAGTAACTACTTACAAGGAATAAACCTTCCTGTAGAGTTTATACAAATGCTTCCATATTTAGCAATAGTTATTATATATGTAGTTTACTGTGCTAATAAAAATAAACAAGACAATAAAGCCTAAATAATATAAAAATACTAAATATTAATTATATAATTAATATTTAGTATTTTTTTGTCTAAAGAATAAAAAAATAATATAAACAAATAATATATATATTATTTAATTAAGGAGAAATTTAATGGCAAATTATACAGGTGTTGTAAAATGGTTTAATAATGAAAAAGGTTATGGATTTATAACAAGTAATAGTGGAGATGATGTTTTCGTACACTTTTCTAACATAAAAGAAGAAGGGCATAATAAAGATTTACATGAAGGTGAAGAAGTTAACTTCGATATAGTTCAAGCTGATAGAGGTCCTTCAGCTATAAATGTTCAAAAACGATAGTATTAAAAATAATAGTTGTACAATTGGTTGCAGGATGAAAATAATAAAGACATGGGAATTTTTACCCATGCCTTTATTATTTTACATATTTATTTAAAAAATTACTTACTGTATTCCAATATAATTTAGGATTAACTAAATCAGCATTAGCGTGCTCAGCACCTGTGATAGTAAGTTTTTCTTTTTCTGAGCTTGTAGCATTATATAACTCATCCATCATATAGTAAGGTACGAAAGTATCTTTATTTCCATGAATATATAATATAGGAGTATTAGATTTTTTCACTTGGTCAATAGCTGAAGCTTCTTTTAATGAATATCTAGCCTTAATTTGAGTAACAATATTAGATAAATTCATTACAGGGAATGATTTTAAATTAAATAATGACCTTAATTGATAAGAGAATTCATCCCATACTGAAGTATAGCCACAATCAGCAACAATAGCCTTAACATTAGATGGTAACCTTTCTCCAGAAACCATTAAGACAGTAGAAGCTCCCATAGATGTACCATGAAGTATTATTTCACTATCGTTATTATTATTTATTATGTAATTTATCCAATCTATTATATCTAATCTATCATGCCATCCCATACCTATATAGTTTCCTTCACTCTCTCCATGAGCTCTAAGATCTGGAACTAAAATATTATATCCCATTTCATATAAATATTTAGCTTTAGCGCTAACAAGCTTACCCTCAGATGTATATCCATGTATAACTATGGCCCACTTATTGCTTTTATTTTCATTTATTACTTGGTATGCATGCAATTTTAAATTATCATAAGATAAAATATATTTATCTTCATAGTTTGAATTTTTCAGTAACCAATCCACATCTTCTTGTACTTCTAATCCTTCATCTTCATCATCTCCAAATATCATATTCTTTGAAGTATTAGGGTCTAATGCTAAATTATAAAAATAATTACCTACATAAGAGCCAATTCCAATTGTTGCAAGTAAAATTAATATTAGTATAATTATAATTATTTTTTTCTTCTTCATACTCAATCTCCTTAAACTTAACATAGATATATATTATCATAAAATCAAATAGTTTAACATAGTTAAATTTTGATAATCATAATATTTTAAAGTGAAAACTAAATTAAGTTTTATATTAAGTTTTTGATATATTTGATATAATGTATTTATAAAATATTTTAGGAAGTAGGAAATAAATGAAAGAAATAATAAAATCAATAAATGTAGATTTAAATAAATGCAATGATGCTATAAATACAAATAGTTTAATGGAAATTGCGATAGCTATAGAAGAAATGATAGATAAGTACAGGTATGAAATTAAGGATTTAACTGAATTAGAAAAAAGAAATGTTTGGTCTTATAATAAAAAAGATTTAGAAAAAGTAATTGACTATATAAAAGGGTATGAAGTAAAGTTAAGAAATCAGTATAATCAAACTATCATAAATGAATCTTTTCATAATTCCATAGAAAATATAGAAAGTAGCAATAATTTATCTTGTGAAAGAAAAAAAGAACTTATAGATATTATAAATAAAATAAAAAATATATCTAATGAAGATTGTAATAAGGATGTAAAATGGAGTAAACTAAGGGATTATATAAACTTTATTAGTAATGAAAGCTTTGAAGTTGGATTTGAAATATTAAATCTTTTATACAAAATATGTACATATAGTTTATAAAAAATTATAAAACAAAAACTATAGAGTGTATTAATATAAATAATACACTCTATAGTTTTAATTTTAACTATTTAAATTAACTTTAGGAGTTAAATTATATAATAAAGCTAATTTATCAAATGCATGAAGAGAATTTTTTATGGTATCATAAGATACACAATATGAAATTCTAAAATGACCAGGGCATCCAAATGATGAACCTGGGACTAATAATAAATTAAATTTCTTAGCATCTTCACAGAACTTTTTGTCATCTTCAATAGGAGTTCTTGGAAATAAATAGAATGTGCCGTGAGGTTTGACACAAGTAAATCCTAAGTTGACTAAATGATTATATAATAAATCAAAATTTTTCTTATAAATATCAATATTAACCTCAGAATCTAAACACTTAGCAACAACTCTTTGGAATAAAGAAGGTGCATTTACAAATCCTAAAATTCTATTTGCAATATTTAAAGAATCTATAATTTTACCGAATTCATCCATATTATTATTAATAACTACATACCCAATACGTTCTCCAGGAAGAGATAATGACTTGCTATAGGAGTAAGCTATAAATGTATTTTTATAATATTTAAGTAAGCAAGGTACCTTAGCATTATCGTACACGATTTCTCTGTAAGGCTCATCTGAAATTAAGTATATGCTAGTATTAAATTTTTTTTGCTTATTTTTTAGTAAACTACCTAGGTTAGTTAAAAATTCATTTGAATAAATAATTCCAGTTGGATTATTTGGAGTATTTATTATTATGGCTTTAGTTTTATTTGTAATAGCTTTTTCTAGAGCGTCTAAGTTTGGCTCAAAGTTATTTATGTCTGTAGGAACTACAATTAATTTTCCGTCAAAGTTATTGACATAGTTTTTATATTCTCCAAAAAATGGAGCAAAAGTTATAACTTCATCATTTGGATTTAGCAATGTTTTTAAAATTATATTAAGTCCTCCTGCAGCTCCACAAGTCATAACTATATTTTTATAACTAAGATTTAAATCTTCTTTTTTACTTAAGAATAAAGCAATTTCAGCTCGTACATCTTCATACCCTGAATTATTCATATATCCATGAATTAAATTTGGAGACTGAGAATTTAATATTTCATTAATAGCTATTTTTATACTTTCTGGAGGATCTACATTAGGATTACCAATACTAAAGTCATAAACATTTTCTTCACCGTAAATTTTGGATAATTTTTTTCCTTCTTCAAACATTGATCTTATTATAGAGTTGCCTTGAAGAAGGTTTTCCATTTTACTTGATATCATTTTGACAACACCCCTTATATATTATTAAATATATTTTATCATAATTCATATATGATTTATTTGAAAAATTTGTATATTTTAAATATTACATACAATTGATAATTGTAAAAAATATAATTAGATAATGAATTAGTTTTAAACTTCCTTAATTATGTAAAAATATGTATAATTATGAAGTTACAAAAAGTAATAAATTTAAGTTTTAAAGCTAAAATGTCCAAATTATGACACAATTCAAGTGATTAATTGTGATACTATAGTGTTAGAACTATTAAATATAGTAGTAAATATAGTAAAGAACATACTTAAATTTTAGAATTAAACTTGTAAATATGGGAGGTATAAAATGAAAAAATTATTACTACTACTAACAACATTATCAATGTTTATATTCTCAGGATGCAGTAGCGAAAGTGATAGAACTGTAACTGATAGAGAGGGTACTGAGGTAAGCATACCTAAAAAAATAGAGAAAGTAATATCAACGGCACCATCTAATACAGAGGTAATAATGGGACTTGGCTTAGGTGATAAATTAGTGGCAATTGATACATACTCAACAGATATAGAAGGTATAAATCAAGAATTACCACAAATAGATTTTTCAAATCCAGATGCTGAAACTATAATTAGTTTAGATCCAGATGTAGTGATTGCATCAGGACATAATAAAACCGGATCTACAGAAGATCCATTTAAGGCAATTAGCGAAGCTGGAATTCCAGTTGTCTACATACCAAGTAGTGAAAGTATTGAAGGTGTTTATGAAGATATAAACTTTATAGCAGATGTACTAAATGAAAAGGAAAAAGGACAAGAAATAGTTAATGGTATGAAAGAAAAAGTAGATGAAATAAAAGCTATAGGTGACAAAATAGAAGATAAGAAAACAGTTTATTTTGAAATATCACCAGCTCCAAGTTTATTTAGTTTTGGAAAAGATACATTTTTAAATGAAATGATAGAAATTGTAGGAGCAAAAAATATATTTGCAGATGAAGAGGGATGGGTATCTCCAACTGAAGAATCTGTAATAGATGCTAATCCAGATGTAATAATAACTAATGCATCTTATATGGAAAATCCAACTGAAGAAATAAAGTCTCGTGAAGCTTGGGATGTAATAAATGCTGTAAAAGATAATGCAGTTCATTTAGTAGATAAAAATGCTTCATCACGTCCATCACAAAATGCAACGAAAGCTTTAGAAGAAATAGCAAAAGCTGTATATCCAGAATACTATGGACAATAAAAAGAAATTAATAATAAGCATATTAATAGCATTTTTAATTATAGGTATTGGAACTTCTGTGGGAAGTTCCAATATTAATTTACTAGAAACTATATCAATATTAATGAATAAATGCTTTAATTTTGCTATTAAAGATGGTATAGACCCTAAAAATATAGGGATAGTATGGAAATTAAGATTACCGAGAGTTTTATTGGCATTTTTAGTTGGAGGATGTTTAGCGACTAGTGGTGCAGTAGTTCAATCTATTTTAAAAAATCAATTAGCATCACCATATACATTAGGAGTATCTTCTGGTGCATCATTAGGAGCAGGTCTTATAATAGTTACAGGAATAGCTGTTCCTGTAATAGGGAACTTTACACTTCCTTTAGTTGGTTTTTTATTTGGTTTAGCTACTGTATTTATAGTTATAACTTTTTCAGTAAAAATAGATAGAACTATGTCAAATAATACCATAATCTTATCGGGTATGGTTTTATCTTTATTTGTAAATGCATTATTAACAACTTTAACAGCATTATTTTCAGAAGATATGAAAAGTATATCACTTTGGCAAATGGGTAGTTTTGCTATGAAGGGATGGAGTTATGTAAGGCTTCTAATTCCATTTGTAATAGTAGGTATGATTGGTATAATTAAATTTACAAAAGAGATGGATATTATAACTTTTGGAGAAGAACAAGCAAAAGCAATGGGAGTAGAAACATCAAAAGTAAAGCGTAAACTCTTTATTTATTCTGCAGTGCTTACAGGAGGTGCAATATCATTAAGTGGCACAATTGGATTTATAGATTTAATTGCACCACATGTTGTAAGAAAGGTATTTGGTTCAAATCATAAGTATGTTATACCGATGTCATTTTTATACGGAGGTTGTTTTATGGTTATAGCAGATATTGTAGCAAGAACTGTTATAGTACCATCAGAACTTCCTGTAGGAGCAGTAACAGCTCTAATTGGAGCTCCATTTTTTGCATATGTATATTTTAAGAAATAAAGGTGATAGTTATGTTAAAAATTAAAAATCTTTATAGTGGTTACAATGATGTAGATGTAATAAAGGATATAACTATAGATGTAAATAAAGGAGAAAGTGTATTTATCATAGGTCCAAATGGTTGTGGAAAGAGTACTTTTTTAAAGTCTATAGCTAATATTATAGAATATCGTGGAAGTATACAAATTGAAAATAAAGAAATATCATCTTTTAAAAGAAAAGATTTAGCTAAAAAAGTTGGGCTAATGAGTCAAATTTCAGAAATATATTTTCCTTATACAATTTATGATACGGTGTCACTTGGAAGGTATCCTTATACTAAGGGGATGTTTGATAAACTATCTAAGGATGATCATAAAATAATTATGGACAGTATTGAAAAGGTTGGTCTAACAGAATATAAAGATAAAATGATAACTGAATTGTCTGGAGGACAACTTCAAAGAGTTTTTTTAGCAAAACTACTTGCTCAGAACCCAGATATAATACTTCTTGACGAGCCAACTAATCATCTTGATTTTAAATATCAAATTGAGTTACTAGAATATGTTAAGAAGTGGTCAATGTCGAATAATAAAATTGTAATAGGAGTGTTACATGATTTAAATTTAGTACATAACTTTGCAGACTCGGTAATTTTATTAAATCAAGGAAGAGTTATATCATCTGGAAAGCCAGTCGAGGTTTTAAATAATGATATAATAAAAGATGTATATGATATAGATATAAAAGGCTTTATGCTAGATACATTAGAGAAGTGGAAAGATTGTATATAGACTAGAATTAATTGATTACTTCTAATCTAATAAGAAGTTAAAACTTATAAGTACTTATAAGTTATAACTTCTTATTTTTTATAAAATATATGTTATATTATAATTAATTTTAAAATTTCTATTGACTATATACCGTATATTGTATACAATATACTTGTAAGAAAAAAGGAACAAATGGAGATGATTAAAAATGAAAAAAATAGAAAGAATAATAACTACTATAAAAGGTATATCAAAATACATGTTAGTAAATGAAAGAATAAATAGTCAAAGATGTGTAGCTCAAAATATAGATACAACAAAGACTATAATAGAACATAACTAAGCTTATTCCTGATGATTTATATATATATATTCCTAAAAAGCTGAACTTGAAAAAGTTCAGCTTTTTTATTTTATAATATAAATTAATTATAAAATTTAAATTTTAGTTACATAATGTGAAGTGAGGTTAGAGGTTATGCTAGAATATGTAATATATATAATATAAATAAAATAAAAAGGGTGATTATATGTCGCATATAAATGCAAAAGAGGCTTATAAAAGTTTGGAAGAGAGATTAAATAGATTTCCTCAAGGTGCACCGCCATCAAAAACATTATACAAAATACTAGAAATGCTATTTACAGAAAAAGAAGCTGCTTTGGTTGCTCAATTACCTATAAAAGCTTTTAGAGTGAAAACTGCAGCTAAAATTTGGAGTGTAAGTGAAAGTGAAGCATTAAAAATATTAGATACGTTAGCTAGTAGAGCAATACTGTTAGATATTGAAGATGGAAAGGGTAAAAAATATATACTACCACCTCCTATGGCTGGGTTTATCGAATTCGCTTTAATGAGAACTAGAGATGATATTGATCAAAAACTTTTAGCAGAACTTTATTATCAGTATTTGAATGTAGAAGAAGATTTTATAAAGGAGTTATTTTACTCATCAGATACAAAGTTAGGGAGGATTTATGTTCAAGAAGAAGTTCTAACTAATGATAATGAAGTGACTATACTTGATTATGAAAGAGCAACTCATATAATAGAAGAAGCAAGTCATATAGCGGTAGGAATGTGCTATTGTAGACATAAGATGCATCATATGGGTAAAGCTTGTGAAGCACCTATGGATATATGTATGACATTCGGTAATACTGCAAATTCATTGATAAAAAATAATTATGCAAGAAGGGTTGATGCATCAGAATGTAAAGAGTTACTACATCAAGCATATGAACATAATTTAGTTCAATGTGGTGAAAATGTAAGAAAGGGAGTAACGTTTATATGCAACTGCTGTGGATGTTGTTGTGAAGCTATGTTAGCAGCGAGGAAGTTTGGTAATTTACACCCAGTAGCAACAAGTAGTTTTATACCAAAGATAAATTATGATAATTGTGTTAACTGTGGAAAGTGTGTTAAAGCATGTCCTATTGGAGCAATTGATAAGATAAAAGAAAATGATAAAACTATAGTTAAAATAGATGAAGATAGATGTTTAGGTTGTGGAGTATGTGTTAGAAATTGCTATAAAAAAAGCATAACTTTATTAAAAAGAAAAGAAAAAATTATAACGCCAGCTAATTCGGTACATAGAGTTGTTTTAATGGCTATAGAAAAAGGTCAATTACAAGAATTAATATTTGATAATAAAGCTTTATCTAGTCATAGAGCAATGGCAGCAATACTTTCTTCAATATTAAAATTACCTACAGCAAAGAGAGTTCTTGCTAATGAGCAATTAAAGTCTGTTTATTTAGATAAACTATTAAGTATGAATCAAAAGTAAATGTTAAAAATATGCAAATATGATACTATAATATAGTAGATATAAATAATGGAGGAGATATAATGGAGAGTATTAAATGGGTAAATCAAAAAAAAATAGAAAGAACTATTAAGGCTTTAGAGAAAAATAATATGAGTGGATATTTTGCTAAAGATGAAAAAGAACTTTTTAATATAATAGAAGGTCTATTAAAAGAAGGAGACTTAGTAGCTTGTGGGGGCTCTATGAGCTTATTTAATACGAAGATAATAGATTATTTAAAAAATGGAAAATACAACTTCTTAGATAGACATAATTCTAATCTTAAGCCAGAAGATGTTAAAGAAATATATAGAAAATCATTTTTTGCAGATGCATACTTTGCAAGTACTAATGCCATAACTGAAAATGGGGAATTATATAATGTAGATGGAAATGGAAATAGAGTAGCTGCAATGCTTTATGGTCCAGATAAAGTGATTTTAATAGTTGGAGTAAACAAAATAGTTAAAGATGTACAAGAGGCTATAAATAGAAATAAATATGTCTGTGCACCAGCTAATGCAAAAAGGTTAGGGACTAGAACACCTTGCCAAGCAACAGGTGTATGTATGGATTGTTCAAGTCCAGAAAGAATATGTTGTGAATATACTTTAATAAAAAAACAAAGAACGGCAGGAAGGATGCATGTAATTTTCATAAATGAAAACATTGGATATTAACATGAGATAAGGAGGCATTATGAAAAAGGTTAAACTTGTGTATAACCCTAATTCTGGAGAGAAATCTATCGTAGGCAAATTAGACACTATAATAGAAGTATATCAAAAATATGGATATGAGGTAGTACCATATAGACTAAATAAAGAAAATCCTACAAAAAATGCATTTAATGGAATGGATGGAAGCTATCATCATGTATTGATTTCGGGTGGAGATGGAACAGTAGATATTGTTTTGAATGCTATGAAAGAATTAGATATAGAAATTCCTATTGGAATTTTACCATCAGGGACGGCAAATGATTTTGCTAATGCCTTAGGTTTACCTTTTGATGTAAGAAATGCTATAGAGAATATAATTGTTTCAAAATCTAAAAAGATAGACATAGGCAAGGTTAATGATAAATATTTTATAAATGTAGCTAGTGCAGGAATGTTTACAGATGTATCTCAAAAAATAAATCCAGATTTTAAAAATTCAATGGGAAGAGTATCATATTATATAAAAGGTATAGAAGAAGCATTACACCTAAGGGAATTTAATATAAGTGTAAATTCAGAAGAAATAACATATAACGGTAAAATGTATTTAATGCTTGTATTTAATGGTAAGACAGCAGGGAATCTTAATTTAGCATATAAATCAGAATTAGATGATGGATACTTAGATGTTATTATATTTAAGGCAACGCCACCACCAAAGTCAATTCCAGTTTTTATAAATATTCTAAAAGGAGAACATCTAGATCATTATAATGAAGATGATTTGCTATATTTTAGAACTAAAAAAGTAACCATAAATTGTAGTGATGACTTAGTAACAGATATAGATGGTGAAAGGGGTCCTGATTTTCCTTTAGAAATTGAATGTATAGAAGATGGTATGGAAATTTTAGGTATTTATTAAAATTTAATAATTTATATAGAAAATGCTAGCTATTAAATTTTTAATAACTAGCATTTTTATTTTATATAAATTATTTTCCTGGTTTGAATGAGCTCTTAAGTGGAACTATTCTATTAAATACTAATTTATCTTCTGTAGTATACTTTGGATCAACACTGTAGAATCCATTTCTAACAAATTGGAATTTATCATAAGGTTTAGCATTTTCTAATTGAGTAGTTTCAGCAAATCCTTGTAATATTTCTATAGAGTTTTCATTTATTTGATCTAAGAAGTGCTTTCCTTCATTTTCTGGAGCATCATCTAATATTAATGGTTCAAATAATCTAAATTCACATGGTTTACAGTTATTAGCATCTACCCAGTGAATAGTTGCCTTAACTTTACGTCCAGTGAAACCTGATCCACTCTTAGTTTCTGGATCGTATGTACAGTGAATTTCAATAACTTCTCCGTTTTCATCTTTTACAACATCTGTACATTTAACGAAGTAAGCACCTTTTAAGCGAACCTCATTTCCTGGGAACAGTCTAAAGTACTTTTTAACTGGTTCCTCCATAAAGTCTTCTTGTTCTATATATAATTCTCTAGAGAATGAAACTTGTCTAGTTCCTTTAGACTCATCTTTAGCGTTATTTTCTATATCTAACATTTCAGATTGACCTTCAGGATAGTTAGTTATAACTAATTTTAAAGGCTTAAGTACACCCATTACAAGAGGAGCTTTAGGCTGTAAGTCTTCTCTTAAGAAGTGATCTAACAATTGACTATCAACCTTAGAATCAGCTCTAGCAACTCCTATTTCAGAGCAGAAGTTACGGATTGATTCTGGAGTATATCCTCTTCTTCTAACACCTGATATAGTAGGCATACGAGGATCATTCCATCCATCAACTACACCTTCATCAACAAGTTGTTTTAATTTTCTTTTACTCATAACTGTATTTGTTAAGTTAAGTCTAGCAAACTCTATTTGTCTTGGGATATTTTCCATTTCACATTCTCTTACAAACCAATCATAAAGTGGTCTTTGATCTTCGAATTCAAGGGTACATATAGAGTGAGTTATTCCTTCTATAGCATCTTCTAGTGGATGAGCAAAGCAATACATTGGATATATACACCACTTATCTCCTGTATTGTGGTGAGTAGAGTGTGCTATTCTATATATTATTGGATCTCTAAAGTTTATATTAGGAGAAGACATATCTATCTTAGCTCTTAAAACTTTTTCACCATCTTTGAATTCACCATTTTTCATTCTTTCGAATAAATCAAGGTTTTCTTCTATAGTTCTATTTCTGTATGGACTATCCTTACCTGGCTCAGTTAATGTACCACGGTATTCTCTCATTTCTTCTGGAGTTAAATCACATACATAAGCTTTTCCTTTTTTTATTAACAGGATAGCTCTTTTATACATTTCATCGAAGTAATCAGATGCAAAGAATAAGTTATTCCACTCAAATCCTAACCACTTAACATCTTCTTTTATAGAGTTTACATATTCAACATCTTCTTTAACTGGATTTGTATCATCAAATCTTAAGTTAACTTTTCCGTTAAATTCTTTTGCAAGCCCGAAGTTTAAGCATATACTTTTTGCATGACCTATATGTAAGTACCCGTTTGGTTCCGGAGGGAAACGAGTTATTATGCTGTCATGTTTACCTGTATCTAAATCATTTATAATTATATTTCTTATAAAGTTAGATGAATTAGTTTCATTTGACATATTTTGTACCTCTCAATTTAAATAAATTTCTATATAGTAAAAAGATACTATAATTCCATATTATTAATTTTAATCCAATCTGGCAAAAAAATAAAGATATAAATAACAAATAAAGATGAAATAATTTAATTTACGACAGATAGGAATTAAATATTATATTTAAGAGTATGAAACAAAATTAAATATTTTATGATAGTATTAGAAAGTTTTTTCTTGTAAATTATAATCATATAAAGTTAATTAAATCATTGTTATTTAAATATAAGTTTAATTATAAACTAAAAGGATGTGATCATTATAAAAGGAAAAAATATAATTATAGTAATAGTTGTAATAATAGCGATACTTATAGCAGGAATTTACTATATATTAACACCAGATAAAAAAGTAAGCATAAATACTCAATCCAATAGCATAACAATTGAAGAATTACTAAAAGGCGATTTTTTGGATTCATTTGAGATATTAAAAAATCCAATAAGACTAGAAGGGCGTTTATTATTATCAGAAAGTGAATTTAGAGATATAGTTTATACGGTAATGAATAATTATAATATTGAAGAATTCAAATATAGCAATATAAGTCTTCAGGAAAAGTACATAAAAGTAATATCACCATATAAATTCTTAAACTTAATTGATACACAATATGAAGTGAATATATATCCTACTATAGTTGATAATAATTTATATCTAACATTAAAGAATTTTAGAATAGGAAAATTGAAAATTAGTGATAGTATAGTACAGTCAGTTTTAAAATCAAAAGCAAATGCTTTACCTTTTGAAATTAATAAAAATGTAATTATAGTTGATAAGAGCTATATGCAACCTATTAATATAAAAACTATTGATATTAAAGATGATGAAGTTATTGTATATGTGTTGGTGACTACGACAGATATTATTCAATTTATAGGTGATTATAATACAAAATAATATGACAGCAAAGTAGGTGGAATAAGTGGAGCAATTATTATACTCAGTTTCTGAATATAAATTTTTAGCTGCAATTGTGGCTTTTTTATTAACTGCAATAGAGAGTTTTATACCTGTTTTACCACTAGTTGCTATAATACTGTTCAATGTATTTGTATTTGGATTATGGTTAGGCTTTTTTATATCATGGGCAGGTTCATGTATAGCAGCAGTACTACTATATTTACTAGCAAATAAGTTTTCAAAGTTAAAAATATTTGATAAGTATAAACATAAGTTTAATGATAAAAGAATTTCTAGCTATATAAAAAAACGAGGATTCAGCATAATTTTTATAACTTATGTTTGTCCATTTATTTCAGACTTTCTTATTAATATAATGAGTGGATTTATTGACTTAGATTTAAAAACTTTTATAAGTGGAATGGTTAGTGGGAAGTTTGTAATGTTTCTTTTTATAAGTTATGTAGGTGAAGATGTGACAGTTTTTTTTCATAGCCCGATTAAGGTTTTATTATTTTCGATATTTATTTTAATATCATGGATAATTGGACGAAATATGAATAATAAAATGCATTTAAATGAAGATTAGATTTGAAATCTTATGATATATGTGCTAAAATATATAAAGTTGATAAAACGTAAAATTAATTTAGGGGGAAAAAATGAAAAAGATATATATAGTAACAACTTATACAGGAACCGTATTATCTTATCTAATAAGAAAAATAAGTAAAACCCCGTATGCACATGTATCATTAGCATTAAATCAAGAATTAAGGCCAATGTACTCATTTGGAAGACTTAATCCCAAAACACCAATATTTGCAGGATTCGTTGAAGAAAATATAGATGAAGGTCTATATGCAATTAGAAAAAATACTATGTGTAGGGTGTACTCATTAGAAGTTACAGACGCACAATATTATCGTATATATAACAATATAATGTTTGTAAGTGAAAATAGAAAGAAATATGATTATGATGTAATGGCTCTTATATATTTAACTCTAAATAGACCAAGACAAGCAGATTATAAGTATGTGTGTTCTCATTTTGTTGCAGATATGTTAATTAAAAGTGATGTTGGTTTATTTGAAAGACCGTCATGTGGAATAAGACCAGATTCTTTTTATAATAATGAAAAGCTTAATTTAGAATATGAGGGACTTTTATCTCAATATGGTAAAGAGCAAAGAAGTTATGTATCTTATGTTGCAAAAATATAATAAACTACAATAAATACTCCTTATTTTATAAGGGGTATTTATTTTTTTGAAATAAATGGCTATAATGGTAATAACAACCATTTTGAAAGGAGTATTTATGAAAAAAATTATAAGATCATATGGTATAGCGCTAATTTTAGTTGCAATTTATGCATTTATAAAGCTTCCTGTACTTAGATTAGATTTTACCTCTGGTTTTTCAATGTTAATAGTATTCTTTATTATTGCTGGGGTATTAGATATGATGTTCGACAAAGGAGAGAGAACATCAAAAGCTGCAAAATACAATTTCTTTATAGCAATAGCTATGATAATATTTGTATCAGTAGTGCCATTTATTACTTCTTCCCCAATAATTCATGCAAAAGCATATAGAAATCTTATAGGAAACGTTGAAGAAAGTGATTTTGATAAAGATGTAAGTCCTGTAAGTGTAAATGATATTCGTATAGTAGATGAAGAAATGGCTATGAAGCTTGGAGATAAAAAGTTAGGAGAAATACCAGCTGTAGGGAGTGTATCGAAGCTTGGAGATTTCCATATACAAAATGTAAATGGTGAACTATACTGGGTTGCACCGCTTGTACATAGAGATATTGTTAAATGGATAACTAATTTAGACGGAACAAATGGATATGTAATGGTGTCTGCAAGTAATCCTCAAGATGTTAGGCTTGTACAAGAAATTGATGGTAAGCCAATAAAGATAGTGTATCAGCCTCAAGCGTATTTCCTTCAAGATTTACATAGACATATGTATATAAATGGAATTGTAAATTCTGGAATGACAGAGTTTTCATTAGAAATAAATGATGAAGGTAGACCATATTGGGTAACAAGCTTATATGAACATAAGATAGGTTTTAGTGGATCAGATGCTACAGGAGTGGCGGTAGTTGATGCTCAAACCGGTGAAGTTAAAAAATATTCTATAGAAGATGCACCAGAATGGATAGATAGAATTCAGCCAGAGCAATTTGTAGTAAATCAAATTAATGACTGGGGATTATACATAAAAGGTTTCTTAAATTCCGTAATCTCTGAAGAAGGAGTTTTGGTTGCTACTGAGGGAACGTCTTTAGTATATGGAGATGATGATAAATCATATTGGTATACAGGAATAACTTCTGCTGGTGCAGATGAGTCTACTATTGGATTTATTTTAGTAGATACTCGTACAAAAGAAGCTAAGTTATATAAGCAACCGGGAGCAACGGAAACTGCAGCAATGAGTTCTGCAGAAGGAAAGGTACAAGAGAAAAACTATGAAGCTACATTCCCTGTAATGTATAATATATTAGGAACACCTACATATGTTTCTGCACTTAAAGATAAAGCAGGTCTTGTTAAGATGGTGGCATTTGTATCAGTTGAAGATTTTGCAATTTTAGGACTTGGAGAAACAAAAGATGAAGCTTTAATAAATTATAGAGAAGCATTATCTAGCGAAGGTAACAATATAAGTATTGAAAATGATACAAGCAAAGCTAGTATAGAAGGTAAGGTTACTAGAATTAGTCCAGATGTAAAAAGTGGAAACACTAATTATTATTTAACATTAGATACAAATGAAAATATAATATTTACAGCAACATCAAAAGTATCTACAGAATTACCTTTAACAGCAGTTTCAGATCAAGTTAAGATTGATTATCAAGAAGGAAAGTCTGGAGTAGTTGAGATAATTTCATTTGATAACTTAAACATAGGTTCAAGTAAAGAAGAAGAGAAAGTAAAAAGTGACTCATCAACTAAAACTATAGAAGAAAATCAATAAAAATATATAAATAGTTATTAAGTTTTTAATTAAAAATAAAAAGAACATATCTTAGTATTTTATATACTAAGATATGTTCTTTTTTGTTATTCATAAAATGTGAATTATTATTTTTAGAAAAATATAGAAAAACAATCAATTTTTATAGGGACAATTAATATAATATTATTACAACTTGGTAAATTAATGACTCGAGGAGATATGCATTATGATGGGGTTAGAAAAAGATATACTGCTTTTAATTAGTAGGGTTAGATGTATGACAGAAACTCAGGTTGGTAAAGTTTTTTCAAGTAAAAAAAGACGTGGAAGAAAACCATTTAAGAAAACTTTAAGAAAAATGTGTAATGAATATACACTTAAAAAATATCCTTGCAATATAAACTATAGTGGATATAGAGATAATTCGTATGTATATTATTTAAATGGGAGTAAACAGTATAAGGGCAAGGAATTAGCTAAAACAGTAATAGGTTCTGAATTAGCAATTAGATTTAATTTAGGTGGATATGAGGTAAAAAGATTTTATAGAAATGTTAGAATAGATAACAAAAAATTTGATATATTTATAGAATATACAGACCACTATAATGAACTAAATCAACTTTTAGTAGATATAGATTTAGATCAAAAAATTGACAAGTCTAAATACTATAACCTAGAGAATAAAATTAAAAACTCGACGATTCCTTTTTTTGAAGTACCAAGAGTTTTAATAATAACATCAGAAATGAGAAATTTAGGAGACTTTGATTTTGATTCTGATGTTTGTGTTGTTGATTTAAGCTTAAATAAACTATTTAAGTATATATAGGCCTATTTTTTATATATAGGTCTATTTAATCATCAACATAAAAAGATATAGATTAATAAAATTTTACATAAATAAAAAATTAAAATAGTTGTAAAATTAAGAATAGTGTGATAAAAATTAATTATAAAATAAAACTTAATATATGAAATTTACCTAGGGTAGAGGTGCTGTAATTAATAGTAGTTTATAGAAGCTGGCAAGTGTTGATTATAAATGAAAGGAAGTGCAGCCGAAGAAAAATTATTGGCAAATAATTTTTCTGGTACTATACATAATATGTATAATACTGTCACTTAGTAATAAGTGGTGAGCTACAAGGTTACTTTGTGTATAAAAAAAACACCCAAAGTATACCTTTGGGTGTTTTTTATTTTACAACTTTCTAGGAGGGGGATATGAGTAGTATTATAGTTCAAAAGTATGGTGGGAGCTCTGTAGAAACTACAGAGAAAATTAAAAGAATAGCAGAAAATATAATTGATAGAAAAAAAACTAATGAAAAAATAGTTGTAGTAGTTTCAGCCATGGGAGATACTACTGATAATTATATAAAACTTGCAAAAAAATATAAGTAAAAATCCTAATAAAAGAGAATTAGATGCACTTATGTCAACAGGTGAAATTATATCAGCGTCATTACTTGCTATGTGCCTATCATCATTAGGATGCCAATCAATAAGTTATAATGCGTATCAACTTAATATACATACTAGTGGAGATCATGGAAAATCTCAAATAGATGATATAAATGTATCTAAGATAGAAGAAAGTTTAGATCATGGAAAGGTAGTAATAGTGACAGGATTTCAGGGATTAAATGATGAGGGTGATATTACAACTTTAGGAAGAGGAGGTTCTGATACATCAGCGGTAGCTTTAGCAGTTAAACTAAATGCTAAATGTGAAATTTATACAGATGTAGATGGAATTTACTTTACCGACCCTAGAAAGTATAGTAAGGCTAAAAAACTTAAAGAAATAGAATACGAAGAAATGCTAGAATTAGCTAGTTTAGGTGCACAAGTAATGCACTCAAGAAGTATAGAACTAGCACAAAAATATAATACAGAAATATATGTAGGTCTTTCATGTGGAGAGCGAAATGGAACATATATAAAGGGAGAAAATAAAATGAGATTAGAGGAAAAAGTCATAACAGGACTTGCAACTAGCGATGATGATGTTGCTATAACTATAAAAGATTTTAATTTAGATAAGGTTTTTAGTTTATTTGAAGATATTGCAAGTAAAAAATAAGTATAGATATGATCAGTCAAACAGCACCAATAAATGAAATTATAAATGTATCTTTTACTATACCTAAAGAAGATCTAGATGAATGTAAAGAGATAGCTAAAAAATATTCAGATAGCAAAAATATTGTTATTGATGATCATATAACAAAGTTTTCATTAGTAGGGTCTGGAATGAAAAACACAGCAGGTGTTATATCAAAAGTATTTAAAATATTCAAGGAAAATAATATTAATGTTAAGCTTATAACTACATCAGAAATAAGAATAACTTGTGCTATAAACTCTTTTGATAAAGATGTTGCAATAAATGAAGTGGCAAGAGAATTTAATGTATAAAATTTAGGAGGCTATTATGAAACTACATGGAAATATGTCTATTAGAAATAACACGCTATATATTGGAGGCGTTAGTTGTACAGAATTAGTTAATAAGTACTCTACACCACTTTATGTATTTGATGAAGGTTTAATTAGAGAGAATTGCAGAAAATATAATAAGTATTTTAAAGTAGAGGAAAATAAAAATAAAGTTGCTTATGCAGGTAAGGCATTTTTAACTTTATATATGTGTAAAATCATAAAAGAAGAAAACTTATGCCTAGATGTAGTTTCAGGAGGAGAATTATATACTGCTCATAAAGCAGGTTTTCCAATGGAAAATGTATTATTTCATGGAAATAACAAAACTATAGATGAAATTAATATGGGCATAGAATTAGGAGTAGGTAGATTTGTTGTAGATAACTTTTATGAACTTGATATAATTGAAGATATTTGCAAAAAGAGAAATAAAGTACAAGAGATATACTTTAGAATAACTCCTGGAATAGAAGCTCATACTCATGATTATATAAAAACAGGTCAAATAGATTCTAAATTTGGATTTGTATTAATAAATGGAGACTTATATGAAGCTATAGAAAAACTATATAAGTATAAAAATATAAAGTTAGTTGGTTTACATGCACATATAGGTTCACAGATTTTTGATATAGAGCCATACATGGACGAAGTTGATATAATGATGGATTTAGTTAAAGAAATAAAAATAAAGTATAATATAGATTTAAAAGAAATAGACTTAGGAGGAGGTATAGGAGTATATTATACCAAAGAGGATAATCCTAAAAGTATACAAGATTTTTGTGAAGCTATAATAAAAAGGGCAGAGCAAAAATGTAAAAAAATTGGAATAAAAGTACCAAAGCTCATTATAGAGCCGGGAAGATCAATAAGTGCAAATGCAGGCAGTACACTGTATACAATAGGATCTATTAAAGATATAAAAGATGTAAGGACATATGTTAGTGTAGATGGAGGTATGACTGATAATATTAGACCTTCATTATATAAAGCGGGATATGAATGTAGTGTTGTAAATAAAATGAAATATGAAAAAGTAAATAAAGTGACTGTAGCTGGAAAGTGCTGTGAAAGTGGAGATATATTGATAACTCATGCTAATGTAATGGATATAGAAAGTGGAGATATATTAATAACGACTTCAACTGGAGCTTATGGTTACTCAATGGCATCTAATTATAATAAAATACCTAAACCAGCAGTAGTAATGGTATCTAATGGAAATCATAGGCTTATATGCAAAAGACAAAATTATGAAGAGGTAATAAACTTGGAGTTAATATAAAAAAAACCTTGAAAGCAAATTATTCTTTCAAGGTTTTTTTTATATTAAAGTTAAAAATTCTCAAATAATAAGCTTAGTAATTTGTAAGAATATAAGAATAAGATTAAATATAATTCTTTGAGAGTATAAGTATAAATTAGGACGGAAAATGCGATTTTAAATAATATTAACCTAAAATATGACAAAATATGTTGAATTATGGTAAAATTAAGTTAAGGTAATAAGGAGGTAACAAATGAAGATAAAAATAGTTTTAATCGTAGCTTTATTATCAATACTTATGGTAGGATGTACTAAAGGTGAATCTGAAAGTACATTTGTTGAAGATGGAAAAGTAGCTTTAGAATCACAAAAATATGGTGAAGCAATGAAATTACTTTCAAGTGCGTTAGAAGAAGATAATGCTGATGAATATGCAAGAGCAATGTATATGCAAGCAATGAAAATGTTAAGTGTAGAAGAGTATAAAGGACAAGGAAATTATAAAAAAGCTATAGAAGAACTTGAGGCTATAACTAGCATCAAAAACGGATCTAGTAAAATAAAAAGTACAGCATCAAGTGAATTAAGTGAAATGAAAAAATTATATGAAGAACAACAAGAAGCTGAAGCTAAAAGAAAAAAAGATGCTAAGTTGGCTGCAAGTAAAGGAGCAAGCAAAGCTAGTTGGGAATTGAAAAAATATGAGGAAGAGTCTAAAAAAGAAGATGAGGAAATAATAGAAGAAGGTAGTAACCAAGAAAATAGTAATGAAGGAGAGCAACAAACTCCTAATATTCAAAATCCAACAAATCAAATACCTTCTAATGGATCAAATCAACCACTTCAAAATAATAATATAACGACAAATACTCCAAATAACATTACTCAGGAGCCTATAATACAATAAAAGTTGTCCATAAATTTGGACAACTTTTTTATTTAATATATTTTATTTTGAATCATTTATATATAATCTTTTTTCTACATATTTATCAATAGAAGATTTTATAATAGCTGCAACAGGAACAGATAAGAAAACGCCTATTAATCCGAATAGACTTGAACCTATCAATACTGCAGAAATTATCCAAAGTGGACTGAGTCCTACTTGATCTCCCATTACCTTAGGTCCTATAAAGTTTCCATCTACTTGTTGTAGAATTAGTATAAATATAGCAACCCAAAGTGCCTTTACAGGACTATATACTAATGTCATAAGTATAGGTGGAACTGCACCTATAAATGGACCAAAGTAAGGTATTATATTTGTTACAAAAACTATAAATGATAAGAATAGTGAATTCTCTATCTTTATAACAAATTGGAATACAACAAATGCAATTAAACCAACAATAAGTGAGTCAATAATTTTACCTATCATATAGTTATAAAATATCTCATGAGACATTTTAAAAAATGAAACAGTTTCATCAGCTTTAATCTTATTAACTGAAGCATAAAGAATCTTTTTACAACCTAAACCTATTTTCTCTTTATCAAATATCATATATATAGAAAGTATTAATCCCATTATTATATCAAACAATAAAGATGTAATACTTGATATATGAATTAAAAGGTTTGAAGAAAATGCAGTAAGAATATTTACTACATTAGTTAATATACTATTTAAGTTATCTTGTATATGAGGGGCTATTGTATTGAAAAACTCAGCTTTAGTCATATACTTTCCTAAAATTTCATTGAACATATCAACATACGTTGGAATCTCTTTTATTAATGTATTTAAAGTATCAACTATTGAAGGAATAAGTAGCTTAAATCCTAAGAAAATAAGTATAAATACTAATATATAAGATATAAGTATGTTCAATAGTCTATGAAGATTAAACCTCTTTTCAAAAAACATTACCAATGGATTAATTAATAATGCAATTAATATCCCTATTAAGAATGGACTGAAAAAGCTTGCAATTCCGCCTATTCCAGATATAACCTGCATAGGATTATTGATAAATTTATAAAGCAATATAGTTATAAAAGCCAAGAATATGTAATGATTTATATCTTGTTTTGAAACCATGTGACCTCCTACTTGTTAAATATTTTAAAATAAGTATATACTATAATTAATAGAAGTTAAAGGTATATTATAATTAAATATTTAATATTAAGAAATTTGTAATAAAAACTTTGATTTTACATTGTATGTATTATATTATAATAAGGAAATAAAAATAGTATTTAATAAAATTTACAAGAAAAGGTGAACATATGAGAATTAATAAATATATAGCTTCTTGTGGGATAGCATCAAGAAGAAAAGCAGAAGAAATAATATTAGATAGAAGAGTAAAAGTTAATGGAGAATTAGTTACTGAATTATCTTTTAATATAGAGGAAGCTAAAGATATAGTTGAAGTTGATGGAAAGGTAATATCATTAAGTGAAAATTTAGTATACATAGTATTAAATAAACCAGAAGGATATATTACAACTGTAAAGGATCAATTTGATAGGCCAAGTGTATTAGATTTAGTAAGCGATATAAAAGAAAGAGTTTATCCAATTGGTAGACTTGATTATGAAACAAGTGGGCTTTTAATACTTACGAATGATGGAGATTTAACATATAAATTAACACATCCAAAGCATGAGGTAGATAAAACATATGTAGCTTTAATAAAAGGAGAACCTACATATGAAGAACTTAAAAACTTTAGAGAAGGATTAGAAATAGAAGATTATAAAACCGCTCCAGCAAAAATAAGAATAGTAGATAAAAATGAAGAAAAGAATTACTGTAAATGTGAAATAAAAATACATGAAGGTAGAAATAGACAAGTTAGAAAAATGTGTAGGGCAATAAATCATCCCGTACTTAGACTTAGAAGAGTTGCTATGGGAGACATAAAGCTTAGAGGAATTAAGGTTGGAGAGTATAGACATTTAACTAAAGAAGAAGTGGAGTACTTAAAAGGTATAAAATAGAGGTGTAGTAAATGATAAAGGCAAAATTTTTAACTAAGATTACAGAAATAAATAAATTATTTATAGAAGATGTAATAAGTGATGGAGATGTAGTAATAGATGCTACTATGGGTAATGGATATGACACAAAATATCTAGCAGAAAAAGTAGGACAAAATGGATTTGTATATAGTTTTGATATACAAGAAGAAGCTATTAAGTCAACTAAAAAAAGATTAGAAAAAGCTGACTTACTTGATCGTGTGCAATTAATACTTGATGGTCATGAAAATCTAGAAAACTATGTAGATAAAGAAGTATCATGTGTATTGTTTAACTTAGGGTATTTACCAAGGGCTGATCATAATGTAATAACTAAACCAGATACAACACTAAGAGCAATAGAATCATCTTTAAAACTTCTAAAACCTCACGGTATAGTTAGTTTAGCAATATATACAGGTCATGAAGGTGGTATGGAAGAAAGAAATTGCGTTTATGAGTATGTACAAGGTTTAGATCAAAATGAGTTTAATGTACTTGAAAGTAAGTTTATAAATCAAATAAACAATCCACCTCAACTTATATTAATAGAAAAGAAAAAAGAATATTAAAAATCTAAATTGTGCATAATTAAATTTTTTAGAATCACTATTTAAAAAATATATACAAAAGTGATATAATAATTTTAGAAACTCTAAAGGTTTAAAAGAACAGTGTTTATACTGCTTAAAAGGAGAAATTTATGGACAATAGTGAAAGAATAGATATGAAAGATGGTAAACGTCTTATTTCAAATATACAAACTCAATATGCTAGGCTTAGTAAAGGTCAAAAGCTTATTGCACAATATATATTAAATAACTATGATAAAGTAGCATTTATGACAGCATGTAAATTAGGTGAGACTGTAGGTGTAAGTGAATCAACTGTAGTTAGATTTGCAAATGCTTTAGGATACTCAGGTTACCCAAAATTACAAGAAGCATTACAAGAACTTATAAAAAATAAATTGACTACAGTTCAAAGAGTTGAAATGACTCATAGTGAATATACAGATGATACAACTATACTTAATAAAGTATTAAAAAGTGATATAGAGAACATAAGAGATACTTTAGAAGGTATAGATGAAAATGCCTTTAAAGGTGCAGCAGATAAAATACTAAAGGCAAGAAAAATATATATACTAGGTATGAGAAGCTCATTTACAATAGCTCAATACTTAGGATTCTACCTAGATATAATACTTGATAATGTTCATATAATAAGAATGGATATGGGGGATGCTTTTGAACAAGTTGTTAGAGTTAATGAAGAAGATGTACTTATAACAATAAGCTTCCCAAGATATTCAAGAAAATCCTATCAAGTAGCTAAATATGCTAAAAGTAAAGGTGCTCATATAATATCAATAACTGACAGTATGTTTGCTCCAGTAGCATCTATTTCAGATAATAAATTACTTGTAAAGAGTAATATGGCTTCTTTTGTTGATTCATTAGTACCAGCACTTAGTGTTGCTAATGCACTAGTAATATCAGTTGGAATGAAAGAAAAAGAAGACATAAAAGAGTATTTTAATGATTTAGAGAATATATGGAAAGAATATTCGGTGTATGAATAAAAATATATAACCCAAATAAGACATGTTAGAGAGAATAATAATATTGTTTCTAATATGTCTTTTTTTATTAAAAATAAAGTGATATTATAAATTTAGCAATAAAATTACATAAAAATGGGTGAATTCATGAGTATAAATATGAACAATAGAGAATTAAAAATAGTCAAAATATTAAGAAATTCTGTAGAGCCAATGAGTAGCATTGCTTTAAGCGAGGAAATTGGTTGTTCTACAAAAACTATACAAAGTGATATAAAAAGTATAAATAAAGCTTTACATAAAAGCAAGATAGTATCTATAAGAGGTATTGGATATAAACTAGAAGGAAGCCTTGAAGAGTTAGACGTACAAACTAATTTGTATGATGATATAGACAGAGTAAGCTTTATTTTAAAAAAGTTGATAAATATAAGTAAAGAAAAAGAAAATTTTATTAGAATAGAAGATTTAGCTGACTTAATGTATGTTAGTTCTTCCACAGTAAAAAATGATTTAAAGGAAGTAAAAAGGATATTAAGTCAAAATGATTTAAAAATAATTACTAAGCATAAACAAGGTATTTGTATAGATGGTGATGAAGAACAAGTAGCAAAACAAATAGTTAATTTATGTAATAATAAAAATAATAAATTAGGTTTAAGTGACTTTTTAAGTAATGAAGTAAGTAACAGTATGTTTGATATAAAAAATAGAGTCTTAAATGTATTAGAAAGTGAAGAACTTTTAGTTACTGATTTGGAATTTAAAAATATAGTTGATTATATATTAATATTTTTAAGTAGGAGCACAGAAAATGAAGATTTAATTATCAATGAATATTTAAGATATTATAAAGTAAAAAGAAATGAAATTATAAACAATGATGTTTATAAGGAGAAAATAATAAATTCTATAAGAACTTTTTGTATGGAACTAAAAATAGTTACCAATATAGATATTACTAAGGATACAATATTTGAAGAGTGTTTATACAGTCATATAAGTAATTTGTATAAAAAGATAGAGCTAGGAATAAATGATTCTTATTATATAAGTTCAAATGAAATAAAATTAAAGTATGCTTTTGCTTTTGAACTTGCAAAAATTGCAAAAAAGGTTATAGAAGGTAACTTAAATATAATAATAGATGAAGATGAAACAGCAAATATAGCAATACATATAGGAGGAGCTATAGAAAGAAGTAATAATTATAATAGGAAAAAAGTTTATAAAGCAGTTATTGTATGTACTTCTGGTATTGGTACATCAATGCTTATAAAATCAAAATTGGAAAACTTATTTGCTGGAAAAATAGAAATAATTAAGGTAATACCAGCATATTTAACGGATTATTTAAAAGTAATAGATACGGACTTTGTAATTTCAACTGTACCTATAGAGTTAGATAATACACCTTTAATAAAAATATCACCTTTATTAACAGAAAAAGAAATTAAAATTATAGAAAAGTATATAGAAACTGAAAAAATATATAAAGATATAAAAGTGGAAGAACTTCTAGATAAAGATCTATTTCATAAAAATTTAGATTTCTCTACAAAGGAAGAGGTTATAGAATATATGTCTAATTTTCTATTAGAAAAAAATTATATAGATATAGATATGAAAAATTCTTATTTTGAAAGAGAAAAAATTGCAACAACAGAAATAGGCAATATGCTAGCAATGCCACATAGCTCAAAAGGTAAAGTTTTTAAAAATAAGATAAGCATAGGCATTTTAAAAAATCCTATATACTGGGAAGTAGGAGAAGTAAGATTAGTTATAATGCTAGCCATAGATAAAGATCATATATTAGATTATGAAGAATTATTTTCTAATATTTATAAAAGAGTAGACTCAATAGCAAAAGTAATAAGTATATGTGAGAATAAAAATTATGAAAAGTTTAAAAATATGTTTAAGTAAATTTCTCTTTTGACTAAGAGAAATTTTCTAACTTTCAGAGAAAATGTTTTCTATGTAATATAAAGATATAAAAAAAGATAGAGGTGAAGTCATGATATATACAGTAACATTAAATCCTGCAATTGACTATTTAATAAAACTAGATAGCCTAAACTTAGGTAGTGTAAACAGGGTTGAAGATGAAAAAGTTTATGCTGGAGGAAAAGGTATAAACGTATCAAATATGCTACAACAGCTAGACTGTCAGAGTACAGCTTTAGGTTTTGTAAGTGGATTCACTGGAGATTTTATAATAAAAAGCTTAGAAGAAAAAGGAATTGAAAATAAATTTATAAAATTAAAAAATGGATTTACAAGAATTAATGTAAAGATTAAAGGGAATGAAGAAACAGAGATAAACGGTCAAGGTCCACTTATAAATGAAAATGAACTAAACGAGCTTTATAAAATAATAGATGAATTAAATAGTGAGGATATATTAGTTTTAGCAGGGAGTATACCATCAACACTTAGTGATAAATTATATGAGAATATAATGGAAAGAATAAAAAATAAGGAAATAAAGGTAGTAGTTGATGCAACCAAAAGTTTATTATTAAATGTATTAAAATATAAGCCATTTTTAATAAAACCAAATAATCATGAATTAGAAGAAATTTTTAATGTAAAGTTAAGTTCAAATAAGGACATAATAAAATATGCTAATAAATTAAAAGAAATGGGTGCAAGAAATGTATTAGTATCTATGGGAAAAGAGGGAGCATTATTAGTTACTGAAAATGGTGATATTTATACAAGTAATGTAGCTAAGGGTGAAGTTAAAAATTCTGTAGGAGCAGGAGATTCTATGGTTGCAGGTTTTTTAAGTGGATATGTAATGACAAATAAATTTGATGAAGCTCTAAAGCAAGGTGCTGCATGTGGCGGAGCAACAGCATTTTCTTATGATATAGCAACAAGAGAATTTATAGATGAAGTTAAAAAGCAGATTATAGTAGAAAAAATATAAGGAGTGATATATTATGAAAATTACAGATTTAATAGATAAAAAATCTATTAATTTAAATTTAAAGTCAAGTAATAAGCCTGATGTAATAGATGAATTAGTTGAATTAATGGATGATAGCGGAAATTTAAATAATAAAGATGAGTATAAAAAGGCAATACTTTCTCGTGAAGAATTAAGTACAACAGGAATAGGAGAAGGAATAGCAATTCCCCATGCTAAAACTAAAGCAGTAAATAAAGCATATCTTGCAACTGGTGTGAGTAAAGAAGGAATAGACTATGAAGCCTTTGACGGAAGCTTAGCACATCTTTTCTTTATGATAGCGGCCCCAGATGGAGCAAATGATACACACCTTCAAGTACTAGCAAGACTTTCAACAATACTTATGGATGAAGAGTTTAGGAAAAAGCTTATAAATGCATCTTCTAAAGATGAGTTTATAGAATTAATAAATGAAAAAGAGAAAGAAAAATTCCCAGAAGAATATGAAGCGGATGAATTAGAAAAAGATGCAAAGGAAATAAAAGAAGATATATTAGATGAGAAATATCCTAAAGTATTAGCTGTAACTGCTTGTCCAACAGGAATTGCACATACTTTTATGGCAGCAGAAAGTTTAAATAAAACAGCTAATCAAAAAGGGATTTCAATAAAAGTAGAAACAAATGGTTCTTCAGGAGCTAAAAATGTATTAACTAAAGAAGAAATAGCTAATGCAACCTGTATAATAGTTGCAGCTGATAAAAATGTTGAAATGGCAAGATTTGATGGTAAGAAAGTTATAATAACTAAGGTTGCTAATGGTATACACAAAGCAGATGAGCTTATAGATAGAGCTAAAAATGGAGATGCGCCAATATATCATCATAGTGGAGAAAATTCAGGATTAAATGATGGTTCTAGTGAAGACGAAAGTGCTTTAAGAAAAGTATATAAAAATCTAATGAATGGTGTTTCAAATATGTTACCATTTGTTGTTGCAGGAGGTATATTAATAGCTTTATCATTCTTATTTGATAACTACTCAATAGATCCTTCAAATTTTGGTAATAATACGCCATTAGCTTCATACTTAAATACAATAGGTAACTATGCATTTGGATTTATGTTACCAGTACTTGCAGGTTATATAGCATTCTCTATAGCAGATAGACCAGCAATGGTAGTTGGTTTTGTTGGAGGATTAATGGCAAAAGAAGGTGGAGCTGGCTTTTTAGGAGCATTAATAGCTGGTTTCTTAGCAGGATATATAGTAGTTGGACTTAAAAAGTTATTTAGTTTCCTTCCACAATCTTTAGACGGAATAAAACCAGTGCTTTTATTTCCACTGTTTGGAACATTATTGATAGCGATATTAATGACTTACATAGTAATGCCTCCAGTAGTTGTGATAAATGAAGCGATGAATAGTTTCTTAATGGGACTTGGAGGAAGTTCAAAAATTATACTTGGTATAGTTGTAGGAGCAATGATGGCTGTTGACATGGGTGGACCAATAAATAAAGCAGCATATGTATTTGGGATAGCAGCTTTAGATGCAGGTCAGTATGAAGTAATGGCAGCAGTAATGGCAGGTGGAATGGTTCCTCCTCTTGCAATAGCACTTGCTACAACATTCTTTAAAAATAGATTTACAGAAGATCAAAGAAAATCTGGTATAGTTAACTATGTAATGGGACTATCATTTATAACTGAAGGTGCAATACCTTTTGCAGCAGCAGATCCACTTCATGTAATACCTGCATGTGTAGCTGGTTCAGCAGTGGCTGGAGCATTAAGTATGGTATTTGGATCACAACTTAGAGCTCCTCATGGAGGAATATTTGTTTTACCAGTTATATCTAATCCATTAGGATATGCTATAGCAATAGTTGTAGGTTCACTAGTAGGAATGTTATTATTATCAATACTTAAAAAACCAATAGAAAAATAAATAAAATATCTGCTTAAGTTAAGTTTTACTTAGGGGCAGACATAAAATAAAAATTCTAGTTATATAGCTGAAATAATGCTACAAATAGCTAGAATTTTTATTTTGTGCTTTGTGACCTAGAAAAACTTACAAATAAGCAGTTTTTTTATTTTATAGAAGAAGATTAAGAATATCTTGTGTAAAAAGTCATAAGATAATTGAATAAGACGTTTGACTATAGGATAGTTAGGAGGATGAGTAATGAAGATTTCTATATTTTTAGGAGCAGGTGCGTCTGCTGCTGAGCATTTACCTATTCAAAGCGAATTATTTAGTGAGTACTTTAGAGATCTTAAGCCTAGTGATTATAACAAGGAAATGAATAAGGAGCTACATAGATTTTTTAAACAAATGTTTAATATAGATTTGAAGAAAGATGATATAGATAAAGTTAATTTTCCTACTTTTGAAGAAGTTCTTGGACTTTTAGATTTAGCAGAGCAAAGAAGAGAATTTTTTAAAAATTTTGCTCTTGAGCTAGTTAATAAAGAAAGTGATAGTATAAGATTTATTAGACAATATCTAATTCTTTTAATGGCTTATTCTGTTAATAAGAAAAATACTAATAAATATCATAAAATGCTCATTGATAATTTACTTAAATCAAACTTACTTTTAAATACTACTTTTATTAGTGCAAATTACGACATTATTATAGATAATACTATTGCAAAACTATATGATAAAGAAAAATTACCTATTATGCTGGATTATGGTATAAATTTTGCAAATTTTAATAAAGATGGAAATTGGGTAAAACCACTTGATCCTATGATTAAGTTGTATAAGATACATGGATCATTAAATTGGATGTATTGTCCTATTTGTAGTAGCTTGACTTTAACTCCTTATGAAGGAGGAGTAATGAGAATATTAGAAGATTCAGAAGGAGCTAAATGTCTAAATTGTGGAGAAAGTACAGTTCCCATAATAGTGCCTCCTACTTATTTTAAAGATATATCGAATGTATTTTTGAGTAATGTATGGAATGAAAGTGAAAAAGCTTTAAGAGATAGTGATATATTAATATTTTGTGGTTATTCATTTCCAGATGCAGATATACATATAAAGTATATGATAAAAAGAGTACAAACAAGTAGAAAGAAACCTCCTCTTAAAATATTAGTATTCAACAATCATCAAAATAAGCCAAGAAGTTCTTTAAAAAAAGAAGAAGATAGATATAAAAGATTTTTAGGTGAATA
This sequence comes from Romboutsia sp. 1001713B170207_170306_H8, assembly GCF_015550495.1. Lineage (NCBI taxonomy): Bacteria > Bacillati > Bacillota > Clostridia > Peptostreptococcales > Peptostreptococcaceae > Romboutsia > Romboutsia sp. 1001713B170207_170306_H8. The sequence continues at coordinate 933,063 of NZ_JADNAX010000001.1, forward strand.
TGTTATTTTTACAAATAAATCTTTTCAAGATTTTGCTAAAAACCCTACTGAATATATAAATTTAGTATTTAGAGAATAAAAGTTAATTGAGAATATTCATATAGTAATATAGACTAATAAGTAAAATAAATTAATTGGGGGAGCATATGATGCTAGGAACAATAGTAAATACATTAGCTGTAATATGTGGATGTGTAGTAGGATTATTAGTAAAAGGTGGTATACCTGAAAAAGTAAGTAATACTGTTATGAATGGAATTGCTTTATGTGTCATATATATAGGTATATCAGGCTCATTAGAAGGTGGTAATATTTTAATTACTATTATGTCTATGGCAATTGGATCAGTAATAGGAGAGCTAATAGATTTAGACAAACATCTTAATCAATTGGGGAGATATTTAGAAATGAAATTTTCTAAGAAATCTGACATAGATATATCAATAGCACAAGGTTTTATATCAGCAAGTTTATTATTTTGTGTTGGAGCAATGGCAGTAGTTGGCTCGTTAGAAAGTGGATTAAGAGGTAATCATTCAATATTATTTGCAAAATCAATATTAGATGGAATTTCATCTATAATATTTACGGCATCTATGGGAATTGGTGTAATATTTTCATCTATAGCAGTATTTTTGTACCAAGGTATAATAACTATAGGAGCATCATATTTATCAGCTATACTAAGTAATGATGTAGTAAGCTAAATGACCGCAGTAGGCAGTTTATTAATTATGGCATTAGGGCTTAATATGATAAAAGCATGTAATATTAAAGTTGCAAATTTGCTACCAACTATGTTTATTCCTGTAATTTTGGCGATTTTCGGCATAGTTTAAAAAAACTTTAGACAAATTCCTCATTTAGAAGGAATATTGATAAAATAATCAAATTAATTATATATTAATTTATTTAATTTAATAAAAAGGAGGCAAATGATATATGATTACATTTGATATAAATGGGGCTATTGTAGAATTTGATGATAGTATGGATAACTATAACAGTATAAGGAAGTTATTTCAAACTTGTGCTTTTGATACATCTAATACGTTTGAAGAAGATTGTTTAAATAATACCCATACTATGAAGCAAATTGCAGATAAAGCACTTATATTAGGAGAAGAATTAATTGATAATGTCATAAAAAAAGGAGTAGAGACAATAGTTACTTATAGAGTAATAACTATAGACTTTAATATTTTTAAAGAGCAATACTGTAAAAAATATTTAGATTTTAGAAGGCTATTTAATAATCTTATAAAAGAACATACAAATTCACATGGTAGAGGTAAAAAGAATAATAACGTAACTAAGTTTTATGAAATAAAACCAGTAATTAAAAAACTCGCAGAATATGTATATAATGATTGTTTTAATATCCATTATGCAGTTATAGATGCATTATTAGATAATAATGTAAATAAGGTACATAGATACATAGATAATAAAGCCATAAGACAAGCAAATGCACTATTTAATAACTATAAGGATGGATTCATAGGAAAACCTGATGAATGTAAGGTAGTAAAGCAAATAATATCATTAAATCCATATAGATTAGATATATATGAGTATTTTATAAAAGAAGATGGAGATTTTTCAGGGGAAATAGAAAGACTAACTAACTATTTAGGGTATGACATAAAAGAATATAAAGGAAGATTAATGGATATGTATATAAAAACATTAATGGAAAATGATAATGGACTAGATATAGAAGTATCAAAAGAAAAAGTAAAGAAATATGCAAAGTATATAGGGTGTGAAGATGATTTAATTTATATTACTAGACTTGATGCAATATATACTTTTGAAAATGCTTAATTAAGAATTTAAAAGTAAAAAGCTTCTACTGCTAATAAAGTAGAAGCTTTAATCTATTATTCAATATAGTCATAATCATCCATATCATAGTAAAAATCAATTTGGCTCTTATTATCCAAAGGAAAATCATAAAAATCATTATCGTAATAAATATCTTGGTCTAAAAATAATGTATCATCGTAGTCATCGTAACTTAAGTTTTCGTCAGATAAAATATTACCTTTAAATATAGAAGTACTATTTTTTTTATTATAGCGTTTTCTAAACAAACTAAATTTCTTGATCATAGACCACACCTCTTAAATAATTTATCACAACTTAATTATATGCTTATAAATATAGTTTTGACAATTATGAAATAAAAATAATTTAAAAATTCCCGTAGTTAGTAAAAATGTATTATACTTAAAATATGAAAACGTTTTTCAAGAAGGCAACTCAATAAACATAGAATAATATAATACTAAAATAAATAGGTTATTAAGAAGTTATTTTCTTAAGGGGGTTATAAAAATGAATAATGTAGGATATTTAACTGAATCAGGTAAGTATTTTACCAAAGAAGAGGCTATATCAGAAGCTAAAAGATGTTTATTATGTGAAGCATCTTATTGTAGCAAAAACTGCCCAATCGAAATAGATCCTAAATATATTATAAGCTTAGTTGCAGAAGAAAGAATAGATGAAGCTGTAAAAGTTATAAGAGAAAGAAACCCATTAGCTGCAATATGCTCTAGAGTTTGCCCTTATGAAACATACTGTGTAGGAGGATGCAAAAATACAGAACTAAAAGAACCAATAATGATACCGTATATTGAAAAATTCTTAACTGAATATGAAAAAGAAAGTAATTGGAAGATTAGTGATAAAAAAATACAATCAAATTCTAATGGTAAGAAGGTAGCTATAATAGGATCAGGTCCATCGGGATTAGCAGCTTCTGCTATATTAGCAAGGATAGGTTATGACGTAACAGTTATTGAAGCTAGAGAAGGCATAGGTGGATGGTTAACATATGGGATACCACCACATAGGTTACCTAAGCATGCTATAAATCAAGATGTAGAATATATAAAGAGTCTTGGTGTTAAATTTAGAACTAATACACTTGTAGGAAAGGATGTTACGTTAGATGCATTGAGGGAAGAAGGATTTGATGCATTTTTATTATCAAGTGGTCTAAATAAAGGTAGAGTATTAAAAATAAAAGGATCTGATTTAGATGGAGTTTTAAGTGCAGTTAATTTTTTAGCTGAAGCAAAAAGTAAAGACGGTCATATAAATGTAGGCAAAAGTGCAGTAATAATAGGTGGTGGAGACGTTGCTATGGATTGTGGAACCACTGCAAAATTAACTGGATATGAAAAAGTTAGAGTTGTAGTAAGAACAGGAATAGAAGAGATGAATGCTAGCCAAAAGGAATTAAATTATTTGAAGTTTGTAAACGTACCTATATTTGATCACTTTGATTCAGTAGAAATTCTAGGGGATGAAAATAATAAAGTTAGAGCAATAGAGTTTAAGGGGACAGATGACAGTTCAGACTTAATCTTAGAAGCAGATACAATAATATTTGCAGTTGGTCAAATGTCAGATGGAATTCAATCAATTGCACCAGTAGAATTAGATCAAAGAGGTACTGTAATAACTAATGATTTCCAAACTAGTATAGAGGATGTTTTTGCAACTGGAGATATAATACAAGGTCAAAAAACTGCTTGTTTTGCAACTTCATTAGGTAAAAAAGTTGCAGAAGCTATTGATGCTTATTTAAGAAATAAGTAAGCTTTATAAAGAATTAAAATAGTGATTAAAAATGATTTATTTTATTTTTTAATCACTATTTTTTATTAACTACAAAAAACTATCTACTTGAGATAGAAACTTTCATTGTTGTAGTTTATTTATATAGTGAATTATTAAGGAGATTATTTAATAAATGATATAATTTTACTGCTAATAGGTAGAAAAACTAATGGTAAGAATATATTTACAAATAAAGGAGATGTTAATGGAAAAACTAAATTTAATAGTGGTGTTTTTAGAAGGGATGTTGTCCTTCCTATCCCCATGTATATTACCTATACTACCAATATATTTGAGTAAATTATCTAATACTAGTATAGATAATTTAAAAACTGGAAAGTTTACAAAAAGTGATTTATTTAAAAATACATTGTTCTTTATAATTGGTATATCGACAACATTCTTTATACTAGGATCATCAGTAAGTGTACTAAGTTCATTCTTAAAGACAAACAAAGACTTAATAATGACTTTAGGTGGACTAATAATAGTATTTATGGGTCTATTTTATATGGGAATTATAAAATCTAAATTATTAAACTCTGAAAAGAGATTTAATATGAATACTAAAGAAATAAATATAGTAACAGCATTTTTATTAGGATTTACATTTAGCTTTGGATGGACTCCATGTATAGGACCAATACTTGCATCGGTACTTATAATCTCATCAAGTTCCAATAGCTTTTTAGTATCAAACTTATTGGTATTAGTTTATACAATAGGATTTGTATTTCCATTTATACTTGTGGCATTATTTTATAATAAATTATTTAATACAATAAATTCTATAAAAAAGTATATGGGTAAAATTAAAATAATAGGTGGAATAATAATTATATTATCTGGTCTGGCAATGTTTTCAAGTGGACTTGAAAGAGCTATAAATAACTTTAATTTACAAACAAAAAGTCAAGCTCAAAGGAATGAAAATATAGAGAATGAAGAAAATCAAAGTAGTAAGAAAATAAAAGCTTTAGACTTTGAATTATATGACCAATATGGAGAAATACATAAGTTAAGTGATTATAAAGGAAAAATAATATTTTTTAATATATGGGCTACATGGTGTCCTCAATGTAGAGAAGAAATGCCTTATATAGAAGAGCTTTATAAAGAATATAACGAAAATAAAGAAGATATAATAATACTTGAATTAGCATCACCTAATATTGGAAGGGAAGGAGATGTAGAACATATAAAAGATTTTTTAAAAGAAGAAGGATATACTTTCCCTGTTGTATTAGATGAAAGTGGAAGTCAAATATATCAATATGGAATAAATTCATTTCCATCAACACTTATAATAGATGAAGACGGATATATTACTAAATATGTTCCAGGTGCAATGAATAAAGAAACTATGAAGTATATTATAGAAAGTTGTAAGTAGTGATATTTTATTGAAAACAAATTTAATAAAAATGATTCCTAAAAATTATAGGAATCATTTTTATTAAACTATTTATTATTATCTATAGCTTGTTGTGCAAAGTCAGTATTTACAATCTTATCATAAGGAGGTCTTTCACTAAGTTCGCCAGCAGATTCCATTACTGTCATTAAATTATTTAAGCTCTCTTCTTCTAAAACTGGTTCAGAACACCAAGCATCTATTTCTCTATATTTTTGAGCAACTATAATTAAATCGTCTAAGTCGTTATCTTCAAAGAATGGTTGCATAGCTTTAGCTACTTCTTCATCAGATGCAGTCTGACACCATTGTTGAGCTTTATATAAAGCATTAGTAAATCGTTGAATTAATTCAGGATTTTTTTCTAAGTAAGATTTAGTTGCAGAATAAGCTGTATAAGGAATATCTCCAGAATCTTCACCAATTGATGCTACTACATATCCAGAACCATCTTTTTCAAGTTGAGTAGCAGTTGGTTCAAAAGCTGTTGTATAATCAGCTTCACCAGCAGCAAAAGCACCAGCCATAGCACTAAATTGTACATCAGTTCTTACATTAATATCAGCGCTTGGATCATTTTCACCAATATTTAAACCATGTTGTTTTAAAACATACTCTAAAGTCATTAAAGGAACTCCACCTTTTCTACCACCAAGGATTTCACTACCCTTTAAATCGTCATAGTTAAAGTTATCATTTTTTTCTCTAGAAACTAAGAAACTACCATCTCTTTGAGTAAGTTGAGCAAAGTTTACAGCGTAGTCTTCACTACCTTGATTATAAACGTAAATAGAAGCTTCAGGTCCCATAAGTCCTATATCAGCTTCACCTGATACTAATGCAGACATAGTTTTATCGGCACCTTGAGTATTAAGGAGCTCTACATCAATACCTTCTTCTTCAAAAAAACCTTTAGAAATAGCAACATATTGAGGTGCATAAAAAACTGAATGAGCAACCTCTGCTATAGTTATTTTATCTAATTTTTCTGAGCTATCTTGAATACCTGAGTTGCTAGATGAATCTTGGTTGCTACAACCTGTAAAGCACACCAATCCAATAGCGAATGAGCTAATAACAGATACTAGCTTTTTAAACATAAGTTATCCTCCTTTAAAAATTATTACATAATATAAGTTATTATTAAGAGCTAGTACATGTTCCTTAAATATAGACGTATGGCTTATACTATTTTTAAAGAAAAACAGACTGTAGAAAAACTACAGTCTAGTTAAATTTAGTGTTTATTTTTGTTATAAAGTTTTTCCACTATATTAAGTATTTCATACATGATCCATGCACAAAATGCAAGAATAAATACACCCATCATTACTAAATCAAGTTTAAATACTTGGCTACCATAAACTATTAGATAACCGATTCCATATCTAGAAACTAAGAATTCACCAACTATAACACCTACCCAAGCAAGACCAATGTTAATTTTTGTTAAATTAATTAAATTACCTATATTTGCAGGTAATATAAGTTTAGTTAAAATTTGAGATTTAGAAGCTCCAAAACTTTTTAACATTTTTACTTTTTCTTCATCAACACTAATAAAGTAATTATATGCTGAAAGTATTGTTACGACTATGGAAATAGTAATGGCAGTTACTATTATTCCTTTAACACCAGCGCCAACCCAAACTATTATAATAGGTGCAAGTGCTGTTTTAGGAAGTGCATTAAGTACAACTAAGAATGGGTCTAGTATTCTAGATAATCTTTTAGACCACCAAAGCATTATAGCAACTATAACGCCCAAGATTGTACCAACAAAAAGTCCTACACAAGTTTCATATACAGATACTTTAATATGTGTCATTAATTGTCCGCTTTCAAGGTATTTTACAAACAATTTATATATAGCACTAGGTTGACTAAATAAAAATGTTTTTATTATACCTTGATCAGCAAGGTATTCCCAAAGTAAAAGTAAGCCAATAAATAGAACTATTTGGCAAATAAAAATTTTATATTTTTCAACTTTAAGGTCTTTAAGGTAATTTTTATAACCTAAGGAGTACTGTTTAGAATCATTTTTCATATGCGTCTAGCTCCTTCCATAGAATATCGAAGTAATTTTGAAATGCTGGAGCTTTACGTGCTTTGAGAGGTGTTTTTTCTTCAGAAGGTATTCCTAAGTCTATGTCGTACACTCCTTTTATTGTAGCTGGTCTTCTAGAAAGCATAGCAACTTGGTCTGACATACTAATAGCTTCTGCTACTTTGACAAAAAGACAAACTAGAACATTCTTTTATGGAAGAGTGATAGTCATTAATTACTTTTTTTTTAGACCTAAAATATGAACCGTTACTTTTTCTTCATCTGGTATCCATTCAATATAATCAACTATATTAGATAGTAGTAATCTCTTTTTATTTAAATCAGCTGTATCAACTTCATTAGCAAACTTGTTTAAACTATCGCAAATTAAATCTATATTTAAATCTACTGTATTAAGTTCTTTTGATACGGATTTTATTAAATCTAATTCCTTTTTTAAATTCTCTATTTCTTTATTTAGTTCTTCTATCTTATTAATTATATATGTAGATGCAGAACTATCTGTATTTCTACCCAATTGCATTATTAAAGTATCTATTATATTTTGTTTTTCTTTTATATTAGAATTTATATTTTTAGTTTTAGATTCTATTTCTTTATTATTTTTATTATTTTCTAATTTAGTATCTCTATATGAGCTTACAATTAATTGTGCATTAGTATTTTTGATTTCATCTATTACCTTATCTTCAATTACATCTGCTTTTATATTTTTACAGTTACAAGCTGACACTCCTAATAACTTTTTAGTACCACAAATGTAATAGTAAGAAACATTACCTGCAGAAGTTTTGGTATAAGAATATCTCATATTAGCACCACACTTAGAACATTTTAATAATCCCGATAATAATGCTTTTCCAGTTCCAGCTCTAGGAGCTTTATCTTTATTTTTATCTAATAAGCTTTGTACTTGAATCCATTTATCAGAGTCAATGATACCTTTATGCTTAGCTATAGCACCTACAGGAGATGAAGTATTTTTAGCATAAGTTAATATACCATGCTCACCGTCGGGATTTCCGACAACGTCGATATTTTTGTCTTTAAGATAATTTATTACATTTTCATCTGCTTTAACATATGCAGCATTTCTTAAAATTACAGATACAGATCCTGGAGAAAACTTACCATCTCTAGAACCCCTTATCCCTGCATTATATAAATATTTATATAGCTTAGTAAGAGATTTAAGTTCTAAATATTTATCAAAAATAAGTTTAACAGTATCCATTGATTCGGGATCTTCTTCAAGTTGGTACATTTTTCTTTGAGCCATGTTTTCATCATAATAAGTAATTTGAGTAGACGTAAAACCTAGTGGAGTAGTTCCTCCTAACCACCTACCAGTACGAGCTAATTCGTACATATTATCTTTTATACGTTCAGCTATAGTTTCCCTTTCTAATTGAGCGAATACACTTGATATATACATCATAGCTCTTCCCATTGGTGTAGAAGTATCAAACTGTTCTTTGATAGATATAAATGATATATCGAGTTTATTAAGTTCTTCAATTAGAGTAGAGAAGTCAGATACATTTCTACTGATTCTATCTAATCGGTAACATATTAAGTAATTGAATTTTTTATTTTTAGCATCTTGAAGCATTTCTTGGAATCTTGGTCTATTTGTAGACCATCCACTGAATCCTTCATCTTCGTATATTAAAAAATCTGTTATGCCTAAATTTTTAGCATACTCCATACATAGTTGAATTTGATTTTCTATAGACTCACCTTTACCGGTGAATTTTGATTTTCTCGAGTATATAGCAGCAATCATAGTAATTTCTCCTTTCAGTAAATTAATTTTACAAGTATGAATAAAATCCTTTATAAAATCGAAAAGAACGTAAGTTCTATATAGAGATAATATTTACATTAAAACATTCATATTAAATATATGTCAATATATAAATATACTAAGAAAAATTAAATTTTATACAAAATAATGTTGGATGAGATAGTATTTAAATAATAAAGAATTATATAGAATCAAAATATAATAGTATATGTAGGAAATGTAGTGAAAACTTATAAAAAATATTAAAAGACTAGGATAGTTAAATTTCCTAGTCTTTCTAGTGTTTATACTTTTAATTATTAATGTATTTCTAAATATTTTTCTACTAAAATAGAACAAGTTATTTCTGAATAATCACTATTCATAATACTAGTACCTAACTTACTTAAAGTATCTATATCTGGAAATTTTATATTATTAAAATCAGTAACATTGATAGTATGAGTACCGTTGATAGAGAAATAGAATTCTTTAAACTGTTTTGAATTCATAAAACAATAAAGACCATAGCAAAGACTTATTTCCATTTCAGATTTATCAATACTATGAAGATATAATAAATTATTATCAAAACCAATGAAATCATGATTAAAATAATTTTTATCTAATACAGAAGTAACAATTAAGTCTATGTCATCTTTGGCCGTTACTTTACGGATAAGCAAATAATTGGAATTTTTAACTAACCATCTATTTTTATTATATATAGACTTATTATGTGTTTTTCTCTTATTTTCTCTATCAAAATAACATATTTTATTATTTGGCTGAATATCAGCACTAATTAATAGAGGTGCATAATCATCTGTATAAGTATCTTTTTTTATATCATTTTCATTTCTAAATTGAACAATTGGGCCTACACTAACTTTGAGACCTAAATCATTAAGTGTGTATTTTAAAGTTTTTATATTTTTTAATAATGCAATATCATTTATTGTTCTAGGAACTAATATAGACATTGAATCTTTGTCAAATATAATATCATCAAAATTGATTGAAAAATCAGATGAATCATTGAATGATATATTGACTTTATTATGTTTTTTATTATTTATAAAAGTTGAAATAATAACCTCTTGATTAACTGATTTAAACATACTTCGTTTTTCAAATGAATGTATATTAGTAAGTGAGTAGTTAGAGAAAATAAATTTTCTTAACTTTTTTGAATACTCACCACTGAGATAATTCCTTGGGCTTAGCAAAATATATACTCCATTCTGCTTTAATAGCTTTAATGACATAGCAATAAATAATGTATAAATATTAGGTTGGCCATATACTATATTACTCATAACTATTGCCTCGTCTGAAGATTGATTAATTTTTTTATATGGTGGATTAGATATAATAATATCATATTTACCATGATCATTAGACTTAATCCACTCATTTTTATTTTTAGTTATAAAATTTTCATTTAAAATATTGTACGAAAATTTTATGCTAGAGGTTTTATTTACATATTTAGCTAAAATATTTAAATTATCATAAAGTATATTAGATACATCGATATCAAACTCATAAGCATCCACATGAATATTTTTTATATTTGAGCAAGTATTAATTATATGTAAGATTAAGCTAGCTATTAGTATCCCACATCCACCAGAAGGCTCAAGTATAAATAGTGTATCTGAATTTCTGAAAATATTAAAATCTATAGTAGAAATCATCTTACATGCAGTATCATATGGAGTAAAAAATTGAGATTTATCTTTTAAATAAGATTTATCTTTTGTTTCTAAATATTTATTTTGAGATTCCTCAAAAATATTTATAATAGTACTACTCATTATGTATTAACTCCTGTTCTTTTTATTCATTAATAATTCTACTATAGGAAAAAGAAAAAAGCTATAGGAAAAAAATACTTACACTTTTAAAGTGCCTTTTTAGTTGTATCAATATACAAATCAATGTCATCCAATAAGTTTAATATTTTACGTTCAAAGTCATTTATTAAGTCTAATAAATCCTTTTTTGTTTTATCATTAAGTTTAAAGTTATTATGGATATAATCATCTACTTGCTCAATAGTAAGGTTTTGCCTAGATTCATTAAATCTTTTTAGTTCATTTATATAATCACCATGAGATAAGCTCATTCGAACATTACACAAATTCTTCATAGTAGCTGCAGGTATTTTTAGTAATGGTTCATTTTTGTTTAAGTCTAGAACATTAACAATATGCGATAATGACTTATCATTAATGCTATCTCTAGAATTGAAGTATGATTTATGTCCATTATAGTCTAGATTATGGCTAGAGCTAGGATTCTTTTTGTAGTGCATAACTAAATCAAATATTTCATCTATTTTATTTTTATTTTTTATAATACACATTAAATCTCTTACGTTATTAAAAAAATATTCATTTTCAATTATTACTGAAAGAGCATATCCAGATAAGTTTTTTATAAACTTTTCTACTGTTCCATATGAAAATACAACAACACTGCGAGCTAAAAAGTATTTATCCAAAGGATTGCCATCAAAGGATTCCAACTGAGAAAACATATAGTTGATTTCCATAATTCTATATTTTGATTCCTGCGCGATGTCTTTTCTAATACTATTAAAATTACTCATTAGGTTCAAAGTACTCCAGACTTAGATTTAACAATCTTTTCATTCGGTCAATAGCTTTTGGATTTGTAGCAGTAGCTGATTTATAGGGACTATTATCTGAATATAAACTCTTTATTTTATCTGCAAGCAAAACTTTATTATGTGAATAATACTCTAAATTTTTAGAAACACCTGGAACTATAACTTCAAATATAGATTCACTTATTTTACCTGAAAACTTATTTGTTTTAATATTGTATTTTTTAAATACATCTTCTCCAATTGTAGAATATAATAATTCAAATGTTTTTATGAAATTAATTTGAACATCATATCTATTAAAAGTACTATCATTAGCAATATTTTCAACTACCTGATCGAATAAATCATCAAGCTTTCCATCATTATTAGAATTAAACTTAATTAATGTATCTTTTTCATAAAGAGTTAAATATCTTATAAAAAATTCATAATGTTTTTTATCTGATATTTCTTTACACTTAGCTGTTCCTATATTTTTAAATGGTAAACATTTTAAAAATACTTCATTATTACTCATATTATCTATAAAATTAAATAATTCCGGATTTAAAAGAAGAGCAAGTGCGTTACGCAATTCTTGGCTATTAAGCTTTGTACCGAATCCATTTAATCGTCTAAATACTTCTAATTTAATATCTTTTTTACTTTTCTTAGATATTATTATCAAATCAAGTTTACATTTTTTAAATGAACGTTGTAATTCTTTTGTAAAATCTTCGTACTTAAGGTTTTCTAAATAAGTAAGTTTAGGTGCTGATGTTAATACGAATGCATCAGAATTTTTACCATCTTCATTTTTTAAGTTTCCTACAAATTCAAATATTGTTGAAAGCCTTTGAATACCATCAACAACTTCCCAAAGTGCATGTTCATCTTGATATAAAAATATAGGGGGGATAGGTAATCCTAAAAGTATAGATTCTATGAATTTAGTTTTTTGTTCATCGGTCCATTTAAAGACTCTTTGATATTCAGCTTTTAAGTTAATATCTCCATCATTATAAAGTGAAATTAATTCACTAATAGACATTGGATATGAATCAACGTAAATATCATAACCTGACTCATCAATTTGTTTTTGTAAAAGTTTAATTTGCGTTTCAATATCACTCATATTTTATTACAACTCCTTTTTATTTAATATATTTATACATGACAAGTTCCACAGGAACTCTGAAATGTTTACTCATTTGTTCTATGGTTATGTAATCATAACCCTCTGAAAAACTATTTAAAGCATCATCTGTAATTAATAGATGTGCGGCAAATTCATTTGCTTCATTTTCAAGTTTATTTGTATTAGAGTATGTATAATTTTTTAAGAAGCAAATATTTGTATTTTTATGTAAAAGAGCATGCCCCAATTCATGTGCAAGAACAACAGGTTCTTCCCATTCTTCTAAATCTGTATTTAAAGTTATAAAGTATTCCCCAGAAATATTTAAGAAGTAGCCTTTAGTACTACCTAAAGGATCTTTTTTTATATTAATATTTAAGTAGTCGCATAGTTCATATATATTAGATGTTTCATATCTGCTTATTAAACTATTTACTTTTTGCTTTATTTTACTCAAGTTAATCCCTCATTACTTTTTGTTTTTCATATTTTTAGCCATTTCAATTGTACTTCTTATTGAATTTCTAAGTAATATCATATCTTGCTCACTCATTGGCTCTCCACAAAGCATAAGTCCTTGTTGATTCATTAACTCATCAATCATTTTTTCTATATCTTTTTCTTGATTAGCTTCTTTAGAGGACTCTTTTTTTATAACTTTCTCATTATTTAATAAAAAATCCGTTGTTACATTAAAATATTGAGCTATTTTTACTATATTATCATTATCTATATTTCTTCTTCCTTTTTCCCAGTTACTAAGGGTAGAAGGACTTATTCCTAAATGAGCCGCTAAATCTTGTGATGGAATATCTCTTTCTTCTCTTAATTCTTTAACTTTATTTCCGATACTTTTCATTTTGACAACCTCCTCTGTCTATAATATATCTGAAATGAAAAGTTTTTTGCTGATTATTTTCAAAATGAAAATAAGTAAATTTCAACGTTATATGATATTTTATAAAATAAACTTTTCAAAATGTAAAAAATTTTTAAAAAAAGTATTGATTATTTTCAAAATGAAAAGTATAATTAAAACATAGTAAATCAAGAAAGAAAAAGAGGTGATGAAAAAATGCCTAATAAATTAGTAGGAATTAGAAAAAGCATAAACAAAACTCAAAGTGATTTCGCTGAATTACTTGGGATTAGTAGGCCTACATACTTAGTAAAGGAGAAATCTTATGGTGATGAGTTTACAGGACGTGAAATGAAAATTTTAACTAGTTATATAAAAAAGTTTTACCCTAATATAACTATGGAGGAAATTTTTTTTAATCAATGCTTTTCGAAATGAAAAGTAGCAACTGAATAATATATGGAGGTATGATAATGCAACTAAAATTAGTAGATAAAACAGAAGTTAAAAAAATAGTAAATATACAAGAATTAGATGGAGTATTACTGGTAAGTAGTAGAGAAATAGCTACACATTTTGAAAAGAGGCACTCAGATGTAATAGATAAAATAGAGGAACTTATCAAAGCGGAAAATTCCGTTATGAGTATGTTTATAGGTAGTACCTATAAAGCTGGGACTGGTAAAAATTATAAAGAATATTTAATGAATAGAGATGGATTTAGTCTATTGGTTATGGGATTTACTGGATCTAAAGCGCTAACATGGAAACTTAAATACATAGAAGCATTTAACAAAATGGAAGAACAACTTAAAAATCCATTTTCAAATATGAGTAAAGAGCTACAAGCAATACTTATGGTGGATAAGAAACAACAAGAGCAAGAAAAACGAATAGCTGATATAGAAAATAAAATGACTATTAATTATGAGTTAGCTGAAAATTTAAGAACTGCAATAAATTACAGAGCTATAGAACTATTAGGTGGTAAAAATACACCAGCGTATAGGAAGTTAAATAAAAAGTTATTTTCGGCTTTTTATAAAGATATAAGAAGAACTTTCAATGTAAATAGTTATAAAAATCTATCTGTTAAGAATTATGACTTAGCTATGGATTACATAAGAACTTGGAAAGTAGATGAGATTTTAAAATATGCAATTCAAGGGGTTAATAGTCAGTTAGTATTTGAAGTTAATTAAAAGGAATATATAAATATTATTAGTTTAGGAGCATGTTATGGATGAATTGGAATTGAAGATAGATAAATTAATAGAGTTTGGATATTTTGAAATTAATGATGAATATATAAAAGAATATTGTATTGAAAATTTAAAAGATAATGCTAGAGCAATAGAAAAATTCAAAAATAAAAACTATATAGTAGCGAGAAAAATTGATGGTTTGATTATATTTTATTCTAAACAATATATAAATGATAAAAGCATAGAGGAACTAAAGAGAATTCCGTTATGGATGGAGTAGACCCATCCATGAATAAAAATTATAAACCTAAAAATTTAGATAGTTCTCTTTCTGCAACAGAGCTTAGTATAGGTAAAGAAACAGAAGATAATTTAGTAACAATTTTTTTAGTAGATGACCATACTTTATTATCTCTAATATTATCTACAAAATTTCTACCTAAAGGAGTTAAGTCTCCTATAAAGTATGGATTGTCATCAGCATATTCAACAAAATCAACATAGTCATATTTATGTATCTGTCTTATGTGATAAAAAATTTCATCTTCTGTGTACTTAGTTAAGTTATGAATTAAAAAATCAGTATCAACACATAAATTATTATTATCTGTTGATTTTTCAATAAGAAGAAGAATATCTCTAACACAATCATCATTAAGTCTCATAATGTCACTACCTTTCATAATTATATTTGGAATTATATTCTACACATAAATTATAACATAAAGGAGTTAGAAAAATGAAAATAAATGACAATTTGAATCGAATTTTAAAAGAGAGAAATATAAATGCACGAATATTATCTAGGGGTTCAGGTGTACCCCACGAAAATATATATAAAATTTTAAAAGAAAAAAATAAAAATCCTGGAGTATATACAGTAAAGAAACTAGCGGATTATTTAGGATTAACAATAGATGAGTTAATTAAATAATCACAGGACAAAATCTAGTATTCATAAGATATAGAAAAAGGGGGGAAGTGATATGGCTAGAAAAACTATGAACTTAAAAGTTGAAGTTGTATGGCCAGAAGATCCAGAAGCTGTTTTAGAAATAGAAAAAAGAAAAGCTCAGTGGATATTTGATAGACAAAGAGAAAGATTTGGAGATGAAGCACTTTCCATAGTCTATCCAATATTTATAAGGACAAAAGAGCTAGAAGAAACAGGATTAGGTTATGAGGAAGCTAAACAGATAGCTATAAAAGAGTATAGAGAAAGACAGAGGGCTTAAGTCCCTTTGATTAATAAAAATGTACAAGTTAGTAAATAGGAGGTATAGAAATGGCAATTAAAGATATTTTAAATATCACAGTAGAAGAAGCTAGACAAATATATGAACAAATGAACATATCTTTCATATGTAGAGATGGAAAGCTTAAAGGATTTAAGAAGGAGGGGAAATAGGTGATAAAAACAGATGCAATAGAAGTTATAGATAGTGCTTTTAGAGGGATTATAGCTGATGATAAATACAAGCTTGTAAAAGCAAATTTAAATAAAGGTAGATATGTTGAAGCTACATACAAATATAAAAATAAATATATAGATAGAGAAATTGAACTTAACTTTTTAATACCAAGGTTTTATATAGGGGACAATGATCCTATAGCTGATATTGGAACTTTATCTAGTGTATGTAGGGGTTTAAAGCTACATGATAACTATTATATGGATAACTTAAGAATATCAAAAGAAAAGATAGATGTTGAATTTTATAATAAGCTTGATTTTACAAGAATATCAGTTAGAACGCTAAGAGATAGTTTACTTGAGGTTTAGGAGATGGAGAAAATATGGCTATTGTAAGAGTTATAAAAGATAAAAGTAATCCTTATGTAATGTTAAATAAGGCATGTTTAAATGATGATAGAGCATCTTGGAAGGCTAAAGGGTTACATACATATTTATTAAGCTTACCAGATGATTGGCAAATATATGTAAAGGATTTAAAGAATAGAAGTAAGGATGGAAGAGATTCAACATTAACTGCAATGAATGAGCTTATAGATTTAGGATATGTAAAAAGAAATCCTAGGAAAGATGATGAGTCAGGAAAATTTACTGGTGGATTTGATTATGAGGTATATGAAATACCAATAAAAGTAGCTGAAAGCCGAGATACGGAAAATCCGGAATACGGAAAAACCGGAAGTCGGAAAATCCGAAATCCGGAAAATCCGAAACTACTAAATAATAAATATAAACTAAATAATAAATATAACAAATTAATAATAGGCTACTACCAAAAACATATTGGCGTTATAACTCCTAATCTTTCTTTGAAGCTTTTAAGTTTTTTAGATGATGGTATGGAAGCAGATGTAATTATAAGAGCTATAGATGAAACTGTAGGAGCAGGTATAAGAAATTTTAATTATCTTCTAAAGATATTAAATAATTGGTTAGAAGAAGGCATAAAAGAAGGTGCTCAGTTAACTGAACACCAAAACAAATATAAAAATAAAAAAACGATTAATAATAGTATAAATGAAAATAAAGAAAAAAATAACAGTTTTGGGGGAAATAGTTATGGAAAGTCTTCAACATACAATGACAATAAACGAGAAGTGGATTCAAGCTCAGAAGTCGAAGTGGATGTCAAAGAACTTGCAGAACAATATGGAATTGACATTGAAGAAATATAATTGTCCTAAATGTGAGGATAAAGAATATCTATTTACAGCAGAAGGTGAAGTGTATTGGTGCGATTGTAGGAGTATTAGACTTGCTAAGGAAAGAATTGAAAAAAGTGGGCTTAGTAATAGATTTGAGAAAAATAAGTTTAATAATTATAAGGCTAATAATGAACAGAGACAAAAAGCTATTGAGACTTGTCTAAAGTATATAAAGAATTTTGATAAGACTAAAAACTTATTATTAACTGGACAAGTTGGAAGTGGTAAAACTCATTTAGCAATTGCTACATCAAGAGTATTGTTAAAGACAGTTGGAGTTAAATATGCTGATTTTGTAAATGAAATATCCAGAATGAAGTTTAATCAGTTGGACCAAGAAGATTTTACAAAATCATTAGATTCATATAGAAATGCATCAGTACTTTTTATAGATGATTTATATAAGGGAGATACATCTCCAGCAACACAAAGAATTGTACAGGATATAGTTAATTACAGATATAACAATAATAAGGCAATGATAATAACTACAGAGCTTGATAAAATTGGGCTTTTGGATATAAATGAAGCTACAGCCAGTAGAATAATTGAAATGTGTAGTTATGAAGAAGATAATGACTGGGGTGAGTATATTGTTGAATTTAAAGGAAGAGAACTTAATTACAGACTCTTTAAAAAATAAGTCTAAGCATGTTTTAAAGAGATTTGAGTGTAATAAGTGTAATCAAATATATATTTATATAGTCAAAGAAGATATAGATGAAGTTAGATGTAATATATGTGATATAAATATTAAAGTTAAGGGTGAGATTTAAATGTCAATTTTAGAGATGATGACAATCAGAGAAGCTGCAGAGCATCTAAGAGATATGTCATTAAAAATAGCAAATGAAAAAGGGATAACAAAAGAAGAGGCATGGGATTTGCTAATGGAGGAATTAAAAATACAACTAGGGGGATAAGCATGTTAGAGGAGAAGCAGCTTGAAAATGTAAAACAAATATTAGGAGATCTATATATAAAGCACGGTTTAACAGAAGAAGTTGTAAGATTAAGCCAATGGATAGATGAAGTAGTAGTAAAAATACAAAAAGAAAAATATATGACAATGGAGGATAAGAAACATGTTAATGCTAAAAAGTAGACATGAAGAAGTAGTTAAATTAGAGAAAGTAGCATCTTTTGAAGAGGGATACCAAACAGGGTATGACTTAGCAAAGTTTGATAAAGACAAAGAAATTAAATCTTTAATAAATACTATAAAGACAAAGGAAAAACTTATAGAGGATATACAGATAGAGAATGAAATAAATAGTAAGAAGGTTGAAATATTGAGATTCTTCTTAGCTTGTAATTATAGAAAAGATGTAGCAAGATATGAAGCTATAGCTAAGAAAACTAAAAAATATAGAATCAGAAAAAAAGCAGAAGCTAAAATAATTAAATTAAAGGAGTTACAGATAGCTTTTGAATAATTATAATTTGAATTTATTAGTAATTGTGATACTAACTTTATTAGTTGGTATCACAGTTGAATTAAATAGAATTAGGAAAAAATAACATTAGTTTAGGGTGGAGAAGATGAAGCTTACAGAGGATTTTATAGTACCAGTAAATTTAAAGTTAGGTTGTTGGGATAATGAAGCTAAGGTTTTAAAGCATAAGTATAAGAGTGAATATGATAATGAGGTTAAGATTTATAAGTTGATCAAAAAACAATTAGAAAAATATTTAGATGGAATTGATAATAGGCAAGTTCCGAGGAGGAAGAGTAATGATTAATAATGTTGTACTAGTTGGTAGATTAACTAAAGATCCAGAGTTAAGGTATATACCAGGAACAGGTACTGCAGTTGCTAATTTCAGCTTGGCAATTGATAGAGATTATACTAAAAAAGATGGAACAAAGGATACTGACTTTATACCAGTTGAAGTAATAGGGAAAGGTGCTGAGTTTTGTGCAAATTATCTTCAAAAGGGAAGATTAGTTGGAATACAAGGTAGTATAAGGGTTGATAATTATAAGACGCAACAAGGTGAAAATAGAACATTTACAAAAGTTCATACAATGAAAGTAAATGCATTGGATAGTAAGAAAGAAAATCATGAAAATGATAGGTTTGAGCCTGCAGGATTAGATCCACAAGGTTTTCAGGCTATAGAAGATGATGATTTACCATTCTAGGGATATAAAATAGGATAGAGAATTTAAAGAGGTTATTAGGGGGATGCACTAAAAATTATATTATGAGGTGCATCAAATATGAATATTAGAGAAGAGTATATCATTAAGACTAGAAATTACTTAAAAGCATTATCATCTAGATTAGATAGTATCAAAATGATTGAATTAGAAATAGATGAATTAAAAAGTAAAGATAATAGCTATAAAGATATTAGGTTTGATAATTTAGGTATAAAATCAAAAGGATCTACAAAAGGCATAGATGATATGATTATAAGTGCTAAAGATATGATTTATATAAAAGAATCAGAAATTGATTTTATAAGAAAAAAATATAAGTTTATAAAATCAATTATAGAAAATATGGAAAAATGCGACCAGGATATAATCGAATACAGATATTTTAAAAGAAATAAGTTAAATGAGCATTATAAAATATCTGAGATAGCTAATGAGATTAATTATTCTAAAGCTACAGTGAAGAGAAGAGAATTAAAGATTATAAAGCATATAGCATATAGCATATATGGGAATAGTTCACTTAAAGAAGAATGTGAAAGTGAGCCGATAATGAGCCACACATTAGCTGTATAATGTGATAATATGTTAATATAGCAAAAAAGACACAGTATCAATAAAAATGACATAAAAAGATTAACATCATAGGATAATACCATCTCATATTGAGGTGGTATTTTTTATGTGAAATTTTTATAAAAGCAAGAAAGGGGAAAGAGGATGTTTTAAAAATGAAGAAAGTAAAAAGACCTTCAAAACCAATAAAAGACATAAGAAAGGTTTATGATATCCAAGACTATTTAAAATATAGGAGTGAAAGAAACTATATACTTTTTTTACTTGGAATTACTACTGGATATCGTGCAGGAGATTTAGTAGAGCTTAAAGTTAGAGATGTAAGAGAGGCTTTAAGAAGAGGTAGGTTTGAAATTTTAGAAGGTAAAAAGAAAAATAGTAAAAATATTAGAGAAAAAAATAGGAAACCAAGAGAAGCAGAAATACTTCCAGAGGTAGAAACTGTATTAAAAAGATACATAAGAGATAAGAAAGATTATGAGTATATGTTTCCATCTAGAAAAGGGAAAAGTCATATTAAAGTTGATAGAGTTACAGCAATATTAAAAGAAGCAGCAGAGTATTTTGATATGGATGATATAACAGCTCATAGTATGAGAAAGACTTATGCATATACAGTTTATATGGAGAATGACTGTGATATTATAGCAGTTAAAGAAATGTTAGGTCATAGTTCAATCGAAGAAACAAAAGCTTACTTAGGTTTAGATAAGGAAAAGTATCATCAATACAGCCAAGTTTTGAGAAGGCTTATTAGATGATTTTTTTATTTTTCTATTTTTGAATGTCTTATAATTTGGTGATTATTTATTCAAGGTTACAAAATGAAGATATATATAAGAAGAAAAATTATAAAATGAATATGGTATTCCCTAAGAAAACCATTGATTCAAAAGGTACAAACACAGACGATAACTGGATTACAAATAATAATATTCGTATAAATATTAGGCTTTTTTAGTACAGTTTTAAAACACTAAATGAGGTGGAGTATGGCTCGAGAATTTAGTAGAAAGTTTTATAAAAGTAAAGCATGGAAACAATGCAGAGAATATATATTCAATAAGTATCATGGGCTATGTAACAAATGTGGAGAACCTGGAGAAGAAGTACATCATGTTACATGGTTAAGTCCTAAGAACATAGATAATCCAGAGATAACATTAGGAGAAGATAATCTAGTATTACTTTGTAGAAACTGTCATGTAGCGATACATAGGAAAGTAAACGCAACAAAAGATGAATATACATTCAATGAGAATGGGGAATTGGTTCCTATTGAGACCCCCCTATAATTTTTTTTATAAAGGCTCATAGGAGACCGTCGGAGTGGACCTATATTTTCCTCCACATGAAATTTTCAAAATTAGGGAGGGGTAAAATGAAAATCAAAAATGAACAATTATTACAGAAATTAGAAAAAGAAAAAAAGATTAAAACTGAAATAAATAGACTTAAAAAAATATATAAAGATTTTCCAAAAGAAAAGGTTAAGGTCCTAGAAGGGTTAATTCAAGAAGCAGCATTCATGAAAATATCACTTGAAGAAATGCGAGAAGATTTATTAACTAATGGTTTAACTGAAATATTTGAGCAGGGATCCCAAAGTTTTGATAGAGAAAGACCTCAAGTTAAAATATATACAACCTTTATGCAAAGATATTCTAGAGTAATGAAACAGCTTATAGATCTTTTACCAGAAGAAGAGAAAAAAGAAGAAGCAGATGAACTATTAGCCTTTTTATCAAAAGGGAAGATTAAAAAATGACAGGTACGTATATAGAAGAATACTATCAAAAAATTCTATCTGGTGAAATAGTTGCTTGCCAAAGAATAAGGCAAGTATATGCTAAATTAGTTGATGATATATATAATCCTAAAGGTGATTATATATTTGATTTAGAATTGAGCCTTAAGCCTATTGAGTTTATAGAAACATTTTGTAAACAAGCTCAAGGAGCTATGGGTACAACTTTAAAATTAGAATTATTTCAGAAGGCAAAATTTCAAGCGATATTTGGGTTTGTACATAAGGACACAGGGCTTAGAAAATATAAAGAAAGCTTAACTATAGAAGGTCGTAAGAATGGAAAGACTACAGAACTTGCTGCAGTAAATCTTTATATGCTTATAGGAGATGGAGAAGGAGCAGCAGAAAATTATTGTGTTGCTACTAAACTAGAACAGGCTCAAAAGTGTTTCATGGAGATTCATAACATGGTGAAACAGTCTCCTTTACTTAGTAAGCATATAAGAAAAAGAAAATCTGACTTATTCTTTAATCCAACTTTATCATTTATAAAAGCATTAGCATCTAATTCTAATGGTCTTGATGGACTTAATGGACACATGATAACTATAGATGAGTTGGCAGCTATTAAGAATAGAGATTTATATGACCTAATGAAACAGTCAATGACTGCAAGGAGACAACCTTTATTATTTTGTATAACTACAAATGGATTTGTTAGAGAATCTATATTTGATGCTCAGTATGATTATGCTTGTAAAGTTTTAGATGGATATACAAGCAATGATCCAGATAAAGTAGTTGATGAGACTTTTTTACCATTTATCTATGAGTTAGATGATAAAGATGAATGGGATAAAGAGGAGCGTTGGATAAAAGCTAATCCTGGATTAGGAACAATAAAGAATATACAAGATTTAAGAGATTTTGTTAATAAGGCTAAAAATGATCCATCATTTAAGGCTACAGTTATGGTTAAAGATTTTAACATGAAGGAAAACTCATCTAGTGCATGGCTTAGATGGGATGAACTTAATAATGAAACTAAGTTTAATATAAAAGATATGGGATTCAGGTATGGAATAGGATGTTTTGACTTGGCAGAAACTACAGACTTAGCAAGTGCAAAAGTTTTATGCATGAGACCTAATGATGAAAACATCTATGCAATGTCAATGTACTTTATTCCAGAAGGAAAACTTAATAATTTGGAAGATAATAAGGAAGCTGACGGAGTTCCTTATAAGTTATGGGAAAAGCAAGGATTATTAAGAGTATGTCCTGGTAATAAGGTTAATAAATTTCATATGTTAGAGTGGTTTAAAGAAATTAGAGATGAATATGATATTTATATTCCTTGGATAGGATATGATCCTTGGCATGTTGATGATAGTTTATTACAGGCATATGAAAATGAATTTGGGAAAGAAGCAATGATTAAAGTTAGACAAGGAGTTCTTACTTTATCATCTCCTATGAAAGAGCTAAGAGCGGATTTAATGGCTCATAGAGTTATATACAATAATAATCCTATAGATAAATGGTGTTTATCTAATACAGAGATAAAAACTGATATAAACGGGAACATTCAACCTATAAAAGGTGTTGATAGTAGAAAACGTATAGATGGAGCTGTCAGTTTAATTATAGGTTATGTTGTATTAAAAGATAAGATGTCGGAGTATCTAGCTATAATTTAGATAGGAGGTGAGAAAAATGGGGATACTAAGTAAGTTTTTCAATAAAAGTCCTTCATTAACTAGATATGAAATGATAACAGATAAAGGAAATGGATTTTATGCTTGGAATGGTAAATTATATCAATCTGATATAGTGCGTTCTTGCATAAGACCGAAAGCTAAAGCTATAGGTAAGCTAGTTCCTAGTCATATAAGGAATTCTGCAGAAGGATTTGCAGTCAATCCAGAACCGTATATTAGATTTTTACTAGAAGATCCTAACCCGTATATGACAGGACAAGTGCTATTTGAAAAAATAACAAATCAACTAGAATTAAATAATAATGCCTTTATATATATACATAGAGATGAAAATAATTATCCTATGGAATTGTATCCTATAATAGCTGATAGTATAGAAGCCTTATATGATAAAGATGGTTTTTTATACCTAAGATTTAATATGAAAAATGGCAAGATAGTTAGTTATCCTTATGAGGATATAATACATATTAGAAAAGATTTCAATGAAAATGACATATTTGGAGATAGTCCAACAAAAGCCCTTACTTCATTGATGGAAATAGTAAATACAACAGACCAAGGTATTGTAAAAGCTGTTAGAAATGGCGGTATAATACGTTGGTTACTTAAATTTAATCAAACTCTTAGACCAGAAGATATGGAAGAGCAGACTAAAAAGTTTACTGATACATTCTTAAATATTGAGAATAGTGGAGGAGCCGCTGCTACAGATTCCAAGTTTGATGCTAAACAAGTAGATCCAAAAGACTATGTACCTAATGCAACTCAAACTGAAAAAACTGTACAACGTATTTATTCATTTTTTAATACAAATGAAAAAATAGTACAAAGTAAATATACTGAAGATGAATGGATTTCATATTTTGAAGCTGAAATAGAACCGTTAGCTATGCAGTTAAGTAATGAATTTACTAGAAAAATATTTACTAGAAGAGAAAGAGGATTTGGTAACAAAATTGTATTCGAAGCGTCTAATTTACAATATGCTAGTATGTCTACTAAATTAAATTTGGTTCAAATGGTAGATAGAGGTTCATTAACACCGAATGAATGGAGAGGAGCTCTTAATTTGCCTCCAATTGAAGGTGGAGATATAGCAATAAGAAGATTAGATACGGCAGTTGTGAAAGGGGGTGAGTAATATTGATATTTGTTGATGTAAAAGGTGAAGTAGTCGCAAGTGGTAATGAATGGCTTTACTCTTGGTATGGAATACAGGCAGTATCGCCTAAAATGGTACAAAATACACTAAGTAGAGCAAATGGTCAGCCTATAACTGTTAGAATCAACAGTGGTGGTGGAGATGTATTTGCTGGATGCGATATCTATAACATGCTTAAAACCTATCAAGGTGATGTAACAATTGAAATTCATGGACTATGTGCAAGTATAGCAAGTGTTATAGCTATGGCAGGTAAATGTAAAATGTCTCCTCTTGCAGAAATTATGGTACATAATGTTTCAACACAAGCTAGTGGAGATTATAGAGATATGGAGCATACTGTAGAAGTATTGAAAAAGGCAAATAAGACAATTGCAAATGCTTATATAATGAAAGCTGGACTAAATGAAAAAGAAATTAAGCAAATGATGGATAAAGAAACGTGGCTTACAGCAGAAGAGGCACTAGAGTTAGGACTTATTGATGAAATAATGTTTACCAATGAAAAAGTAGATAAATCAATGGTAGATTTATTAAAAAATAGTGCAGTAAGCATGTGTAATTCAATAGGTAAGATAGATAATAATCTACTTCAAAGATTTAGAAACTTTAATCCAATAATCAATCAACCTAAAGAAAATAAGGTTGATATTTTTATGCAAAAAAAACTAGAAGCACAATTAAAATTATTAAAATTAAAAGGAGAAATATAAATATGAATAAAGAACAATATTTACAACTAAGAAATGGGTTATACAATGAAGCAGAATCATTTATAAATGAAGGGAAAATAGAAGAAGCTAATGCTAAAATGACAGAAATAAAAGATTTAGACAATAAGTATGAACAAGAAGCTAAAGCAGCAGCTAATTTAAATGCATTAAAAGATAATTCTAAAATAACAAATATAGCTAATAATTCTAGAAATGTAGCTGGAGCAGTAGTTTTAGATACTACTAATAATACAACTACAGAGGATTTAACTAATACAGTAGAGTACAGAAAAGCATTTATGAATTATGTATCAAGAGGTATATCTATGCCTAAAGAATTTGTAAATTCAAATGAAAGTACTAAGACTACTGATGCATCAGTAATGATACCTACAACTGTATTAGAAAAAATAATAGAAAAAATAGAAGCTACAGGTATGATATTACCTTTAGTAACTAGAACATCTATAAAAGGTGGAGTAACAGTTCCAACATCTACAGTTAAACCAGTTGCATCATGGGTATCAGAAGGAGCGACAAGTAACAAACAAAAGAAAGCAGTACAAGGAACTATAACTTTTGCTTATTATAAATTAAGATGCGCAGTATCTATGTCTTTAGAAATGGATACTATAGCATTACCTGTATTTGAAAAAACTCTTATAAATAATGTCGTTGAAGCTATGACAAAAGCTATAGAACAATCTGTAATATCTGGAACTGGCGTAGGTCAACCTAAAGGGATATTAACTGAAACTCCAGTTGAAGGACAATCTATAGATATAGCTAAAGCTGAGGGATTAGGATATGACACTTTAATAGAAGCAGAAGCAGCATTACCATTAGCGTATGAAAGTGGAGCACTATGGTTCATGACTAAAAAAACATTCATGAAATTCCAAGCTATAAAAGACTCTACAGGACAACCTATAGCTAGAGTTAATTATGGAATAAATGGAGCGCCGGAAAGAACTTTATTAGGAAGAAAAGCAATATTAAATGACTATATGGAAAGCTATGTAGAGTCTCCAGAATCAGATAATAAATTTGCTTTCTTATTCAATCCAAAAGATTATGTATTAAATACAAATTTAAATATGACTATGAAAAGATATGAAGATGATAATACTGATGACCAAATAACTAAAACAATAATGTTAGTAGATGGTAAGGTGTTAGATAAAAATTCATTAGTAATATTAACTCATAAATCAGTTTAAAGTAGGTGATTCTAATGTTAGAATCAATAAAATTGGCACTACGAATAAAAAGTAGTGCCTTTGATGAAGAAATAGATGATTTAATATCAGAAGCTAAGTTAGATTTAAAAATATCAGGTGTAGTTAAAATAGATGAGTATGATCCTTTGATATCAAGAGCAATTAAAACATATTGCAAAGCTAATTTCGGATTAGATAATAAAGATAGTGATAGATATCAAGAATCTTATGAATCGTTAAAACAACATTTAAGTTTGTGTGGTGAATATAATGAGTAGTTTTGATGATGTATTAGAATTAATAAAGATTACATATTCACAAAATGAAATAGGTGATAATGTTGAATCTAAAGAATATAAAGAGATATTTGGTAAGAGAAAAAGTATTAAACAGAGTGAATTTTATCAAGCACAAGCTAGTGGATTTAAACCTGAATTTAAGTTTGAAATAAATTCATTTGAATATGAAGATGAGACACAAGCAAGGTATAATAACAAAGAATATAAGATAATTAGAACTTATGAAGTAAGTGTAGATAAGTTAGAAATTATATTAGAAGGTGCTGTAAATGGCTAAGACTAGGTCAGAGCAAAAATCATATATTTCAAAAGTTGATAAGGCTAAAAAGAAAATACAGGAAAAACCTGAACGTGTATATAACTTCATTGGACAATTTTTAGCTAGTGAAGTAAGAAGAAAAGCACGTAGGAGAAGTGGTAAGTTAAGAAGAAGTATACAATATTGGGCAAGGAAAAGAGAAAAGGACTTACTAATTGGTAGTAAGTCCTTTTACGCACCTGCATGGGAACTTGGTAATAGTCAAATGAGAGCAGAGCCTTTTTTGATGCCTACAGTTCTTGAAAATGTTGATACAATTACTACTTTAACAAAACAAGTATATAGTGAGCTGAATAGTGATGAATAAATTACTTGAATTAATATTGAAAACTTTAAAAACTAAGCATTCAAGAGTGTATCATGAGAATGCACCTCAAAATGCAGAGTATCCATATATTGTATTTAATATAAATGATGGGTTAAAGAGCCATAGAGATGATTTAATATTAATAATTGATATATGGGATAGAAACGACTCATCAATACGTATAGAGGATTTAACAGATAATATTGATAAGTTATTAGATGAAGCAAATTTACCTAATGAATTTGTATTACCGACATTTTATAGGCAACAAAGATTAAAGATTGAAGATGAAGATAAATCATTAAAGCGAAGACAACTTCGATTTAATGTACAAACATATTTTAAAAAGTAGGAGGTAATTATGATAATTTTAGGACATGGAGTATTCTCTATTGGTGAAAAAGATATAGCTGTTACTAGAGGTGGTGGTCAATTTGTAGTTGAAAGAGAATATAGAGATATAGAAGCAGATGGTGATAGAGGTACTGTAAAAGGTCGAACTTTAATAGACAAATCTGTACCTAAGCTTACAATAAATGCTCTTAGTATGTTACCAGAAGATTTTACGAGTTATTATCCTGGTATGAAATCAACAACAGATACTAATACAACGGTAACCGGTAAAACAGATATATCAACAGAGGATTATAAAACTGTAAAATGGACTGGAAAAACTAAGGCAGGAAAAGGAGTTATTATAACCCTTAAAAATGCAATAAACCTTGAAAATCTTGACTGGACTTTACAAGATAAAGATGAGGTTATACAGGCATTAACATATGTAGGAACATATGATGAAGGAGAATCAGAAACTGAACCTTGGGAGGTTGAATTTATAAAATAATTTATAAAAATAGAACTATTAATTTGGTGCTATTTTTTTATTTAAAAATTGACTTAAATAAATCATTTTTGAGGTACTTAGAAAAATAAAGAAAGGTATTTATACCTTTAAATTCGGAGGGAAGATATGAAATTAAGAAAGTTAAACGGAAATGACATATTTAAAATGTCTAGAATACTAAAAAAAATTGATTTTACAGTAGATATGAGTGGAGTTACTGTTGGTTCAAAAGATACTGAATCTATGCAAATAAATCTAGGTATAAACATGTTTAAAAATGTACTTGAAAATTTACATTTAGCTCAAGATGAAGTTAATGATTTCTTAGGTGATTTATATGGATGTTCTGGAGAAGAATTCGGTAATAAAGAGTTAGATGAAGTTGCAGAGGTAATAGTTGAATTTAAAAATATGGTTAAAGATAGCAATTTTTTTACGCTTGTAAGCAAATTGATGTAGATGATTGCCTAGATCTCCTATTAAGCAGATATTCAAATATTGATTATATTCTTAATATGGAGTGGGAAAATGCGATAAGGCTTATTAATAAAGCATATGAAAAAGAATTTGATAACAAGGCTTTTAGTATGTGGCTTACTTTATATCCTAATATGGATAAAAATACATTTGTAAGCTTTAGTGATTATAAGAGTAAACTTATAATTCCGACTACAAATACACTTTCTAGTATGGATGACATATTAAGAGATGTTGCTGAAATAAGGCAAAAGAAAGCTAGAAAGGAGGTCTAATATATGGAGATTTTCAAACTGTTTGGGAGCATCGTTATTAAAGATGAAGAAGCTTTAAAGAAACTTGATTCCATTGATAAAAAAGGTAGTGGAGTTGGAAAAACCTTTGATAAAATGAGACAAGCAGGTGAAAAGATAACTAGTGTAGGGAAATCACTTACAGTAGGAATAACCTTACCATTAGCAGGCATAGCAGCTGCAAGCGCAAAGACTGCAATGGATTTTGATGCAGGTATGAGGGAAGTATCTGCTATATCTGGTGCAACTGGAACTGATTTAGAGAAACTTAGTAAATTAGCTAAAGAAATGGGAGCTAGTACTAAGTTTAGTGCTACTGAAAGTGCAGAAGCATTAAAATATATGGGTATGGCAGGATGGAAAACGCAAGATATGATGGATGGTTTACCTGGTATTCTTAGTCTTGCAGCTGCAGGTGGAACTGACTTAGCAACAACTAGTGATATAGTTACAGATGGATTAACTGGTTTGGGATTGTCTGCAAAAGATACCCAAGGATTCGTAGACATAATGGCTGCAACCTGTTCTAATGCAAATACTAGTATAGAGTTAATGGGTGAAACCCTTAAATATGCAGGACCAGTAGCAGGAACATTAGGTATAGAAATGGAAGACTTATCTTTAGCGATCGGCCTTATGGGAAATGCTGGAATAAAAGGTAGTGCTGCAGGTACTGCATTAAGAGGAGGTTTAACAAATCTTGTAAAACCTACAGATTCTATGACTGCTGCTATGGAAAAATATGGTGTTGAGTTAGTAAAAAATGATGATGGATCTGTAAGTCTTATGGGAACAATGATGAATCTTAGAGATAAGATTGGATCTTTAGATGAAACAACACAAGCTAATGCGCTTGCTACTATATTTGGTAAAGAGGCTATGTCAGGATGGGCTTCTATTGTAAATGCGAGTAAAGAAGATTTCGATAAATTAGCATTTGCAATAGGCGATTCATCAGGGAAAGCGAATGAAATGGCGGATACTATGATGGGAGGAGCTAAAGGAGCACTAACAGAAATGAAATCTGCCCTAGAAGGGGTAGCTATAACTATTGGAGAAAGAATGTTACCTCATATAGAAAGGGCCGCTGATTTTGTATCTAAACTATGTACAGGATTCCAAAATCTTAGTCCAGAAACGCAAAACGTCATATTAGTTATAGGTGGACTTTTGGCCGCACTTGGTCCAGTTTTAGTTATATTAGGTATACTTGTTTCATTTGTAGGAAATGTAGGACTTGCATTTACAACATTTTCTCCAATTATCTCAAATGCAGGTGGAGTTGTAGCTTTTCTTAGTGGAGGAATAAGCGGACTAATAGGGACAATGGTAAGCTTACTAGCACCAATATTGGCTGTAGTAGGAGTTGTTGGTGTATTCGTAGCAGCTATAGTAAAGGCTTATAATGAAAATGAAAGTTTTAGAAATAAGGTAAATGAAGTATTTTCACAAATACAATCAATAATATCTAATGTTATGTCAATAGTGAAGGATGTAATATCTATGGCATGGGGAGTAATAAAGGTTGTATGGAATAATGGATTAAGTCAAATATTAGGTTTAGCAGCTAGTATTCTTACATCTATAGTTGGTTTCTTTACGTCTAAGTTAAATACTGCTACTAGCATTGTTAAAACGGCGATATCACTTATTAAGGCAGTTTTTAGTGGTGATTTTCAAGGCGCAGTTAATATAGTAAATACTGTTCTTCAAAAGATAGTTAATGGATTTAATGAAAAAATGGAAAGTGCTAAAAATAAAGTCAATAATGCGATTCAAAAAATTAAATCATTTTTTAATTTTAGTTGGTCCTTACCTAAGTTAAAATTACCTCATATAAATATTAGTGGTAAATTTAGTTTAAATCCTCCATCAGTACCAAAGTTCGGTATAGAATGGTACAAAAATGGAGGGATAATGATGAATCCTACAATGTTTGGGTTCAATCCTATGAGTGGGAAAGCTATGGTAGGTGGAGAAGCAGGTCCAGAGGCTATATTACCATTAAGTAAATTACCAGGTATATTAAGAGAAGCTGGTATCGGTGGAGGAATAAATCTTAATATAGAAAATTTTATAAATAACAGAGAGCAAGATATAGAAAATTTAGCAGAAGAGCTTGCATTCTATTTGCAACGAAAAGGAGCATTTTAGGAGGTGGTTAGATGAAAGAATTTACTTTCAATGGAGTAAGTAGCAGAAATTTTAATTTAAAGGTGAAAAAATCTAATCATCTTTCAAAAGCTAAAAAAAGAATTGAGTTAATAGAAATCCCTGGTAGAACTGGGGATTTAATTGTTTCTGATGGAAGTAGAGAAAATTTAAATTTAGAAATAGTAGTTTATTTAGATGCTAGGGATTTAAATACTAAAGAATATTCAGATAGGATTGACGAATGGCTAAATGGCCATGAAGGATATAAACCTATTGTATTTGATGATGGAACTAAATTAGACGCAGTATTTATAGGACAGATAGATTTTGAAAATATAGTTAAAAACTTTGAAGAAGTAGTATTGTTATTTAGTGCTAAACCAAGTGAGGTGATTAAATGATACCTAAGCTACATGATAAGACAGGAACAGTTATAGGAGAATTAACAGATTGTTTAAAAGGTATAACAATAGAAGAACGAAATGGTATGCTTGAAGCAGAGATAACATATCAATTATTTTCACCTCATTGGGATAAACTTATTAGAGGTAATATATTTACTGCAGATGTTAATGATAAAATTAAAAATCAACAATTTAGAATATATAAAGTAGGTAAGACAATAAAAGGTGTATTTAATGTTTATGCTAGACATATTTCTTATGATGCACAAAGGGATATGATAGAAGGATTAGATATACAAAATCAAAGTTGTGAGTATTGCTTAAATATGATATTTAGAAACTCACAGTTCTCTCAAAAGTTTAAAGGGCATTCAGATATAGTTAATGCTCAAAACTTTAAAATAGGACCTACAAAATTATTAAGTGCAATAGGTGGAGTACGAGGATCTATAATAGATACATTTGGAACTGGTGCTGAAATATTAAGAGATAATTATGATTTTTATGTATTAAATAAACGAGGACATGACAATGATGTAATTATAGAATACTCCAAAAATATGACTGGACTTGATTATACTGAAGATGAAGAAGGTTTAATAACTAGGATTAAAGCTATAGCTAAATATACAGCAGAAAGTGGAGAAGAAACTGAAATATTTACATATGTAGATAGTCCTAAGATATTAGATTATGAAACACCTTTTATAGAGACTATAGATTTTAGTGATAAATTTGAAGATGAAGAAATCCCAACGACTGAAAAATTAAAAATATTAGGAGAAAAATATTTTAAGAATAATAAATGTGACTTCGTAAAGTTTAATTACAAAATATCTTTTATACCTCTTAGTAAATGCGCAGGTTATGAAGATATACAAGATAAAATAGAACTATGTGATACAGTAGGAATTAAAGATTATAGATATAACTTAGATACTAAAGCTAAAGTAATAAAGACTACATATGATTTTTTAAAAGAGAGATATGATAGTATGGAGGTTGGAGAACCAAGGACTACCCTAGGTGATGTTGTAGGTGGAGGAAGCGAAGAATCTAAACCAGGACCGCCTGGTCCACAAGGACCTCCCGGGGCAGATGGGAATATTGGAGATTTCCCCAACAGTTTACCAAGTGTACCTGTTTTATCTAGTAAACTATATGGATTTTCTAGTATTGAGCTTAGTTGGACTTATGAAAATAAAGTCTATTACAATTATGAACTATATGCAAGTAAGATAAAGGACTTTACACCTAATGTATTTGACTTAATACATGCAGGACAAACAAGTTCTTTTTTATTTCAAGCAAAACCTAATGAAATCTGGTATTTCAGAGTATGTTGCGTGAATAGTCATGGAAATAGAACAGAATTTAGTTCTCAAGTTGTAGTTACTACTAAAAAAGTAGATGATTTAAGTAATTATGTAGATAATATGGCTATAAATGATGCTCTTATAGGCACTTTATCACTTGATAGAGGTTGGATAGGTCAATTAAGAGGTAACTGGATAGATGCAAAGAACTTATCTGTAACAGATGGTAATGGTAAAAGAACTTTAGATATAGATAGTTTTGGGAATGTGAATATAACAGCTACTAACATAAAGATGATAGTAGATGGAGAAGAACAAGGAATCGTTGGTCAATCTCAATTTATACAAAATAATAAAGAATTTGAATTTAAAATAACAGAAAGCACTAGTCCGAACTTAGT